>PBAL01000007.1 GCA_002715965.1 Verrucomicrobiales bacterium | reverse complement strand
TGTAACCCGCGCATTTAAGCGGGTGGATCTTGGTGGCATTGTCCAGTCCTCTTGGATGAGTTCGCCGGGAGTCGCCGGTGTCACACACTTGGGCGAAGGTCCGTTCGACCCGTTCGCTGCGGCGCTGTCAAAACGGGAAGCAGGTTATACATCTGGAACACGGACCCGACGTGACGCGATCGCCACGATGCGAGTTTGCGATCCAGAGGAAGGAACCCGTCGAGTATCATACGCTGAAGCGCTTCAACACTACGCGTTCGCGGAGTATTCAATGGGTCCGAGAGACGGGGGCAGAGGAGATCGTGGTTCACGCCTTGGCGAGGCGAGCTTGGAAAGCTCAAACACGTTCGTGCCTGATAACGTGAACTCCAATGGGGATCACATCTTACGCAAACAAACCAGTCGGGATTCCATGCGGGCCACGATGTTGTTGTCGACCGCTGCAATTCCGTAGATGCGATCTTCGGTTTCGAGTTTGGATTCTGCGATGTGAACCGGTTCCTTTGCGTTGGCTCCAAGCACCACGGTGCTGCCACCCTTGGTGAAGAAGTAGATCAGATTCCCGGCCGCGAGGGGTGAAGCCCAGCAGGAATCAGGAAGCCGGATAGACCAGTTGAGCTTGCCCGTCTTGACATCGTTACAGAAGGCGACACCGGCTCGGTTCACATAGTAGACACAACCGCGGTAGACGAGCGGAGAGCTGAACGTGGAAGAGGCGTCTTCGGCCTGCCAGGCCTGGTGGGACTCGGTCACGTCTCCCTTGCCATTGCGTTTGATGGCGATGGCCGAAGTCTTGTCTGAAGTGCCGACGACAATGAGGTTACCCGCCACTGTCGGAGAGGGAACGGTGTTCATGCGCAAGCCATCGTAGAACCAATTCCGTTTACCATCGGCAGCCTGGTAGGATTCCACGATCCCGTTTGAGCTGAGGATGATCTCTTCCTTGGCCCCCTTGCCCGTGACAATGGGGGAACTCCAGGACACGCGTTTCTCACGATCGTTCTTCCAGAGATTCTTGCCGGTGTTCTTGTCGAGATGGATCAGGTAGGACGGACCATCGTGATCGACGAGGACCACCACTCCTTTGCTGCTCAATGCGATCGAGCTCCCCACGCCATGATTGCCTCCAAACGGACCAAATTCCTTGGCAAAGGAACGATGCCAGGCCTTCTTGCCGCTGTGGGTGAGCGCGAGCACGTCACCGCTCTCGAAGAAGGCATAAACGTGCTTGCCGTCGACGGCAGGAGTCGGTGCGGCTTTGGTGACATAGTCGCTCTTCTTAATCTTGTGACTGGCGGAAAAACTCTGCTTCCAGTGTTTCTTTCCGGATGCAAGCGCGAAACACTCGATCACGATCTGCTCTTTCTGATCACCGATCGCTGAAGTCACGAACACCTTGTCAGCCCAGACCACCGGACTGGATTGACCGTAGCCTTCGAGGTCGATGGACCAGGCGACGTTTTTCTTCTCTGACCATTCAACCGGAAGGTTCTTCGCGGTGGTGATGCTGTTCCCGCGGCCGCGAAAAGCAGTCCAGTTCTTCTGACCGCGTTGTTTCTTGCCGCCTTGAATTCTTGCCGCGTCACCGGTCTTTACGGAGCTGGTGGACCTGGCGTTGAGCAATGCAATATCAACAGCTTCGATCGAATCGAGATGGCCGCCTTTGCCGGCGCCACCGACGAAGAGCAGCTTGCCGCTGCCCGTGGGAAGAAGCCGATGAAAGAAACGCGGAGTCTCCAAATTAAAATCCGTGTCACGCCATTCCTTGGCGCCGTCTTTCAAAGCGTAAATCTTGCCGTCGTATCCGCTCGCCCAAACCGTGTCACCAATACCGAAGGCGGAAGATCCAAATCCCTTGAGCCGTCCGCCAGCCGGAAATTTCGGCCCTTTGCTCCATTCCTTTTTCGCCGGGTTGTAGATAAACACCTTGTCTTCAATCTTGCCGTCCGAGCGCAGTCCGCCGATTGCATAGACCAACTTGTCCGTGGCCGCCACGCCCATTGCCCGATGTTCGAAGTCCGCCGGCGGCAGCTTCTCCCACTTGATCGGTTCTACCGCCAAATCGGTGACGTAATAGTTCTTCGCCCATTCCGCACCGTCGGAGTCGCCCTTGAGGTTCCAACCGCCAATGACATAGAGCTTGCTCCCTTGCACAGCCGCATCGAGAGAGGACCACGGCATCGGCAACGGCGTCAGTTTTACCCACTTCTTCGTCCCCGGATCAAAACGGGCGAAGGTATCCGTGGAATGCATGTCCGAATCTTCACCGGAAGCGTTGCGCGCATGAACTCCACCGATGTGATAGACCTGCCTGTTGTATTGCACGAGCGCGAGGCCCTGCAGTGTTTCGTTGATTGGCAGTTCTTCCCAATCACCGCTCCAGCGCAGGTTGATCCGGCGAAAGCTTTTCGAGAGATTGTCCCGCGAATGCGCGTGCGCCTTCCCAATATGCCCGCTGTAGACATACAGATATTCATCCACCACGGCAGCGCCAAAGCTCGCAACGGCGTCCACCAACTTCGGCATGCCCCGGCGTGGACCGCGGCGCGGAGGACCAGCGGCCAGCGCAGCAATTTCAGCGATCGCAAGCAGGGCGACCAGAAAAACGGAGAATTTCAGAGAATTTGTTTTCATCTTTAAGTTTTCAGACGTGCTGAACCTATCACTGTTCGAAATCCACGCTGTGGTTTTATTGCGATTTCCTGTCGTTCAGTTGCTGTTGTGGGGAGAAGAGCCGGCGGGCGCGACAAAACCGACCTTTGCAGGAGGATCGGACCCATCATTAGTGTTGCGTATGAAGATGAAATCCACACGCCCGCCGGACAAGATCAGACTAACCAGACTTGGCAGTGTTTTCTGTCGCTGCCTTGCAAAAGACTGTCGGTGGATTGCGGAAACGGACAGTCACACAAACGAGAAAAGAATCTGGTCGTGGCAATCGTAGGCTTCAATCGCCTGAACGGGATCACCGTCGATCGTAATTCGAACGCGCCAGAGTTCGGCAATCTTCTGCGGATTGAACTGCCAGTGCGTGTGCTCATTGGAGAGATGGTGCCCGTTGTCCCGAACTTCAAATCGGGTGGGTACGAAACGCTGTGATTGAACGACGTCCCAATCGAACACAGTTACCGCTGTATTCCTTCGTTGCTGAAGACAGCTCTCAATGCCTTCGAGAAGATCGGAGGCATCGATGCGTTTCGCCATCTCGGGCGTGCCGTTCAGGAGTTCGCGTTTTCGGACAATCAGTCCGTCCATCCAGGAGTGCGTTGCAGCAGCGTCTTCCATCAACCGGCGAGCCGGCGAGGTATCCTCGTCGACGTTATTGGATTGGTTGTGCCGAACGAAACGCAAGAATTCATTCCAATCCGAATCGCGCGTGAGGCAACAACGATGAATGTTGCACCCGGATGAGTTACGCAGTTCCAATCCCATGGTGTTTACGCCGGCCACGCTTTCACGAACAGCGTTGATCTCAACACCGGGGTTGAGTCGAAAGGACAGGTTGCCGTGGGGATCGAGAATACGTGCGAGTTCCCGGCTACACGTCATGGGCGGGTATTGATTCAGGTGACTCAGCAGAGCCGCATCGTTTCGCGTGAGACAGAGGACCGGACCGAAGTGTGGGAGTTGGAGCGTTGCCTCACGAAGCGAACACGACAACTTCACCCGGACGCCATCCGCACTGAGTCGAAGATTCTGCGGCTTGATGCTGGCCTTGAAAGCTCGAACCGCATCTGAACTACGAGGGTTCGAAAACGTGTCGTTCGGGATCTGAAATGAGGCCGGGTTGAGTCCCATGGCGCGAGGTCAGTTTATGCAGGCCAGGCTGCAGGTTTCACCATCGGCGGTGCGAGCTTTCCCGGCATCTCGATCCCAGGTCAACCGCCCATCAATCTCGACCGCGTAGACGAACCACCCCATCGGGAGATCCACCGTTGTCTCCCAAATGTCACGGCAGCGTTCCATGGGACGACGCCAGCGCTTCCCCATCAAGTCACCAATCAAGTTGACGTCTTTCGCCTCGGGCAGTCTGAATTGAAACTGCGTCTCGCGGCTTTCTGGTGCTCTCGAATACATGCCAGTAGCTTGCAGCGATTTTGTCGGCGTGCTTTCGGGCAATTGCGAAAGACTGTCGGTGGATTGCGAAAATGTTGAACGTCAGATGGGCGTATTCTGAACGGGGTTCCTGCGGAAATGTGCCCGGCGAGCCTCCGCTCCCGCAGAACGGAAAACAACGGGCAATTGGCAAATCGGGAACCGTGAAGCTCACCCGATCAGCTGAATCTCGCCCTCTTCAATCGCGTCCTTCTCTCTGGTCACTTCTACGCCCGGAATTCAAAATACCAGACTGTGCATGCAGCGCTGAAAAACCGAGATGTCACTCTACTCGCGGCCATTCTGGTCGCGAGCGCCGGGACCTTGCTGGCGAGGGTCCCGGCCGGCGTTGAGAAATTCCTCGAGGCACACTGCCTCGATTGTCACGACGCCGACGCGAACAAAGGCGACCTCAACTTGGGGTTGCTGAAGTTTGATCTTCGTGGGAATTCTGAGTTTGCGACTTGGAAGCGCGTCTTCGAACGGGTGGAGGCGGACGAGATGCCACCGAGGAAAAAATCCCGGCCCACGAGCAGCGAGAAGGCGACGTTCCTGGAGACATTGAAGTCCCGCCTCGTCGTCGCCGATCGCGAGGAGAAGTCAGAGCTTGGACGAGTCAATGTTCGCCGGCTGACTCGGCGTGAATACGAGAACACCATCCACGATCTCCTGGGCGTGGACATGCCCCTTCAGGAGAGGCTTCCGGAAGATCCTGCCACTCACGGCTTCGAGACCGTTGCCATCGGCCAGCAACTTTCCCATCACAACCTGCAGCGATATCTCGAAACGGCTGATCTTGTTCTCCACCACGCTTTCGAACGCGCGACGGTCGGCGAGCGGAAGGTGAACTTGAAGTTTGGCCCCCGCCTGATGGCCCGGCGCAGAGGTGGCAATTTCCGTGGGCCGCAGGATCTGGATGACGTCGTTCATTTTTGGCCCATCACCCTGCAGTTCTACGGCCGCATGCCGATGACCACTGTCCGCAGTGCGGGTTGGTATCGCATCACGCTCAAGGATGTGCGTGCGGTCAATCCGCGTGAGGACGCCGTTTGGGGCACGCTTCGATCCGGCGCGTGCAGTTCGTCCGCCCCGATTCTTTATCCCATCGGCCTGGTCGAAGCCACGAAGGAGAAGCGTGATCTGACCTACACCGCATGGATCCAAAGCCGACATATGTTGGAACTGAAACCCAACGATGCTTCCCAACGTCGGGCGCGGAGCGGTGCCAGCGGGGGCAACGTCGGCTACCGGGATGACCGCTCCATGTTCCGCGAACGTGTTTCCGGAATCGAAGTCAGCGGCATTGAGATGGAGCGGATCTATCCGAACAGCTCGCGGGAGGAACTCCGTGAGAACATCTTTCACGGTTTCAAGAACGAGGATGGAGCCGGGTTGAAGGTGCATCCACGTGATCGGCAGGTCTATCGCCGGTTGATTCGCAACTTTGCGGGCCGGGCATTTCGCCGACCGGCCAGCGACGAACAGATCGATCCTTATATCGACCTCGCAATCGCATCGCTTGACGAGGAAGGGCAGAAGCCGACGGATGCGCTTCGGGCTGCCTACCGCGCCATCCTTTGCTCGCCGCGCTTCCTGACCTTCATCGAAAAACCCGGGCGGCTCGACGAACACGCGCTTGCGTCGCGCCTCAGTTACGCCCTTTGGAATTCCATGCCGGACGCGCAGCTTCGCAAACTCGCCGATCATGGAAAACTGACGAAGAACCTCCGCCCCCAACTGACACGCATGCTCGACGATCCCAAGGCAGAGCGTTTTATCGAGAGCTTCACCGATCAATGGCTCAACCTGAAAGAGATCGACTTCACCACGCCGGATCGGCGCCTGTATCGAACTTTCGACGAGATCGTGAAGCAATCCATGCTCGATGAGACGCGTGCTTTCGTGAAATCACTGATCGACGAGAATGAATCCGTCACCCATCTCGTCCAGTCCGACTTTGCGATGCTCAATGAGCGTCTGGTTCGCTACTACGGATTGCGCGATGTGAATGTCAAACCGGGCCGGGGAATTCAACGCGTCGACCTTAGCGGCCACCCTCGCGCCGGGCTCATCACGCAGGGATCCATCCTGAAGGTCACCGCCAACGGCACGACGACTTCGCCGGTCATCCGCGGTGTCTGGGTCAATGAACGCATCCTTGGGATGGAGATTCCTCCCCCGCCCGCGGACGTGCCTGCGATCGAACCTGATATCCGTGGTGCGGTCAGCATTCGCGATCGGTTGAACAAACATCGCGACAACGAATCCTGCGCATCCTGCCATCGCAAGATCGATCCGGCTGGGTTTGCCCTGGAGAATCTCGATCCAGTCGGCCTTGTGCGGGCGCGCTACGGGCGCAACAACGGCAAGCGCATCGATCCCTCCGGCGTGACTCCCGATGGCGAGAAGTTTGACGGACTGCGGGAATGGAAATCGATTTATGCCAAGCGGCCCGAGCTGCTTGCACGCTCGTTTGCCAGGCACCTTCTGACTTATGCCACCGGAGCCACGCCCCGGTTCAGCGATAACGACACTCTCGATGAAATCGTCGAGCAATCCCGCAAGCATGAATTCGGCCTGCGATCCATTTTGTTTGCAGCCTTTGAAAGTGATATCTTCAAATCCAAGTGAACCGATGAAGCGTGTATCCCTTACCCTCGGAAAGAAACTCTCCCGACGCACGGTCCTGCGCGGCGCGGGCGTAGCCATGGGCCTTCCGCTGCTCGACGCGATGTCCCCCGCCTTTGCGGCAGCTTCCAAGGGTCCGAAAGCCAGGCGCTTCGTAGGCGTGAGCCTTTCGCTCGGGCTTCACGGTCCGAACCTGGTTCCCGAGAATGCCGGCACGGACTATCGCCCGTCCCGCTATTTGAAATCGCTTCAGGATATCCGCGAACACTTCACCGTCGTGTCCGGTTCCTCGCATCCGAAGGTCAGTGGCGGGCACTCTGCCGAATCCAGCATCTTCTCCGCCTGCCCGCAATCCCGGGGCGGGACCACTCGCAATACCATTTCCCTCGACCAATTGATGGCCAAGCACCTCGGCCACGAATCGCGCTTCCTGAGCCTCGTCCTGAACACCGGCTCAAGCACCAGTCCTTCCTACACGGAGAATGGCGCGATGATTCCGGCGCAGAGCAATGTTGGTCGCGCATTCAGCCGGCTTTTCGTAGATGACTCCCCGAAGGAACGCGAACGGCAGTCGCAGCTCATTCGTGCCGGGCGCAGCGTCATGGACGTGATAGGAGCCGAGGCCAAGGCGCTCCAACGCGAACTCGGCCGGGGCGATCGCGAGAAGCTCGACAATTGGTTTACCAGCGTGCGCGAGCTCGAATCCCGCCTGCAGGCGAATGAAGCCTGGGTCAACAAACCGAAACCGCTCGCCAAGGCCGATCTCCGCACCGACCGCAACAACAGCATCACCGTTGAGCGCGCCATGCTGGAGATCATCAGTCTCGCCTTGCAGACCGACTCAACGCGCTTCGTCACTTTGCACATGCCCGGCAATGCGCGGGTCAGCGGTCTTCCCGGTATCGACGAAGGCTACCATGGCCTCAGTCATCACGGACGCGACGAGGAGAAGCTCCGCCAACTTGCGATCGTCGAGCAGGCGGTCATCGACGAGTGGGCGAATTTCCTGAGGAGGCTCAAGACGCATCAACAAGGCGAAGGCAGCCTGCTGGATGAAACGATGGTCGTCCTCACCTCAAACCTCGGCAACGCTTCCAGCCACAACAACCGGAACATGCCCGTGTTGTTTGCCGGCGGGGGATTCAAGCACGGCCGGCATCTCGCGTTCAGCCAGACAAATAATTACCCGCTGCCCAACCTCTACCTGAACGCATTGCACCAACTGGGTTTGCAGCACGAATCCTTCGCCACGAGCACCGGCGAGATGACCGGGCTGGCTTAATTCGGTCGTTCTGTTCGGAGCAGATCTGGCGATCAACGCAGTTCCAACACGGCCAATACCGGTTGATGGTCCGATGCCATCGGTTCATTGATCACCTTGGATTCAATCAGCCGAAATCGATCGGCGGGACGATGGAAGATGTAATCAATTCGCGCTCGCGGTTTGGTCGAAGGTGCGGTGGGCTCGTCCGGTTCGTTTGATGAATGCGTCCATCGTTTGAGGAGTTCATTGATGGGGTCGCTTCCGGGCGCCGCGTTCATGTCACCGGCGAGAATGGTCGGCGTGGCTTCCTTCTCACCTGCAAAGAGTTTGTTGATTGCCTTGGCTTCCTCGTGGCGATCCTCTGGCACGTTGTGTTGGAAATGGGTGCTGATGAATCGAAAGGTGGTTCCGTTCGCAGCCTTCAACTTTGCTGCGATTGCACCGCGTGGATAAGTTGTGCGTTCCTTGGTGGCCTCGGTGTAAGGCAGCGGGTGGATCGCCACGTCCAGGATTGGCAGCTTCGTCAGGATGCCGTTTCCATAGAGACCGCCCTGATAGTGTTGGGTTGGGCCGTAGCGCGACGCCATGCCTGTCAGCCGTCCCAATTCGCGAATTTGGTGAACGCGTCCCGAGCGTTCGACGCCAACGTCAATCTCCTGCAGGGCGACCACGTCCGGCTTGAACTTCGCGATGACCCTGGCGATTCGTTCAACGTCATACTTGCGATCCATGCCCTGTCCGTAATGGATGTTGTAGCAAAGCACGCGGATCGTTGCGGCTTTGTCCGTTGCGTTGGCGGTCAACCCGAGGCAGGCGAGTAAAAGTAGGAATGTTCTGAGCTTCATTTCTTCTTTCGTGAGGTTGTCTTTTTCTTCTTGGGCGCGGGAGCAGAATAATCGAGGCCGAGGTCGTTATTTCGCTGGCTGGCCATCTTGGCACTCATGCGTTTCATGAAATCGTTGACCGTCTGCTCGTAGTCGGGATTGAGGGCGAGGTTGGTGTATTGCTTGGGATCTTTGCGAATGTCGTACAGTTCGATGCCGCGGGATGCATCTTCGCCGTATTGGATGTAAGCCCAGTCGTCCGTGCGCAGGAGCAAGCCGCGCCGGCCTGCGCTGGTGGAAAACGCTGCGTCGCGAACGGTATGCCTGGGGTTGTCCAACATCGGGGAGATGTCCTTGCCCTGAAGGCGTTTCGGGATCTCCAATCCACACAGGCCGGCGATGGTCGGGTAGAGATCCAGCAGTTCGACGAGGGAACTGCAGACAGCGGGCTTCTTGCCAGGCACGCTGATGATGAGCGGCACTTGCGAGGATTCGTCAAGGAGACTGACCTTGGCCCAGAAGTCGTGCTCGCCAAGGTGATAACCATGGTCGCTGGTGAAGATGACGATGGTTTCGTCGGCAATTCCTGCTTCGTGCAGCGCGTCCATCACCTGTCCGACCATGCGGTCCATGAACGCAACCGAGGCGTAATACCCACCGACGGCCTTCTTCTGCCGGCGGATGTCCATTTTCATGTTCTTGCTGGTCTTGTAGTTGATCCCGGCCGGTGTGAGGTCGTCCCAGTCGCCGGGAATTTTCGGTGGGAGGACCATCTTGTTGTATGGTTTGAAATCGGGGTAATCGCGGCGCGGTGCGACAAATGGCACGTGCGGCCGGACAAACCCGACTCCCAGCCAGAAGCGCTTGTCCTTGTGCTTGCGTATCAATTCGGCGGCCTTCTTCGCGGTCTTCCCATCGGAGTGCACCAGGTCGGCGCCATCGGCTTCGACGACGACAAACGTATTGCCTCCCACGGCGGGCTTCTTTCCATCCGGATTGTTTTCCAGCGTTTCGCCATCGCCGGGGGCTCTCCATTCGGGGCCTTGGCTGTTGTATTTCTCGTTCCACGAAGCCGGATCGTCCGCGCCGTCACCGCCGTCTTCGATCCCACCCGGCACGCCCATGTGATAGATCTTGCTGACGCGCATGCTGTGGTAGCCTGCGTTCATGAAGTGCTGCGACCAGGTGGCGCGATCGCCGATGAATGGCCGGGGAGTCTTGTAGCCGAGCATCTTGATCGCGTGCGGATAATAGCCGGTCATGAACGACGCACGCGACGGTCCGCAATAGGTGCCCTGGCAATAGGCGCGGGTGAAGCGCACTCCCTTGGCTGCGATCTTGTCGATGTTGGGGGTCTTGCAGACCTTGTTGCCGTAACAGGAAAGTGCGGTCGATGTCAGGTCGTCAGAGATGATGAAAAGGACGTTGTATTTGCCGGGATCTTTGGCGTTTGCGACGGAGAGCCACGCAAACAGGACCACGGCGGTGAAGCGCTGAATCGGTTTCATGTGATGAGTGATGTGGGTAACCGATTGATGCGCGAAGCGCCATGAGAATTCAACGCGAGGTAGGCACCACTCAACCGGGTCCCGGCCCACTACTCCCGACCGGCGGCCGCCTTGAAAGGTTCGAGTTCCAGCATCAGGTCTTTGAAGCCGTCCAGGCTGAGCTGTTGGGCTCCGTCACTCCACGCTTCAGCCGGATTGGGATGGACTTCGATGAGGAGTGAGTCCGCACCCATGGCCACGGCGCCCTTGCACATGGCTGCGACGAGATCGGCGCGTCCACTGCCCTGGCTGGGATCGATGACGACCGGGCAATGGGAGGCGCGTTTGAGGATCGGGATCGCGGAGAGATCGAGGGTGTTGCGGGTGAAGGTCTCGAAAGTGCGGATGCCGCGTTCGCAGAACATCAAGCCGGGGTTGTTGTTGGACAAGACGTATTCGCCGGCCAACAACCATTCCTCAATTCGCTGCGCCATGCCGCGTTTGAGCAGAACCGGTTTGCCGGTCTTGGCCGCGGCAATGAGGAGCTGGAAGTTCTGGGCGTTGCGCGTACCGATCTGGAGAACGTCCGCGTACTCGGCGACCATGTCGGCGTGGTTCTCAGAAAGTAGTTCGGTGATGATCGGAAGGCCGGTTGCCTTGCGTGCCTTGGCCAGAAGCTTGAGTCCCTTTTCGCCAAGCCCCTGAAATTCGTAGGGCGAAGTGCGTGGCTTGAATGCTCCACCTCGCAGCACCTTGGCACCGGCTTCAGCGACGGCTTCGGCAGTTGTCATCAATTGTTTCTCGTCTTCGACCGAACAGGGTCCGGCCATGACGACGAGTTCCTTGCCGCCGATCACGGCGCCGTTGGGCAGGGTGATGGTGGAGTCTTCGGCGTGCGCTTCGCGGCTGACGAGCTTGTAGCGTTTCTGGATTGGAGTGACGCTCTCGACCTGCTCAAAGGCGGTAAGGGTCTCCAGGGTGTGGTGGGTTTGTTCGTCGCCAATGGCGCCGATGACAGTGCGCGAAACGCCGCGCATGACGTGCGGTTTGTATCCAAGTTTGCGTATCTCGGAGAGGATCTCCTTCTCCGCCTTCTTCGTGATGTTTGGTCGTAGTACGATGATCATGTCTGGATGGCAGATTCGCGCGCCGGCCCTGAATACAACAAAACCGCAGGCGAAACGAACCTGCGGTTAATGGGTGAATCTTTTCTGAGAAACGAAGCCCAACGCAGGTCAGTGCCGGCTAAAGTAGCCAAACCACCAACCTTCAAAAAATCGTTGATTGCTGCGAGTCATTGCGAGGTCAACCTAGACCGTTCGAAGCGGTGAGTCAATAGGCGCATCGGTTTTGTCGATGTGGACCGTGCAACAATCGATTGGCGGAGTGCACGGGATGCGGGCAATCTGGCCGAGTTCGCCAATCGTGACCTGACCATGCGACCCACTGTTCATGCCCTCGAAGAATTGCATCGGGAAGGATTGTTGTCCGACGAGGCCTTTGACGCGGCGAGGGAATCACTTCCTGCAGTGGACCAGGGATCCCGGGCGGATTGGGGGCGGGGACTGTTGCTGGTTTATGGGTCGGTGCTGTTGTTGGCGGGGGTGGTATTTCACTTCGCATTCAATTGGCAGGGCATGAGCAAGTTCGCGAAGTTTGGCGTGGTCGAATTTGCACTGGCGGCTTGTGTTGCATGCGCGTGGCGAAAGGGTTTTGAAACCTTCACCGGCCAAGTGCTGATGGTGGGGGCATCCATCATGACCGGCGTGTTGTTGGCGGTGTTCGGGCAGATCTACCAGACAGGCGCTGATCCGTATGAGTTGTTTCTGGGTTGGTCGGCTTTGATCTTTGGTTTCGTGGTCACCAGTCAACTCGCCGGACATTGGTTCCTTTGGCTGGTTCTTCTGAACATCGGTCTTTTCCTGAGGTGGGAACAGGCGGGCGTCCCGGCGGAGGTGGCTTACGAATGGTCCTGTCTTCAGCTGGGCGCATTGAACGGTCTGGCTCTTGCCGCGCGCGAATGGTGTCCGGCGCGGGGACAAAGCTGGCTGGGAAGCGCTTGGTTGCGACCGATGCTGGTGTCGGGTGTGTTGATCCCAATGACGTTCCCTCTGGCGCACTGCGTGGTGGAAGCGGATGACATCACGCTCCTTCGTGGAGTGATTGGCATGGCGTGGTTCGGCCTGGCCGGCGGACTCTACTGGTGGTATCGCGACAAGCTGCCGGACATCAACGTGATCGGCCTGGTCATCTTCAACACGGCAGTGATTCTTCTCATCTTCATCGGCGATGTTCTTCTTGAACCGTTGAATTGGGATTCTGGTTGGCTGCTTGCCATCTCAATTGCATCGCTGGCAGTCATGAGCGGATCAGGAATGTGGATCGGGCGCGTGAGCCGCTTGATGAAGGCCCGGGATTCGGAGGTGAACCCGTGATCAAAACTCTCGAAGAGTTGCTGAATCTCCCGGATGTGAAACAGCACATCAGCGAGGAGAATTCGAAGCGAATTGAGAACCATCTCGCGGGCAAATCCGAGGCGAGCAGTATTCAACGCGCGCTCCAGGGAATCGGTGCGTGGCTCAGTGCCATTTTCTTCCTCGGGTTTCTGGGTGTATCCGGTTTGCTCAGATCGGATGCTTCCATGCTAACGCTCGGTGTGATTTTGCTGGGCGCATCGGTCGGGCTGGAACGCGGATTGCGGTCCACGTTCGTCACTCAACTCGCGCTGGCTCTGGCCATCGCCGGGAATTGTCTCGCGGTGGTGGGGTTCACGGAATTGACTGACGCTGATCTCGGTACGGGCATCCTGGCGCATGGGGTGATTGGCTCGGTCGTATATGTGTTCCATACGAATTCCACGTATCGATTTCTTGCAGCAGCGATGCTCTCGCTGTTCGCGCAAGTGTGGATTCTGGAATCGAGTTCGAAGTTCTGGATGTTCCACGTCTACGTCGCCGTGCACGTGGCATTGATCGGTTGGTTGTTTTTTCGAGGAACGGATCGAACGGAATTACGGCCCCTGGCGACGGCCGCAGTGATCATGCTGCCCTACTCGATGGTGGTTCTGGCCTGGCGTCAGTCCTGGAGCTATCGAACGCTCGAGATCGAACACTTGTTGCTGCCATCAAACGCGATCATTGTTATCGGCTTGGCATTGCTGCTCCGACATGTGGTGCGCGAGCAGGGGTGGTTCCGTCGACGATCGAATCAAGTTGTCCTCCTGGGATTGATCGCGCTGGGCGTGTTCACGACGCCGGGGGTACTGGTGGCGATCGGATTGCTCGCGCTCGGTCGCGCCTGCTCCATTGGTTGGGTGACCGCTTTGGCGCACGCGTTTCTGGTCGCGTTCATCTTTCAGTACTACCACAGCCTGGATATTGATTTGTCGTACAAGTCGCTGGTGCTTGCCGGGAGCGGACTGCTGCTGCTGGTCGTTCGAAGATTCTTGGTGACCAAAGCTGGACCTCATAATTCATCATGAGAAAAGTCATTCTCACACTCACAACCGTGCTCGTTCTTGGAACGGTCAATTTCATGATTGCCGGAAAGGAGCGGACCCTGCGCTCCGGTCAGCCTGTCCTGCTCAAGCTTGCGCCGGTGGACCCTCGTTCCCTGATGCAGGGCGACTACATGATCCTGCGATATGAGCTGGAACGAGATGCACGTTTTGAATCCCTGGGTCCGGAGGGTGTCATCGTCCTTGGTCTCGATGCAAATCAAGTAGGTTCCTTCGCGCGCTCAGGCGATCGGGAACCATTGGGCGAAAACGAATGTTTCCTTCAATTCAAACACCGGCGCGGCATCAGAATCGGTGCGAATGCGTTTTTCTTCGAGGAAGGCAGCGCGGGACGGTATGACCGTGCGGAGTATGGAGAATTGCGGGTGGACGCGAACGGCAAGTCAGTCCTGGTGGGCCTCCGCGACGAAGACTTCAAGCCACTCTAAAAGACAATATTTCATGACGTTGTTTGTGTGAGCACAGCGTCTTGGCGGGTTCAGGGTTCCCGCTTGTTCCACATCCGGATCCCGCTCACGTTCGCATTCCGGGTTGAAGCCGCCCAAGCTGGCTTGATACCGTCCGCGCCGATGCGAATCTTATCGGGCATACAACCCTCCGGCGCGCTGCATATCGGGAATTACTTCGGCATGATGCGCCCGGCAATCGAACTGCAGGAGCGGGGCGAGGCGTATTATTTCATCGCGAATTATCACTCGATGACCTCGCTCTTCGACGCTGAAGAGCGCCGCAATAACAGCCTCGACGTGGCGCTGGATTTCCTCGCCTGCGGACTGGATCCAGACCGCGCCGTGTTCTGGAAGCAATCGGATGTGCCGGAAGTCACCGAGTTGACCTGGCTGCTCAGTACCATCACGCCAATGGGCTTCCTGAACCGATGTCACAGCTACAAGGACAAGACCGCCAAGCTCGCCGATGGAGACGAAGAGAAGGTAAACCACGGCCTGTTTGCGTATCCCGTGCTGATGGCCGCCGACATTCTCATCTTCGATTCCAATATCGTTCCCGTTGGCCGGGATCAAAAGCAACATCTTGAAGTCACCCGCGACATCGCCATCAAATTCAACAACCTCTACGGCGAAACATTCGTTGTTCCCGAGCCGGAGATTCGCGACAGCGTGGCGGTTGTTCCGGGAACCGATGGCAACAAGATGAGCAAGAGCTACGGCAACACCATCGAGATCTTTGGCCCGCAAAAGCCGTTGAAGAAAAAAATCATGTCCATCCAGATGGACAGCCGCGGAGTGGATGAAGCCAAGCCGGACGCGGAGGAGAATCACGCGATTCAATTGCTCAAACTCATGGCGCCTGCGACCGAAGCGCAGGAGACGGAGGACAAACTGCGGGCGGGAGGATTCGGCTATGGCGATCTGAAGAAGACGCTGTTCGAGTACTACTGGAACTACTTTGAGGAAGCGCGCAAGAAGCGTGACGAGCTGGCCAACAACCTGGATTACGTGAGCGAGGTGCTCAACAAAGGCGCCGACCGCGCCCGTGAAGTGGCGACCAAGGTGCTGGATCGCGCCAAGAATGCGGCCGGTCTGAACTGATGTTGGCGTTCGGGCTGAAGCTTGAACCTCCGACGCACTACGTGGCCAGCCTGACAAATCGCTCGTTCAATTGGCCGCGCCAGCGATCGTAGTAGCTGAGCAGCCGACAGATCTCTTCAACCCGTCCCCGTGCAGCGGTCCAATCCGTTGTCCAGGCGCCGTTCAGTTCCTTCAGCTCCCCATCGAGCGCCTCCACCCTGCCATTCAGATCTCCGATGCGGGCCTGTACCTTGTCGCTGTGATTCATTCCTTCCTCGAAAAGTCTTACTTTCAACAAAGGTGAATCGGCTTCCTCCTTCTTCGCGAGGAAGGCATCGGTCTCCTGGCATAGCGCCCCGATGTCAAAGAACAGATTCATCAACGCCTGGGGAGGTGTTTGCAGGTCGGGGAACGGCTCTCCGGTTTGGAGTTCGAGCAGATGGCGCAGACGGGTCTTCGAATCGGAGAGGGTCTTGTGCGCCTCGTTCAGTTGTGTATAGCGTTCGTGCGCTCCTGAGCGCGCGCTTTCGTCCGAGTCGTGAAACTTGTCCGGATGAACCTCGGCGGATGCCTTCAGAAATTTCTCCTTCAGCGCCGCGACATCCAGCCACGGAAGCCGGGGTTCGTCGAGCAGCGCAAAGCAATCCATCGCTCAGGCCGAGAAACTTTCCCCGCAGGAACAGCTCGTCGCGGCGTTCGGATTGTGGACCTTGAATCCACCCTCGGTCAGGGAATTGACGTAATCCAGCTCACTGCCCGTCACGTAAAGCGCGCTCTTCGGGTCCACCACGACCTTCACGCCGGCACTCTCCACCAGGATGTCGCGATGCTGGGGCCGATCCTGCAGATCCATCTTGTATTGCAGCCCGGAACAACCCCCGCCGATCACTGCCACGCGGAGAACTCCCTCGGGACGTCCCTGCTTTGTCAACAGAGTGCTGACTTTGCCCGCGGCGTTTTCAGTCAGCTTGATCAGACGTTCGTCACCCACGCGGATCTTTGCTTCCGTGGGCGCGTCCTTCGCGCTGCGTTTGGCCATTGACGCCATCATGAGTCGCGGAACTTAGTTGGCAGAAACAGATGCGTCAACCGAACGCCAATTCTTGAAAACCCGAAAACCGCCGAACAGATCGTCCGCACCGACGCTGATTTATCTTGCTTCTTCCAATACTGCGCGACTGACCCGCATTACGTTTCCGCCGAGAATCTTTCGGATGTCGCTGTCTGAATACCCCATCTGCACCATGCCGATGGTGAAGAGCGGCCAGTTGGTCCACGACATCGAGATGCTGGCGTGCGGCTTGGGCACAAGGGAGCCGACCGGCCAGAGCGAGCGCCATTGCTTGCGGAATCTCGGCCGGCTGCCGGCAAGTTTTCGTTGCGCGGAGGCGTTGCGGGATTGATATGCGACATCTGTTCCAATGGCCACGTGATCGGCCCCAAACTTCGTCTTGATGTGATCGATGTGTTTCATCATCACCGCGATGTCCCCATTTCCGCCGAGGAATGACGGAATGCAGCAGACACCCAGATAACCGCCGGTGTCTGCGATGGACTTGATCACGTTGTCCGGCTTGGAGCGGATGTGCTTGTACAGCGCGGCACAGGTGGAATGACTCGCCACCATCGGGCGTTCTGAGGTCTGTGCGGTCTCAAGGCTGGTCTGCCAGCCGGAATGGGCGATGTCCGCAATCACCCCGACGCGATTCAATTCCTTGACGACGGTCTTGCCGAAATCGCTGAGTCCGGCGTTCGCCGGTTCGGCACAGCCGTCGCCGATCATGTTCCGGCGGTTGTAGGTCATGTGCATCATGCGTATTCCGAGCTGATAAAAGATCCTGATGTAACGCAGCTCGTCGGGAACGGAGATCCAATCCTGGGTCAAGGGCACGCCGTTGCCGGTGAGGTAAAGGGCACGCTTGCCTGCCTTGTGCGCGCCTTCCACTTCGTCCGGTGTTGCGGCCTTGATGATGAAATCCTTCATCATGTCGGTGAGGTAGGTGAACCGCGCCAGCCGCTTGATCAAGCGCATGGGCGCCTGGCCTTCTTCGCCGGCATTTTGAAAAATGCAGGTGACGCCGGCCGCTTCCCACGCCTGTTGGAATTCCTTGCGTTCGACCTCGTTGGTCACGCAATGGGTCATTCCCATATCTTCCCGGAGATCCTGGATTTCAACTTCGGTTGGATTTTGTTGCAGGAGCTGGGCCATCCGCTTCCCGTCGATCGCGCAGCGCGGAGCAAACCCGTAGGAATCGAAGACGAGCGATTCGCGATGAATCTCCAGTCCGCGTTCGATCTCCTTCTTGCTCGGCTTGAGAATGCTCAAACCGAGACTGCGCGCCCTGCGGATGACTTCGTTGGGATGGTTGGAGAACTCATCCGCGTAGTTGCGTGCGAGAATGTTGAACCGGGGTGCGGAAAATATGGCGGCTGCGGTTCCGGAACGGTTGAGGAACGAACGTCTGGAGAGGGCTGATGAATTCATGAATGCGGAAATCTATGCACATCCTCGCAGAAGATGAACCCTCGATTCGCGAATCAAAAGATTCGAGGCGCCTGGAAAGAGACGCGTTCGCCAGACATTGGATGGATGAATTCCAGTTCGGCGGCATGGAGGCACATGGGTGCTGCGTGGACGTCGAGTGTCTGTTGTTCACCCATGTTTCCATCTGGCAGGTAGAGCGGATCCCCGACAATGGCGTGTCCGCTGTGCCAAAGGTGCAGGCGAATCTGATTCGTCCGTCCGGTCAAGGGAAGAGCTTCGATCAGCGATCGATCTCCCGACCGGGTAATCACGCGGAATTTGGTATGGGCATCCAATCCATCGGGATCAATCGTCCTGCCGCCGACTGCGGTTGGTTCGCGGCTGATCCCTGCCCGTGATTCGAATTCGTCGGACGCTGGAACGCCGTGCACCAATGCGAGATACTTCTTCTTCACGGTCCCTCGTTCGAATTGCGGCTGCAGCTTGGCGGCCACCGCGCGCGTCTTGCTGCAAACCGCCACGCCGGATGTGTTGGCATCAAGTCGGTGCGCCGGGCGAATTTTCAGGTTTGGATACACAGCACGGAGCAAGAACTGGAACGTGTTGCGATTGAAGCGCCCACAAGGATGCATCGGCAATGGCGCGGGCTTGCTGAGCACGACGATGTGTTCGTCTTCATGCAGAAACTCGATCTTGGGGTTCACGTCGGGTTCCACGGTGGCGGGAGCCACATGCTCGAGCCGCATGCCGGCGCGCAGGGTTTCATCAGAACCAATCGGTCGTCCGTTCATTTGCACAGCTCCCCGGGCGCATAGATCCAACCAGTCCTCACGCGAGTGAATCGTGTTCATTCCCACCAGAAAATCGATGGCACTGGCCCGATCGAATCGCGCATTCACACACATGGGGCGACGATTTTCATAGGGAATGGATCCGGGCAACGGGTCGATGCATTCCTCAAGGGCGATGCGCCGTTCCTCCAACAATCCCTGCATGAGCTCTCTGCTGGAACGCCAGCAATGCGGGCAGGTCTTGCCGGGAACGTAATTCTCAGACGCAAGGTCTTCACGGCCGAGCGCGGCCTGGCAAACAAAACACTGGGCGGTATCCGTTTCCTTCAGATCCGAATCCACGCTCACGCGCTGGTCGAAGACAAAGCAATCGCCTTGGTAGTGTTCGCCTCCGCATTCCTCGAAGTATTTGAGAATCCCACCATCCAGTTGGTAGACGTTCTCGAACCCGGCGTTCCGCATGTACGGTGCTGCCTTCTCACAGCGAATTCCTCCCGTGCAGAAGGTCACGATCGTCTCGCCTTTCGTGACCGCCGGCAATTGATCCACCGCCCCGGGAAACTGTCGAAACTCATCCACGCCGATTGCCTTCGCTCCTTCGAAAGTTCCCAACGCGATCTCGTAGTCGTTGCGCGTATCCAAGAGCGTGACCTGCTTGCCTTCGTCGAGCCATGCCTTCAATTCCCGGGCAGATACACGCGGCGCGGGGCGATTCACCGGATCAATTCCTTCCACACCGAACGCGATGATTTCCTTCTTGATGCGCACCAACAGCCGCGTGAACGGCCGATGATCTCCCGGGCTTTCCTTTACTTCCATGTCGGCGAACACCAAATCCGATCGCAACGAGCTCAGGAATTCATCAATCGCCACACGAGTACCGGCGAGGAAAAGGTTGATCCCTTCCGGCGCCAGGAGAATCGTTCCCTTCAGGTCCAGTCGGCTACAATGTTCGCGCAATTCGCTGCGACGCGTCTCCAGTTCGTCGAGCGCCACAAACTTGTATGCCGCGATGTTGACAATCTCAGCCATCTGCAGAGTCGAGTTGTTTACCAGTCTTTGCGGAGCGCGCCAACCGGGAAGAGGTCCCTGGCGCCTCAGAGGGCGTGATTGCGGTTGGGTGGTGGTGGGACGAGCTTGAAAACCCAGAGGTGTTCATGTCGCCCGGCTATTTTGAAAATCGAGGTCAGATCCAATTCCGGATTCCCAAAGGCTTGTCGAACCGTTACCGACCCAAGATTAAGACGAAAATGAGGACAACGATTAAGAGCAACCCGGCAATACATTTATGGCGCAATACCAGAATCACACCCCGCCTCAGAAATAGCGTCGCAGGTTAAATTCAAGGAAACTGTCGCGTCGGAAGGCGCGGAAGAGATCGCCGGGATGGCGAAGACAATGGGACGCAGTGATTTCCCCGCCTTCTCGCTTACTTTAATGGGTTCTCGTACCAGATCACGCCGAGGTTGTTCACTTCCTCACAGGTCATCACATCAAGGTCGCCATCGCCGTCGAGATCGAGCAGTTCGATGAGGTCGTGTTTGACGCCGTCGATGCCGCTGATCGATTGCATCTGCCACTTGCCGCCCGTCACGCCAGCGGCTGGCACCATCCGGCAGACACCGTGCTTGCCCTTTGAACGTTCGGTTGTGAAGACGATTTCCATCGTTCCGTCGCCGGCCATGTCGGCAACGCGAAAAATTCTTCCACACCCGGAGAGAAGCCCGCCAACGCTGCCGGTTCCTCCGACGAGCCGATCATTGACCGGGATGTCGCGATGCAGCACGTCGAGGGCAATGAGGAGATCCTCCGCGACATGGTGGAAATCTTTTTCGAGGAAACCGGCCAGTTCATGGATTTCGTGAACGAAGGTTCCTCGCGCATGAAATCGCTCCTCGATGACCCCACCGACTTTGCCCGCATCAAGACCCGGGGCGGCAAATTCACAGCGGTGAACCTCGGCGAGTTGCTCGATGAAATCGAAGTCCTGATGGCGGACGAATTGAAGGGGACCGGCACGGTCATCGAACGTTCCAATCTCGCCACCGTCAATGGCGACCGTTCCCAATTGAAGCGGCTCTTCCGGGAGTTGATAGGCAATTCCATCCGTTTCCGATCCAAGGAAGCGTCTAAAGTCTCCATCAACTGCTCCGACTCCGGGATGATGCAATCCATCACTCTCAGCGACAACGGAATCGGCTTCCCCGACGAACACCGCGAAGACATCTTCGCCATCTGCCGTCGCATTATCGAACGCCACGCCGGTTCGATTGAGGCCAAGCCATTGGAAGACGGTGGCGCCGAGTTCAACATCAATCTCCCCCGCAACGCCGACAAGGAACGCGACGCCGCCGATTACCTCTGAGCTTGCGGAAACCGGGACCGGGAGCGCCGACCACTGGTCGGCACTCCAGCTACCGTTGGCGACAATCGCTGACGTTCCACGCTACAACTTCGTGCCGCTCATTTTCACCAGTTGATCAAACTGTTTTTTTGTGAGCGGTTGGACGGAAAGTCTCGTGTTGTTCAGCAAGACCATGTCCTGGAGATTCTTTTGCTCCTTGATCTCATCCAGGGTCACGGGTGTCTTCACAGCCTTGACGGGCTTGAGATCGACGCAGGACCAGTCACCCTCGGTGGCGGTCGGATCGGGATAATGCTCGCGGGCCAACTTCGCGATTCCGACGATGCGTTTCTCCTTTACGCTGTGATAGAAGAGCAGGAGATCGCCCTTCTTCATCGCCCGCAGGTTGTTGCGCGCTTGGTAATTACGCACGCCATCCCATTCGCAACCTTTGTCCTTCACAAAATCATCCCACGAATAGTCGGTGGGTTCCTGTTTCACCAACCAGTATTGTCGAGTTTTCGGCATAACTTGAGGAAATCCAAATGAATCTTCTGCGCCAAGAAAATCTTTCTTCCCGCGCGCGGTCGTGCCATCAGTGGCGCGCCTGCATACACTGAGCGACGACACTATGGAATCACTGGAGACGATGGTCTCCACCAGTGTGAACGTGAGGAAGAAGCGGGTCGTTCGTCCGCACTTTCTGTAACAGGTGGAAGGTCAGGGTGCACCCCGGCGGATCGCGCTGGAGGAAGAGGAATTGTGGATCGGGCTTTATGCGACCTCATCCGGAGATGACAGCCGCTATCAACTATTTTCCGGTCGGCTTCGGCGATCTGGGCGCGAAAATCGTCTCCGATCATTTCATCAATGGCGTGAAGGAAATCGACGGCGTAAAGGTGACATGTTTCCCGACCAATCATCCGGGTGGTTGCCACGCCTACGTCTTTGAAAAGGACCAGCGCAAGATCACCTATCTCACGGACAACGAACTCGACGTCCACCCGGGCGACAAGTTTCCCGATCCGAATCATACAGGTCCCCTCCGGCAGGTTCCCCCGGAAACGGTGGAGGCCGTGTATGGGTCGGACCTTTTGATTTGTGACGCCCACTACGACGACGAGGCCTACAGGCAACGCGTGGGCTGGGAGCATTCCAGTGCCTACACGGTCACGGACTTTGCGATTCAGGCCAAGGTCGGCGGACTCGCGCTCTTCCACCACGACCTCGGCGCCTCCGATGAAGATGTGGATGAAAAAGTGGAAAACTGCTGCGCCCGCGCAGCGAAACGAGATTCCCCGGTCATCGTTTTTGCCGCCCGCGAAGGCGTGGAACTGAAGATCTAGCCTCACAAACCGCCCATCCGCCGGGCTCGATCTGGTTTTTGGAACACCCAGGATGGATTTTCTGCTCCGCGCACTGGACTCCCCACCCGGTTCTGCTTCAATTCGCGCGTGATCGATACGGACGAGAAACTGGCCGAACTCCTGCCCGCGTTGCAGGAAGCGCCGTGGCTCGCTGTGGACACGGAGGCGGACAGCCTGCATTCGCATCCCGAAAAGCTCTGTCTCCTGCAGATCAGTTTTCCCGGTTGCGACGAGCTGGTCGATCCGCTCTCGGACATGGATCTCAAGCCACTCTGGAAACTCCTGGGTTCGCGCGAATTGATCCTGCACGGCGCCGACTACGATCTGCGCCTCTTCGCCAAGCACCACAACTTTGCCCCCAGCCGGATTTTCGACACCATGATCGCCTCCCGTCTGCTGGGGGTGCGCCAGTTTGGCCTGGCGAACCTCGTCGAGCAGTTCCTCGAAGTGACGCTGGAGAAAGGACCGCAAAAGTCGGATTGGTCCAAACGTCCGCTCACCGATCGGATGATGAACTACGCACGGAACGACACGCATCATCTCTTCCCGCTCGCCGATCTCCTGCGTCAACAACTCAACGACAAAGACCGGCTTGAGTGGTGCCGCGAAAGCTGCGACCGGCTCGTCGCGGATAACTCCACCTATACCCCGCCCGATCCCGATCGCATTTGGAGGATCAAAGGGTCAGCCAAACTGCCCCGGGCCGCCATGGCCGTGCTGCGCGAACTTTGGCACTGGCGCGAAGAAGAAGCGGTTGCAGCGGACAAGCCGCCGTTCTTCGTGATGAAGCACGAACAGCTCATCTCCATCTCAAATGACGCGGCCGACGGAAAAGACTGGGGACACTGGATTCCGCGACGCTATTCCACCCGGCGCAAGCAACTGCTTCGGGAAGCCGTCAAGCGCGGTGTGGATTGTCCAGCAGCCAAGCGTCCGCAGAAGTATCGCGGAAAACCCTACCATCAGAACGACGCGGAGAAACGTCGCTTTGCCGAACTGAAAACCATTCGCGATCGCCATGCCGAAGCGCTCGATATCGACGCAACCTTGATCGCCAGCAAGGAGACGCTCGAACAACTTTCGCGAAAAGAATCGGACGAAGCCTGGGCCGGCCTGATGAAGTGGCAATTTGAGCTGATGCGGGACCAGTCCAGTGGCGCGTAATACGGGCTGCGAGGGAGAAGGCTGAAGACAAGGATCAGAGCTGGGCGGTCAGTTGACCGTTGTAGTCCAGGACGCGACACCAACCCGGCCGGCTTGACACCCATTGGCCTTTATCCGAGCCTGCGCCCTCGATTTTCTCGCTTATGCAAAAGCTTTTTCTGTCCGCCCTCATTGCTGGAATCTTCGCCCTCGGCACCGGTTGTTCCACGGATTCGGGAACGGCCACCAACGTCTACAGTTTCAATCTTGGCGCCAAGGATCCTGAGGCTGGATTCGTTTCACTCTTCGACGGCGAAACACTCAACGGCTGGGAGCTCCTGGGCAAGAAAGGCGATGGTTATGGAGCGCACAACGGGATCCTTTTCTGCACCGAAGGCGGTGGTGGAATGCTGCTGAGCGAAAAGGAATATCAGGACTTTATTCTGCGCTTTGAATTCCTTCTCCAGGAAGGCGGGAACAACGGCGTGGCGATTCGTGCGCCCAAGCAGGAGCGGGGACTGGCCTATGAGGGGATGGAACTTCAGATCATCGACCACAACGCGGCCAAGAACATCGATCGGCTGCGTCCCACACAGTTTCATGGCTCAATTTACGACGCCGCGCCCGCAAAACGAGGCGCCCTGAATCCGCCCGGTGAATGGAACGAACAGGAGATTCACGTTCGTGGTCGCCGCATCAAGGTGACCTTGAACGGAAAAGTCATTCTCAACTTCGATATCAACTCAGTGAAGGATCCCTCGGTGATTCAGAAACATCCCGGCCTGTTCCGAGAACGCGGCCACATCGGTTTCATGGGGCACCGGGACTTCGTGCAGTTTCGCAACATCCGCATTCGCGAACTTCCCGTCGCGCAGGTGGACAACCGGGCTCCGGATGGATTTCGCGCACTGTTCAACGGGCGCAATCTCGAAGGATGGAACGGCGCGGTGAATCCGCGCGAACAGATCATCGGCCCGGGAGAGAAGGTGGCACAGGTGAACCAGCAGATCGCCGATGTGAAGATGAATTCGCACTGGTCCGTCGCAGATCGCCTGTTGCTCCAGGACGGTGAAGGCAGCCACATCATTCACGACACCGAGCTCGGCAACGGCGAGATCAAGCTCGATTACAAGCTCACCCGTGGCGCGCAGAGTGGGGTGGTCGTCCGCGGCGCAACCCGGGTGCTGGTGCAGGATCGCGAATCATTCGACAACCCCATGCGACACGGTTCGGGCGGCCTGCACGACGGGCGCTTCCTCTACCAGGCTCCCAAGGCCTATGGCGATCACTTCAGCGGCGATTGGAATCGCATGCACATCATCCTCGCGGGCGATCGAGCGCATGTATATGTGAACGACACCCTCGTGGTGAAGAACGCCAAGCTGCGGGACCCCGACAACCCCGGAAAGGCCTTCGTCAAAAGTGGTGCGATTGGTCTGTTGGGCGGTCAGGGCAAGGTCTTCTTCAGGAGTTTCCTCGCCCGCAATCTTGGTGTTCCGAAACGACTTGAGCACATCGAGATTCGCATCAAGCCAAAGCAGAACCCCGAACCAACGCCCAAGCCCCCACCGCCGGTTCAAGCCCAACCCCGGGTGGAAACCACCACCACCGTTATCAATCCGAGACCCGCCGAACCGGCTAAACCGGCCAAGCAGGCAGATCCAAACCAGCCCGGCAAGATGAAGCTCAAGCCCTGAGCCCAAGCCCAGCCAATTCATGAAAACCAACCGCAGAAAGTTCCTCCAGACCACCGCGGCCACGACCGCTGCGTTCAGCATCATCCCCCACGCACGGAGCGATTCGCCCGGGCGCAAACTCAACATCGGCGTCATCGGCACGCAGGGACGCGCGCGTGGAAACATCGCCGGTGTCAAAGGCGAGAACATCGTTGCCGTGTGCGACGTGGATCGCAACAACCTCGCCAAGGCCAAGGAACAGTTTCCCGGTGCGAAAGGTTATGAGGACTTCCGAAAGATGCTGGAGCAGAAGGACATTGAAGCCGTGGTCGTCAGCACGCCCGACCATACCCATGCTGTGTGCACGGTCTATTCGCTGCAGAGCGGCCGGCATGTCTATTGCGAGAAACCGCTGACACACACGCTTTCGGAAGCCCGCATCGTGACTGACGTCGCCCAGCGCAGCGGGTTGAAAACCCAGATGGGCAACCAGATTCATTCGCACCCCCAGGCAAACTATCGGCGGGTGGTGGAACTCATTCAGTCCGGCGCCATCGGCAAGGTCTCCGACGTGCACGTCTGGTCCGGCGCGCGTTACGGCGCCATGGACCTCAAGCCCAATCCCGGCAACCCGCCCGATTCGCTCAACTACGATCTCTGGCTCGGGCCGCAGAAGTATCGCCCGTGGCGGCCGGAATACGCACCCTTCAAGTGGCGCAACTTTTGGGCCTTCGGCGGAGGAACACTCGCGGATTTCTGGTGCCATTTCGCCGACCTGCCATTCTGGGCGCTGGGCCTGAAATACCCGATCAGCGTTGAGGCCGAGGGTGCAAACGCGCACCCGATCTTCACCACGCTCGACATGAAGGTGACCTACCAGTTCCCCGCCGATGAATCCGGCAACGCTGTAAAGCTCACCTGGTATCAGGGCAAGTATCGTCCGCGAAATGTGCTCACCGCAGATCAATTGAAACGATTCGGATCGGGCGTTTTGTTTGTCGGTGAGAAAGGACAACTGCTGGCAAACTACACGAAGCGCGAATTGTTCCCGGAGGCGGACTTCAAGGACTTCACTCCGTCTGATCCCTTCATCAAAGACTCAACGGATCATCACGGCAATTGGCTCAACGCCATCAAGAACGGCGGCTGGTCGGAGACGGATTTCAGCTATGCCGGTCCCCTCACTGAAACCGGCCTGCTCGGCAATGTCGCCAATCGCTGCGGCATGAAGATTTATTGGGATCCCACATCGCTCAAGGCGATCAACGCGCCCGAGGCGGACGAATTCATCCAGCACGATTACCGTGAAGGTTGGAAGATCTGACACCTTCACCTTGTCCCAGTTCCAATGAAATGCTTTGTCACCGGCGGCTCCGGATTTGTCGGCGCCAACCTCGTTCACGAACTCAACGCCAGGGGACACGAGGTACGTTGCCTGCTTCGTCCCCAGGCTGATCTTCGCGGTCTGGAAGGCGCGAAATACGAAACGGTCAAAGGCGATCTTTCCAACCAGGAGTTCTTGAAGGAAGCCATTGCCGGCTGTGATTGGTGCTTTCACGTGGCAGCGAGTTACCACCTCTGGCTTCCCGACTACGGGCCCATGTATGAGGCCAACGTCGAAGGCACTCGCCGGGTCTTGAACGCCGCGCATGATGCCGGCTGTTCCCGGATTGTTTATACGAGCACGGTTGGCTGCATCGGACTTCCGAAGACCGGCGCGCGGATCGTCACGCCCACCAACGAAGACACGCCGGTGTCAGAGAAGCAGATGAGCAACCACTACAAGCTTTCCAAGTGGAAGGCCGAGGTGGTGGCTCGCGAACTCGCTGACAAGGGTTTGCCCGTCGTGATTGTGAACCCCAGCGCACCGATCGGACCGCGCGATGTGAAACCCACCCCCACCGGCAAGGTCATCGTCGACTTCCTCAACCGCGACATGCCTGCCTACCTCGATACGGGTCTCAATTGGGTTCACGTGCGAGACGTTTGCGCCGGACACGTCCTGGCCGCGGAGAAAGGCCGCGTCGGCGAGCGTTATATTCTGGGCAATGCCGAGGCGAATTGGTCGATGAAGGAAGCCTTTGCGGTGATGGAAGACCTGACCTCGATCCGTGCGCCCCGAATGAAAATCCCCTACTTCGTCGCCTGGTCTGCGGCGCAGGTGAATGAGACGATTTCAAAGTTCACCAAGAAAGAACCCAAGGCGCCCATCGCCGGCGTTCGCATGGCGAAGTACAAGATGTTCTTCAATCCGCAGAAGGCGATCGACGAACTTGGCATGCCCCAAACCCCCGCTCGAGACGCATTGAACAATGCCGTCGAGTGGTTTCGCGCCAACGGATACGTTCGATCCAAACGATGAACGGATGATGGCCAGATTAGAGCTTGTTTCTATCATTTGTTCGAAACCGGTCGCTCGCAAACGGCGTCAAACCATCCACCATGGCTGACAGCGTCAAAGGCAACCTCAAGCTCGCTGGCTTCTCGCTCTTTGCGATCCTGGTGTTGATCGTGATCATCCAGAACACCGAGCCGGTCGAAACAAAGGTGTTGTTGTGGAACTTCACCCTTCCGCGCGCGCTCCTGCTCCTCTCTGCCTGTGGCATCGGTTTCTTCGGCGGCTATCTCTTCGCTTTTCTTCGCGGACGCAAGCGTCCAAGTCTCGGCCAACCTCCGACGCCCACATCTGAACCGACAGTCGAGTCCGAGCCTGCACCTGAACCCGCAGACCACGACGAGCAACCGACCCAATGAGGGCGTCCATCAGTTTTCTCCTCTTTGTGGCATTGCAGTTGAGCGCGTCGAGCGCAGAGCCTCCCGGTTGGTTCAAACGCCTCGATCGTGACAGGAATGGCACGCTTAACGAAACCGAAGCATCGCGTTTCTTCAAACCGATGGATGCCGATGGCGACAGTAAGATCACGGTGGACGAAGGCATCGCCTTTATGAAGAAGCGTAACCGAGGCGCGCGAAACAAGAACGCAACCCGCGGTGGTGAACGGCGCGGGCCACTGCGTTCCGCGGAAGAAACCAAGACCAGGAAAAAGACCGGCAATGGACTGTGGGTTGTTTCGATCGGGCACAGTTGCGTCGTTCCTGCGGTCGTCCCCTTCTCAAAGATCGTGATTGGCGATGGCTACGACAACCACACGCACCTCATGCAGTTCTTTGGCGCAGTGGGAGGAGCGGCGCTTGCACAATGGAAACGGGTGGAAGGCGGTTCGCCGGCCAATCGCTCTCCGAAAAATGTTTTTCCGTCCGGGGATTCATCGCATCCTCCCGCGGATGAGTTCAGCGCCACTTGTGGCCTTGTTGGGAATGGTGGGATTTGCTGCGGTAAGCTTCGTGTTTGCGCTTGCCGAGTCCGCGCTGTTCTCGCTCGGCAAATGGCGCGCGCGTCATCTCGCCAATGAGGATCCCAAGGCCGGCCGCCAGGTCCTGGAACTTCTCGAACATCCGCAGGAACTCCTTGCTGCGATCGTCCTCGGCAACACCTTCGCCAACACGGCCCTTATGGCGATTGCGATGTGGATGAGCTTTGGCGCAGGGGAAACGCATCCCGGCTGGACGATCTTCGGAACCTTCGTGTTGATTCTTTTCGGCTGCGAGGTTGTGCCCAAGACTCTGGCAATTCGCATGCCCGAACGTTGGGCGGTTCAGCTGGCCGGCCCATTGACGCTTTTTCAGAAAGCCACGGCACCGATCCTGCGATTCTCGCAAACGGCCACCGACCGTGTGTTGGCATTGGTGGTGCCCAAGAGCGCCCGTCGGGCGTCGGGCGCGACCGACGAGGATTATCAGGAGTTGCTCGATGTCGCCGAACAACGCGGCACGCTCGCCCAAAGCGAGAAGGAAATCATTCTGGAAATCATCAGCCTGGATCAGCAGACCGCCGGTGACGTGATGCTGCCGCGTTCGCAGATGGCCGCTATTCCCTATGATCTCAAAGTCGGCGAACTAAAGGAGAAGGCGCGCGAACTCAAGCACACACGACTTCCGATGTTTGATGAAACACCGGACACGATCGTGGGAATTCTAAACACCCGGCAATTGTTGCTGAACGAAAAGGCCACGTTTGAGGAGGCGATTGAGATTCCGTCGCAGGTTCCCGAGAGCATGAATCTCCTCAAGCTCTTTCAAAGCCTGCAACGTCAACGGCGCGGAATGGCGGTCGTGGTGGACGAGTATGGCGGGACGGCTGGCGTGGTGACCGTGCAGGATATCCTTGAGGAAATGATCGGCAAGATTCGCACCGAAGGTGAATCGCACGAGTTCATCATGGAACGGCTCGGCCGCGATCGTTGGCGGGTGAGCGGGGCAATGTTGCTGGATGAGTTTCGCAGCGAATACCCGCTGCTGCCCGAGCGCGAGGATGTCGACACCTTGGGCGGCCTGGTCGTCGCGCTGTGCGAAGTCGTGCCCGATGAAGGAAAGGTCGTCGAGTATTCCGGCCTGACCATGGAGGTGACCGAGGCGACCGAACGGCGCGTCATGGAACTGGACGTCAGGCGCGCGTCGATGTTTGGGAGAGGCGAGAGCTGATGGAGACGGTGCTCTGGATCATCGCCCTCTTGTCGCTGCTGGGAATCTCGTTCCTGTTCTCGGGCATGGAAGTGGGCGTGCTTTCATTGAACCGCCTGCGCCTCCGCCAACTCAGCCGCGATGGCGACCGGCGCGCTGCGCGCCTGAACCGTTATCTCGCCGAACCCGAGACCTTTCTCTGGACCATTCTTGTCGGCAACACCCTGGCAAACACCACGGCGACTGTAATGGTCCTGTGGCAGATCCAGGAGAAGTTTCAGAACGATCCGGTGAGATTCGGTATTGGGGGATTCTGCATTGCGGTGGTGTTCTACACACTGGGTGAAGTCATTCCCAAGACCTTGTTCACCCGCTTCCCCAACAGCCTCTGCCTCGCTCTGATCACGCCCTTCCGCTTTGCGCGATTGATTCTGCGCCCGCTTGTTTTTGTGGTCGAATTGCTGGTCGGAGGCATGTTGCGCAGCGCCGGTGGATCCACTTTCTCAGGCAACAACTTCGCCAACCGGGAAGAACTGCGATGGTTGATGCAGGAATCCGGCGCCGGCTTCACCCACGAGGAACGCGCCATGATCACCCGCGTGATGGATCTGGAAAAACTCACCGTAAGTTCCCAGATCATGCGTTGGGACAAGGTCGTTTCGGTGGAAGCTCCCGCCAAACTGGGCGAGGTGATCAGCATGGCTCGCGAGTATCAGGTCACGCGCCTGCCCGTGTGGGAACGCGAAGGCGGCCGCCGAAGAATCGACGGCGTCCTCAGCCTCAAACGCATCTTGTGGGAGGAGAACATCGATGAGGAGAAAGACGTGGCGGAGTTCGTGAAACCGGCCTTGTTCATTGACGAACACAAGCGACTCGAGGACGCACTTCAACTCATGCAGAAGAGCGGACACCGGATGGCCATTGTCGTGGACCGCAACAAATCAGAGATCGGAATCCTCTGCATGGAGGACATCCTCAGCGTGATCTTTGGGGAGGTGAGCCTGTGAGCGCGGAGTTTGTCCTCGAGATCCTGATCAAGGGATTCTTCGTCATCGTCCTGGTGTTCCTGAACGGCTTCTTCGTGGCCGCCGAGTTCGCCCTCGTGAAGGTGCGTCGCACCCAGTTGGCCGAAATGGTTGAGGAAGGACACAAGCGCGCCAAGATGGCCGATCATCTGACGCGCCACCTCGATGCCTATCTGAGCGCCGCGCAACTGGGTATCACCCTCGCCAGTCTTGGACTGGGCTGGATCGGTGAGCCAATTTTCGAAGCGCTCCTGCATCCCGTGTACGAATTGGTCGGCTGGACTGGCCCGGAACAGGAAGGCCTGCGCCACACCATATCAATCTGTTTCGGATTCCTGTGCATCACCTTTCTCCACATCGTCGTGGGCGAGATGGCTCCCAAGTCATTGGCCATTCGCAAGCCCGTCGGCGTGTCGCTCTGGGTGGCCTATCCGTTCCACTGGTTTTATGTCACCATGAAGCCCTTCATCCTGGCCTTGAACCACAGCGCCAACTGGATGTTGAAACTCTTTGGAATCCATCCGGTCGACGGACACGAACCCGAGCATTCAGAAGAAGAACTGCGTCTGCTCGTGGAATCCGCAACGCCAGCGAGAGGCGACCGCGATCTGGGACGAGACCTGATCCTCAACGCCATGGACCTCCGCGAACTTGTCGCGCGAGAAGTCATTCGCCCGCGTCAGGAGATCGAGGTCATCGACACGGAAATGCCGATGAACGAATGCCTCGATTTCGTCACCAGCAAACGCTTCTCCAGATTCCCGCTTTGTGTCGACGGCGACATCGACCGCGCCATCGGTGTCGTTCACGTGAAAGACGTCTTTGCCTACCGCAACGAAGCGAAGAAGGCCGGCGACCTTGCTGGTCGCGCGCGCAAGCTGATTTACATTCCCGAAACCTGCCGCCTGGAAAAGCTCCTCGAACTCTTTATCGATCGCAAAGTCCACTTCGCCTTCGTCGTCGATGAGTTCGGTGGTACGGAAGGCCTGGTTACCTTGGAGAACGTGTTGGAAGAACTGGTCGGGCAGATCCAGGACGAGTTCGACCAGGAAGAGAAGCCGTTGATCGAACAACTATCCGAAACGAGCTGGAACCTCAACGGTGATTTCCCGCTGCATGAACTTGAGGAACTGATCGACGTAGAATTCGAAGAGGAGGAAATCGCCACCACCAGCGGCATCGTCACCCATCGCCTCGAGAAGTTTCCCAAGGTGGGTGACTGGATCGAAATCGGTGATTACCGCCTGACTGTGCTGGACGTCGACGACACGACCGTTGAATCCCTCCGTCTCGAACGCTTTCGTCAACCCGAGGCCAAGCAGGAAAAGACGCCTTCGGATTGAACACTCACGCGTTCAGCTGGAACAAGCGGCTCGCATTTTCGAACAGAATCTTCCGAAGGATCTTTTGCGACGACGCGAGCCGCGCGAGCCCCTTCTTCAGAACAGCGCCCCGGCAACTCGGCCCGCGACCCAGAACGTCGTAGCAGTCGCTGCCGAACATCAGTTTGTCCTGATGCCGCTCCAGGAACCCGATGCCGTGTTCCTCATCTCGCATCAGGGCGTTCAGGCCCGAACCCGCCGAGTGATCGCCATACATGTTTTGATGATCGGCTAGCAGGCGATCGGTGATGCCTCCCGGCGTAACCTTGCCCTTGGGGTACATTGATTTCTGTTCGTGCTTCAGGTCGATGTTTCCCCAAAAGGTCTGGGCGTGTCCGATGAAATTTACCGACGGATACCTGTCGAGGATCTTGTGAAAGCGCTCGATCCCAAGATTGTAAGTGTCGTGTTGAAAATGCATGAGCACGGGCACATCAAATTCCTTCGCAATGTCATACATCTGCAGCATCGGTTTCGAATCAATCGGCAACTTGAACTTCTGTTCTCCAATTCCGATCGCGCCCAGCTTCAGGTATTTCTCCAAGCGCTTCTTGGCATCCGGATGATCCGGCGGCTCGTTGGCGAAAAAGCGCAAGGCCTTCGGATGTTTCTGTACGAGTTCAAATGCGGCTTCGACCGGCGCACAGCCTGCGGCCAATCCGTTGCGCTTTCCACCATCCGTTGACGGCAGATCAGCGGGGATGCCCGCGGGAAGAATGAAGGAGACCTTCGCGCCCATCGCCCGTTGATGCGCGAAGACGCGGGCATCGTTTCGGCCTTTGAATCCCGGATGCTGATGGATGTCGATCAAAGGAAGGCTCCCCGCATCCTGCGCTGGCAAATGAGTCGCAGCCGACGCAGCACCAATGGCGGCAGTCGTCACGAACTGACGGCGTGTGAAGTTCTTGTTCATAAAACCTTTAACATGGAACGCGATACGGCCCGATAATTCAAGAGGCGACCCGCACATAAGTCGGATACTGTTCACGGTCGATGTCGTTGAAAACGTGACAATTTCCTTCGCACATCTACGCTGCCCGCATGTTCGCAAGAATCCTCAGCACCACCCTGTTGGTGGCCCTGTGTTCGACCTCGGCGGCAGCCGAATCGGGTTTCCAATCAATCTTCAACGGCAAGGACCTGACTGGCTGGGACGCCATGCCGGGAATGTGGACCGTTCGCGATGGCGCGATCCAATCCATCGGCGACAAGAACGGGAAAAAGAACTGGATCATCTGGCGTGGTGGCTCACTCGAAGATTTCGAACTGCGCCTGAAGTTCAAGTTTACGAGCGGCAATTCCGGTGTGCAGGTGCGCAGCTACGAGATGGACGGCTACCAGGTCCGCGGTTACCAGATCGAAGTGGCCCAACAGGACAAGATGGGGCTCTGGCATCACTCGCTCGCGCCTTCGAAACACCGGAGTCACCTCGCCACCGCCGGACAGCGCAATGTGATTGCCTGGGACGGTGGGAAGAAGGTCGATCAGGTCGCCGAACCCGCGTCCGTTCAGAAGGCCTTCCACGAGGGTGAATGGAATGACATGACCATCATCGGCCGCGGTCCGCGTCTGATTCAGAAGGTGAACGGCGTTGTGCTGGCAGACCTGGTTGACGGCGAGCGCGGATACAGCCGGCGCAGCGGACTGCTTGCGTTTCAGGATCACGGCAAGGGGACTGTTGCGGCCTTCAAGGAGGTGCGTGTGAAGCACATCCGCAAGGCGTCCGCCCACGAACAGGACAAGCCAAACGTGCTGTTCATCGCATCGGATGATTTGAACAACGACCTGAGCTGTTACGGTCACGGTTTGGTGCTTTCGCCGAACATCGATCGCCTGGCCGATCGCGGAGTTCGTTTTGAACATGCCTACTGCCAGTACCCCGTCTGCAACCCCAGCCGGTCGTCCTTCATGACCGGCCTTTATCCCGACCAGACCGGCGTGCTCAGCAATGGCGGGGATTTTCGAAAGAAACACCCGAAGCTCGACACCATGCCCCAGCATTTTCGAAAGCACGGCTACTTCGTCGCGCGGATCGGCAAGATCTACCACTACGGTGTGCCCACCCAGATCGGAACCGACGGAAAAGATGATCCAGCATCCTGGGATCTCGTCGTGAACCCGCGCGGTATCGACAAGGAAGTGGAAGACAAGATCCACACTCTCGTTCCCGGTTCGTTCGGGGGAACGCTGAGTTGGCTGAATGTAAAGAGTGAGGATCTTCAACACACCGACGGCATTGGCGCCACCGAAGCCATTCGTCTATTGGAAGAACATCATCCGAAGAAGACCGGAAAGCCCTTCTTTCTCGCCATGGGCTTCTATCGGCCGCACACGCCATACGTTGCGCCTCCCCATTACTTCGACATGTATCCGGTGCAGAAGATCAAGCCCGTGATGGAGAAGGAAGGCGACCGCGATGACATCCCGCTCGCCGCGTTGCACGACCGCAGGCATCAGCGCGAACTCAGCGTCGCCAAGCGCAAGGAGATCATCCAGGCCTACTACGCCTCGACAACGCTGATGGATTCCCAGGTCGGCCGGATCATCGATGCATTGGACCGCCTCCAACTGCGCGACAACACGATCGTCGTCTTTATCTCCGATCACGGCTACCACCTGGGCGCGCACGGGCTTTGGCAGAAAAGCGATCTGTTCGAAGGCTCGGCGCGCGTGCCGATGATCATTGTCGATCCGCGAAAGAAAACCGCCGGCCGGCCCACGAAGGCGCTCGCCGAACTGGTCGATCTCTATCCCACGCTTTCGGAACTCTGTGGGCTTCCACAGGCAAATCATGTTCAGGGCAAAAGCCTCGTTCCAGTTCTGGATGATCCCTCAAGGAACATTCGGCGGGGCGCGTTCACCGTCACGGTCAGTCGGGGACACCAGATGCACAAGTCGCTGCCCAAGAAACGCATCATGGGATACACGGTTCGTACCCCACGCTACCGTTATACCGAGTGGGGAGGGGGCGAATACGGTGCCGAACTCTACGACTACCGGAACGATCCCGATGAATACACCAACCTCGCCATGAGCGCCGAGAATGAGGGGACCATTCGCCGATTGCGCAAACTTCTCCGGGAGCGTCTGGCCAGGGCACGCTGAGATTTCCGCTAGATTGAACCCCGCAAGATCTCAGCAGCCCCCCCGCTGAGTCTGTTGGCTTGGATCACCAATGGCCTGGCGGGATATACGAACTTTCACCCTGAATGGATCGGTAGGCAATCAGCCGTTCGCGATTCGTTTCATGCCTCCCGTCATGACCACTCAACTGAAGCAGCCTTTCTGACGCCTCGCCGACCCTTGGTGAGCCGAAGGATTCATCCCTGGCGAAGTGCACGTACTTCATCAATCGAAACGCATCGAACCAGCGAAAGAAGCGGGTTCCAAAAGTCTCCTCGCTGGTCGTCTGTGAATCGATTTCACGAACGGCCTTTCGAAATTCGTTTCTCTCCAGGAAGGCATTCAGCGGCTCCGGGATCAAAAACGAACCAGACACCAAACCAACACGATCGAACCGGCCAATGAACTCCCTGAGTTGCAGGAACGGTTCCAGCGGATAAGTCTGCATCATCTTGCCGGAAGAGATTGCCTCCCCCACGGCCCGTCCTGTTCCAAACGGCACGCGATCCGATGGACGCGGCGAGGGGATCACTCTCGTGGTGTTCAGTTCGGTAAAGCCGCCTAGCGGGATGATCTTCTGCAGGAAATAGAAATCCTCACCCGCTTTTCGCCGATTCATCCCCCCCTGATCGATGTAGACACTCGGCCGGATCGCCATGCTCGATCCGATGGTATGATACGCGTGTGGATGCCCCGCGTAGCGGCAGGCTTCGATGAAGTAGCGCAGGTGCAGTTCATAATCGATGATCGCGTCGTAGATTTCCGCATCCAACTCGCCTTCGAGCGGATGTTCGAAGCGAATGCTGCACGCAGGCGAGTTCGGATTCGCAGAAAAGTGACGCCCGACTTCGACCAGGTAATTCCGATCACAACGACAATCAGCGTCGAAACAAATGATCACGCCCTCATCGAGCCGCCCGATTTCGTCCAACCGGCGGATCGCCTCGTCCATTCCGATCTTGCGTGCCAGTCCAACCCCGGCGTGTTTCTTGGGCAGCGGCTCCGCCCGAATGAGATGAAGTTTGAACGCAGGCCTTCGATCGCGCTCCCACGCGATTGCCTCGTTGTATGTTGACCGATTTCGTTCCCGAATCTCCTCACACGCATTTTCAGACTCATTGATGACGACCAACACCTCGACCGGCCGAGTTGCCGCCGTGCATTGTCTCAACGCCTCCAGCGAACCGCATAGATCCGGTTCATTGTGGCAGGGGATCACAACGACCAAACCGAGGTCCGGATCCGGTGATACATCGATCTGGCGATCGCAATATCCGAAGCGCTCGACGTAGAATCCCAAGTCTGCCACCAGCCGAGGTTAAGAAGCATGCACGGGAGATGGAAGTTGGGAGATGGAAGCTGGTATCTCGGGTGTTTGATTGAATTTGGTGGCATGAGTGAAAAGAGAATTGGCTGCGCGCGCGTGTTTTCTCTCTCAATCCCTCTGTCTGTTACCCACAAATCTATTGGCACAATCTCAGTACACCCAGGAGGGTATGCCACAGAATTGACGATCACTTGTGCGATCCCTCCGGGATGCTGGATTTGTGGTTCTTCGACATTTCCAGTGGAACGGATCGGCAATGGCGTTGCATGGCCTGAAGGCGGCGCAATAATCTTCCCTCTCCCGGCGGGAGCTTGTTGCGCAGTGACTTTTGATGCACCCAGCCAGTAGAGTTGCCCTCGATGGATTTGAATTGCAGAGAGAATCCTATCTTGGAGCCGGCTTGCGCGCGTTTTGTTTGGCCTGCGATTCTGATGAGTCTCATCGCCCCTCTCTCACAAGCTGCGGTTCCGGTCGAAGCGATCACTTTTTCCCCTAACGGAAAACACCTTCTCTTCAACCAGCACCGAGCGATCTTGATCCGTGACCTTGAAGGTCCATCTGTTCGTAAAATCACAATCGGCCTCGACAAGATCACCGATCTCACATTTTCACCGGGCGGGAAGCATCTTGCGGTTACCGGTGGCTTGGCCGGCGAGTCGGGCAGCCTTCACATCGTGGATTGGACCTCTGGGGATCCGGCCACCCACCGGAATGAGTTCACCGACCTGGCAACTGCTGCGACGTTCCATCCGAATGGGAAACAGATCGCCGTGGCCAGCGCAGATCGAACGGTGAAAGTATTCGGGCTGAACGACCGTAAGCTGAGCAGAGAGCCGATCGTCACCCTCACGGATCATTCTCGGCCCGTCCTGGATGTGAGATTCGGCAACAGTGGAGAATACCTGATCACCGCCAGTGCAGATCGTTCGCTGAAGGTGTGGAAAACCGCGGACGGTTCGCTGCTCCGCTCGCTCGGGAATCACACGGACATCGTGCACTGCGTTGCCATTCGACCACCACAGGAATTCGCGGGCCGGACCCTGCCCCTCTATTGCGCCTCGGGCAGTGACGACCGGACCGTGCGCATCTGGCAGCCGGGGATCGGACGCATGGTGCGGATCGTCCGCTATCACGACTCGCCGGTGCACGCGGTCGTGTGGAATCCCACGGGAGATCGCGTCTTCTCCGTGGCGCAGGACGGCGTGCTCAGGATGATCGATGGCGACAGTGACGAAATTCTCGCAAGAATCCAGGCACACGAGGATTGGGCGTACGCCGTCGCGATCAGTCCCGATGGAAAGCGTGCTGCGACTGGCGACTGGCGTGGCGAGGTGAAGGTGTGGCGCTTGAAGGAACAGGCCTTCGAATTGGATCGGGCTTTCACCAGATGAGTGATTCCCATCCGGTGCGAATCCGCCCCGCTCGGTTCCCCGAGGATCTTGTGGAGGTGGGACGTTTGTTTCGGGCCTACGCTGACTCACTTTCCTTCGATCTGGACTTCCAAGATTTCAAAACGGAATTGGCCAATCTGCCCGGCGCCTACGCGAAACCGCAGGGGACCGTGTTGCTGGCTGAGTGCGAGTCAACTGTCGTCGGCTGCGTGGCTGTGCGACCGTTGGAGGGTGGTGTCGCGGAGATGAAACGTCTTTACGTCATGGACGCGTTTCGCGGTCGCCGACTCGGTCGATTACTCGCGCAAGTTTCCATCAGTGCCGCCAGAGAGATTGGCTACAAACAGATGCGACTGGATACGGTCGCCGAAATGATTCCCGCCATCGCGCTGTATGAGTCGCTCGGATTTGAAACGATCGAAGCCTATTGCCACAACCCACTTCCCAGCGCGCGCTTCTTCGAACTCAGGTTGTAAGTGTGGTGTTTCAAACATGCGCCGGCTGATCGGAGTACAAGCGGCTGCACAGCATTCGGACGCGGTCGCGAATGCACGGACAGACGAGCGTGAGCGTAAGAACACGATGTAGTCGCGATGGGTTTGTCGTATTTCCATGGAGGCTACCGGCTCGATTTCTTGAACATGCCCGGTTTTAGCTTGCGGATGGCCGCCCACTCGAGCGTATCGCTCCCGACTTCAGACTCAACCGTTGGACCGGCTGCAATTGAAAGCTTCCATGCCTGCCGATTGGGAGCCGAAGGTGATTCTCTGGGCTGCACCATCACCGAGGCCACCCCGGTGTATGCCTCCATGCACTTCATCCGCCAACGCCAGCCCCAAAATGTCTTGGATGAAGTCTTCACCTTCGTTCTGCGTCGGCTCCAAGAAGCCGACCTGCTGCACGGCAAGGCCTTCGGCATTGACGCCACCACCCTGGAAGCCAACGCAGCGAACGGGTCGAACGGACCTTCGCCCAAGTGTATGACACCGGCGGCTCCCGGCGAACCCATCCAAGAGGACNGGACAATGTCACCNAGATCCACCCGCTTAAATGCGCGGGTTACAATCTGGGATTGTTGCTGCGCNGCAAGTTCGGACTGCGCAAACCCCGCAACGCAGACGCGGGCCGGTGGTCGGNGGGGNAAAACGGCTCAAATTCAGTCATGGTGGTCAAAACCGTGGCCTGGTGGAGTCGTCACCTGATCGCCAAACTCGTAACGCTGAATGCCAGCAAATAATTCGCGGGCATTCAGCGTTACGAATTTGGCTTGGTTTACCGAGATGCTCATATGCCCATTTTTAAACGGGCTGTTAACCCCGGCCCGCATCGTTCTCTCGTTCATGTAACGAAACCACAATGAGAGGAACAGTATGCCTTAATCGGGTTCGTACGGACCTGCGGGGGGCTCGTCTGACTCACCGAGTCAGACGGGCCTATCCCAGACACGGGATTCGTAGGCCTTGTCTCATCCGTTGCGTCAACCTCGGGACCAGGAGAAGGCTGCCATCAGTTCGGTGCGATCCTCAGAGCCTTGGCCTTCGAATTCATTCCATTTCGCACGTAGAAATTGAACAGATAAGCATAGGCACGTCGCTTCATCTGCGCGTCGCTGCTGTTGGCAACGGAATCTCGTACCTTGATGAAAGCCTTTTCTGCCTTCGAGGTTTCGTTCATGCGGTCGAAAATGTTGCCACTCGAACGATTCAGGTAGAACTCGGAATACGGGTCTCTCAGTTTCTTTGTCCACAATTCCCGGGCCTCATTGAAAACGTTTTGATCTTCGAGGATATGGCCATCGATTTTTAGTGCGGCCGAGTAGCGAGCCAGTGCGGTCGCCACGTCATCGAAGTCGGGAATGAATCCCCGCAGCTTAACTTCCATGGCCCCACCCCTGAACTTGATCGTCGAGTAGCGTCGCGTTCGTCCCATCTGCTTGAGGCCCTGCTCAAAGGTGGCCAACGCTTTCTTGGTTCTTCCGGTCAACGTGTAAAGCGTGGCCAGTTGCACGCCGACCTGGCCAGCCGATACCGAATAGCGACCTTGTCTTCATCGCCGATCTTTTCAAGCTTGGCCGCGGCATCGCGGATCTTCCTGTATTCGCGATCTGTGCGGCTTCCGAATAATCCGGCACGAACCTCGGTGGGCGCGAGCGCCAGCCATGCAAACGTGAGAACGGTGAATACTTGTAACGATTGAACCCGTGGCATCATCAGCTGTCTATTGAGATTGTGGTTTACAGGAACGGAAGGAGAGCATGTGCCATGAAAAACTTATTACCAGATCTCCGCCAACGTTCCGTATCCCACTGACAAGGGAAGGTTCAGCGTGGCGGCAGTTCGAGTGTCAAGATGGATCGCAGCGATTGAGCGCGTTTGTTTTTTGAAATCGAGGGGTTGTATTTTCCGCACGCAAGCAACACATTTCCCGCACCTCGGCCCCTGTATTAAATGAGCAAGCCTCGCAAGTTTTCCTATGCGTTCATGGCCCTGATGCTGGTGGTTGTGGCCTCCATGCATCTGGCCACCCCCCTGTTGACGGTGTTGTTCTGCATGTTTGCGCTGCATCTCTTCAATTTTGGAAATCGAAAGTTCCTCGCCTCCGGACTCCTCGTCTGCCTCTGCACTGCGATCCTCATGGGCCTGGCCTACTTTTTCAACCAGGCGGTTTTGACCACGCCCTTGATCCTGGACAAGCTGTTGCCCGTTGTGATGGAGGCCGCGGAGAAGCACAACGTGGCTTTGCCCTTTGATTCGGTTGAAGGTTTCAAGGATGTGGCCATCGATACGCTCGTCCAGCAGTTGGGCCTTGTCGGTTCGTCCGTGGAGAAATTCCTGCGGCAGGCGGCCATGGTCGTGATCGGCATTGTCGTGGCAATCAGTCTCTTTGCGAACAGTTCCATCGTGGTGGACAACGAATTTCGCGGTTCGCAGAACAACCTCTACAACATGACCGCCGAGGAGATCGGCGCGCGCTTCCGGACCTTCTATAAGAGCTTTGCCACGGTCATGGGCGCGCAGATCATCATCTCCGCGATCAATACCTTCTTTACCGCCTTGTTCATCATGGGCGCGGCCATGCCCTACGCCAGCCTGCTTTTCATGGTTACGTTTCTTTGCGGACTGTTGCCGATCCTTGGCAATATCATGAGCAACACGATCATCATCAGCGTTGCGCTTACGCTTTCACCGATGAAGGCTCTGGCCGCGTTGGTCTTTTTGATCGTGATCCACAAGTTGGAGTACTTCCTGAACAGCCAGATCATCGGCAAGCGCATTCGCAATCCGATGTGGCTCACGCTCCTTGCCCTGGTGGTAGGTGAACGACTGATGGGAATTGCCGGGATGATCCTTGCCCCTGTAGTCCTTCACTACGTCAAGTCTGAGGCCTCAAAGGTGCGCGTCGTGAGACGCAGCAAAGGCGATGACGGAGAGGAAGATAATCTGGTCGGCGAAAACACCGAGCAGATTACCAAGGTGGAATCCTAGTCCGGCGTCTGGCTTCGTACCAACGGATTTCGGCCGATCGCTTAGACAGGTGGTGTTGCGCAACCGGCTTGCCTATCCGAACTATTTGCGTGTTGATCGAAAGCAGAAACCGGGATCGCGCGAAATTGTTGATGATTTAGGATTCCCGCGTAAAATACCTTGGATGGCTCCCTTCGGCGACGCCGTGCCTGCGAGGATTGTTGAACGAATTGCCGCTCGAATACGGCTATGGGTCCGAGGTCATGAAGACTGCCGAGTTGTACAAGGCAGAACGCTCACTGGTGACGGGTTCCTCGAAGAAGTAACCTCCGAATTGAGAGAGCAGGGATGCCAGGAATGGCCGTCCTATCTGGTGTCCGGAGTGTCAATGGTCCTTATCGTCGAACGAAACCATGAAACCATCGGCATCGATTTCGTCGGCTATCCGGAAAGATTTGCGCCGGCTTTTGATCTGGCGAACTGCCACATGTTCAGCCGCGCGGGATTGCGAATCTTCCCGCTCTCTTTCTCTGCGTGGAAACGCAACAGGGAGCGTTGCCTGAGGGGTATCGAATCGTTTCTCTGAACTGCGTCCGTACCGGAGAACTGAGCCTATTTCTTCTTTCTGTTCTTCCTCGGCTTGCCGTTCACTTTCCTGCCAATGCCCGAGTATTCCGGGCGCTTGAAGAAGCGCTCGAAGTGCGGACGGTATGCGTCCAGCTCATGCCAGAAGTCGCGGCGCGGCGTTTGGACGATCTTGCCCTCGGGATAATCCTTTCCGGCAGCGCTCGCGTCTACCGAGGCAATCATCGCCGTGAGTTCGGCTTTCATCCTCGCGAATTGCTCCGGATGTTCGTTGGAAACATTCGTCGACTCGCCAGGATCATTCTTGAGGTCGTACAAAGCCCATGCGTCTGTGCGTGCGCTGGAGGCGATCAGTTTGAAATCACCGTCAATGATGGCGGAGTGTCTGTTGTATCGGAAGGGAATGGCATGGTTTCGTTTTGGTGTCTTGCCCTTGAAGAGCGTCGCAATGCTCTCTCCGTCTCGAATGGCCAGCTGTGAATCAGCGGGGAGATCAAGCAGGTCAATCATCGTCGGCATGATGTCCATCGTCGAAGCGGGGAAGTCGGTGATTGCCGGTTTGATGTGCCCCGGCCATTCGATGATCCCCGGCACGCGAATGCCCCCTTCCCACATGCTGCCCTTGTGTCCGCGCAAATTGCCAACGGCGTCCGGGTCGAGATTCAGTCCGCCGTTGTCGCTGCAATACCAGACCAGGGTGTTCTCCTCGATTCCCATCTTGCGGAGGCCTCTACGCAACATGCCGATGCTGCGATCGATCCCGACAATCTCTCCCAGGTGATTGCCGAGTTTCTCGTCTTCGAAGTGTTTGCGATCTTCCTCGACCGCCCACTGCGGATTGTGAGGTGAGCCGTACCAAATGACCGCCAGGAAAGATTTGTCGGCCTTCTTCTGCCGCTTCATGAACTTTAATGCCTCGGCAACAGCGATTACGGAAGAGTCCCCCTTGAACTGTTCAAACTTACCCTTCCAGCTGAGCAAGGGATCACGGTCGTAGTAGTTCGAGGCCGACAGCCATTCATCGAAGCCGTAACGACCGGGATGATTTGCGTCGTCGCCGAGGATCGGAACGCCCGGTCCGCGCACGCCATTCAGGTGCCACTTGCCGAAATGTCCAGTCGTATAGCCGGCGCGCTTTAGCGCCTGGGGCAGGGTTTTCTCCTGAAGGCAGAGATTGTGTCCATGCGAGGGAACACCGGTCCGGAAATGTGTTCGGCCGGTCAACACCGAAGCGCGGGTTGGCGAACAAACCGGACCCGCGGCATAAAAGCGATTGAAGCGAATGCCGTTCGCGGCCATCGCATCGAGGTGGGGTGTCTTCAGTATCGGATGGCCGTTGTAGCCAACCTGTCCCCAGCCCTGGTCATCCGCCATGACGAGGACAATGTTGGGTCTGGCGGCTGCGGAAGCTGAATTGGTTGCGCACAATAAACCGGTGAGAAGGATCGAGCGAATGAGCGTGACCATATGTTTTGTGATACGACCAGAATCCATGGGAAGTAACGAGGATTCTTTGGAGCGTATTCGGGTGATGAACCGTGCCGTGGAATTGGAGTGATCGGGCTCGTCTTGACCTCGAACGCAGGAAGAATATGCGATTCGTTCTTCAGCTCAAAATGTCCCGCACCACCTTGCCATGCACGTCGGTGAGGCGGTAGTGGCGGCCTTGGAACTTGAAGGTCAACTTGGTGTGATCGATGCCCAGTTGGTGCAGGAGGGTGGCGTGAAGGTCGTGAACGTGGACGGGGTCCTTCACAATGTTGTAGCTGAAGTCGTCGGTCTTCCCGTAGGTCACGCCCGTCCGCATGCCACCTCCGGCGAGCCACATGGTGAAACAGCGGGGGTGATGATCGCGACCGTAGTCATCCTTGGTCAACCGCCCTTGGCAATAGGCCGTGCGACCAAATTCGCCTCCCCAGATGACGAGCGTGTCGTCCAACAGGCCGCGTTGTTTGAGATCGGTCACCAGCGCGGCTGAGGCGCGATCGGTGGAGGCTGTGCGCTCACGAATCTTCTTGGGCAATTTCGTGTGGTGATCCCAGCCGCGTTCGAAGAGCTGCACGAAGCGAACACCGCGCTCGGTCAATCGGCGGGAAAGCAGGCAGTTGTGGGCATAGCTGCCGGGCTTGCGCGCATCCTCCCCGTACAGCTCGAAGGTGCTCGCTGGTTCGGATGAAAGGTCAGTCAGTTCCGGCACACTCGTTTGCATACGGAAGGCCATTTCGTATTGGGCAATGCGTGTTTTGATCTCGGGATCCTGGAATTGTTGGAAGCGGAGTGAGTTCAGCTCGGAAACATCATCCAGCATTCGCCTTCGGGTCTCCCTATCGACACCGGGAGGATCGGAGAGATACAGCATCGGATCACCGGTTGAGCGGAAGCGCACGCCTTGGTAATGCGAAGGCAGAAATCCACTTCCCCAAAGACGGTCGTAGAGAGGTTGACCTCCCTTGCCGGATGTCAGGGCGACGAACGCGGGCAGGTTTTCGTTGTCACTGCCGAGTCCGTAGGAAAGCCAGGAGCCGATGCTGGGGCGTCCCGCGAGTTGGAATCCAGTCTGGCAGAAAGTGATCGCCGGGTCGTGATTGATCGCCTCGGTATGCAGCGAACGAATGAAGCAGAGTTGATCGACGATCTTCGATGTGTGCGGTAACAGGTCGCTGACCCAGGCTCCGGAGTTTCCGTGGCGATCGAACTTGAAGATGGACGGCGCCAGCGGGAATCGATCCTGCGTGGCGGTCATCCCGGTAAGTCGTTGTCCTTTGCGGATGGATTCAGGCAGATCTGTTCCGGCGAGATCACGCAGGTGCGGCTTGTGGTCGAAGAGATCCATCTGCGCCGGTGCGCCGGATTGGAAGAGATAAATCACCCGCTTGGCCTTGGCGGGAAGGCGTGTCTTCTGTTCCTGTGCCAATAGCCGGGTCAGCGCCAGCGAACTGAGTCCGGTGGTCAGACAAAAGCTTCTGCGGTTCATTCCTTTGTAACGGTTTCGTCGAGGTTCATCAGGGTGCTGCAAATCATGGTCCAGGCAGCCAACTCCGCGCGGTCGATTCCATCGGGCAAGGCCGCTTGGCCAACAGAGAGCAGATCGTCTGCCGCTTCTGGGGCGGCGCGGTATTTTGCGAGGTGGGTTGCGAGGCTTCTTTCAAGCACCCCCGATTCACGTGCGTTTGGCTTGCGTTGTAGCACGCGAAGGAACGCGGTGGTCAATCGCTTGTGCTTTGTTGCCTGCAAGATGGATTGGGCGAGCACGCGGGACGCCTCGACGAAGGTCTCATCGTTCATCAGGTTAAGTGCCTGCATCGGGGTATTCGTGCGCTTCATTCCGACTTCGCAGGATTCACGGCTCGCGCTGTCGAAGTTCATCATCATCGGCGGTGGAACGGTGCGCTTCCAATAGGAGTAAAGACTGCGTCGATAAAGGTCGGTTCCCTCTCCGAGTTCGTAATTGCCAACGGACGCGATGTCCGCCCAAAGGCCCGCGGGTTGATAGCTCTTCACGCTTGGCCCGCCTACCGTTCGATGTAGAAGCCCGCTGATCGCCAAGGCCTGATCGCGGATCATTTCGGCGGGCAATCGGAATCGTGGCCCGCGCGCAAGCAGACGGTTCTCCGGATCGCGCCGGTTGAGTTCCGGTGTGCTCCGCGATGATTGCTGATAGGTGCTGCTGCTGACGATGAGCGTGAGCATGTGTTGAATGTCCCAACCGGATTCCATGAACTCGGCGGCCAGCCAATCGAGGAGGGCCGGGTGGCTGGGGCGTTCGCCTTGCACACCAAAATCCTCAGTCGTCTTTACCAGGCCGGTTCCGAAAATGTCGCGCCACAGGCGGTTGATGGTGACGCGGGCCGTTAATGGGTTCTCTCTTGAAACCAACCAATGCGCCAATCCAAGACGATTGCGAGGTGCGTTCTTTGGCATCGCGGGCAGACTCGCGGGGACGTTGGCAAAGACTCGTTCGCCTGGTTGATCGTATTGGCCGCGGAGTAGGATGTGGGTGGGTTGTTCATTGCGGTCTTCCATGATCATCACTGAAGGAAGGTCGCGCTTAAATGCAGCCCGGATGCGTTTGGCGGCCAGCCATTTGGCGTGTGCTCTTCGCAGTTCATCAGGGCCGGCTTGGCGCAGGAAATACTGCTCCAGTTTGCTTTTCTCCAAAGCGGAACGCTGTCGCTCTGGCTGGGCAAGGATCGTGGCGATGGGTGATGGTTCGGCAACGGCGCGAATTTCGATTTCATCGAGCACGCGATCGAAGACTGCAATGGTCTCCACTTCTCCGGTGAAGTCCGCGTTGCCTTTCCCGACCAGCAATGGTTCGTCGGTTTCAAAGGTCTGGTTCATGTAATCGAGGTTCGCCTTGTGCTCCACGCGTTCGCCGTTCACGAAGAACTGAATCCCGGAGGACTTGCGGCTCCCGTTGTAAGTCACCAACACGTGACCGCTGCTCACCGGTTCAACCGTTTCTACCCGCAAGGCGTCGTCTAGCCATCGTTTGATGAGATTGAGCTGCACCTTGCCGTCCTTCGTGAGATCGAGGCTGTAGCCCAGGCCTTGTTTGGCAGGGTTTTTTTTCGAGAGGATCGTGCCCTGGTCTCCCGCCTTGATTTTGATCTGGGCGCTGAGCGTAAAGCGGTCGAAATAGCCAAACTTGGCGACAGCCCCATTCGTTTGCGCCGACGATGCGACGAGACTTTCGTAGTCGAGCCAGGTTGGTGTGTGTTCGCGGCGCTGCTCCCACGCGTGGATTTGCTCCGGGAGATTCCGAGACCCCTCTTCAAAGCGGCTCCTGGCAGCAGCTTCCGTCTTCTTGAGTTGTTTGAGCTTCCTTGCTTGCGCTCTCGTAGGGGCGACGATCCACGGAGCGGAATTTCCTTCCTTGAACACGCGCCCTTTCTCATGCAGGCGATTGAAGAAGGCGAAGAGTTGGTAGTAGTCGCGATGCGTGAAGGGATCGTATTTGTGGCTGTGACAACGAGCGCAGCCGATCGTGACGCCCTGCCAGACGGTGAAGGTCGTGTCCACGCGATCCACCGCGTATTCCACGAGAAACTCCTCCTGAACGATCCCACCTTCGGAATTGCCGCGATGGTTGCGGTTAAAACCCGTGGCAATTTTTTGTTCCAACGTGGCATTCGGCAGCAGGTCACCGGCTAACTGCTCTAAGGTGAACTGATCGAAGCGTTGGTTCCTCCGAAACGAATCGATCACCCAGTCGCGCCAGCGCCACATCGTGCGCCAACCATCCGTCTGGTAACCGCTCGTGTCCGCGTAACGCGCTGCATCCAGCCAGCGCGACGTCATGCGTTCCGCGTATGTCGGCCGACGAAAGAGGCGTTTCGCCGTGGCAGCCATTTCGCGCGTCTGTGCAAATCTCGCGACTTCCGCTGATGTCGGTGGCAGGCCTGTAAGGTCGAACCAAAGCCGTCGGGCCAAAACAGAATCCTGTGCTGGTGGCGAGGGCATCAAGCCTTCCGACTCCAATCGCGCGAGAACGAATCGATCAATTGGATTCTTTACCCATTCGGTCTGCTTCACTTCCGGAGCATCCGGTCGTTCGACGCGTTCAAATGCCCAATGCCCTTTCCAGTTCGCGCCTTCCTCAATCCATCGCCGGATGGTTTCGATCTGCTTCGAAGTGAGGGAGCGTGCGAACTCTGGTGGAGGCATCCGCTCATCGGGATCGTTGGAGGAGATACGCTGATACAGTTCGGATTCGAGCGGTTCGCTTGCCCGAATCTCACCGAGCAATCCATCACGCGTGTGGAGACGAAGATCCGCCTTGCGTTCAGCGTCATCGGGCCCATGACAGGCGTAACAGGTGTCCGACAGCAGAGGGCGGATGTCTCGATCGTAGTCGATCCCGGCATTCGCGCCGAGACTGGCGAGATGGAGGGTAGCTGCGAATGCAATTAACTGTCGTGCGTACCGGCTCATTGCGGTTTCTTGATCCTGCAACAGGATGCCCTGACAAGCCACTAGCTATTGCACGCGGATCTTGAGCGTCGCTCCCCGGCAGGCTCCAGTGCCATCGGAACAGATCAGGCGGATGGGGAGGTCTTGCCGCGATCGCTTCCTTTGGGCGTATAGGAAAAGGTGTTCCCCTTGATTGTTCCAACATCTCGGGACGGGCTGATTTCAATGGCGGGCTTGTGGTTCCGCATGGCCTGCAGATTCGGATCACGAACGGCGCCTCTGCTGCTGAACTTCCGGATGTCCTGATCGGACATGTGTGGCGCCTCGTACGGGGAGAAGCAGCCTGGTCGATTCGGTTGTCTCCTGTCTGGTGGTCCAGAAATCTAGCGCACCTCAAATCCTCTCGTCGAGGAACAGGTGATGCCCCTTCCGCGCGTAAGACTGCCAGACGAAGTTGATTCCGATGCGCGATCGGAATAATACGGGTTTTTCACCTTCGCCTCACCGAAGGATGCAGCAACGGCTTTCAATGAGTCCGTTGATGCGGAATCCACCGAGCCTCCGGCTGTGGCGAGGCACACAACGATCAGCGCACTGAATTTGTGGTTTACTGCTTTTGCCTCTCTCGCTTGCGTTGTCTGTCTAACTTCTTCTTCTCCTTCTTCGCCTTGTTGTTGCTTTTTTCGTAGGACGTGGGCAACTCGGCGATCCAGTTGCGCAGCTTCGTTTCGAGACGTTTTGTGACCTCGGGGCGGTTGGCAGCCACGTTTTTGCTTTCAGCCGGATCGCGCGAAAGATTGTAGAGGTAGGCCCCTGCTTGCCCGCGGTGGTTGAGGTGAAATTTCCAAATGCCGTCGCGCAAGGAGCCGGATTGGCCGGGGTTGCTGGTTTTCCAGAATAGTGGCTTGCCGCGGTCGCGCGAATTGCCGAGCCAGATGTCGGAGACATCTTCCCCATCCAACTGCGCCGGCACGTCGGTGATGCCGGTGATGCTGCAGAGCGTGGGCAGCCAATCCATTCCACTGACGACGCTGGTAGTGTCAACCTGGCCGGCATTGATGCGACCCGGCCAACGGATGATGAACGGAGAGCGAACGCCACCTTCGTATTGTTCGTGTTTGCCACCGCGGAATTCGCCGGCATAGCCGAGCATGTTGGCAGAGAATTCCTTTGATTCCTGCTTTGCGCCGAGCAGCACTGGGGCGGGTCCGTGGTCGCTGGAGAAAACGACGATGGTGTTTTCGCGAAGGCCAAGGTCGTCGAGGGTGACGAGGAGTCGTTTGACGTTCTCGTCGATTGCCCGCACATCGCCGAGGTATTGGCGCATGGCGGTGTCCAGGTTGCCGCCGATTTTTTCGCACTCGTCAAACTTGACCTGCATGGTTTGCGAGAAGTCGTCGCGATCGACCCTTACGTCGTTGAATTCAGCTGCGAGGTCGCGATGTACGCTCACCGGGTAATGCGTGGCGTGTCCCCAGACATTCACATAGAAGGGTTTGTCCTGATGCCGTTTGATGAAATCGATCGCGGCATCGAAAAGGCCGGCATCACGTCCGCGAGGTGTGCCCTTCGTGTTTTCGCCACCGCTGAATTCATCGATTCCATACATGCCTGATCGGGCGTCGGGGCCAATGTGCCATTTACCGAAATGCCCGGTTCGATAGCCGCGTTTCTTAAGCAGTTCGGTGATGGTGATGCGATCGCCAAAGCCATAGTCCGCGGGATACTTCGGAAAACGTGCCGTGTGCAGGCCGGTCATGAATCCCGTTCGGCTGGGGCAACAGGTCACACCGGTGACGTAGAATTGTGTGAAGCGCGTTCCTTCGCTGGCGAGTTTGTCGATTGCCGGCGTGCGGGCGTATGGATGTCCGTAACAAGCCAGGTCTCCCCAACCCAAATCATCCGCAAACATAAACACAATGTTTGGGGGACGTTCCGTTCCATCACGTTGCGACTTCGTCGCGGGAGGCTTTGAGGTTTCGTCCGCGGCAAGTTCGCGTGTTCCCTTGAACGGTCCCCAGGCCACGCGCATGGCGTATTCCTTGGTGGCCTTGTAGTGCTCGGGGTCGAAGTCCGGGTTTTTCTTGGGAATGCGCGCGCCAACCGTTTTGAAGTAGCCGTTCATTTGGCCGAAGAGATCCTTGTGCTCCAGGTAGTTTTGTTCGGCGATGTTTACCGATTCGCGTTCGTCGACGCTCAGGTCGAACAACAGGGGAACGTCCGGTGCCTCGTAGAAATGGATGACCTTGCTCATACCACGAACGATGGCTGAATGCGGCATCCCGCTGCGGTAATGCGGGTAGTGAAAATAGAGATGCCGGTTCTTGAAGGCCCTCTTCGGTTTCTCACCTCGCATGAAACCGGCCAGGCTCACCCCGTCAATGTCCTTCAATGAACTTGGATCACCGCCCGCCCAATCGACGAAGGTCGGTAGGAAGTCGTAGTTCACGACGTTGTCCTTGAAGGTTGAACCACCCTTGATGCCCGGTCCCTTGACGATCATGGGAACGCGAATGCCGCCTTGCCATACCCACCACTTGGCTGCGTGCAGCGGCTGTGCAAGGCCGGGGTAGAATTTGTGACGGTAACCGTTGTCGGCAACGACGATGACGTAGGTGTTGTTCTCGATTCCAAGCCGCTTGATTTCATCCAACACCGCGCCGATTCGGCCGTCGAGATCCTCGGCCATGCCCAGCCAGATGGCGGGATCCTGTTTACGATTGATGGTATCCACGGTCTTGTTGACTTTCTTGTAGTAGGCTTGGACGAGTGGATGCCTGGTGTATTTCAGTCGGGTGGAATTCAGGCACTCGCTGCCGGCGTGCATGGCGTAGTGAGAGATCTGCAGGTAGAACGGTTTCATGGCCTTCACCTGCTCGCGCATGAACCCGATCCCTTTCTCCGTGATGCTGAACATCAGTTTGGGATCTTTGATGTCCTCGGGTTGGCGGCTGACCTTTCCAACGGTGTTGCCCGGATTGTTGTTTGAATCGCCGTCGTGCAACACGTAGCCCTCGTCGCCGGGATCTCCGCCCATGTGCCACTTTCCGATGTGCGCGGAGATGTAACCCAGTGGCTTCAAGGCTTCAGGAATCGTGATGGCATCCGCGTCGATTGTGCCGTCCGAGATATTGGGAACCATCGGCAACTTCTGATACTGCCGGCGGGTGTCGTAGAGGTCATCCTTCGTCTTGCCAAGGAAGACCGTGTAGCCGGATCGTGCGGAAGACTTGCCTGTCTGCAGGCACACGCGCGAGGGCGAACATTGCGGTGCACCGGAATAGGCGTTGCGAAACTTCATTCCCTGCCGTGCCAGGCGTTCGAGGTTAGGCATCTGCGCGACCGGCATTGCGGAGTTCGGCATGCTGTCGTCCATTCGCACCGGCGTGCCGTTCCACGCCCAGTCGTCAATGAAGAGCATGACGATGTTCGGCCGGGGTCCCGCCATCGTCGTTTGGATTGCAGCGGCGCACAAGACGCAGAGACCGAATTGGAAGACTCGTTTCATTTCTTTGGAACTCGATCGATTATAGGGAATCTCAAGTTCAATGGGAAGGTGCCGGAATTCAGAACGACCTCACTTTGTCAACCGGCCCTTTTCGACGCCAGGCGCTCCTAATATCGGGACATTCACGCGCGCTGGTGTGTTGTGGAGTGGATCTGATTTTCTTCACGGGCACTTTTGGGAATCGGGCTGGCCAGCCCGATTATCTCACACTTGACGGCTGCCGCGTGCCTATTGCCGTAGCGCAGGTTGGTGGAAGATCAACAGTTCGAGCAATCTCTCCTCCTCCCTAAACGAAAAAGCCCCGGCAGAACCGGGACTCTCGTAAATCGGATCTCGCAGATTGGAAATCGATCAAACGTCCTTCCAAGAACGGTCCTTGGCCGAGTCGAGGACTGCGTCGCAGACCTTGGAGGTTTCCAGAGCGTCACGGAAGGTCGGATTACAGGGTTCGCCACTGCTGAGGGAAGCGAGGAAGTCGGCGACCTGATGAACGAAAGTGTGTTCGTAACCGATGCAAAGCCCGGGCACCCACCACTTGTCGAGGTAAGGATGATCGCCGTCGGTGATGTGGACCGTGCGCCAGCCGCGAACTTTGCCTTCGTCGCTGTGATCGAAGAATTCCAAGCGGTTCAGGTCGTGGAGATCCCAGCGAATGGATGCGTCCGCACCGTTGATTTCCAAGGTGTAGAGCGCCTTGTGGCCGCGGGCGTAACGGGTCGATTCGAAGAGGCCAAGCGAACCGTTGTTGAAGTGGCAGTGGAAGATGCAGGCGTCATCAATCAAGACTTCCTGTTTCTCACCGGTATCGGTGTGAACGCGCTCCTTGATGAAGGTCTCAGTCACCGCGGAAACATCCTTTATGCCGCCATTCAACCAGATGGCCGTATCAACGCAGTGAGCGAGAAGGTCGCCGGTCACGCCGGAACCTGCCGCCTTCGCATCCAGGCGCCACGTGCCCGCACCGCCCTGGGGCAGGTCTTCACTGATCGTCCAGTCCTGAAGGAAGTTGGCGCGATAGTGGAAAATCTTGCCGAGCTTGCCGGAGTCGATGATCTGCTTGGCAAGCGTGACAGCGGGGATTCGGCGATAGTTGTACCAAACGGTATTGGCCACGCCGGCCTTCTCGATCGCATCAACCATCGGGATGGACTCCTCAGAGGTACGGGCGAGCGGCTTTTCGCAGAGAACCATCTTGCCCGCTTCGGCGGCCGCAATGGCGATCGGTGCATGGGTGTCGTTTGGAGTGCAGATGTCGATCGCGTCGATGTCATCACGTGCGACCAATGCCTTCCAGTCCGACTCAGTGGACTCGTAACCCCACTGTTCGGCAAATGCCTTGGTGCTCTCCTCGTTGCGTCCGCAGATCGCCTTGAGGACCGGGCGATACTCCACGTCGGGGAAGAAGTCGTTGACGCGTTTGTAACCGTTGGAGTGCGTTCGGCCCATAAAGCCGTAACCCACCAGACCGATGTTCAATGGTTTCTTTTCACTCATCTTATGAAGCTGTGTTTGTGATTATCTGTTGCTGAAGCGGGCCTCAGTTGTTGCCGTGCGCGTCGCGCACCTTGATCATCGCGTCGAGAATCGCATTCCAGGTATCTGCTTTCTCGAGTGTTTCGTTCGGGAACATGCAGCCGTCCCAGCAGATGTGCTTGATGCCGCGTGCCTCGTAATCCTTGAGCCAGTAACCGGCGCACTTGGTGATGTCCAGTTTGCCGTTGGGATCGTCCGCCGGACAGTGCTTGCCCGTTTTGTCGTGCGAACCGGCACCGTGAACATTGCCGTCGTTTTGGGCCACGTGGAAGTCGATGGTCCAGGGACGAAGACGATCGGTCACCTTTTCGTAGGCGCTCCAGAATTCCTCGTCGCTGTGATCCTTGCCGATCAAACCATCTTCCGGGCAGTTGTAGCCAAGCATGAAGGTGTAGGTGTGCGCCAGGTCGGCCTGGAAGCCGAGGGCCTTTGGCATGTCGACTTCTTCCATCAGGGCTGCGGCAGCCTTCCAGGAGTGGAGGCCGGCCCAACACACTTCGCCTTCCGCGGCGAGGCGTTCGCCGTGGTCGGCGGCAATCTTGGCGGCTTCACGGAAGGTGTTGGCAATGCGCTTGATGTTGTTGTCCGCGTCTTCCAGGAACTTCGCGACGCCAAACTCAGCGGAGTCGATGCGAATGACGCCACCCTTGCGGGCGCCATGCTCGTTGAAAATCTTGGCAATGCGGCAGGCCATCTTGACAGCGTCAAGGAACTTGCCTGTCTGCTCGTCGCTGCCCATCGCGGAATCTCCAATCGTCCCCGGCCAGACCGGTGCCACGAGCGAACCGATGTCGAAGCCCTTCCCGGTGATCAGATCAGCGATATTCTTCAAATCATCATCGCTGGCTTGTGGATCGGTGTGCGGGAGGAAGAGGAAGTAATCGATCCCATCAAACTTCTGACCGTTCACTTCGGCAGCTGCGGTGAGGTCGAGCATGCGTTCGAGGCTGATAGGGGGATCCTGGCCTTCGTCGTCGCCCTTGCCGACGAGACCGGGCCACATGGCATTGTGCAGTTTTAGACTCATATTGCTTAGTTTTTAGTTCCTGAAAGAGGCGGGGAGGATAGCGGGGGGCAGGGGTGAATCAAGTGGAAAGGCGGGTAGTTTGCGCCGGATTCACGATTCTGGAGAAGCAGAGCTGAACCAGCGGGTTCAGCTGAAGATCGAACGTGCTGCGTCCCCATGGACGTCCGTCAATCGGTGGTCTCTGCCAGCGTGGCGGAAGGTCAATTCCGTGTGCTCCAAGCCCAGTGCGTAGAGCATGGTCGCGTGGAGATCATGGACGTGCATCTTGTCCTGCTCGGCATAATAACCGTAGTCATCCGTCGAGCCGTAGTAGGTACCGCCTTTCACCCCTGCGCCGGCAAACCACATGGTGAATCCGTGCGGATTATGATCTCGACCGTTCGTTCCCTGCGCGGTTGGCGTGCGGCCAAATTCACCACCCCACATCACGAGCGTATCATCGAGCAGTCCGCGTGACTTCAGGTCGCGAAGGAAGCCCGCGATGGGCTTGTCCACTTCCGCGGAGTTCTTCGTGTGGCCGTGATAGAGGTCCGAATGCTGGTCCCACTGAACGTAGCTGTCGCTGTGGCTGACCTGGACAAAGCGCACACCGCGTTCCAGAAAGCGGCGCGCCATGAGGCATTGTCGTCCGAAGTCCTCCGTCACCGGATCGTCGATTCCATACAACTGCTTGGTGGTCTTCGATTCCGACGAGATGTTCTGAGCGTCCGGCATGGCGGTTTGCATTCGATAGGCCAGTTCGAAAGAGTTCAGGCGTCCCAGCAACGCACGTTCGCCTTTGTTCAGTTCAAGGTGTTTGCGGTTCATTTCGGCAAGCAGATCCATCTGGGAACGTTGCGAACGCAGGTCGATCCGGCCATTGCGTATGTTTCGAACTTTCGCCTGCCGGGCACTCAGGCTTGCATTGCCCAAGGGGGTGCCCTGGCAGTGTGACGGCAAGAATTGAGCGCCCCAGTTGTTCACCCCGCCGTGCGCGAGAGTGGGGCATATCGTGATGAAGGCCGGGAGGTTCTGGTTCTCGGTGCCGAGGCCGTAAACCACCCACGAACCCATGCTCGGGCGGATGAAATTATCACTGCCGGTATGAAGCTTCAGCAAAGCGCCGCCATGCGAGGGATTCGTTCCATGCACGGACCTCAAGACGCAAAGATCATCCGCACACTGGGCGACGTTCGGGAACAAACTGCTCACCGGCAATCCGCCTTGGCCGTATTGCTGGAAGGTCCAGGGCGATTTCAGGAGGTTGCCCTGCGGTGCAAAAGTGACTTTCGGAAGATCGAATGGAGGCTTCTTGCCATGATCCCGATCGAGCAAGGGCTTGGGATCGAAGGTGTCCACATGGGAGGGTCCGCCCTTCATGAACAGGAACACGACCCGCTTCGCCCGCGCTGGAAGCACAGGTTGCTTTGGAGCCAGCGGATCAGATGCCCCTTGCGCCCGGTTGGCCAACAGGGCCGTGAACGCAAGATTGCCGAAACCGACTGCGCTGCCTTGCAGCATTTGGCGACGATTCACCAGTTTGGCAAGTTCGCTCATGTCTCAGTTCAGATACATGAATTCGTTCGAAGCCAGCAGCGCCTGGCAATAGAGCGCCCAGCCCTCTTGTTGATTGCCCTCGAACTGGTTCAGGAATCGTTTGGCACGTGCCAACTCTGACTCGTCGGGGTTCCGGGCGAACACCTTCTGATGCGCGATCATAATTCGTGAGTTCACGCCGGCTTCGGTTTTGTCCAGCTGAGTTGCCAACGCATGCGCGGCATTCAACACGAGCTGTGAATTCATGAGCAGCAAGGCTTGGGGTGCAACCGTAGTGGTGCTTCTGTTGCCAGTGGGTGTGGCAGGATCGGGGTAATCGAATTGTTGGAATATGTCGCAAAGATGATTTCGAACGATCGGCAGATAAACGGCGCGCCGCATGCGTTGACTGTATCCGGTATGATCGCGGGAGGTGTGATTGAACACGAATTGCCGGTTGCGAAGGGGAATTGTCTTTCCTCCCATGGTCTCGTCCAGCATTCCACTGACGTAAAGGATGCTATCCCGAACTTCCTCTGCTTCCAGACGGCGCATGTCGAAACGCCACCAGAGTATGTTGTTCGGATCAACCCGCTCGCCCTGTTGCGGTGACGGATGCTGTGTCGCCATGCGGTAGGTCAGTGAGGTCATGATCAATTTGTGCAGGTGTTTCACCCGCCATCCCGATTGCATGAATTCGTGTGCCAGCCAGTCCAGCAATGCGGGATGAGTCGGGCGAGCACCGAGGGAGCCAAAGTTCTCAGTGGTCTCCACGAGTCCGCGACCGAAGTGCCACCGCCAGACACGGTTCACAAAGACGCGCGCAGTGAGCGGATTGCGGGTGTCCGCGATCCAACGGGCAAGTTGCAGGCGGCCGCTTTGATCCCGTGGCAAGACGGGACGCGCCTTGGACCAACGAATGACTGCGGGAAACTCGCGGCTCACGGGTTCGCCCGGCCGATTGTGATCACCACGAATGTGGAGTGCCATTGCGTTCAGCACCTTCCCGTCCGTCACGCCCATCGCAGCGGGGAGGTCGGGAGCCGCGCTTTCAAAAACGCGCGCGTTCTCCTGCAACTTGTCGAGTTCGGCCAGTTTCTCCGGCGGGAATGCCAGCGCGGGAATGGGAGGGACGGCCAGAAAACCGGACTTGTCGTGCAGGGCGGCATGGGCCGGTTGCAAACGCGGATCATCCAAGGTCTTCTTTTTTGGGTCCTTCTTGTAAGACTTCTGAAATTCCTCGATCGCCTTGGTGAACAGCGGTCGATAATGCCGGTCTATGGCGTTGGTGTTCCCGGCGAGGCGATGCCATTCGCCGAAGAACTCATCGTCCTGATGATAGTCCAGATGCAGCCTGCAGTGATGAAGGATTCGGGGATGCAGGCCGAACGAGCCTGCAATTGGAATTACCGTCTCCAGCGAATCGCCTGGCTCGAACTGAGCGCAGGCAATCAGGTATTCGGTCGCCTTTGAGCGCGCCGCACCCCGGAGCCGCACGGTTTCCTTGGACTGATATCCGCTGGCCGCCTTTTTCATTTCGGCGAGTTTCTTGTCGATCTCGGCGACGCGTTTCGCCTCGTCTTCGGAGGCAAACAGATGCTCGTGCCAGAATTTGATCGTTCCGCTCTTCTCGAAGATCGTCTTGGTGCTCTTGAAGATTGCGGCGAGCGCAAAGTAGTCCCTCTGTGAAAGCGGATCAAACTTGTGGTCGTGACAGCGGGCGCAGGCGATCGTCATTCCGAGGAAGGCCTTGCTGACGGTGTCGATCTGCTCGTCGATGACATCCATGAACAATTTATCGAGATCCTTTTCCGCAAGCACCTTGGCGCCGAGGGCGAGGAATCCCGTCGCTGTTTTCGTTTCCTGGTTTGCGCCCGGCAGGAGGTCGCCGGCGATCTGCTCGATAACGAATCGGTCGAACGGTTTGTCCTGGTTGAACGAGTCGACGACGTAGTCGCGATATCGCCATGCGTGACCGAAGGCCAGGTTTTCATCCAGGCCATTGGAATCCGCATAGCGAGCGACGTCCAGCCAGTGGCGTCCCCAGCGAATGCCGTAATGCTTCGACGCGAGCAGGCGCTCGATGACCTTTTCGAATGCGTTCGTGGAGGTGTCGTTAAGAAAGGCCTTCACCTCATCATGCGTCGGCGGCAATCCCGTCAGGTCATGGGTGGCGCGGCGAATGAGGTGCCGTCTGTCGGCCGATGGCGCGGTTTCAATCCCTTTCCGCTCCAATTCCGACCGAATAAACGCGTCGATCGGGTTCATCGCCGAGTTTGGAATCGAGGGGTTCGAAACCGATTGGAACGCCCAGAATTCTTTGCCTGGGATCTGATGCAATGCTGCGTCTGCACGAAAGCCGAGCGCGAACAGGGCGCAGACGAGAATAAGTCTGATGGCTTTCGAGCGAATCATCATCGGCAATTATGGCAGCCTGACCGTCTCGCGGTGAAGAGAATTCTCTGATCCACAGGATCGGGTGCGATTGCATGTGGGTGGCGGAGAGACGAGTTTACGAGTCCGTGGGCGCGAAAACCCGGCGCGAGTATGATTTGCCCCGTGCTGCTGGGAGTAGACCTCAAACTTCATCCCGCGGAGGAAGGTGCAATCCAGTCGAATGCGATCAGCCAAGGAAACCCATCCCGAAAAAAGGAACACCCCGCTGGCTATGTAATGTGGGTCGATGTCTTGCGGCACGAGGCTGATCAGACGCCTTCCAAGGACACCGACATCGAGTATCGTGAGGTTGAAAATGCGGAAACCGGAGAGGTGACCAAAGAGGAGGTCTGCAGGACTTGCACCACCACCAGTCGTGGCACGCGAACGATCAAGGCGAAGGTCCTCGTGGCTGAGGCAGCCATGGCTCGCGAAGTCTGTTCGATGACCATCAACGCTTCGGTTTCAAATTCGCATACCGACAAAAGCAGTGTCATTCACCCCAGACCAGTATTGATCGATCCACCGTCCAGTTGGGTGGTGATGAAGGACCTTCTCAAACGCACTGCCAAGGTGCTCGCGAAATGACCTCGATTCCAGCGATAGATTTCGCTGGAATGTAACGAATGCAACGACACATGCATCTCGCCGGTTTTCTGTGTGCGTTACTCATCGGATTGAGTGCACGGTCGAAAGACTGGCAGCAGGCTGCCGGACCCAATGGGAATTTTACAACCCACGGCAGCGCGCCTGCGGAGTTCAGCGTCACTCAGGGGAAGAACGTCATCTGGCGCACCAAGCTGCCCAGCACCGGACAAGGCACGGCGATCGTGAGCCATGGACGGGTGTTTGTGACGAGCCATGCTCCCATCACAGAGGATTCACAATACGGATCGAACATCCTGGGAATGTGTTTCGACGCGAAGACCGGCAAGGAACTTTGGCGACGAAACATTCCCGGGACCCGCAACACAGATCTCTCCAGCTTGTTCAGCGACAACACTGCGGCTTCGCCAATCGCCGATGGCGAGCGTGTGTGTTTCGTAAACGTCGGTGGCGCCATTCGCTGTTTCGATTTTGAAGGAGGTCCGAAATGGAAGTACGACTGGACACCCTTCGGCCGTCATCACGCGCGACTTCACGAACCGATCCTTCACAACGGTGCGGTGATCACCGTTCAATATCCGTACCAGGATTTGGAATTCATCCACACCACCAAATCCGGGGCCAAACCTCTGGGACGCGATCGCAAATACTGGACGCATTTGCAGGCCTTCGACCTGAAGACCGGCAAACGACGTTGGATTTCCGATGCGGGAACCTCCATTCACGAGACCTCACTCATCGGGAAAACCGAGGATGGCACGACGGCCATCCTCACTGGCCGGGGTGGAGGCCATAAACCACCGGAAGAGCCCTACGGCATGTCGCTGGTGAACGCGGACAACGGATGTACCATCTGGGAATCCGCGATTGAAAAGTATCCAGCCGCACAGAATGCATGTTGGAACAACCGGCATGCTTTCGGTTTCGCCGGACGGGAGCATGTGACCGTGGACATCAAGACCGGGAAGGTGATTCGGCGCGTATCGCTTGTGGAGGGAGTGACGATTACTTCCCGGGACGGTGACAAACACATCACTCGCAAGAACGCCAAACTTGCCCCCTTCAAACGCCCGCTAACCAAGAACACCAATGTTCTCATCGATCGCTACCACTACTTCCGCGCCAGCGAGGCTTTCATGATCGGACGCGTGAACATCGATACTGGCGAAATCGAATACCTTGAGGTCCCCGTGCAGGTGGTTCGCCGTCCAGGCGCGAGAGATGAGATCCGTTGGACCGATGCCTTGAAGAATGACATGAAGAACGCCGGGGGATTCCTCGCCACTCACGACAAGCGCAACGCGGGCAACGGCTGGGGACACGTTTCGGCAGCGAGTGGAACGGTGGTCGGCGACAAGCTCTACTTCCCCACGATGATCGGCATGGTTTACGTGCTCGATTGGAACGTCAAGCGACTGGACGAAAAGGCATTGCTCTCCATCAGCGACCTCGGTCCTGCGACGGAAACGTGGTCGCTCTCCGGCCTTTCCTTCGCNGACGGCCGCATTTACGCCCGAACCTTNAAAGAGCTGATCTGTATCGGCGAAGCCAACTGACTAATATATGGAAACGCGAACGCTTGGTACAACCGGTTTTAANGTCAGCTCCATCGGAATGGGNTGCGTGACCTTTGGNCGCGAGATCGANGAAGCGACNTCCTTCNANATCATGGANNANGCGNGGGAACGNGGNATCAANCTCTTCGACACCGCGGCCGCCTATCACAAGGGCGCCTCAGAATCNGTCCTCGGTCGCTGGATNGCTGAACGGAACTGTCGCGACGACATCGTGCTGGCCAGCAAGGTCAATGGAGTGATGACGCGTGANCACGTGCTGCAATCCGCCGATGAAAGTCTCAAGCGCCTCCAGACCGATCGCATNGATTTGTTTCAACTTCACCATTGGGTCAACGAGACGCCCTTGGAAGAGGCCTTGGGTGCGCTCCAGGAACTGTTGGATTCAGGCAAGNTCCGCGCGATCGGTTGCAGCAACTGGTGCGCGTGGCAATTGTCCAACGCGCTGATTCACGCTGCCCGAACGAATACGCAGCCCATCCAATCCATTCAGCCGCCCTACAATTTGGTTCAACGCGAAATCGAAGCCGATGTGCTCCCACTGTGCGCAGACCAGCACATCGGCGTGATCAGCTACAGTCCCCTTGGCGCGGGCTTCCTCACGGGCAAGTATCGGCGCGGGCAGGATGTGCCGAAGGGGACTCGCTTTGATGTGATTCCCGGCCACCAGCCGATTTACTTCACCAATCGCGGCTACACCGTTCTGGACCAGTTGGACCAACTCTCCAGCGAAACCGGGATGTCACTGGTTGAGCTCTCACTCGCCTGGGCATTGTCACGAGAGAACGTCACCAGCGTGTTGATCGGCGCGCGCAATTTGGCACAAGTCGATCAGGCCTTTGATTCACGGTGTATGGAATTGCCGAAGGACCTCTTTGACCCGCTCGACGACATGGCGCCCGGCAAATAGGAGTGTCATTGGGATTCCCGTTGACTTCGCATCGTTCGCCCGCATGCTGCGCGCAATCCCGATATCTCTGATGAACGCAAAACACCTGTTCCTTATTGGCGCCTTGGCATTGGGCGGTAATTCGATTTTGGCAGACGACGATGAACGCAAGTCGCGCAGCCTGCGTGACGCGCCCGATCGTGAATCGCGCGAACGGGAATCCCGGGAGCGGGAAGCGCGTGAACAACGAGGTGGTGAGCGCGAACATGCGGAAGGACGCGAAAGTCACGAACGCCACGGACGTGGTGAGCAGGCCGAAGCTCGCGAAGGTGGAGCCCGCCGCGGACACGCAGAAGGCCGTGCGAGCCAGGGGCGGGGACGTGGGGGCGAGCATGGTGAAGCGGCAGCCATGCTTCGCGAGTTGCAGGAAGGACTCGAAGAGGCCCGTCGTGCTGGGAAGAAGGACGTGGCACACGAGATCGAGAAAAAAATCATCGCGTATCGTCGGCAAATTGCTCATCGCATGCGCGAGCGCCGTGAACAATCACATGAGCGCGACGGAGATCGCGGACGTGAGAATGCCGAGGGCGGGGATCGCGACAAGCGCCGTGAAGGTGAATCCCGTGGCCGGCGAGACAGCGAACTCGAACACGCCGAGAAAAAGCTGGTCGAGATGATGCGGGAATTGGAACGGGCCAAGCGTGATGGACGTGAAGATGACGCACGCAAGATTTACAACGAGATCAATGCATTGAAGCGCGCTATGCATGAGCGGATGCAGGGCATCCAACGCCAGGGCCAGGGTCGTGGGCGCCCCCGCAACGACGAAGAAATCGAACGGCGCGTCATGCACCTTCGCGAGGCGGCTGAAAACCTGAAGCTTGCCGGCAAAGAACGGGAGGCACAGCAGGTCTGGCAGGAAGCGGAACAACTCGCCCGGCAGCACTCGAACAATCGACGTCACGGGAGCGGTCCGAGTAATGCCGAATTGGCGGAGGCTGTAAACAATCTTCAGGAAGAGGTGAGGAAACTTCACCACATCATTCGCGGCCTGCAGAACCGCTTGAACGAGAAGCGCTGAAATAAATCGGATCGAATTCCAAGAAGAGCCGCTGGGATCAGCGGCTCTTCTTCTTCGCCGCTTTCTTGCGTGCAGGCCGGGTTGGGGTGCTGGGAAGGCCGGTCACGGGGCTCGGGTTGCTGTTGAGCAGCCCGGTTTCGACGGCATATTTGGTCATCTCCGCGACGGAGTGGAGTCCGGCCTTGCGCATGATGCGTTCGCGATAGGTCTTCACCGTCCGGACGGAAACATCGAATCCCAGTGCGATTTCCTTGCTGCTCTTTCCGGAGGCGACGAGGGTGAGCACTTCGATCTCACGGCCGGAAAGAATCTTCTTCGGGTCGGATGGAGGAATGGTCGGAGGCGGGGGATTGGGGGTGTCTTCCCGGATTTCGAAGTAAAGTTTTCCTTCGTTGACTTCATCAATGGCTTCGACGAGTTCCTCCGGATGAGCGTCCTTGAGCACGTAACCTTTTGCGCCGCTTTGGATCATCTCGGCGACATATTGCTGGTTGTTGACGACGGTCAGGATGACGACGCGCGTGTTGGGAAGCGTGCTCGCAATCGTGCGGGTGGCCTCGATGCCGTTGACAACGGGCATGTTGATGTCCATGAGGACGATGTCCGGCTTCAGGGAAGTGGCGAGTTCGACGGCTTCCCCGCCGTTGGAGGCTTCACCCACGATCTTCAGGTGCTTGAAGGCGGAGAGACAGGAGCGGATGCCCTCGCGCACGACGGGGTGATCGTCAGCGAGGAGGAGTTTGATGGATTTCTTTGCAGCTTTGCGTGGCATGTTCAGGAAGATTTTTCTGGGTTGAGTGGAACCACGATCTCTATGCGCGCGCCGCCGGTGGGAGGCGAGGTGATGGCAACGGAGCCATCAATCGATTCGGTCCGCTCGCGCATGTTGACGAGACCGAGACCGCCATCGGAAGATTTTGTTGATTTGCCAAAGCCCTTGCCGTCGTCGCGCACGGCGAGGGTGATGGCATTGTCGTCTTTGCTGAGCGTGATTTCAACGACGCTGGCATCTGCGTGACGATCGACATTGGAAAGGGCCTCCTGGAGGATTCGGTAGAACGCGAGTTCGATGTCCGGCTGGACGCGGGACTTCCACTCGGGCAGTTCGAGGCTGACATCGACGCCGGAGCGGACTTCGAAATGTTGAACGAGGCTTTGGATTGCGGGGATGAGTCCCAGGTCGTCGAGTTCGCTGGGGCAAAGGTCGTGTGAAATATTGCGCACTTCTTTCAAGGTGCGTTCCAGCAGTTGTTCTGCCTGTTTGATTTCACTGATGACCTTTTCATCGCCCAAATCCTCGATGGATTGGGAGGCGTTGCGGATGCGGAATTGCACGGAGGCGAGGATTTGAGAGACGCCGTCGTGCAGCTCGCGCGCGACCCGGCGCCGTTCCGTCTCCTGGGCCTCCAGAATACGATGGGGGAGTTGTTTGAGTTCTTCTTCGGCCCGCTTGCGTTCCTTGATTTCGCGGAGAAGCAATTCGTTTGTGTGTGCAAGCTGTTCGGTACGCGAGGCGACCTGTTTGTCCAGGGTCTGATTGAGGGCGGCAAGTTTGTCCGTCGCGTCCTTGCGTTCGGTGATGTCAATCATCGCGCCGATATGGCCGGTGATTTCACCGTCATGGTTGGCCTCACAGGCTGCAGTCAACATCACCCAGCGAATGTTCTCGTCCTTTCCAATGAAGCGGCATTCGGCTTTTCCGGTATCCCGATTGTTGAAGAGTTTGGAGACGCGTTTTACATCGTCGGGGTGCACGCCCAAGTCCCAGCGTTTGCCGGGTGCTTTGGCGCCACTGATTCCGGTGAGTTCGCACCAATGATCGTTGACGTAGACGATGTTACCCTGCGGATCGGTTCGCACGATCCCCGTCGGTGCGGTTTGCGCGAGCGTCAGGAACCGTTGTTCGCTCACACGCAAGGCGAGGGCGGCTTGTTGAATCCGCGCCAGGGCGTGCATGCGGGCGACGAGTTCCTTGTGGTTGATCGGCCGGACGATGTATTCATCGGCGCCGGATTGGAGCCCCTCAACCTTGCTCTCGGGTGAAGTTTCCTGGCTGGATATCAATGCGAAAAGAATGTGCGAAGTTCGTTCGTCGGACTTGACGTCCTTGCAGATGTCGAAACCCGAGCTGTCCGGCAGCCTGACATCGCAGACGACCAGATCGGGTTCGAATTCTTGGATGAGTTTTCGGCCTTCTTCTCCGGACGCTGCACATTGAATGGGGAACCCGGATTTCTGAAGCACGCGGGTGATCATGTCGCGGTTCAGCTCATCGTCGTCAATGGCCAACACGCGGGTGTGCTCGGGTTTGAAATTCCAGATGGAAAACTGCGCCGAATACGCCTTGTCCGGATCGGTTTTGAGGCGGGCATCGCCGTTGGATTGCCGGCGCGCTTGGCTAATCAGGACATTCGGACGTCGTGCTCGTCAAGGAGCGCGGGATTGTTGTCAACGAGGGCCTGCAACCGGGCCTTCTCGGCCATCTTACGGTCCATCGGGTTGTCTTCCGGATGGAGGATCGCCAAATCGCTTTCACTTGATTCAGGCATTGCTTTGCTCCAGTTGGCTCGGTCACCCCACTGACCGGCAGCTGTCAAATTGGCACGTGTCTGAATGTAGGAGGCAGTCGCCCGGTTTACGAGTCTTTTTCAGAAGCCTCGGCATTCTGGACTAGATCGCCGATTCGGGACTCTATACGCCGTTTCACGATCCACCAAAGCAGGGGAGGGAGTCCCGCGCTCAAGGCCAAAGCGAGCGCCGGACGGTCGATCCCGGCTGCGCCGATTGCCGCATAGGCGAATCCGAGAGGCACAGATCCGCAGGCCAGTGCGAGAAAAAACAGCCGAGGCGGCATGCCAACCAAACCCGCCATGCAGGCGATGACCTCAGGAAACAAAGGCAACCAACGTGAGATCACCACCAGCCAACCGCCGATGCTCGTGAAGATTCGTTCGCCTTTTGCCAGGTCTTCCTCTCCAACCAGCCAAATCGCCGCGCGACGTCCCAAAGCACGGCACAGCAGAAATGCGGTTGAACCCGCGAGGAAGGAACCAATTGCACTGATCAGTCCGCCAAGCCAAAACCCGTAGATGTATCCCAAGGCGGCCATGATTGCCGTGCCTGGAATCGGAAGCATCAGATCTGAAAGGAGCAGCCCGACCCCAACCGCCCACGCCCACGACCCGAATCCCTCCAGATAGCCGATCGCGCCGTCCGGTCCAAAATCCATGCTTTCCGCCCAAATGAAGAACGGGACGAGCATGAATGCCGCGAGGCCGAGAAAGATCCAGATCAGTCGCATTTACTGAAGTTTGGATGTAATGATGGCGTTATTTGGCAAGAATTGAATTTTTTAAGGTTATTTCACCCATTTTTCCAAATATCTGAAACAACCCTCAGGAAACCTGTGTTAGCCATCTCGACATAACCAAAGGCTCACCATGACAGACTATTACGAAACAATTCTCAGCCTCTGTATCGGTTTCGGTCTCGCGGCCGCTTGTGGCTTCCGCGTGTTTGTCCCGATGTTGATTACCAGCGTTGCGGCAAAATCCGGGCACCTCGAACTCACCGAATCTTTTCAGTGGATAGCCTCGGATGCTGCGCTCGTGGCATTTAGTGCGGCGACTGTGCTGGAGATTCTTGGCTACTATATTCCCTGGGTGGACAACGCATTGGACGGCGTCACGACTCCGTGTTCGGTCATCGCCGGAACGGTCGTCATGGCCGGCTTCATTCCCGAGATGGATCCGTGGCTGAAGTGGAGTCTTTCCATCATCAGCGGTGGTGCGGCCGCCGGAGCGGTTCAATCCGTGACGGCTTTTACCCGCGGAGTTTCAACGGCGACAACGAGTGGTCTGGCCAACCCGATCCTTTCAACCGGTGAAGCGGCTGCTTCAACCGGAGTGAGCGTGGCCGCTGTCTTCATCCCATTCGTCGCGGCGGTTGGGTTGTTGGGAATGATCGGATTTGTCGGATATCGAGTCGCCTTCCCGAAGCGGAACCAGGCGACCTTCCGAAGTAACTTCCAGCAACTACTTCGATCTGGCAGCGAAAGGACAGTGCCCGATGAAACGCCCGTTCGGTGAACGGTCGTTTCTCATGCACTCAGCCTGCGCCTTTGCCAAACCATCCGCGGATTGTTCCCCTCGGCACTGCTTGCCACGCCCGCTCATGCAGGTAGTAGGCGAAGATCTTTGCGAACGCTTCCCATCCCGCGATTTTCACAGCTACGTCCACCCTGCCCGTGATCCAATGGGCCAGGAGAAATGTGACGGTTGTGGCGACTACCCGCCAAGTAACGCCCTTGATGACACTCCGCAGGTGCGACTCGTGCTCGGGCTTCTTCGATTCTTCGTCCGACATGCCGGACTTTTACCGGGGTTCGAAGCGGAATCTCAAACTCAATCCACGATGATGTCCTCCGTGTACAAAAAAGCACGCCCGAAGGCGTGCTTTCGAAATTACTCTGGGTGGAAGGCTACTGCCATTTGGCTCCGGCCTTGACCCATGCAACCACTGCAGCTACTTCCGCGGGGGAGAGTTTGTCTGACTCCTTCGGCGGCATGGCATCGTCGGGATCGTCACGACGCACCAGCCTCACGAGTAGACTGGCATCTGGACGTCCCACGGTGATTGCATCCATCGCGCCAGACTTTGAATCGATCGTGTAACCTCCCTTGCTCTTTCCATTGCCGTGGCACTTGTAACACTTGTTTTTAAAGATCGCTTTGACCTTGGCGAAGCTCGCGCCTCCACCACCAGCCATCCCATCCATGCCGTCCATATCCATCCCCATCCCCATTTCCATATCACCATCCATTCCCATGCCGTTGTTCATGCCATTGCCTCCATTACCACCACTGCCGGATGCGGACGAGCCGATGGAAGTTTGGGAACTTTCTCCTCCTCCGTCGCCCGCTGATGCTTGGTCACCTCCCGAATTCTTGGTCATGGCAACGTATACGAGTCCTCCCGCGACTGCCGCAGCGGCCAGAGCTGCCACCGAAATGCCAATGATCATTTTCTTGCTTCCTGCGCCGGTCGCTGTAACGACAGCCGCCCCACCACCAGGGATGACCACGCCACTGACCTGGGGCAGGGGCACCCAATCGGGAAGTCCATCATGCCAAGCCATGTCAGTTGGGATGACTGACCCGTCCAAGAGGTATTGGTTCACCTGTTCGATCGTATACGGACCGTAATCCTGACCATCGCGGTTGATATGGATTTGCATAGTAGGAGTTCTGTCAGAACTAGCACCCGTTGCTACATCTGGCAAGCGGTATTCGGGACGATTCGTGCGCCATTCCCGGGCTCAGGTGTGCAGATGCTGTGAATCTACCTTCGGTTACGTAGAAGGTGGCGTGGCAACCCGTTCGGAGGGGGCAGAAACCGGGCTTGTTTCCGGGCGAGAACCATAGAGCCAGGAGAAGAAATTTCGGATGTCCCCAACGATCAGGTAAACCGAAGGCACGAGAATCAAGGAGGTGAAAGTGGAGTAAAGCACACCAAATCCAAGGCTCACCGCCATGGGAATTAGAAACTGGGCCTGCAGGCTCTTTTCCAGAATCAACGGAGTGAGACCAATGAATGTTGAAACTGAAGTCAGCAGGATCGGGCGAAACCGTTTGCGTCCGGCTTGGCGAACGGCCTCCGCTTCCGGAACGCCCGATCGCTTTGTGCGATTGATGAAGTCAACCAGCACCAGGTTGTCATTCACGGCCACGCCCGCCAACGCCACGAATCCAAACATGGACAGCACGGTAAGATGCAGATCCATGATCATGTGACCAGCCACCGCACCGACGAATCCGAATGGAATGGCTGACATGACAACAAACGGAAGGAAGTATGAACGCAATGGAATTGCCAGCAGCGCGAAGATGATGAACAGCGAGAGAAAAAATCCACGCGACAACCCACCGATGGTCTTGGTCTGCTCGGCCTGTTCGCCCTCCAGTTCGTAGCGAAGTCCCGGATAGCGGGCGAGCAGTTCTGGAAGGAATGCCTGTTGCGAATAATCGAGGAGTTCGGTCACCTCCCGGGAAATCCGATCCTGCTCCACCTTGGCAAACTCCCCATCGGCCCTGGCGTCGTTCAAAGCCCGTTTGATCCTCGTGGTCGCTCGGATTCCAAGTTCTCTGCTGGGCTTCTTGAGGACCCTTTCACCGGTTGGATCGAAGACATGAAATGTCAGTTCGCGACGTTCCACAATGGCCACCAATCGCCTGCGGTCAGCGGGCAGTTCATCTTCGTGCGAAAGAACAGCGAGCGCATAGGCACCCTTGCGGAGATCTGCGATGATCTCGTTCGGATTGCCGATGTTCAGATCCACTTCTGCTGTGACGTTCAGTGCGCGCTGTCGATCGACCCGATTGATCGTCGAATAGCCCCGTCCGATTTCCGCTTTTGCGACAGCAGAGAAAGGGGTCTCCGTGCCGTCGGGCAGACGAATGCGCATTGTCTCGAGGTTGTGAAGTGAACGACGCTCGTCCGCCGGATAGCGGACCATTACGCGAACGTCATCACGATCGCGTTGAATGCGCTGGGCTTCTTCGCCGTAGAAGGCTTGCCGCACCTGCCGCGCCAGATCTTGCAGCTTCAAGCCGGTGGCCTCGGCACTCGGTTTGATGGACAGTTTCACTTCCTGCTTCCCGGTGCGATGACTGTCGGCAATATCAAATACACCTTCATAAACACGCAGCTTTTCCTTCAGTTCAGCGGCAGCCGAACGCATCTGATCAACATCCGGACCGGCTAACTGGATATTGATCGCATTGCCGGCCGAGAAAAGATCCGACGTGAACACCGACTCCACCGCGCCTGGGATCGGCCCTGCCAGTTCGCGCCAACGATTCACCATCTCGGTGGACGAAACCGGCCTTCCCTCGGCGGGAACGAGTTGGATGTGCACCTCGCCCACGTTGTCGGAAGTGAAGTTCTTGCCGTTGTTTCCACCATTCTTGCTTTGCGCTGTGCGGTAAGGTTGATCCCCAACGGACGCCAGTACATTTCTGACCAGGCTGTTGGTCGTGTAACCCGACTTTTCGTCATATTCCCGCTGCATCTGGATGGCAGCCTTTTCAAGGCGTGCCACCGCGGCCCGCGTGACTTCGGGTGGCGTGCCGGCGGGCATGGTGAGGAATGCGGCAATGTCATCTCCTTCCACCGGCGGAAAGAACTGAAACTTGATGAACCCACTGGTGATCATTGTGATGGTGATGGCGACGGTTGAAATGCCCACCGCAACCGTCGTGTAGCGCCAGTTCAGGCAGACGTTCAGGAACGGTTGATACACTCGCGTGATGAGCGCGTTGAGAAAACGGCTGAAGGCGTTTTGGATCTTGGTGAATGGATTGCGCGTCGGCCGGTTGGGATCAATCCGTTTCATTTTACTCAGGTGATTTGGCAGCGCCCACATGGATTCGATTACCGAGAAGAACAAGGTGGGAATGACGATCAACGGAATGCCACGTAATACCTTGCCCGTATTGCCTTCCACTGCCGCCATTGGCGCGAACGCTGCCACAGTCGTGAGGATGGAAAAGATCACCGGCACGGAAACTTCTTTGGCGCCACGAATGCCGGCAGTCAGTCCGTCTTCACCGGACTGTACGCGCGTATAAATGTTTTCCGAAACGACGATGGCGTCGTCGACCACGATGCCGAGCACCAGCAGGAACGCGAACAGCGTGAGCATGTTGATTGACACGTCCAGATTTGGAACGACCCAGAGCGTGCCCAGGAATGAGATGGGAATTCCGATGCTCACCCAGATCGCCAATCGCAATCGCATGAACAAGGCGAGCACAAAGAAGACGCAGATCCCCCCAATTGCTGCGTTCTTGGTCAGCAGCGAGAGACGTCCGTGCAGATACTCCGCGTAATCCTGATAAGCCGTGATGGAGACCCCCTCCGGCATTCGCTCGGTTGCCTCTTTCGCGTAATCACGGACAATTTGAGAAACTTCCAGCGCACTTTGATCTCCCACACGAAAAACCTGGATGATCACCGCCGGTTCGTTGTTGAAGTGGGCGAATTGCATCTTTTCCTCAAATCCATCCACCACCTCCGCAACATCGCCGAGCAGCAGGCGCGAGCCATCCGGAAGTGTTCGCAGGGGAATGCGTTCAAACTCCGGCGCGCGATAGGCCTGTCCCTGAACCCGTAGCAGAAACTCACCACCCATTGTCTTGATCGAACCGCCGGGAAGGTCGAATGATGATCGACGAACCGCGGTTGCGACTTCATCGAAGCTCAAGCCGTATTGCCGCATCGCAACCTCCGACAACTCGATCGAAACCTCGTAAGGTCGGGCGACCACCAGTTCGGTTTGGGTGATGCCCGGCAGATGTGAGACTTCATCGCGCACGCGCTCGCCGATCAACTTCAAGGCGGCTTCATCCGTCAGGCCGGAAACCGCGATATTGATCACCTGGCTCTTCATCACCACCTCGGTGATCACCGGTTTTTCGGACTCGTTGGGAAAGGTGTCAATCGCATCGACCTTGGCTTTCACGTCATCGATCACGGTGCTCGGATCCGTGCCGGGAATCAGTTCGATCGTCACTCCGCTTGCGCCCTCGGCGGACGATGAGCAGATGCGGTCGATGCCATCAATGCCCTGCAAGGCCTCCTCGATGCGGACACTGACCGCGTTCTCAACCTCCTCCGGCGCCGCTCCCCGGTAGAGGACGGAAACGGTGATCATTTCGGAGGAAAACTCTGGGAACACCTCTTTTTTGATCGTGAACGTGGACATCATGCCTCCGATGAAAATCACCACGATCATCATCTTTGCCGCGACGCCATTGCGCGCGAACCACGCGATCGGACCGGTCAATGGAATCTCGTTGATCCTTTCCTCCGCCATGGCACTTACCGGCTTTGCTCTACACTCCGTAGGTCAACATCTCGCACGCGAACCTCCATCCCATCCACCGGTGCATCCACGAGCGAAAGACAAACACGGTCCCCTTCTTCCAGGCCGGAACGGAGCAATACATCATCCGCACGATAGCGAAGAATCTCCACCTTGCGCAGTCGGAGCCGATCCTCGCTGTCGACAGTGAGGAGATGATCCTTGCCTCGAATCGATGATCGTGGGACGCGATAGACACCGGTCTCTTTCCGACCCAGAACTTCCGCTTTCACAAACAGGCCAACTGGCAACGGGTTCCGTATTTTCGATCGGAGTCCAAACGGATCATCGATTCGTGCGACCGCGTTCAACATTCTCGTGCGCGCGTTGATTTCGCCCTCGGTCCGTACGACGCGACCTGACCATGTGGATTCGCGGCCACCCAGATTCGCAGCCAGCGCTACGATGGGTTCTGCTTCAGTCGAGTCCAGACCACTGGGCAGTTGGAGGAAGCCCGTTTCATCCAGGGGAATCGGCAGGCGGATCTCAACAAAGTCCACGGCGTAAACGCGCCCGATCGGAGTACCTCGATTGATGAACTGCCCGACACCGACATGCTTTTGCCGGACCCGTCCGTCATAAGGCGCTCGAATCTCACAACGCGCCAGGTCCAATCGGGCCTTTGCAAGCGCGGCCTCCGCCGAAGCCACGGTCGCGCGCGCGCCGGCCAATTGCGGTTCGCGCAGGACGAGCGGATCGGCTTTCTTTTCCTCGCTGCCAAGCGCCTTCCATTCCTCACGTGCGACCTGAACCTCGGCTTCCTCCCGGCTCAGCCCGACCCTCGCCCTGGCCAAGGTTGCTTCGGCTTGAGTGACAACCAGCACGAAGTCATTCGGATCAAGCTTTATCAGAACATCATTGGTCTTGAAGAATCCCCCGATGGCAAATGTCTCGTTGACCCAGATCACCTTGCCGGAAACTTCGCTGACCAATTCGATTTGCGTCCGCGGCGCGATTTCGCCTTGTGTGTGGACGCGGAATTGATGCTCCCCTGGTTCGATCTTGCGCACTTCGACCAACGGTATGATCTCTTTCCTCGGTTGCGGTTTGATCTCCTTCTTGTTCTTGATCAGCCAGGTGGCAATTCCTCCTGAGGTGGAGAGAATCAGCACGGGAAATAAAATCTGCAGCAGTGTTCTCATTGGTCTTCGGAAGTCTTGTTCCCGGCGTCCCAGGCGAAACCGCCACCGAGCGCCAGGTGCAAGGCTACGCGATTTTCCATTCGATTCCGTTGCACGGAAAGCAACTGGCTTTCGGCATCGAGCGATCGACGCTGGGCTTCGAGCAAAACGAGAAACGGTTCGAGTCCCGCCTGGTAGCGCTTGGCCGCGAGAATTTCCGCGGCTTTGGCCTCCCCGGCGGCTTTTGATTGTTCCGTCTCGCGTTCGCGCAGGAGCGTTTCGTTGCCGAGTGAAGTTTCCACCTCGCGGAATGCGGCCAGCAAAGCCGATTCGTAATTCTCATGCGCCTCCCGCGCCTGGGCTTCTTTCAGACGGACATTCGAGCGAAGGCGTCCGCCTTGGAAAACCGGCTGCGCAGCGTTGGCCGCGATCGACCAGATCGAAAAATCGTGGGCGAGAAGATCGTCGAGTTCGTTGCTGGTCCTCCCTCCGCTGGCAGTGAGACTGATGCGGGGCAGCCGGTTGGCCATCGCCTCTGAAGTGCGCCGCGTCGCCGATTCCAAACGCCACAGGGCCGCCTGCAGATCGGGTCGCCGTTCGAGCAGTTGGCTGGGTAGACCTGCGGGAATCTGTTCGCGCAGTGGCGGCAGGTTGGATGGCGGTTTGATCTTGCCGGCAGGGTATCTTCCCAGAAGCGCCTCCAATTGCCTGCGCGCGTCGTTGGCTTCCACCTCACGCAGTTTGACCAACGATCGCGCGGACGATTCGCTGCTCACCGCCAGGCGCAGATCGAGCGGGGATACCAATCCACGCTCGTAGCGATTGCGAACGGTCCTGCTGGTTCTGCCGAAGAGTTCTGCGGACTGTGCGGCCAGATTCTGTTGCTGCTCGGCTTCGACCAGCCGGATCCAGCCGCGCACTGTCTGCGCAATCAGGGAAAGCTGAGCGCCGCGCAGATCGTCGGTTGCGGCGAGGTAACCTGCGAGGGCTGCCTTCCGCGCCGAACGCACCCGACCCCAGAGATCCAGTTCCCAATTGGCGATGAGATTGAAGGTGTGCGTGTTGTAACGGGTCTTCAGCGGCCCGGCCGCACCGGGAATTGGCAGACCAACAAAAATCTGCTGCTGGCGGGATGATCCGAAACTGGCATCGATGTTCGGAAGCTGATCCGCACCGGCAATACGACTCTGTTCGCGCGCCGCATCGATCCGGGCCTGCATGGCTTTGAGGTCGCGATTCTGGAGCAATGCTTCGTCTACCAATTGAACGAGATTCGAATCACCAAATGATTCCCACCAACGATCGTTCACCTCCCCGCTTTGTGAACCGGCAGACCATTCCACCGGGGGACGAACCGTGGTCTCCGGTGCTGTTGTGCTGCAGGCGGTCACGACGGTCGCCAGCAATCCGGCCGCCATAGCTTTGAGTGATGAGCCCTTTGTCTTCTTACGCTTGGCTCGCTTGGGTGTCGGTTTATCCGCAGGCGCACGAAACCCCGCGGCTAGGAAGGCGGTCATCTGACGCACAACTTCATTCGTGTCATTGGGATCGCATTTCCCGCCGGTGAAAACCTTCATCTTCGTCGGATCCGCCATGACGTGGCCCATCGCGCCGATCATGAAATGAAATCGCCAAATGAGAACGGCTTCAGGGAGATCTGGGCAGGCGCGCGCCAAAGCCGTGCCGAAGCGCTGCGCAACGCCCCCGAACTGTTCGTGCAACATCTGCTGCATTTCCTCACTGGGTTCGGCGATCGTGCGGCCGAAGAGCCGCATGACCTCCGGTCCACCCTTTCGCTTGTCCCGCGCCAGCTTGAGGGCGGGTTCGATCAAGGCCCGGATGATTGAGTCCAAGTTGGGAGCCTTCTTTCCAGCTTTTGACTCGATTTCGTCGAGCATGGCGAGGCGCTCGGCGTTGAGTGGACCGATGCGGCGTTCGAACACCGCGCGGATCAAAGCTTCCTTGGAACCAAAATGATAATGCACCGCGGCCAGATTCACCCCCGCCACAGCAATGATGTGCCGGAGCGAAGCCGCGTCGAAACCCAGATCCGCAAAGGCCTGCTCGGCCGCGGCCAGGATCAGGGTCTTCGTATCCGTGTCAGATGGCTTTGGCATCTTTCAAACGAATGATTCAAACGGTCGTTTGAAAAATGGCCCGAATCAGGAATCTGTCAAAGAGAAATCTGCATCTCGTCTATCGGCGGCAATGAAAGTTCTTGTGATGGAATCTTGTGACGGAATTCGGGCTCGTGTCTGGAGGGCACTCCTCTAGGGTTTGATTGGGAAATTGGGCTCTCAGCAGATTGCCCCACCAACGGAAGGAATTGATATGGATTGGTTAGATCGGGACGTGAGGACGAACCATGATCCTCAAACAGAATCTGGAAACGTGCTGCTCGGACGCGTAAGTCCGGTTGGGGCGTTCATTCGCAGCCTTCGATTCTGACGGCAAGTCTTCATGGGGAGAAAATCCAGGATCGGGCGAGATGACGCGCTCATCGCGATGATATTTGCCGAAGTCTCGGCAATGGGAACGCTCGCCATTATGTCCCCGGAGCAGGCATCAGCTGAACCTTTGACTACACAAAGTGACATCTATGGACTGGACGCCGTCCTCTACCGATTGCTTTCAGGAGCGGATCCATTCTCAGGAAGCAGCATATTCTCGATCCTGAAACAAGTGGTGGAACAGCCTCCCCCATCCCTCTGGCAATCAAAACCCCACCGGGCACTCAGATAAACCTCCATCCTTCATCAACACGATTTCCGAAGACACATGGGATACAGACGGTTTCGCCGTGACCAAGACGCCGTTCTTTTGGAAGACCCCATCATCGCGGTGGTTATTCCGAAAGGCTCGACTGGCTGGAACTTGCCAACCAGCAATTTCACCCAAGCCAGCCAGCGGGACTCGTTCGTGGAGGACAATCCGAATATCGGCCAGCGAAACATTCAATTGATCTCAACGACCAAGCCGCTCTACTTCCGCTCTGATGTTTTTCCCATCCCTGCGAACACCACGGACGACATCAAGTTTACGGCTGGACCCAAACCAAATAAACCGGACGTCTTCGACGGACTGCCGAAGGATACGAAAATCGCATTGCTCTGCGAACCGCTCGGAATCAACAGCACCTTCACTGTCGGAACGAGCCCTGACTACTCGGTCACTGTCAAGGCGCCGAGTTCAGATGAGTTTGTGGGCACGATCCGGACGCGCATTTTCGCCCCTGCAGGTTCCGCCGGTTTTCCCAAGGGAGTGCATTGTTTTACCGAATATCAAATCGGAGACAAAGTTGCCGGCCGCGTGATCGCAGCTGTCGCGTGATGTAGCGAACGCTTGCCGGTTTCGCCGGTTCCACCCATCTCACAGTCCAACGTCGCGTGGCATTGGGCTGTTTTCTTTGTAATGCCAGTTGCGCAAGTTTACCTGCTAAAGCCCACGGATTTCGATCCAGGTCCTGAGTATCTGTCCTCCGTCGATATGAACGGCGGTGAATTCATGACGACCCGGCTCCATGAGCGCGATCGTCTCGCCGTTCCTGCGGACGCAGCGGAGGGATTTGCTGTGCCAGACCAGTGATGTCGGATTGCTGCGCAGTGGGATTACATGGCTTGATTCCGGGAGATCAGGATCGAGAAAGAACACCGATCCGGCGATTGGCGATAGAATCCGAGGGGCTTCCTTTTCCGCCTGAACGACGGCGACTTTGGAGAGGTGGTTGTCTGCCGAGCGAAACCATTCTTTGTAGATCGCTGGAAGTTTGGCGCGGCCATCTTCAGTGCGGTCACCTGGAGTTTCACGCTCTGGCACTGTCCCATCGATAAACCATTCCTCAATTCCATTTCGCATTGATCGTTTGCCTGTGAGCGGATCGATCTTGTGGGAAAGCACATCAGCTGGACGCGGGTACCAACTCGTCCCGAATCGTCGGTTCAGGACAGTGAGTAAGTCGTGCATCACCGGGCCGGCTCCCATAATGCCGGATACGTTGTGCAAGGCGGTTCCGTCATGGTTCCCCACCCACACGCCCACAGTAAACTCAGGTGTGAAGCCAAAGGCCCAATTGTCGCGAAAGTCGGAACTGGTTCCGGTCTTGCAGGCCACGGGGAATTCAAAGCGAAGTGGTGAGTCGAGCCCGAATGAGTGACTGCGTGCCGTGTTGTCCTGAAGTATGTCCGCCACCAGCCAGCAGGTCGCGGTGTCCAGCAAACGATGTTCGGATGCAGGTTTTCCCCCGGGAAGGAACCGGACCGGACGGTGCGTTCCAAGACGTGCCAAGGTGGCGTAGGCATTGACGAGTTCAAGCAAACGAACTTCGGGATTCCCCAGTGCCATGCCCAGTCCGTAATGATCTGTGCGGCGATTCATCGTGCCAATCCCCAAGGCTTCAAGACGATTTCGAAATGTCTGCGTTTCCAGTTCATTGAGAAGCCGCACCGCGGGCACGTTCAACGAGTTTGCCAGCGCAAAACGCGCGCTGACCGGTCCGTGAAATCGGCGATCGTAGTTCACGGGACGATAGAGGCCGGTCGAGGTCGGAAATTCGCAGGGAATATCTGCCAGAATGCTCGCCGCGGTGAATCCATTTTCGAAGGCCAGTTGATAGAGCATCGGTTTCAGCGCAGAGCCCGGTGAACGCGCCGTCCATGCTCCGTTGATCTGTCCGCCGTTGGGATGGAAGTAATTGGCAGAACCGACCAAAGCCCGAACTTCTCCAGTTGGATTGTGAATGACCACGGCGGCCGCGTTCTGCACATTTTGTTCGGCCAATTCCGACAATCGCGTCGAGAAGATCCGCAGAATCTCCCGATGCACTTGCAGATCCATTGTGGTCCTCACATTCAATTCATTGGAAGGGATGCCGTCACGTGTCGCCATCGCGACAAAATGCGGAGCGTGGAACTCACGATGTGGCGGTTGGAAGCGCAGTGGTTCGTCCAGCGCGAATTGCAGTTGCCCGGATCCCATTCGCCCGATCGCATGCATCTTGGCAAGAACCCACCGCTGACGACTCAGTGCGCGCTTGCGGTGCCGATGCGGGTTAAGGCGGGAAGGGGCCTGGGGTAAACCGGCCAACAAAGCGGCCTGCGCGCGACTGAGTTCATATACCGATCGGCCGAAGTAGAATTGTGAGGCATTGGCGCATCCTCGTTGCCGATTGCCATAGTCGAGCCGGTTCAAATACTCCGCCAGAATCCGGTCTTTCGGCCACAGCTGCTCCAGCCTCATCGATTGAACCGCCTCAATGAGTTTTGTCCGAATCGTTCGTGGCCGTGGCTGGGCGAGTTTGATCAGTTGTTGGCTGATCGTGGACCCGCCACTGATGATTCTTCCGTGGCGGATGAAGCCGACAGCTGCGCGGCTGGTGGCGAGGTAATCCACCCCCCCATGCCGATAGAAACGTTTGTCTTCCGCGGCCAAGGTGGCATCTCGCAGGGTTGCCGGGATTTTATTTTCATCGACGCGACGACTGAATTGCGAGTTGGCGGATGGTTCCATTCGAAGCAATTCTCCGTTGCGATCCAGCAGTCGAACACTCTCGGGCACGGGCAGGAAGAGGGCAGCCGGCAGGGGCACGAAGCGGAGCGAAACATCCAACGACAAGGAGACGATGACGATGGAGACCACTGCGAACGCAAGGAAACGCTTGGTCCGCGTCGGTCGCGATGACGTCGATGCTTTTGGTTGGGGGTTCAAGCACTCCGAATCAAGCGCTTCGTCACGGTGAAGTCGATGAAGAGTTATGAACAGTCATTGCATTTCCCAAGTCACGAAGCAGGAGTGCCATTCTGTTTGCGGTCGAAGAGTTTGCGGATGATGTCCTCGATGGGTGCTTCCTTGATGTAGGTGTCCTTGATGCTGACGATGTCGAACAATTCCTTGCACACAGGAACGACGCGCTCGCGTTTGACCTTGAGCTTGAGTCGCGTCGGCGCGCACTCGAGGACTTCGCCGTGTTTGGAAAAGGATTCCTTCGACGTATCCTGTTCTCTGTCGGAATCAATGGTGATCAACTTGTAGTCGGCAAACCGGTCGGTCACTTCTTCGAGCAGTCCATCAAAGAAGATCGTGCCGTGATCGATGATGGGTTCGTCGAGGAAAAGAACTTTGGGTTGATGAAGCAGCGCGCCAATCAGCTCCATCTTCATTCGTTCGCCCAGTGAAAGCTCGCGTACCATCACATTGAGCTTGTCCTTCACATCGGGAAGTTCGGACATATCTCCTCGGTCCGGTGGAAAGGTGTCTGATTAAGAGTGGTGGCCGCTGAGAACTATTCTATAAGCACCCGAGTCTTACAGGAGTCAGATCAAACGGTTTTCAGTGCCTTCTCCCCCACCCGGCCCTCTCCCAGCAGGAGAAGGATTGAGGGTGAGGGAGAAGACATACGGATTCAGTTGAAGCATCTCTTGCCATGGCCACCACTCTTAATCCAGCACGGTGGAACGCAGGCCAGTGGTTCACACTGGTCAATGACATCGGAATGTGGTAGATTTTGAATCATGAAAGTCAATTTCCTGAAGCTGTTTGTGGGTGTGCTTGCGCTCTTGCTGAGTGCGTCTGGTGCGGTGGCCGAGGATCTGAAAGAGGCGAGTGAAGAAGTGCGCTCAGAGGCGGCCCGGAAGAAACTGGGGGAAAAGCCCGGGGCGTTGTGCCTTTACGTGAAAGGGCTGTGTTGTCCGTCCTGTGCGATCGGGATTCGTAAGAAGGTCACGAAGCTGAAGTTTGTGGATCGCAAGGAATTCAGCAAAGGTGTGGATCTTGATGCGAAGACGCAGTTGGTGATGATCGGACTCAAGGCAGGCGCAACGCCGGACAACACCAAGCTGGCCAGGGCGATTGAGGACGCGGGTTATGACCCGGTGCATCTGTATTCGCTGACGGCGGGCAAGCTTGCTACGACGCCGATCCGCGCGAAGAACTAGTCGGTGAAGTTTCGCGCCGCACTGTTTGCCTGCTTGTTTTCGTTCACGATTCGGGCGGACCAGCCGATCTTCAATGAAATGCCCCGCTGGTCCGATGGTTGGGGATTTCAGTGGGTTTACGAACACCGTTACGATCCCCATCTTCTGACCGACGGCGAGATCGTCGGCCGGGATTTCGAGGAGGATGTGCACATCCTGCATCTGGAAGGCGTCTACACCTGGAAACGGTGGATTCGGATGACGGCCAAGATTCCTTATGTGCTGGATGCGCGCCGCGAGATTTTTGGCCAGGCGGGTGAAAAACTGGTTCAACACGATGAGGGACTCGGGGACATCCTGCTGGCACTTCCGCTGAAGAAGTATTTCAACCTCGATGGTCGAAGCGGATCATGGACCGTGGCTCCTCAGGTTAATATTCCCATGCCGAGGAATGACGCCTATGCGATCTTTGACAACAACTGGGGAAACGCGCTTTCGCTGGGTTACGAGACTGAGACCTACAAGTGGCATTTTGGGGCAGGCGTTACGGGCTTCCTCTTCTATGAAGGTGATGAGGCTGAACTCCATGCCAATCTGGACCTGGGTCGCAACATCCAAGGGTTTGGATCGGCCGGGCATATCAAATGGGAGACCGACTTGATGGCGGAAGACGACGGAACATTGACCATCCTGTCAGGTCCGGCTTTTCACTGGAAGATCACGGATACGGTTCACGCGAGGATGGATTGGAAGCGTGATTGGTTTGATCGACAGGGAGGATTGGACCACGGCCGGGGGGATACGTTCCGGATCGGGATCGGGTTCGTCTTCTGAATCGGAGGGCTGGAGCCCCTAAGTGAGTTTCTTGAGGTGTCCCTTGACCACCTGCCGGGCCATGCCGGCGTATTCCTTTTCGGGCAGCATGTAGCGCCGGAGGTTGCGCGTTTCATGACGCATGAGCTCCTCGACAATGCGGGCGATCTTCTTGTCGTTTCTTCGGCGGAGATCGAGGCGTTCGTAGACGACTGTCACTGGAGAGAGCCTGATACCCGAAACCGATGCACCAGGGTGAGAGCTTTGTCGAATTCTGCAATGCTTGATGGCGCCAGCCCTGAAACAGGTAAACGGGCCAGACCAGAACTGCCGCTGTCAGCGGATAGAATAAGAAGCCCCGGTGCTGCGCGAAAGCGGCCACGCAAACGACAGGCCGAGGAAGACCGACTCGTACCGATGAACTCGGCCGGCATCGAATATCCAAAGAAGCAAATCCGCTTGTTCTTCCTCCACCTCTCCCGCGTAATGCGCGGGATGTTGTTGCGAATGTTGCTGTTCGTTTTTCTGATTTGCCGAGTGGATTCACACGCGGCCGAGTCCGGCGCACCGGTAGGCGCGATCGTTTTGTCGGATGGTGAAGACCTGAATTTGTTTAAGTCTTTCGATCGGGACAAGGACCTCGGTGAAACCAGTGTCTACGGCGGCCCGGGGTATCGCCAACCAACTTGGCGTTTGGACAACCGAACGATAGCGTCGCATTTCAGCAAGGACCTGATCACCCGCCATCAATTCTCCAACTACGAACTGCACCTTGAATACCAGGCCGATCAACCGGGTGCGGGCGTCTATCTGAGCGGTCGCTACCTGCTGGGCCTGGATGAAACCGCCGACGGCAAGTGGCATGCGCTCGACCTCAGCTTCACCCATGTGAAAGGTGCGAATCCCAGGCTGTCCGCGTGGGTGGACGGTCGAAAAGTTCAGGACGACCGCGAATTGGTTGCGACCTCGATTGGTGGATTCCTCGACGTGATAGCGGGGAATCCCGAAGACAATCGTGACTCGTATCGCACCGGCGTTGCGAGACACATGCTGGATGCCAGGCAATCGCAGGAAATCGATCTGAACGGGGACTTCATGATCTATGCGCGTTTCAAGACGCGGCACGCCCTGGGGGGGACGTTGGTTTCCAAGAGTCCTGCCGAAGGGAACTGGGCGCCCGCCGCCAAGGCCCTGTTCATCCGTGGCGGCCGCGTGCACTATGACATTGGTTGGGTGGGCGTCATGCCTGCGCGGAAAATGGTGGCCGATGGTCAATGGCATTCCGTGTTGCTGGTGAAGCGCAAACGCAGCACAGAGATCTATGTGGATGGGATGTTGGAGGCCACGCGGCGAGACTTCGAACGGGCGGATAATTCAGAACATCGAATCAAGGTCGGCGCTGCGAGTAGGAACTTCGCCTTTGATTTCCGTGGCTTAATCGCAGATGTCCGCGTCTTTGATCGAAGCTTGGGCAAGAAGGACGCCGAAGCGTTTTGTCGCTCCGGTGACGTGAGCAACAGGACTCCGGTCTTCAGGTGGCGCGCAAAGGCACTGCCTGCGGATGACTCGCGACCCGATTTGGACTTCAAGTCGATCGATGGCGTTGACGGTCCGATTCGGCTTACCGCCGGGGACAGCGGTGCGAAGTTTCGCAATGTCTGGGTTCGTCCGCTGGATACGATCGCTCACGCGGAAGTCCTCTCCGGCATGACGGAGAAGAACTTCGAGAACGGTAAACGCATTTACGAGGGACTTTGTGTGAATTGTCATGGCAAAGACGGAATTACCCCATCGCTTCCCATTTCACGCGCGTTCGGAAAAGGTGAGCTGAAGTTTGGCACCGATCCGTTTTCAATTTACCAGACGCTGACCCACGGCAACGGCAACATGGCTGCCCAGACCTGGATGACCGAGCAGGAGCGTTACGACGTGATCCACTTCATCCGCGAGCGCTTCATGAAGCCGATGCATCCGCAGTATCGACCGATCACGAAGGATTATCTCGCCAGCCTCCCCCGAAAAATCTCTGCGGATCTGAACGCTGGCCGAACCAGGATGGTGCGCGACTTTGGGCCGGCACTTTCGTCACAATTCGAACGGACGGCGGTCAGCGCGTTGACCATCGCAGCGGGTGGCAACACGAGCATGGCCTATGACCTTCACACGATGAATCTGCTCTCCGTCTGGGATGGTGGCTTTCTCAACGTTGATGACACCCAACACATGAAACTGCGCGGCGAAGGCGTGCCGCGACCGGATGGAAAGATCAACGAAGGGCTGCGCCATTGGGCGTGGGGGCATGGTGGATCGTTGGATTATCCGAAGGATGATCTTCTACCGCGGGGTCCGCTTCCACAGCACTGGATGAACTATCACGGCCGCTATGTACACGGCTCTCAGGTGGTTCTTTCTTATTCGATCGACGGCCGGGAAATCCTTGAATCACCACAGAAACAAAAGGGTTTTCCGGCGTTGGTTCATGCCTTGCAAATCTCTCCTGGGAAAGCGCTCACACTGTGCCTGGGACATGGCGCTGTGGCCGAAGACAACTTTTCAGGCGTCAGTTCGCTGGATGCAGCGGTGCACAAGTGGAGCCGGTCGGAGCGCTCTGTCCGTGGAAATATTTTGGCCGTCGGCGAACTCGCAAACAATCAACCAAGTCAGTTTGTTGCCGCGGCTGTCATCGGTGATTCGAAAGGCATGACGTGGCGTGTGGATTCGCAACTCCGCCTCGTCCTGAACATTCCCGCCTCCGAAAAGACAACCAAGGTCGACATTCTGCGATACGCCGGGAAGGGCGAACCGGCACTGCAATCCTTCGCCGGACTGGCGAGACATCGCGCGGGGAAAACAGAAGCCAATCAACTGACTTCACTCGTCAGTGGCGGTCCGGCGCGCTGGCCGGAAGTGTTGCGCACAAAGGGTGAACTCGGAACGGAATCTGCCGCTTACACCCTCGATAGCTTGGCGATTCCCGAATCCAATCCCTGGAACTCCTGGTTTCGCACAGCTGCACTAGATTTCTTCAAGGACGGTCGGATGGTGATCACGACCCATGGCGGTGACGTGTGGATCGTATCGGGAATTGATCGCGACCTGGGCTCTTTGAAGTGGAAACGATTTGCCGCCGGCTTGTACGAACCCTTTGGCGTTCGAGTGGTAAACGAACAGATCTATGTCACCTGCAAGGACCGTCTGACGCGGCTGCATGACTACAACAACGACGGCGAAGCGGATTTCTACGAGAGCTTCAGCGCTGATACCGACGTGTCATTCTTCTTCCACGCATTCAACTTCGATCTCCAGACCGACAAAGACGGAAACTTCTATTACGCCAAGGCGGGGCAGTACACCGATCACGCCTTGCCGGGTGCGATCATCAAGGTTTCGCCCGACGGCAAGACGCGAGAAGTCTACTGCACGGGATTTCGCACACCCAATGGCATGGGCATGACCCCTGACGGTTTCCCCACGGTCAGCGATAATCAGGGCAGCTGGATGCCCGCTTCGAAGGTCAGCATGGTGCGCCCCGGCGGCTTTTACGGATACGTCCAAACGCACGCCCGCCCCGGCGGTTGGGCGCCAGACGGGGGACGCATCGATCACAAGAAGGTCATTCCTCCGAAGACCTTCGATCAACCGATCATTTGGATGCCACAAGACTTCGACAATTCAAGTGGTGGTCAACTCTGGGTGGATGATGAACGTTGGGGGCCTCTCGCAGGACGCCTGCTGCACACCAGTTTCGGCAAAGGTTGGATGTATTACTTCTTGTTGCAGGACCTCGGAGACGTCGCGCAGTCAGGCATTGTGAAGTTGCCTCTCGATTTTCAAACCGGCATCCATCGCGCGCGAGTGAATCCAAAGGACGGACAAGTCTATGCCGTTGGGTTGAACGGATGGAATGGGGGAGGCCGTCGAGGTCTGGGTGAGGGCGGCATTCAACGAGTGCGCTTCACCGGGCGCGATGTGAAACTGGTTACCGACATGAAAGTTCGTCCTCGCGGAATCGAGTTTACCTTCAACTTCAATCCCGACGAGGAAAGCGCGACGAACTTGGATTCCTACGACTTTACCCAGTGGAACTACAAGTGGGCCGCGAGTTATGGCTCAGCCCAATGGTCGGTCGAGAACCCAAGCAAGCAGGGCCGTGACAAGGTTGCGATCAAATCTGCGAAGTTGATCAATAACGGACGCGGAGTGTTCCTTGAGATCCCCGGCATTCAGCCCGTCAATCAGGTCTTCGCGAAATTCGACCTGAAGACGGACGGCGGACAGGTGTTCGAGGAAGAGATGTACCTCACCATCAATCGCGTCCCCAAAAAGTGATGTTCGGCTCTCCGCTGGGTTCGCGTTCGCCTACAGCCCATGCGTTTCCATCTCTGCCAATGACGCAACCACTTTCCGCGTGCCCTTGAACGGACGACGGGCATGCATCGCTACCGTGTTGTCGATGATACAGAAATCCCCGGGCTCCCACCTCACGTCGAAGGTGAGCTCTTGCGCGAGTTCAATTGCACGCTTTGTCGCTTCCGGATCAAGCTTGCTGCCATCCCCGTGACGAATCGCCTTTGAAGGGTCATTGCGGCTGTCTTTCCAGCCACTGTTCGCAGCGATCAGCTGATTGAAGAAGGTCTTCCGGCCCGGCGAAATCTCCTTCACTGCGGGCAACACCGGCGTGGTGGCCTCGAGACAGCCGTCTTCACGCCAGTTCCAGGAATAACCCAGCTCCTTGAGACGGTCTTCCGCCTGCTCGCGGGTCTCGACACCCAGTGTGCTTCCCCAACTGCGACCCATGCCGGAAGTGGAGTCGTTCTCACCTGGCATGACGTTGGTGTAGCGGAGCCCCTTCGTTTCACAATCACGCGCGTAGTCGGGACACTCTTCGGCGAGTCGATCGTAAAGAACATCCGAACGGCAGATTGGCGTCGCGCCACCTTCCTCAGCCGCGATCTCGCAATAGAACATGATCCACTTGGGGTACAACGGCGTCTGCGCCATTTCGTGATGGAAGAAGATGTTGACCTCCGGCGGCGCTTCGTTCGCCGAGAAGACGCGTTCGGTTCGGTTTACACGCACCGCATTTGAGAGAGATTTTTTGTAGGGAAAGTTGGGGAGCCCCAACGACTGGACGATCTCGTCAAACGCTTCAACGCTGCCGGTTGGAAACCCACGGAAAAACACCGTGCCGTGCGTGGTCGCCAGATCCAGGAGCGCATCGCGATGCTGCGCGACCCACGCCTTGGCGTCTTCCAAGGTCGCTCCGTCGGACTTGCAGAAGTAGGCGTAAGGGAATACGGACTCGCCATGATCCTGTTGTTCTTCAATGGCGACGATTTCGGTTTCGAGCTTGTTAGACATGACGTTGCTGAGTTGCTGTGGCCAACATGCCGTTTTTCGTCGGAATTGTGTATCCGTAAAATACGGATAGATTGTGGTTTGTTTGCGACAAGCCTCGAAACATTCTGCATCCGACACGTCACCTCAGTCAGATTGAGGAGCGGATTTGATGATCGCTCCCAGTTCCACTGGCTCAAGACGTCCGTCCTCCATCCTGGTCTTGGCCACGTTGAAACCGCTGACAGCCATCGTTTGCAGGACGCCTTTCGATTCAATGGTCTGGATGACGGGCAACGTGCCGATGAGGATACACGAGTGGTTGGTGGCAAGGAATTCATCCGTCCCGTCCGGATTCACCGGAATCATGGGCGCAGCGTGTGCATGGCGCTGGGCTGCTGCCAGGAACTGGCGCGTGAAAACAGATTGTCCGGATCAACTGTCCGTCGCTGCACCGCCTTCGTTTGAATCCCCGCCAGCGGCCTCGCCTTCGCGGTAGCTTTTCACGACCCACTCGCTCAACACCTTGTCCGGGCGTTCGACGTTTTCCACGCCGATTTCGAATTCGGTCTTGCCACTGTTCTTCGCAATTAGATTCAGTCCAAACTGGTAGTCCTTGAACTTCACTTCGCACAGTTCGGGAACGTTCAATTTTTGGTCCAGAGCTTCGGCGACGAGTTTGTCGGCCGCTTCTTCGGTGAATTTTACCAGAACGCCATGCGCCTCGCTGAAGCGTTCGGCAAATTCATGGACCGCTTGATACAGAACGACTCGTTCCTCCTTCTCGTGTTCCTTCAGCAAACCCGCAAGCGCCATCTTGGGATCACCGACCAACGCATCATCCACGACGAATCGCTGCACCACGGTTGAGGGAAGCTCGAACTTGAAGTCGCGAAACGTGCGTTCACAGACGGTCATCAACCCGCGTGCGCCGGTCTTTTCGTCAGCAGCCCTCTCAGCGATGCCCCGCAGGCCGCTTTCCTCAAAGTGGACCTTTACGCCATAGCAGGAGAAATCCTCTTCGTATTGCCGGATGATACTGCCCTCGGAGTGCTTGAGAATGTGGAACAGGTCTTCGGTGTTCAATGAATTGCAGACAACACGCACGGGGAGCCGACCGATGAATTCCGGTTCGAATCCGAAGTCGATGAAATCGCGAGTCTGCGCTTCCTCGAAAACCTGTTCGTTCGGTCCGGTGTCCTGACCCGCGGCCTTGAAGCCGATCGATCCTTCGCGGAGTCGCTTGCGGATGAGCTTGTCCAGCCCGTCGAAAGCGCCGCTGACCACAAAGAGGATGTGTTTGGTGTTGATCGTGTTTCCGCGCGGTCCACCTCCTTGAGCGTTCTGCATCATCTCGGCCATCTGTCCGGCAATGTCGTTGGGTGAACGCGCGGGGACTTCGGTCTCCTCCATCAATTTGAGGAGGTTTGTTTGAACACCGCGACCACTCACATCGCGTCCGCCGGTTTGATTTGTAGCGGAGGCGAGCTTGTCGATTTCGTCGATGTAGATGATCCCGTATTCTGCACGTTCGACATCGCCATCTGCGCGGCGCACCAATTCACGCACCATATCCTCGACGTCACTGCCGACGTAACCGGTTTCAGAAAACTTGGTGGCATCCGCCTTGACGAAGGGCACGCCGATCAATTCCGCAACGCTACGGATCAGGTAGGTTTTACCGACACCGGTGGGACCGAGCAGGATGACGTTTTGCTTCGTGTAGTTTGGTTGCTCCGTTCCTTCGAGCGCGAGCCGGACGTGGTTGTAGTGATCACACAGGGCGACGCTGAGGACCTTCTTTGCCTCGTCCTGCTTGATCACGTAGCGGTCGAGGTGTGCCTTTACATCCCGCGGCTTGTGGTCGAAATCGAAATCGGTTGGATCGAGGCCCGAATCCGGTTCCTCAGTTGGGGATGTGGGATCGGGTGGCGTCTGCGTAAAGCCGGGTGGTTGGACGTTGACGGTCGTGAATCCCGGGAAATGCTGCTTCATCATCTCCTCGAGTTTCTTTTGAAATTCCTCCGGTGATGAAGGAGGTGGGGGAGGTGGCGGTTTGTCGCCGTTCTCGTTTTGCATCGCGTAAAGTAGTGCAATTGCCGTTTTGCTCAACCGGCAATTTCAGCTGCGGTTTTCTCCAGGCTCGCTGTGTCGGCAACGTTCAGGATCTTGGCTGAACGATCGATGCGCCGCATGAAACCGGTGAGGGCGCTGCCGGGGCCTAGTTCAATGAAACGGTCAAAACCTTGATCCAAGAGGAGCCGAATGGATTCCTCCCAACGTACCGAACCGGTCACCTGCTCGACCAATCGCGCGCGGATGGAATTGCTGTCGCCGTGTTCCTTTGCGGTCACGTTTGAGATCACTGGCACATCCGGGGTCTTGATCTCCACGTCTTTCAAAGTGGTTTCCAATTTGGCCTGAGCACCGGCCATCAAAGGCGAGTGATAGGCACCTGCCACGATGAGTGGCAGTGCGCGCTTGGCGCCTTTTTCCTTTGCCAGTTCGCAGGCCTTTTCGATGCGATCAGCTTCGCCGGAGATGACGATCTGGCCGGGGCAATTCAGGTTGGCGATTCGGACGCCCGCCTCATCGCACACCGCCTTCGTCGCGTCCGCATCAAGATTGATGACCGCGGCCATGCCACCTTTGGTTTCGTCGCAGGCTTCCTGCATGTAACGGCCGCGAAGACGGACAACATTCAGGCCGTCTTCGAAGGTCATTGCGCCGGCCGCAGCCAAGGCGGTGAACTCACCCAGGGACAAGCCGGCGGTCGCATCGCATTTCAGATCGGGCACTTTGTTCTGCAGGAGTTTCATGGCCACCCAACTCACAAGGTAGATGCCGGGTTGCGCATTTTCCGTCGCTGTGAGTGCTTCTTCGGGACCATTGAAGCAAATGTCAGTCAGATCATAACCCAGCGCGGTGTTCGCCTGGTCGAAGAGGTCTTTGGCGGTCGGAAACGCCTCAGCCAATTCTTTGCCCATGCCCACCGACTGGGCGCCTTGCCCCGCAAAGAGAAATGCTGTCTTGCTCATAAAAGGCGGAGACTAAATACGATTCGCCGGTGTTTGGGAAGTAGAACTGTCAGAGCAGTTCTCAAAACAGCTTGCGGAGGTCCAAGGGACAGTATCTGCCGTAACTGCAATCGAGAGTCTTCTCCGTCACCCTCAATCCCCATCGCGGTCTAAACTACTGAGTCTTCTTTCACTTCACAGATGATGACGGGTGTCTTCCCGTTGGAGAGGTCACGGAGGCGTTCGGCTTTCTCGATGTCCACCTTGCAGTCGTCGCCGAGCTTGGGTCGCATCTGATCGATGGCAGCCTGCTTCATCCGCTGGTCGTACGGCGGTTGTGCTGCCGGATCGCTCCAGATAAAGACCGCACGTCGACCGGGTTTGGCATCGGCATAGCCATATCCTCGATTGGTGACGGCGAGCTGCCATTCATAACTCTCACGCGTCATGTAGAACTGGGTGGGCACACCGGTCGAACCACCCGTCGAACGAAGGAAGCACCCTTCGTAATGTGAATCCTTCAGGCCCGCAAAGAGTACGCGCGTTCCACTGCCGGGAATGACGCGCAGGCGGCCGTTTTCCACGTCGGCGCCGTCGAGCGCGGTGAGACAGGAGATGGCGGTGTGTGGTTCCAATTCGCCATCGGCGTTGTCGTGATGCCAACCAAACGATTGAGTGTTGCCCCGATGCTTGAAGGTCAACTGACTGGTGGCCGCCTTGACGTTCGGGCCTACGAGACGCTCGGCAACATCGACCAGCGGTCCTTCAAAGTAGTAATTCCGAACAATCGGCGCATGGTGATCAGCAACGCGTTGTTCAGCCAGGTCCCGTCGGGATCGAAGGGCCACTTTTTGTTTTCCCAAGCGGCCATGCTTTGCGCGCGCATTTCGGCGATACCTTCATCGGTCAGGAGAGGACCGAGGGTCAGAAAACCCTGCTCGTTGAAGCGACTCAGTTCGTTTGCGGATAGTTCTCGGGATTGGAAGAACCGGGACATCGGTCAATCCGCCCCATTGAAGGGTGGAGGCGCTTTCACATTCAGTTCCATTGAGTAGAAGCCTTTGCGGGCCGTCACGTAGAGGGTGTTTCCGTTGGGGCCTCCGAGCGTGCAGTTGGCCGGGCCTTCGGGACAATCGATCCTCGCCAGTTCTTTACCCTTGGGGGAATAGATCCAGATCTGGCCCCGCCAGGTGGCGTAGAGGTTACCGCGTTCGTCGATGGTGAGGCCATCGCTGCCGATGTTGGCGAACAAGCGTCGATTCTGGATCTTGCCTTCAGCGATGACGTCGTAGGCGAAGATCTTCTGCTGCCCGGGATCCGCGACATACAGTGTCTTGCCATCGTTGGAGAGCATGATGCCGTTGGGCTTGACGGCGTCATCGATGACGCGGGTGAGGGTCTTTCGTCGGCTGTAGTAGTAAACGCCTTCGACCTCCATCTCCATGTTGTCGCGTTTGCCGTAGCGAGGATCGGTGAAATAGATCCCGCCGGATCCGTCCTGGACCAAATCGTTCGGGCTGTTGAGTTTCTTTTCTTCGAACTTGTCGGCCAGCACGACGATGTTTCCTTCGGCGTCGGTGCGGGTTAGTCGGCGGTTGCCGCCTTCACACGCCAACAAGGCGTCTGCGGGCGTCCACCACAGACCATTGGCCCGACCGGATTTCTCGCGAAAGACCTTCGTCTTCCCGGTCGTGGGATCAAAAACCATGATGCGTTCGTTGGGTATATCCGTGAAATAGATCTTTCCATCAGGCCCCTGCGCCGGGCCTTCGGTGAATCGGAATCCGTCTGCCAGCTTCTTGAACTTGGCGCCCGTGGGAACGATGGCTCCCTTGCTCTTTTTCGGGATCACCGCTTCGGGTGAACCCTTTGTCGGGTTTTCCTGGATGCGGATGTTGCGGACGCGGATCCGCTTTTTCTCCGGGGTGTTGCCCTGGCCATGCACCTGGATTCCGATGAATCCGGAAGCGGTTACATCATCCCGGCGGTCGACTGCCGGAACGCCGTTGATCCAAGAGCGGATTCGATCGCCAATGGCTTCAATGCGGTAGTGGTTCCACTGATTCTGTTTGAAGGCATAACGGGCGGCCTGATTGGTGGTCAGGTTGTTGAGCCACCCGCGGTGACCGCCTTCGTAGAGGCCGCCGGACCAGGCGCGGTCGGAGGGATCGATTTCGATTGAATAACCGTACACGTGTCCCTCGCGGGCGCTCTTTCCATTCTTCGGGCGTTCGTCGCCCTCGTTGAATCTGTGGCAACGGATCTGGATGCCGGAGTTCAGGTCGGAATCAACCTTGAATTCCAGTTCGAGAATGAAATCCCCGTATTCCTTTTCCGTGGCCAGGACGTTGTCATAGGTGTTCGGAGCGCTGATACCGACAATCGCGCCATCTTCCACCTTGTACTCCGCTTTCCCGCTTGCAGTTTTCCAGCCCTTGAGCGTCTTGCCGTCGAACAGGTCAACCCACTTATCTTGCTGAGCTTGTGCGTACAACGCTCCGCTCAACGCCAATGTTGCCAATAACAGTTTCATTTTCATCATTATCAATTGGTCTGCATTTTGTTCACTTCGGACTTCGTCAACGCCCGTCCGTAGAGTCGGACATCCTTGATCTGTCCCTTGAAATGGTTGTATTGCCCGAAGCCGATCCGCAGCGGAGCGTCGTTCGACAAATCAAAACTCTTGGCGTCGAAGTTCTCTGATTCGGCCACTTGTTTTCCATCGATGAAGAGCCTCAGCTTGCCTCCCGCTTTCACCGCGGCTATGTGCCGCCAGCCGTGCTTCAATTCCCGATCATGGCTGACGACCTTGCCCGCCTCAAACGAGCGAATATGTCCCGAGGGAAAGGTGCCGGAGAACAAGCGTCCCTTGAAGACCGCCATCGAATAGGCACGTCGGTAGATCACCTTGGGGGTCAGATCCACCCGCCCCACGGAATTCCATCCCTCGCCACCGTCATAGCGGAAGATCTCCGCCATCGGCAACGACCCGGCGTAGAGTTTGCCGTTGTAGTGATTGGATGACATGATTTCCTGCTCTTCCCCGAGGCGACCGGTGGAGGTCCAATTCGTCCCGCCCTCATACTGATAGACCTTGCCTTCTGGCCAGGTGCCCGCGACGAGTTTGCCGCGGTGATGTCCGAGGCTGTAAACCTGTGTGCCCGTCTTGTCTCCGTCCAATCCGGTGGGAACCCATTTTTCGCCGTCCCAATACGCCTGCGTCCGGGTCGCCGTACCCAGCAATCCGGTGTGATGCCAGTCTTTTCCATCAAACCGAAACACCGACCCTTCGTCGTATGATGTGGCGTAGATGGATCCGTTGTGAACGGCCATGGCCTCGACTCGCAGATCACGAGGAGTTCCCATGGACCGCCACGTCGTTCCTCCTTCGTATCGGAAGAACGCCGGCTGATAAAAGCCCGTCGCGTAAAGATCGCCCTTGAAGTTGACCAGTCCGTTGACCCCGTCCAATCCCAGCAGTTGCCCGAGATCCGTCCACGTTCCGTCCTCCTCAAGACGGAACACCTTGCCGCCGATATGGTGCGACAGCGTCGGCTCCAAGCCTGAGTAATGCAGCAGCACCCGCGACACGCCGACATGCAGCTTGCCCTGATAACTCGCCATCGAGGTAATCCCATTGCACTTCCAAGGCGCGCCGAGATCCTCCCACTCTCCGGTCTTTTTGTAGCGATAGATGTGACCCTTGTCGTTGTTGGAGCGGCCTTCCACGGTTCCGACATGGAGATCCCCGTCGTGAACGGCCATGCAATGGACGAACACCGATTTGCCCGGACGGCCTTCATCGCGCCACTTCGATGGTGGTTTGCCGTTGTCGATGCCGAACTGGATGTTCCGGTAATTGGCCTGGCTGCCGGCCGCACCCGCGTGGTTGAACAGGCTGAGCGTAAAACCCCGGCGCGTTTTCGGATCGTATTTGCTGATCAGATCGCCCGGATTGTCATCCATGTTCTCCGCGGTATGCACCCACAGCGAGAGTGAGAAGTCCTTACGTCCAAGTGCCAGTGATTTGTGGTGGGGAATCTCAGCGTAGCTCCGCACTCCATCAAATCGGGCCGCCCCATCTTCCCCGTCCGCGAAATCCACCCCGTGATTCCTTGCCGCATTTCCGTTGCGAGAACTGTCTCGCAAGTCACTCTGCAGTTTCCAGTGTCCGGCGAGACCGCGTTCCTGCGCATACGCGGCATTTGCCAGGCACAGGCAAGTAATGACGAGAATCGCCCGGCCATATCGGTTCGTTGGTTCAAGTGAATAGCGCATGGCGTATCTTTCTCGATTATGTGAGGAGGGCGATATTTTTCTTTCTTCCTGTCCCGTCGGAACGGGATTCTTGCGAGCTTCGTGGCAACTCCGATTTAGAAAATGAAATTCTTGCGATTTCGAACGCCCCTGCCCGCCTGATTATTGCCGGGGAATTCGCAAAGGGTTGTTGAACTCTGTGATTTCCAGTACCCGGTTGTCCGGATCACCACTGTCCTGCTCGGTTCGAGGGGGATCGGATCGCCGGCAATCACCGCGCGGGCGCCAAGCAGAATCAAAATGCCAACGCGATTCATATTCCGGCTATCGAAAACATGGAGAGTAATTCTTGCGACTTGCGGTGAGTCTCATCGAATCGACTCTGCTACTTCGCTTTCTCGGGTTCGATGAGACCGGGGACGGTGCCGATGTGGAGGGGTTTCTTGCCGGTGGATTTGAGCCAGGCGAAGAGATCGGCCATGTCCTGTTTGGGGATGACGGCTTCAAGGCCTTCGGGCATGAGGGATTTGCCGGTGCTGGTGAGCTTGACGATGTCGGTGCGGAGGACGGTTTGGAGGCGATTGAGGGTGATGCTGGTGGCGGTCTGGGCGGTAAGCATGCCGGTGTGGGTTTCACCGTTCTTGGTTTCGCAAAGGTAGGATTCGTAGCGGGGATCGACGTAGCGATTCGGATCAAGGACGTGGACAAGCCAGGCTTTCGGATCCTTGGATGCGTTGGAAGCGATGTCGGGTCCCATCTCGATGCCGAGATTGTCGACGCGATGGCAGGCCATGCAGGCTTTCTGGAATATCGAGCGACCACGTTTGGGGTCGGCTTTGAGCCGCAGGATGGATTGGTAGTCGGTGATGACCTTGGCGCGATTGGAATCAGTTGTGCCGAACAGCTTGGCGGCGAGTTTGCGAACGTTGGCGCGTTTGTGTTTCAGCAGCAACGGACGGCGGGACAGGTCGATGGCACTGGCCGAAGCCTGGCCGGAATCAATTGCCTGCAGGAAGGCTTCGGTGCGGTCGGTGCGACCGAGGAGAGCGAGGGAGGATTGAATCCTTACCGCGGGCGGCGCATTGCGCCAGTGTTTGAGCAGCATGGCGGCGATTTCGGGATCCCGCAGCGGGGTCAATGCCTTGACGGCGGCAAGTTGAATGGCCTCGGGTTCAGTCGGTTCGAGTGCGGCGGCCAGGGTTTCGCGAGCCGTGGCGAAGTCGGCGGCAGTGACGATCTTCATGGCGGCGAGACGGCTGGTGACGCCGGCCTTCCGATTGCGGGCGCGGTCTTGGGCAGTGGCGATGCTCGCGCGCAGAAAGCCTGCGAGCGTCGAATCGTTGACCAATGCCGGGGACAGGTTTTTTCCGGCGCGACGCAGGGGTTCAGCAAACGCACTCAAAAGTTGAATCCCGATGGCTTCGTCGGTTTTGGCAACCGCGGCAATAGATTGCAGAGCGCGAGTGATTTCCGCCGGTCTGCCGCGGGAGGCGACGACTTTCAACAGATCGTCCAGGAACCCACGGCCGGTAGAGCTTTGGCGGAATTTGTCGTCCTGGCTGAGTTCCGCGAAGACGTGATCGGCGGATTCACTCACCGAACTGAGCACAGCAGTGCGAATCCATTGGTCATCGATGTGTTTGCGGGCGATCTCGGAGAGCGCCATGGCGGCTCGCGGATCACTGCTGAATCCGAGGGAAAAGGCGAGTTGGAATTGGATGCGGGCGGTGGAGTCTTTCGTCAGATCCGAGAGCTGTTGAATGTGGTCATCGAGGTGCGGTTCGCACAGTCGGATGGCGTGTTCGCGAACGTGCGCGTCGGGGTCTTGCAGCGCGCGCGCGCGGTCGGCGGTTTGGAGGGAGTCGAGTCCTTGCAATGACCATAGCGCGTGGAGGCGAGCCTCGGGTTTCGCGCTGTTGATCAGCAGATTGCGCAGGGCGGGAACAACGGAGCGATCCTGGCGTTCGAAGATGAGCCGATGAGCGGTGTCGCGAAACCAGCCGTGCGGGCTTTCGAAGTGTTTCACCAAATCGGCGGTGGTGGCTTCGCCGAGTCGGGGCGGGCCGGGATAGCGGAAGCCCGGCGGGGCGATACGATAGATGCGGCCGTGATTTCGCCCGTGGATGACGTCGATGAATTTCATCACGTCAAGTGGGACGTGGATGGTTTCGATTATCTCACGGCTCATGTCCAGGGCGTAGAGCGTGCCGTCGGGGGCGTTGACGAAATTCACGGGCCGAAACCAGTTGTCGGTGGAGCGAACGAATTCGGTGCTTTGATCGGTACGATGCGATTTGAAGGTCACGCCATCCGGCGTCAGGGCGCGGCGGTGGATGTAGTTGTTTTGTGCGTCGCCGACGAAGGTGTTGCCGTAGTATTCGGCGGGATAGGCACCGCCGCGATAGATGGTGACACCGGCGGCGGAATCGACGACGTGATGACTCGCGCCGGTGTCGGTGGCCTTGCGCGCGCCATGAGCGACACGACGGCTCGAGCGGATCTGCCGCCAGCGTTCAAGCGGGCTGCTGCGAAAGATGGGGACGGGGCCGCGGGCGATGTTGTTAATCGCGCCGGGCATGGACACATGTTTGTTGCGTTCGAGGTAACGGCGCGGAAGGACGACGTGCAGTAGGGGTTGCGCTTGGCTGCACACGAAACGATTGCCCCAATCGTCAAAGGTGTTTCCGAATTGGATGGAACCGGAGATCGTTTCAAATTCGCGGGTTGCGGGATCGAAACGGAAATCACGGCCGCGGACGTTGATCGGATTCTGCTCGTCGGTTTGGACTTCACCGCCATTGCCGGCGGTGGCGCCATAGATTTTGTGATCGAGTCCCCAGATCAGGTTGTTGAGCATGGCCTGCTGGTTGCCGGTACCGAAACCGGTGAAGACCCGTTCCCGAACGTCGGCACGATGATCACCGTCGGTGTCCTTGAGATACCAGATGTCAGGCGGAGCAGTGACGTAGACGCCGCCTTTCCAAGGCGCAACTCCACCGGCCCAAAGGAGTCCGTCGGCGAAGACATGGCTCTCGTCGAAGTTGCCGTCGCCGTCGGTGTCCCGAAGCAGACGCAAAGTGCCCATCGGTTTGCCGCCGGCTTTGGGTTTGTAAGGGTAGTCGCGCATTTCGCAGGCGTAGAGGTTGCCCCATTCATCGAAGGCGGCCGCAATCGGGTCGTAAACGAGCGGCTCGCGGGCAACGAGCTGCATTTCGAATCCATTGGCGGTTTCAAAGGAGCGCATGACTTCGTCGATGGGCTTGGCCGGCATGGGTTTGAGGAAGGCCTCCAGTTCCTCATCGGTGTGTTCGCGCTGACCGGGATCGATATTCAACGAAGCGTCGGCTTGGGCGAGATCCGAGGGGTGTCCGGTGGAAGGTGCGCCGCCGGCCGCCCGCAGTTTCATGAGGATGTCGCGAGATCGTTGGAAGTAGGCGAGGACCTGTTTGCGTTCGTCGAACTTGCGCTTTTGATGAATGTCGATCTGGCGGTCGAGCTTCGCGACGAAAGTATCGAGCGAAGTCACGTCATACGGAGCCTTGCCATCGAGGTACACGTAGACGGGATTGGTGTGGGCTTCGGCATCGGGGGTGCCGGTGGCGCTGAACGACCAGGCGCGGGCGGCAATCCAAGCGGATTCCTTCAGTTCGATCTCGCGTTCCAGTTCGATCCAACTGCCGCGGCCAGCTGAACGCGGAACCGTGAGTTCGTGCAGGACGCGGCCATTGGCGATGAGTCGCAGATTTGTCACCGGCGCGACTTCGGAACGCACGCGGATCTTTGCCTTCACACGCACGGGTCCTTGTTTGTCGATGCGGCCGCCCGGTTTGATGCCGTCGACGTCCAATAACAGCATCGGTCCGCTGGTGACGAAACTGCGGCCCGCGGCCATACCGCGCAGCCACCCTTCGGGATTCGGTTCTTTCCCGCTGTGGACGTAGGTTTTGCAATCACCCAATTTGCGGCAGGCGGGATAGTCGGCCGCGCCGTTGATCGGTACGCGGAAGCCGGTGTTGAGCATGTGATACCAGTCGTCGAGGCCGATGCCGCGATAGACGCCGAACTGAAGGAGTTCCACACCATCGATCTTGCCCTGGGCAACATCGGCATAAACTTCCTGGGCGTAGCCGCCATGCGCGTAGAAGGCGATCCCGCCGGCCTTGCGGGCCTTCTCGACGACGTGTCCATAAGGTGGCCAGTTGTTCGCGTTGTGCTCGCTGCCGGGGAGAATGAGGTCATCGACCAGAAAGAGGTTCAGGTGTCCATAGGTCCCTGAGCGATATTCCTCGCCGGACAGTATCCAGTAGCCGCCGCGGGCCTGCATCGATCGCCTACCAAGACCGCGCATCTGTGGTGCTTCCATCCGCTTCATGAAACCGTAGTACCAACCGGCCGGATTGTTGTACGCGAGCACACTGCCGAAGCGAATGTCCTCGGCCTCCATCAGATCGAGAATTCGTTGATCGTCCGCCTCCGTAAATCGCTGGATGTGAATATGCGGATCGCCGGACCACCAGCCTGCACCAGTCACCGAGGCGCCCTTCCGAAGCGTGATCTGAACCCGACGCACTTGGCCTGCCGTGACGTGGGTTGTCAGAGTGGTCGGGGTGTATTCGAAACCCTTCCATACCTCGATGCGCACCACGCCAGACGGGACTTTGACGGGCGTCGATCTGCCATTGGAATAGAAGTAACGGCCGAGGTAACGGATCGGGGCCTTGGTCTGTCGATTACCCCACCCCGACTTGGGCCAGACACCGGTGAAGCTGTAGCGTTTGAGATCGTGCTTGGCGGGTTCGTAGTAGTGACCGTCAGGACCGACGACGTTGATGCGGCAGAAGGTGGGCTGGTCCGTGGTCTCATCGATCACGGATACCTCGACGGTTCCGATCTCCGCACCGCTGGCAACCTTCGCCTGGCCCGGTTGATCGAACCCGGGAGGCGTGAAGATGATGCGTTCATCGTCCGGGCCGGCTGTCTTGAAGGTATAACTGGAGCGGGGCGGTTCTGATTTTGACTGATCGTTCTTTCGCAAATCAGTCAAGTGCTTCTGCAAGGCGACCGCGATTTCCGACTCGTTCTTGAAGGTGGTTCCGGCTGATTTATCGATTGCCCGTAGAGTCTCGGCGGACTCAATTATGATACGTTTCAAATCTTCGGGGATGATCTCCAAGGCGTCCGGTTGCCGTTCACGGAAAGGATTGAACCCGTTGCGTCGGATTTCCAGTCGCCGGGCGAAGAAATCGTAGATGGCTTTGCGCTTGGCCGGGTCGAGTTTGGCGTTCTTCTCCAACGCATACACGTTGTCCGCGGTCACGCGTTGGTCGGCCGATTCCCCCAACACCCCGACACGGCTGGGATCAACCCGTTCCAGCCCGGAGATGAAATCGAGCGCCCGAATTTCGTTCCAAAGGCGCAGAGTCGAATCGGCAGCGGTGGCATCGTATCGGAACACCGTCGCGCCCATTCGTGCCAGATGTGCGCAAACGATTTGTAGTTCATCTCGACCGGCCTCAAATGGAACCAGCACGATTGCCCCGATGTCCTTGCTGCCCAACGGCCGATAGAGATTCCCGAAATTGAAGTAGCGGGGCACGGTTTCGAGCGCGACGTTTTCGACGGAGTAAACCCGGTGTTCGCGGGGTGCACTCCTGACGGCGTGGACAGGCTGGTGGGCGAACTTGAATAGATCCAGCGTCGGTTTTCCGGTCGAGTTCGCTGCCGCCCGGGAATTCTGCGATTGGGCAGAAATAGGAAAAGCTACGGATGCAGCAAACAACAGGGAAACGAATCGAGTCACGGTGCAAACCTCAATGTGTGTTGCAAACTTGGTCCAGCCTTTTCGGCGGCTTGAATAGCGGGGTCTAGATGCTATCGTCAAACTATGCGCACCGCCGCAGAATTGAAAACCGCAGCAGCTGGGTTGGTGGTGTCAAACCCCGGTATCTTGGGGGGCAACCCCGTGTTTCGCGGCACGCGGTTGCCGGTTCAGATGTTGTTCGATTACCTGGCTGACGGGCTTTCATTGGACTATTTCCTCGACACATTTGAAGGCGTTACCCGCGAGCACGCGCAAGCCGTTCTGAGCTACGGATACGCTCGGATCGCCGCAGAGTTGGATTAGCGGTAGATGAAGATCCTACTCGATGTCTGCCCGCCCCGGCAGGTGCGTGACGCGCTACCGGGACACGAGGTGCATACAGCAGTCAAAATGGGCTGGGGTGAATTGGAGAACGGGGAGTTGATGCGGGAAGCCGAAGCGGCCGGGTTCGAACTGTTCATCGTCTGCGACAAGAACATCCGCTATCAACAGAATCTCTAGGAGAGAAAACTGGCGATCCTCGAACTTTGGACCAACCACCGCCCCACTTTGGAACAGCATTGGCCGTTGATTCGGGCGACTGCCGAAGCCATGCAAGTGGGCGAGTATCGGTCACTTGAAGCTCCCTGATACGAATGGCGCGCCGGTTCGTTTTCGAGCAGGGAGTGGATGTATTTGTAGCGGCCGTGACGGAGCATCACGTACCAGGGAATGCCGGCACGAAAGCCGCCGTCGGCCGGAATCACGGCGGTGTCGGAGCCGAAGGAGTTCCAGGTGTTGGCGATGAGGACGGGATGCTTCCAAGCCGCCTGCGGGTTCCTCAGGAGCGGAGTGAGGTCGTGGCCGTGCATTTGCCAGGGAAGCTCGATGCCGGCGAAGCGATGGAAGGTGGGAATGAGGTCGACTCCCCCGACGGGACGTTCGCAGACCTGGCCGCGCGGCAAACTGCCCGGCATGGAAATGATGAGGGGCGCCCGAATGGTGGCGTCGTATCCGGCAAGTTTGGATCTCACTCCGTGTTGACCCCAAGCGAAACCCTGGTCGGAAGTGAACACGACCAGCGTGTTTTCGAGTTGGCCGCTTTCCTTCAAGGCGGCGACCAGGCGGCCCACGCCTTCGTCGATCGCAAGCACGCCTTCGTGATATTGTCGGACGGCATCGGCGAAGGTCATCTTGCCGCTCATGATCTCGCCGTCGCGTTCGCGGAAGGCGCTGCGGTTCTGCAGCCACGAAGGTTTGCCGGGGCGTGGGTCGAAAATGTCCTTGGGGATTGGCACCACGGCGTTCGTATAGTCGCCGACGTGCCGCGGCGCGGGTGTGTAGGGTCCGTGAACCGCCCCGTAGCAGAGCCACAGGTACCAGGGCTTGGTCTCGTCCTTTCTCCCCTTTCCGTCCTTGATGAACTCAATCGCCCACTTGGTGTAATTGTCAGTCGAGTAACCTTCGACAAGCCGGGTCTGGCCGTTGTTGAAGGTGATCATCTGGTCGTTGAAATAATTGCGGGAGTTGTCAGTGAACCCAGGTCGGTTCCATACGATTTGATAATCCCAATCGAGGCCCATGCCGGTGTCCGTTCCGGTGTGCCATTTGCCGATGTAGGCATGGGCGAAGCGCACGCCATTGCGGGCAAGCGAATCGATGTTCGGCGTCCGAACCCAGTCGAAGGATTCCGGATAGCAACCCACCGTGCGATGCGATTGATCGTCGGTGTAGATGAGAAGGATGTTGGGGCGTTGAGCCGTGAGGACTACGGTCGTGGCAAAAACAAGGATGAGGAACAAACGACTCATGATTGGAATCGGCGGATTGACTACCGAATGAGGGACAACCGAATTCTCTTCAGGTGGTTTGAGGAATCCATTCGTCTGTCGCATCTCGTTCGGGGATGTTCATTGCGCTCTGATAATCAACGGTGAGCAATGTTTCGGAGCTAGATTCCTGAAATCTGAAAATTCATTGTCAACAGATCAAATTATACTTTTCGAGCATCGAAAGCAGCCTGGGAGGTGTCCTGCATACAATGAACCCGGAGGGTTCTAAGCAACGGGGTAAGCGAAGCGCCACCCCCGGTATCGATCGAAAAAGAGATGCACCCGGAACGGGTGCCAGCCCACATGCTGCGACCCCGTTCGGGGTCGTTTGTATAGCCACGGTTACCGGAGGTGTCGCTGCGCTCAACCTCCGGCTACCGTTGCTTTGAACCCTTCAGGTTCCCGATTGCGGACTCTCCGCGAAACTTACGAATCACAGATACACCTCGTCGGTCTGAGGCAACGCCTCGTTAGGATTCGACGCGGCGGGCCGACCGTTTGCCCTTGTCCATCGCGAAGATCACCGATGAACGCGAATGAAATCTTCGATCAGGCGCGCAGTTGTTTCCGGAGCCTGGATCAGCAGGGAATGGGAGGAACCGGGGACCCAGGCTAGTTCGATGGAGGGGCGCTCCGGGATTTGCAGGGCCTGGCGGTCCGGCCGGGGACGGTTGCGGTCACCCCAGACGTGGAGGATGGGGATGGTGGATTGTTGGAGGGCGGTTGCGCCGTTCCAACGTCGCCAGATGGAGACGATGGCTTTCTTTTGTTGCACGTTGAGATGGGCCTGGGCGTGGTCGCGATTGGCTTGGCGTCGGGCGGCCTGGCGCGGAGTGAGTCCGGCGGTGACGACGCCTCCGAACGCGTTCTTCGCCACCGTGTGATGGGTCCATCCTTCCAGGGGGATGGTGCCCAACAATCCGGGCAGGTCTTGGCGACCAGTGATTTCGACCGCAATCATTCCGCCGATGCTGTGGCCGCTGATGAAGAAGTTTTGCAGTTGTGATTTTTTGATGACCCGGAGCACATCGTCGGCGAGCTGCTCGATCGAGAGATTGAGTCGCGGCGGGACGTTGCCGCCGTGCCAGCAGAGTTCGATCACGGCGATGGGTTGTTCGCGGGGCAAGGCTGCGATCAAGGGGGCGAAGGTCTGCAGATCGCCCCAGGTTCCGGGGATCAACACGAGTGTCGGGCCATTTCCGGGACGGCGGTGGCAGTTCATCTGATGGCCGTTCGGCAGGGTGAAGCGTTTCGATTCGAACGACGGTGCCATGGCGGCAAACACCGAGCGAATCCAGTCGCCGCGGGTATTTGATTTGGCGGGAATAGACAGGTTGTGAATCTTCGCGAGTTCGGTCCAACGTTTCCGTAATCCCGCTTCGAGCGGTTGATCAAGCTTTGCTGCGTGTCCTGGAAACGCCTCGAAATACTGACTGACGATGTGTTTGCCGCGGGCGCCCGGTCTTCTCGGGGCGGGTTCGATTCCGTGCAAACCTCCGAGTCCGGCCCACCATTGCACGGCGATGAAATCCGGATGATCGGGTGGCACGTCGCTGACGTGAATCGTCGCTCCACCGGCTGACCAGATCCGTCGCTGCAAGGCTTCGACCTTGACCTGCTGCACCGGGACGTTCGCATCGAGTGCCAGGTCGGCGGCATGTCCCGCAGCTCCGCCCAACGACATCCAGATCGGTTCCAGACGGAGGGCGCAGAAACCAACGTGGCTCGCGCTGCAGGCAACCGGCGCCAGGAGATTACGCAGCTTTTTCGGAACGATGACTCCGTAGGGAATCTGGTAAGGCGCGACGCCCTTGTAGAATTCGCCGTTGTGTTTGCCACCGATCTTGGGTCCTTCGTGACCCGTGCCGTGGCAGTTGTGGCTGTATTCGCCGAGGGCGATGGAGTCGGGATGCAAGCGGGCGCGGGCGTCGTTGGGCGTGTATCTGGTGTCCGCTTGAGTGTAGACGCGCAGTCCCACCATGCGCCGGGCTTCCCGCACATAGATCTGCGGTGGAATGTGATCGGTGTCCGTGAACTCATCGCGGCACAGGCCCCACGTGGCGGCCTCCTGGCGGAAGTCTTCCGGCAACGCGGGATCAGTCTGCACGAAATGAATCAGGCCGAATTGCCAGTCGAGGTGCTCCTGCATGATGCGGCGGCGCGTGGCGAGATCGCCGTCGGGGTATTCGCGGTTGTGACCCGGCAGCGAAAGCCGAACGAGCCCTTTCGACACGTCGTTGATGTCGTGTTTGCCATTGGGAAGAATCGGCAGGTGGGCCTTGAAAACAAAGGGTCTGCCCGGATAGCCGAAGGCCGATCGGAATTTGCCGGCTTTGACCAGCGGCACCAGCGCAGCGTAGTCCTCGCGACGATAGTTTTCCGGCACGGGAATCGGGATGCGATTCTCAGGTTTTTGCGTCATGCAAAGGCGGAAGTTATAGCCCTGCAATTCGTCATCGGCCGTTTCCGGCGCGAGCGATTCGCCGTATTCCGACCTGGCCTCGCGTCCGACGCGATAGGGAACACCAGCCGCGGCAAGCAGATCGCCCTCATAGCTGGCGTCGATAAAGAGTCGGGCCCGGATCGTGATGGTGGTTTTGTCCGGAAGGGAAAAACGCGAAGCGCTGATGGATTGATTCTCCGTCGTAACGTCGATCAGCCGATGCTCTTTCAACACCGTGATGGTTGGTTTCTCCGCGAGCATTTTTTCGAAGATCATGAGATTGACCGAAGGCTCGCCGTGCGTGCCACGCCACGAATCGCGAACCTGTTCTGAATCCTCGCCGTAGGTCTTCCGGTAATGCTGCAAAACTCGCTGGCTGAATTGGAGGAACGGCCCGTGCAGCGATTCGAAGCTGTGAAAATCCGAGTGCGAAAGACCGTGCGTCGTCAGCCCGCCGATCCGCGCGGTCGGTTCGATTAGCATTACCTTGCGATCTCCTTCCGCGGCAGCCAGCGCAGCAGCGATGCCGGCGGGCGTCGCGCCGTAAATGAGAACGTCGGGAGAATTGGATTCGCGAGCTTCGACGACCAAGGCGGATGCGAGCAGTAGAATGGTGGGCAGGGTGCGAGTCATGGACCAATCCGGATCGAACCAAAAGTCCCTCTCACTCGCAAGCGTTCCACTTCTTCGGATCTGACTACAAGGAAAGAGGGGCGGCGCAGAGGAATCAACCGCTGATAACGCGGATGGCACGGATGAGGAAGGGCCGCGCGAAGCTCGGCAATAGATCCGCGAAATCCGTGTAATCCGCGGTTCTTTGCAGTGGCCTTGTCCGACACCATTTTCGGCGGACTATTTCGAATCCAGCACGGCTGGGTTGCTGATTCGGGAGTAGGGGCTGATGAGGCTGGAATGTTCGCGGGCGCGGACGGTGTAATAGTAATTCCGCGTGCGGTCGGGAATGTTGGTGTCGGTGAATTGCATGGCGCTGAGGCTCCAGATGCGGGCGCCGCTCCAGTGCATGACGGGCGCGGTGTCTTCCGCGCCCCGTTGGCAGTTGAGGAAGACGGTATCCGTCTTGTCTTGGTAGGTGACGATCTCCGGGGCAGCCATGGTGTGGTTGCCGGCGATCATCAATCGGCCGCTCTTGGGAAAGCCCTTGGTAGAGTCGACATGGATTGTGGTTGATTCGGTGCTGAGGTGCTCGCCGGTGAGGAGGGTGTCGACAACGGGAACGACTGCGATTTCCTCGAAGACGCCGGTGCGATCCAGGAAGACGCGCTGCAGGTTTGGTCGTGGCGAGGGAACACTGCGCATGACGACATATTCCTTGGTCTCGTGATGTTCCTTGGCGGGCTGCCAGGTGAGCAGCGGACCGGCGGTGCGGTTGTTGGCGACGTGGGGATTGAGCGGGGCTGCGGGTTGTTTCACCACCGCGAGATACATGTCGCCCATCTTCTTGTTGGTCGAGTCCTTGTCGGACATGAAGGCGAGCTTGGTGCCGTCGGGGCTCCAGTGGACGGTGGGATGCGTGATGTGACCGGCTTCCCAGGAGGCGTGATGGTAGCAGAGGACCCGGAGGGGATCGGCGCCGGTGAGGTCGGCGATCAACACGGCTCCGGGATAACTGTGGCCGGCGTTGTCGATGGCGACGTAACGGCCGTCGGCACTGATGGCGGGATGCGTGCCAAGCCAGGTGAGTTCCTGGGTGACGTCGCGGCGTTTGCCGGTCGCGAGGTCGTAAATGCCGGCGGAACATTTGCCGAGCCACTTGGTCGGATCACCGCCCTTCGGATCACAGATGATCATGTGCTTGCCGTCGGGGGTGAAAAACTCATGACCCCCTTCCCCGATCAATCTTGCGCCGGAACCGTCGGGTTGCAGAACGTATTGCTGGCGGGAGGATTTCATGCGGCGAATGTCCATGCGTCCGGGGATCCAGCCAATCCGGCCATGCTTGGTCTCGCCCTTGAAATCGAAGAACCCGGTTCCATCCAGATTGACAAAGGACGACAGGATGACGTCCTGCTTTTCACCCTCGGGTTGCTTGATGAAGCGGGTGAACAAAACGCCGGTGCCATCCGGGCTCACACCGAGCTTGCCCATCTTCGCATCGAAAGGACCGGCAAAGCGGCGCGAGGCAAAGGTCGCCACATCGACCTCGTGCAGTTCATTCTGATTGTTCACCGTGGGGGCGCAGATCAGTGAACGGCCTGATCGTGACCACACGCCGTAGATCGTCGGCTTGCTGGTGACACGGGTGATCTTCGAACCGTTGGCATCCATAACATACAAATGCCACGCGCCATTTCGCTTGGAGCGAAAGAGCATCTTCGAACCGTCCGGCGAAAAGACTTCCTTGATGCGATCGGGAATGATCTCGACTTCGGGATCGATGGTAAGTCGCCATACCTCAGTGCCGGTGACTCCATCGCGGTAATCGCTCCGCTCGGACGGCCATACACGTTGATCCTTGGCGCCCACAAGAGCGATCGATGCATAGAGAGTGAAAATGAAATGACTCGGTCTCATAAAGTTAAGAATTCGATTCGGTCAGTAGCGGAGCTGGTTCGACAGGCTCACCACAGGTCGTGAGAGTTTCGTCTTTGATGATCACATGGGAACGGATTTCTCACGAAATCCGCTACCTTCTTGAAGGGCGATTTTTGCGCGCTATTCGTTCGTCTTTTTCTGCCAATCTTCCCAATCTCTGGCCATGGAGGCGACGCGAGCAGGATGTTTTGCGGCGAGGTCGCGGCTTTCGGAGCGATCGGATTTCAGATTGTAGAGTTCCCACTTCTTCTCGCTGGCGCCCCAGACGAGTTTCCAGTCGCCTTGGCGGACAGCGCGATTGCCGTAGAGTTCCCAGGCAAGGGGTTGATGCGGGACACGTTGTTTGCCGCGAAAGATGGGCAGCAGACTCTTGCCTTCGACGGGCAACAGCTTCCGGCCTTTGTATTCTTCAGGATAATTGCCGCCCGCCAATTCCAACAGCGTCGGCATGAAGTCGATGATGTGGCCGACCTGATGGGTGATGGAACCGGCTGCGACCTTGCCCGGCCAACGGACGATCATCGGCGTGGCGATGCCGCCTTCATAGGTCCAGGTCTTGAATTGCCGAAACGGAGCGTTCTGCGCCCAGCCCCAGCCTTTGCCGACAAACTCATAGCCGCGTCCGTCGCCAACGGGAATGCCTTCGTTGAATTTGTAGAAACCTTCCTCCTGCCCCTTCCTGCTTCCCGGCCAACTTGCGCAACCACCGTTGTCCGACAGGAACATCACCACCGTGTTGTCAGCCACGCCGGCTTCGTCCAAGGCGGCCAGCACGCGACCGATGCCGCGATCCATCCGGTCAACCATCGCGGCGTAGACTTCCATGCGGGCTTCCTCGCGTTGGCGCTCGGCCGTCGGCATGTTCTTCCAATCCGGCACATCGTAGTCGTAGCGAAAATCACCCTTCTTGTTTTCCGCCGCAGTGAGCACCGGCGGTGAAGCGAACAATCCCATCTTCGTCTGGCGTTCGTGCCGCCGTTGACGCATCGGTTGGTAACCGTCCCGGTATTTGCCGCGATAAGGAGCCATGTCCTCCTCAAAGGCGTGCAGCGGAAAATGCGGCGCGGTGTAACAGAGGTGCGCAAAGAACGGCCGGTCGGCCTTGGCGGAACGCTTGATCGTCTCAATGGCGTGATCCGAAAACGCGTCCGTCGTGTAGAAGCCCGCGGGAAAATTGGTGATGGCCTGCTCGTTGTGCGCGAAGGGACGGAAACGGCCGCCGTTGTAAAACACCGGGTCCTGCTGGGCGGGATTGAAGAAATTGCAACAGCCATCCAGCAATCCGTAAAATTCATCGAAGCCCCGATCGATCGGACGCAAGGGAGCGGTCTTGCCGAGATGCCACTTGCCGGTGAGCGTGGTCGCATACCCTGCTTCCCGCATCGCCTCACCCAGCGTGATCATGTTTTCCCGCAAGCGTGGCCGCCGTTGGCGAGGATAAAGACCCGTCAACAGCGCCGAACGCGTCGTGACGCAGACCGCGCAATTGTAGAATTGCGTAAAGCGCATCCCCTGCGCCGCGAGCCGATCGAGATGCGGCGTGGCAATCTCCCCGCCATAACAGCCCAGATCCGAGTAGCCGAGATCATCGGCCATGATGAGCAGGATGTTGGGCCTTTGGTCCGCCGCGGAAACTTTTGCGTTTGGGCAGATCAGACCGAGCGAGAGCAGAATCGTTTTCAAGGTTCTCATGGCTCAGGGCTTCAGTAATCGAACGACAACCGGGGATCAATGCACATTCCGATGATGCCCGGTCGGTGACTTACTTCACTGTGACCACTGCAACTGCGCGAATCATGTTTCCCCACGTGAGCGATGTGCGTTTCGTGAGCTTGCTGTCACCGCCAATTTCATAGGCCGACAGGGTTTCACCATGGGCAGCGGTGACGAGTAATAGGCCGCCGTTTGGCGACATTTTCAATCCCCATGGAATCGCGTCCGCCTCGATCATGTTAAGGTGGACAAGGTGACCGTCCTCCTTGATCCGGTATCGGTGAATACCGTCGCGTTTCTTTCCGGCGAAGTCGCGGACCGCAACAAACAAATGACGCCCGTCGGGAGTAATGGTGGTGTCAGAAGCGTAAAGTCCTTCAGCGGTTTTCAACTTGCCGGCATCACACACCTGAACCAGCGAGAGTCGACCATCTCTTGCCATTCGATAGGACGTGGCTCCGAGGTGTTGTTCGTTGCTGAAGAAAACGAAGGGCTTTGTCGGATGGAAAGCGACGTGTCGCGGCCCGATGCCATCGGGAACTTCAACCCGCGGCGGATCGAGAGATCGCAAGACGCCTCTCTGCGGGTCGAAGCGGTATTGAAACATGGCGTTGTTATCTTTGACGTAAGGCACGTAAACCGAACGATTGTTGGGCGCGGTCAGTATGGAGTGGGCCTGGTTGCGATTCTCGAAGGTCGTTCCCAGATGCGCCGGTGTGCCGTTCTCATCGAGTCGATAGACGTCCACGTGACCTTCGAAGTACGACACCGAGAGAAGGTAACGTCCGCTCCGGTCGAAGCTCGCGTAAGCGCTGCCGTGCTTGGTCGGCAGTTGTTGCTTCCGGGTCAGGCGACCGTCGTCGGCCACCGAGAAGATCACCATTTTGTTCAGCTCCCCCTCTTTGGCTCGCAATGACAAGACATACAGAGATCGGAACTTCTCGTGGTAAATGACCGGTGCGCCTTCACAGCCGATCGGCTCGCGTTGAACGATCTTCGAACTCAGCGTTCCATCGGCCTGTGAGTACCGAACGGCGACAAGTTCCCGTGATGTCGCGCTGGCACCATAGGCCATGAACGGTTTGGCGGGCTCGACGCCTTGAACCAGAAGGCTCATCCAACTCATCATCGCAACCGAGCAGAACCAGTGGGTGACTTGGTGCTTCATCGCTGTCATTGGCGGGAAGATTGGGGGCAGGAATGTTTTTCTGAAACATATTCCTGCCCGCCGATCGCTGTGTGGCTCGATTCGATTGGTTTTGCCTGGTTTGGCATCGAACCGCAGCACGACGCTGGCGAGGATCCGCATGTTCCGATTCATCGCAAAGACATCGTTTCGGTTGATCCGGACGTGCACCGCTTGGGGGCAGGTCCAGATCAGCGTTCCCATCCTGCCGCTTCCAATCGGCTGCCCGTGGATCGAACTCTTGTACCAGCAGAGACGGGCGCATGATCGGAACGAAAGGGTCCTCGCACATTCTGTTTCGTTTGCCTCTCCATACGTCCAACATCCGATTCACTCGATTTTCTTTGTAGAAACCCATCACACGATTTGAGTTTTTTGATTGGCTTCGATTCGAGTGCGATAGAATTTGCGGTCGTGAATCGAGTCATCATTGCGGGTTGTGCCATGCTCGCCTGCGCCATCAACGCCTGCGCCCAGATCGACATCGGATCGCGGCGCGAACTGTTCGTCGATCGTTTCCTGATCGCAGAAATGGAACACGTCTCGCTTAGATTGGGCTGTCTTCAACCCGCTCCGCCTTCACCAGCACCTGCGCTCAGCGGCCACTATGCAACGGTGATGAAGGACGGAGATCTCTTCCGTCAATACTGCCGCCACGACGAGAAAGGCGAGGAAGGCTACGAACCGGTCCGCCGCTACCTCTTGGAGAAAACCCTGTACGCCGAAAGCGCTGATGGTGTCCGCTGGTCCGCTCCCAAGGTCGTCCTCTCGGACGCCCCTCCGGCGAGTCACAACTTCTCTCCGTTCATCGACACCAATCCGAACTGCCCTCCAAGCCAGCGATACAAGGCTTTTGGAGGTCATTGCCGATTAGACGGCAAATATCTGCGGAAAAAGTTTGGCGATGAACTCGCCGATCTGAATCAGCAACTGCCCGGTGACCTCGCGGCATTCGTTTCCAAAGATGGTGTCCAATGGCGAGTGCTGAAGCAGGACGCAGTCACCTTGCCGAAGAAATGGCATCATGGATTCGATTCCCAGAACGTCGCCTTCTGGTCCTCGGCTGAAGGGCAATACGTTTGTTATTTCAGATTCTCAAAGGATCGCAGATTTCGGGCGGCCGCTCGCACGACATCGAAGGATTTCATCCATTGGAGCGAGCCGGTGGAAATGAGAGGCCGATGGAAGGAAGAACATTGGTATACGACCGGAACGCATCCCTACTTCCGCGCGCCACACATCTACCTTGCGCCCGCCACCATCTTCTTGGACAACGAAAAATCAAACACGCGAGTCATCCTCATGTCGTCTCGCGCCGGAGCCAACGGATTTGACCGCACCTTCGGACAGCAGAGTTTCCTCAACCAATCTGCGTCTGGCAATCGCGCCAACTTCCTCGCCTGGTCCAATGGAGCGCAGACCGGCGACCGGGAACTCTCCTTCTACAACCTCGGACAGCGGCACACCCTTCGCCTCGACGGCTTTGGGTCGGTTTCCGCCGGCACGAAAGACGGCACACTGATTACCAAGCCCCTGCGGTTTGCCGGAAAAGTATTGGAACTCAACTTTGTGACCCGTCCGAATGGCCAGCTTCGAGTGGAGATCCTAAACGAAGATGACCGACCGATCGACGGCTATCGACTTGATGAATGCGCAGTACTCAAGGGCGACCAAATCGAACAAATAGTTCGCTGGAACTCCGGTGACGATGTCAGTCCCCTGGCGGGAAAAAATGTGCGCTTGAAGTTCGTCTTGAACAACACCGATCTCTTCGCTCTTCGATTCCCGCAATAATCATTTGTATGCAGCGTGCTGAAAACCTGGTGACCGGTCAGTGCGGCACGAATCTCACCAACCATCACGGTATCAGGATCCTGTCGGAGAATCGCGCGCAAGCCGGTTGCAAAGGTGAATCCTCGACTCGGCTTCACCGGAATCTCCGCGACTCCGGGAAGTTCGTATTCCACCGGGTCTTCGATTGTGAGGATTTTTTTCTCAGGCGTGAAGATGCCAGCAAGAATGGCGTAGAGCGTTGTGGTCTTGCCGCTACCGGTTGGGCCGGTGGCGAGAAACAGCCCGTGGGCTTGTCAACGACATGGGACAGTTGGCGATCACGCGTTTCGTCGAGCCCGAGTTCGCGTGTGGTCTTAACGCGATCCTCAAGCAGTCTCGGCGCTGCGGCTCGAAGCGTCCTGTCGCGCACATCAAGGGGAAGAAGCTTGTGTTCCTTGACGAATTCCGACGGGAGGAGGCGGAGGGTTTCCGGGGTGAGTTCGACGCCCGCAAATGAGCCATTCGCGCGAACGGTATTTTCCCCGTTTACACGGGAATCCGTGGCTTCAGCCGATTTGTCGGCTCCAGGTTCGTGCGCCAGTGCCATGCCAGGTGCAGCTGTCTGTTTCAAACGGGACGGGGACTTGATGAGGAACAAAACCGCTTCGCGCAAAAAGTTTCACCGTTTCAACATTCGAATTACGACACCGCGAGATCGGAGTTGTTAGAAAATTGTAACGATTCCAGATCCCGCAATTGCGTGGATGGAAAGACGCTCCGGGCGCACGGTCAGTTTAATTGGAATACGGGAATGTGGATGGAAAGTTACAGATGGGAGCGCAATGCGCAAAAATTGCTCGGGCTTAAATTCAACTTCAACCACCGATGGATAGAGATGAACTCAGATCGGGTCTGGGACCACACGGTTTGCGTTCAGCCACTGGAATCGCCACCCGTAAACTTGCGATGCGGGCCATGGCTGGTAGTTTCGCGCTGATGGCAATGGCAGCCAAATCCTCTGATGCCGGCATGGAACCGGCGATCTCGGTGGTGAACGTGGATGAGAAACAGCTGAAGCGACTTGCAAGGGGAAACAAGAAACTCGAATCGCTGCTGCTCAAGGCGCACGAATCGATCGGAGTAGAGTACAAATGGGGTGCTACGAGTTTGAAGCGCGGGCTCGATTGCTCGAACCTCACGTGGAAACTGTTTCGTTCGGAGGGATTTGACTATCGCGGTTATCTGAACACCCGGGGACTAGCTGCTGTTGAGGAACGAAATGGATTGTGCAAAATCGATTACAAGAATGCCAAGGCGGGCGACCTGTTGGTCTACGGCTTCAACGACGGGCGCAAGTGGACAGGACATGTCGTGATTCTAATCGATCGATTGGGAAAGATATCCGGGCACAAAGGACTGGTGCTCGGGGCGCATGGAGACGAAGTTGGCTCGGTCGAGTACGTGACCTTCAGGGGCTTTGACAAAAAGTATTTCAAGCAGCCGGAAATGAAATTGGCAAACGTGTTGAGGGTGGATGGTCTTTGGTGAGACGGGAAGTTGATGATGGTGGACATACCGAGTGAATTGATTGCGCAATTGAGCGTTGCCAAAAATGTGCTGGTCAGCACGGGCGCGGGAATTTCTGCGGAGAGCGGAGTGCCGACCTTTCGCGATGCCCAGACGGGCATGTGGTCCAAATTTCGGCCGGAGGAACTGGCCACGCCGGAGGCTTTTGTGAGGAACCCCAAGATGGTTTGGGACTGGTATGCGGAACGTCGCGACCAGGTTCAGGCTGTGGAACCGAACCCGGGTCATGACGCGCTGGCCGCGTTGCAGAAATTCTGGAGTGATTTCACGCTCGTGACTCAGAACGTAGATGGACTGCACCAGCGCGCGGGCAGCCGCGATGTGATTGAACTGCATGGGAACATCACGCGGGTCAAGTGCGCACGTGAAGGCACGCATGTCAGCGTGTGGGTGCCGAATGAGGACGAGCCGCCGAAGTGCGAGAAGTGCGGTTCGTATCTGCGGCCGGACGTGGTGTGGTTCGGGGAATCATTGCCCGTGCGCGCACTGGAAGCTGCCACTCATGCCGCGCAGTGCTGCGAGGTATTCTTTTCTGTTGGGACCTCGTCAGTCGTTTATCCTGCGGCGGGCCTGACGGATCTGGCCTTGAACCAGGGCGCGTTGGTCGTGGAGGTGAACCCGGATTCGACGCCATTGACGGATCGGGCAGACTTCGTTCTGCCGGGGCCGTCGGGCGAGGTGTTGCCGGTGCTCGCCAAGCAACTCGGCGCGCTGTAGCCTCCCGGCCCAATCATGCCGCGATTGAACTGGTATCTGCACCGCCTGCTCGCGATGAGCCCGAGCGAAGTCGTGCTGCGCTTGCGCAAGCGTGCCCGTGAGTTTGCGGACAGTCATCGAGTCACCGACTGGTCCTCGATCAAGCTGGCCACCAACACGGAGTTTCCTTTTCTCCCTGATCGCGAAGCGATTCCCGAAGACTTGTTGGAGGCATTGAAGCTCGACGCAGTTCGCATTCAAGCCGGCCAGTGGAAGGCCTTCGGTCATCTCAAGATCCAGGTCGATGATCCCCCGCGATGGCATCACGATTATCATGCCGATGTCGACGTCACCTCCGACCAGCCGGCATCCAAGCTGAACCATCGAGAACTTCCCAAGGGGGCGGACATCAAGCTCGTCTGGGAACTGAGCCGCTGGCAGCAGATCACGCGCCTCGCGCTTGCCGCGCATTACCTCGAAGATGCTGATGCCGGGAGCAAATGCGTCGAGTGGTTGCAGGATTGGGTAGGAAACAATCCACCCTTCAAGGGCTGGAACTGGACGAGCGCGTTGGAAGCCGGAATGCGGCTCATCCAGTTCGTATGGATCGACGCGCTGCTGGCGCCTCATGCGGAGGAATGGGGACTTCAACCGGAGTTGGAAACACTTCGATATGAAATCGCCCCGTCGCATTTCAATTTCGCGTGGCGGCATCGATCCTTCGGTTCATCGGCGAACAATCATCTAATCGGGGAATTGTCCGGATTGCTTGCGGCCATTGTCCGTTGGCCCAAACTCGCGATCTGGGGGGCTGGCATCGACGAACTCCAGGGCTTCTGGGAAACCGAAGTGATCAATCAATTCGCGCCGGACGGATCCAATTGCGAACAGGCGCTCAACTATCAACTGTTCTCCTGGGAACTCTCCGCAGTCGCCTGGCTCGCGATCTCCAGCAAACACCGACCCGTCTCCGCCAGGGTCGAGGAGAGATTGCGCAATGCGGTCTCCTTCTACATCACAATTCAGCGTGAACAGGAATGCTGGGCTTACGGAGATTCCGACGACGCGACAGTGTTGCCGTTCTGGTTTGACGCGAAAGACGCGGCCTGGGAATGGCGACGGTGGATGGCGCACGGAGCCGACGGATGCCTTGGCGTGTTTTGGGATGGACTGAGGAAGGGGATCTCGATTCCCAAGCGCGTAGAAGCGATGGAAATTGTCGAACGCCACTCGGAAGGTGACGACCATGGCTGGTACCAGTTCTCTCACGCTGGCATGGCGATTCGACAGGAAAGGGATTGGTTCATGCGCTTCGATCTTTCGCCACTCGGATACGAATCGACCTGCGCACATGGACACCTGGACGTTTTGCACCTGTCCATCTGGTGGCGCGGGAAGGCGATCGTCGTGGACCCCGGCACGGGGGCTTACTTCGGTGATTCCAAATTGCGCAACTGGCTTGCGTCACGCGCCGCGCACAACGGACCCGCGTTGTCCCATCATGAATTCCCCAAGCGTCTTGGTCCGTTCCTCTGGTCGGCGCAACATTCCGTTCCCGCGTGGCGTCACCCGGATCCAGATGCCCTCCAAGCGGAGTGGTTCGTCCCGGCAGGCACAATCTGCCGGAAGGTCCAAGACTTGGGAGATGGTTGGCGCATCACGGATGATTTTCTTCCCAACAGTTCGGCAAAGGATGGTGAATTCACCGTGAGGTGGCAATTCGCCCCTGGCGCAGAAATCACGCGCGTGAAGGATCGGAGTTTCCGGGTCGAGCGCGATGGTGTCATTGTATATGTGCTGGCTTCGGATGACTGGGAAACGGTGATCGCGGAAGAACCGTCAGCCGAGAATGCAAACCGTGGTGAATTCGAATGTGTGGTTTCAGCTCGCTTTCGATTAACGGAGCGTGCTCCGTGCCTCCTGCTGACCGCCCAGGCAGGGTATAAGCCTTGCGTTTTCAGTACGACATTTCTAGCCTCCGCGCCCGGATGAGGATCTCCATTTTCGGCCTTGGTTACGTGGGCGCGGTCACAGCGGGATGCCTGTCTTCACGCGGTCACTACGTCGTCGGCGTGGACGTTCACGAGCAAAAGGTTGGGGACTTCAACAATGGCATCGCTCCCATAGTCGAACCCGGCTTGGACGAACTCTTGAAGTCCGCCAAGGAGAAGGAACTTTTGCGCGCGACCACCGACTATGCCGACGCCGTGAAGGACACCGAGCTTTCGATCATCTGTGTCGGAACGCCGTCCGCACCCTCGGGCGCACTTGATCTTCAATACGTTCGGACCGTTGCCGGTCAGATCGCAGATGCGATCAAGGCGAAGAACTCACATCACCACGTTGTCTTGCGCAGCACGATGCTCCCGGGAAGCACACGCAGCATCGTGGATGAGAAGCTGAAGGACGCCGTCGATTCGGGTTTGGCCGACATTTTCTATTATCCGGAATTCCTTCGCGAAAGTACGGCGGTGAAGGACTTTGAAGTGCCATCACTTGCCGTTGTCGGTTCGGTCGATGGATCACGTCCGCCGGAAAACCTGATGAACGATCTCTTCGGCACCTACGGAGAGCAGGGGACTCCCGCCTGCGTGGTGAATTGGAACACGGCCGAAATGATCAAGTACGCCTGCAACGCTTTCCATGCAGCGAAGATCACCTTCGCCAACGAGATCGGACGCGTTGGAAAGCAGCTCGATATCGATTCGAAGGTGGTCATGCACATGCTGTGCGAGGACAAGCGGTTGAACATTTCTCCATATTACATGCGCCCGGGGAATCCCTTCGGCGGATCATGTCTGCCAAAGGACGTTCGTGCGCTGACCGACAAGGCCCGCACGACCGGCGTTCATATTCCGCTCCTCGAGAACCTGCTCAGCAGCAATGAACGCCATCTCCAAAGCCTGCTTTCGTTGATCGAAGCGACTGGCAAACGCGAGGCGGTCATTCTGGGACTCTCATTCAAGTCCAACACGGATGACCTTCGCGAAAGCCCCATGGTCGATGTTGCCCAATACCTCCTCGGTCATGGCTACGACGTTCGCATCTACGATCCTGCTTTGAACCTCGCTGCCCTGGTCGGCGCCAACAAGCGCGTCATCGACGTTCGCATGCCGCACCTTGCCAAACTCCTCCAAGGCGATATCGCGACCGCACTTGGAAAAGACGGCGTAGTCATCGCTGCCCAGAAATCCTCCATCGACGACCTCAAGCCACACGTAACCGAAAACCATCATTTCATCGACGTGAATGGCTGGACGGAACTACAGGAATTGCCCTCCAATTATGAAGGCTTTTGCTGGTAGTCTCCACGGATCGAAGCCACCGAACCAACTCAGCAACCACGCGGGAAGAGAAAGCTTCTTCTCGTTCTCTTAATCGGCGCTGTATTCGGAACTCTCACGATTGCATCCATCTTGATTGGCGGAAATTCCCTGCCCACGTCCAAGCTTGAGAACGAACTGGAGAAGGTTGAAGCCCGGGGATTTGACCGGGAGCGATACGAGTTCATCGGCGTTTGGAAGGAGCGATTACGCAAGGCCGAATACGTCAAGCTCTACGCCCGGCTCGAACGCTTCCGTTCCTGAACTCAAGACCGGTGACGAAGCGAAAGACTTCAACGGAGTGACAAACAAACCGCTGCCCGGTTTGGCATGATGGCCGTGTTCGCCGTCAGTTTTTTTGCTTCGCCTTCTTCGGCAGGAGCTTGGCTTCGAAACCGGATTTCTTGATCACTTTGATCAACTGCTTGGCGCTCAGGCTCTTCGCATTGTGGACGACGGTGACCTGTTTCTCGTCGAACACGATCTTGGCGGATTTGACGGCCTTGAGATCTTCGAGGTCGAACTGGAGATCGGTGACACAGCCTTTGCACTTCATGCCGGGAACACTGAAGGTGTGCGTGACAAATTTTCCTTTCTGGTCGTCGGCCCGGGAGATTACGGGTGTGAGCAGCAGCAGGGACAACAAAGCAAGGATGGCGGATGTCTTCATGACTGGGAATCTTCCGGACAGCAGGCGAAATGGCAAGGACGAGCCATCCAGCTGGAGTCACGCCGTCAGGTAGAATGAGAGCGGGTGAACTCGTGAAAGGCGACGAAGCAGGAATTATTTGTCCGCCTTCGCGTCTTTCATCGTTATTTTGACATCCGTTTCCAGGCTGCTGACCAGGAGCAGGTCGCCATATTTCTTCGGCGGTGAGAAGGATTCGGAGTCCACCGTGATCGAAGTGATGCGCACCGGGAACTTTTTGCGGCCGACCAGGTAGCGATTGATGCTCTCGGTTCCCGGATTGCCTTCCTTGACCCAGCCATACTTGAAGCCGGTGACGGCACCGTCTTTGATAGTGATCGTTCCGATGTCGGCGAGTTGGGTTTCGTCCGGCAACACGACGCGACCGCCAGGAACGCGCGTGCTCACGCCTTCCAGATTTCCAAGCATCTTGCTGAACAATGAGACCGCCAGTCCCGGGGTCTTGATCTTGTCCTTCTTGTCGCGGTTTCGGCCGTAGTTCAGGGAATTGCCGACATTCAATTCGATGGTGTGCGTGCCCTTCGCATACTTTTCGAAGTTCGGCACGATCACCCGCAGGCGGAAATCGCCGTTACCCGGAATCTTGTCAAAGGACTCGTTCAGGTCTGAGTATTTCTCGGGAATATCGATCTGCTTCGAGCGAACATTGGCGTTCACCTCGAGCAGCAGGGTGTCTGCCTGCAGTCTGGAGACGAAGACGAGTGCGGCGAGGGTAATGACCCTGCTGATGAATCTGGCTTTGTTCATGATGGGCTTAGAATCGCGGCGATCACCTGTCATTCGAAGCGGAAACAATGTCGGCAGATTGCAAATTTCTAACGGTCCTTTGCCCTTGGATACCTGTTTCGGAACCTTGGCGTTGTAACCTCGATTTCCCGGACCAACAATCCCGGCCATCAATGAAGCATTTCGTCGCCATAGCTCTTTTTATCTGGATCGGAATCATCCTCGGGATTTCATTCATCGAGGCTCCCGTCAAATTCACCGCTCCCAACATGACGCTGCCCATGGCGTTGGGGATCGGCAAGGTGGTTTTTCACGCCATGAACCTGGTCGAGTTGGTCATCTGCGCGCTCGTGGCGATCGCGCTGCTGAAGGCACGCCCTGGCCGGTTTGTCGGAGTGACGTTCGGATTGGCGGCTCTGCTGCTTCTGAGCCAGTCGCTCTATCTGTTACCCGTGCTGGATCAACGAGTGGAGGTGATACTGGCGGGTGGAGAAGTTCGACTGTCGCGCCGTTACCTCATTTTCGTCGAACTTGAGCCAGCGGGAGTTGGGGGCTTTTTTGCCTGGGAGGGGTGGAACGGGATTTAGATTTGAACCGCAGAAGAAGTTGATCTGAACGGCGCGGGTCAGGACGTGGAAGGACACCAGCCGGCCTTGGCCGTCGATTCGAAGAGCGGATGACCGCGGTGAGCAGCTTTACGCTTTTCTTCTTGGCGGCCTTCTTCTGGGACGCGCGTTTGGGCGGTCCCCTCAAGCAAGTCCAACATTAATTGCTCGCCCAGATCGGCAACAAACTTGGCAGATGCCGCAGAAAGATTCATGATGCCCCCCGCACACGGAAAAGCGGATTCGACAGATCATCTCAGAATGAACAACTCTTCAGTGACGCCTCATGGGGCGAACCTCGCCTATATCGAGGCCATTCACGATCAATTCCGGGAAGATCCCGATTCTGTGCCTGCTGAGTGGCGGGAGTATTTCGCCGGGAACGGGGAATCAGCCGATTGGGCGGAGGGGCAAACAGCCCGGCCTAGCTTTGAACCGCCCGGACTATTTCGGGCGAGCGGAGCAACTGCGTCTGGTACGTCGCCACTCACCGAAAGCGCTTCTGAACGGCTGAACCGGCTGGTTCGGGCCTACCGTGTGCGCGGGCATATCATGGCGAAGATCGATCCACTCGGCCGCGTGCCCTCCGCCCCGCCGGAATTGGATCCCGCTTACTTCGGTTTCAGCGAGGCGGACATGGACCGCGAGTTCTGGTGCGAAACGCTTTTTTGGCCCGGTCCCATGAAGCTGCGGGAGATTCTCGACAAACTGCGCACCGCGTATTGCCGATCGATCGGTGCGCAGTACATGCACATCGACGCGTTGAAGGTTCGTCGCTGGCTGCAGCGGAGGATTGAAACCACGCATCTCAAGATCGAGCTTTCGCGAGAACAACAGTTGCGGGTGTTCAGTCGTCTGTCGGATGCGGTGGTGTTTGAGGAATTCATTCGCCGCAAGTTCTTGGGAGCGAAATCGTTTTCCCTTGAGGGTTGCGAGACGTTGGTGCCGCTGCTGGATCTGGCGATCGAGAAGGCCGGGGACCAAGGCGTTCGTGAAATTGTTTTTGGCATGGCTCATCGCGGTCGCTTGAACGTGATGGCGAATATCCTAGGTAAGAGTCCGGCGGCCATTTTCCATGAATTCGACGACGATGAACCCGAGAAGTATCTCGGTGGAGGCGACGTGAAGTATCACCTTGGTCACAGTGGCGATTGGGAGACCGCCAATGGCAACAAGGTGCACCTGTCGCTTTGTTTCAATCCCAGTCACCTGGAATTCATCAATCCGGTGGCACTCGGTCGCGTGCGCGTCAAACAGGACCGCGTCAATGATCGGCAGCGGGAAAAGTGCATGGCGATTTTGATCCACGGCGACGCGGCATTCATTGGCGAGGGCATCGTCCAAGAGACGTTGAACCTGAGTCAATTGGACGGCTATGCCACGGGCGGCACGCTGCATGTGATCGTCAATAACCAGATCGGTTTCACGACCTCGCCCTACGACAGCCGGTCGGGCCGTTACGCCACCGAGGTGGCCCGGATGCTCCAAGGACCGCTCTTCCACGTGAACGGTGAGGATCCGGAAGCGGTGATGCATTGTCTCGAAGTCGCCATGGATTATCGCCGGGAATTCAAGCGAGACGTGGTCATCGACATGTATGGCTATCGGCGGTTGGGGCACAATGAAACGGACGAGCCGTCCTTCACTCAACCATTGCTTTACCGCGACATCGCCAAGCGACCGCCGGTTGGCGAGGCATATTTGGAACACCTGTTGAAACTGGGTGGTATCTCCCGTGAAGAAGCCGATGAGATCACCGAAAGCCGGCGCACGAATCTTGAGAACGCCCTTTCGGAATCGCGCAAGGACGCCTATCGCCCTCCCCCTCAGCCCCTGCAGGGAGTCTGGGCGCGCAGCCGTTTTCATGGCGGACCGGAATCCGAAGCGGACGAGGTCAAGACCGGCGTCAAACGCCGCAGCCTGGAGCAGATGCTCAACAGTCTCACGCGGATGCCGGACAACTTCAATCCGCACCCCAAACTCAAGCGTCTGCAAAACTCGGTTCGCGGCATGGCCGAGGGAAAGATGCCCTTGAGCTGGGCCGCTGCCGAAGCCCTGGCCTTTGGAACACTGGCCGCGGAAGGCGTGCGGATCCGGCTGAGTGGCCAGGACTGCCAACGCGGCACGTTCAGCCAACGCCACGCAGTCTGGCACGACCACGAAAACGGCTCCGTGTACATGCCGTTGCAGCACGTTGCGCCAGAACAGGCGCCGGTGGGAATTCATAACAGTCCCTTGTCCGAAGCCGGCGTGCTCGGTTTTGAATATGGTTACAGCCTGGATTGCCCGGACGGATTGGTCATGTGGGAGGCGCAGTTTGGTGACTTTGTGAATGTCGCCCAGGTGATCATCGACCAGTTCATTACCAGCGCCGAAGACAAGTGGCGACGCCTCTCCGGGCTGACTCTGCTGCTGCCGCACGGCTTTGAAGGCATGGGACCCGAACATGCCAGCGCCCGCTTGGAACGTTTCCTTCAGCTTTGCGCCGAGGACAACATCCAGGTCGCCCAACCCACGACACCCGCCCAGTATTTTCATCTGCTTCGGCGACAGGGCCTGCGACTCTGGCGCAAGCCTTTGGTGGTGATGACGCCCAAGAGTCTGTTGCGGCATCCGGATTGTGTCTCGACCCTCGACGAACTCGCGGAGGGCGGCTTTCAGCGCGTCATCGCCGATGAAAAGAAGATCAAGAAACCACGGCGCATCCTCGTTTGCTCGGGCAAGATCTACTACGAACTGCACAAGCATCGCGCCGAGAACAAAATCAAGGATGTCGCCATTGTTCGCATGGAACAATATTACCCGTGGCGTGAGGACCTGTTGGAAGACGCCTTGTCGGCGTATCCGGAAGGCACGCCGATGTATTGGGTGCAGGACGAGCCGGTCAACATGGGCGCCTGGGCTTTTCTGCGACTACATCTCAGTGAAGAATTCACCCAACGTCGAACCGTGCGCCTCGTCAGCCGCGCTGAATCCGCGAGCCCGGCGACGGGTTCGGCCGCAGCTCACAAACTGGAGCAGGCGCAGATTCTGGATGAAGCATTTTCCGCCAACGATTGACGACCGAGTCACCGGCGAATTTAATCAACCAACCACACAAACTATGTCGACCGAGATCCGAGTCCCATCATTGGGCGAATCCGTTTCCGAAGCCGAAGTGGCCGAATGGCTGAAGAGTGAAGGCGACCCTGTCGCCAAAGATGAAGCCGTTGTGGTCATCGACAGCGAGAAGGCTTCCATCGACATTCCCGCGCCGGTAGCCGGCGTTTTGGGGAAGATCCTCAAGCAGGCTGGCGAAGCTGCCGCCGTTGGCGAAGCGCTGGGCATCATCGAAGCGGGCGACGCAGCTAAGGGCAAAACGAAGAAGGCGAAGAAGAAAGCAGCGAAAAAGTCCGCTGCCAAGGCCGCGTCTGCTGGCGGCCAATCCCGCGTGATGCCCGCAGCCCAGCGTTTGTTGACCGAACACAGCTTGAGCGCCGATGAGGTCAAGGCTACCGGACCCGGTGGACGATTGCTTAAGGAAGATGTGCAGGCCCACATCGAGCGCGGCAAGAAGGCACCTCCTCCGGCTGCCGCCCCTGCGGAACCAAGCGCAGAAGCCAGCCCTCGCGCCGACGAAGTCGTGCGGATGACCCCGCTGCGCCGAACGATTGCCCGGCGACTGGTCGAGGCGCAGCAATCGATGGCGATGCTCACCACCGTCAATGAGGTGGACATGAGCACGGTCATGCAACTTCGTCGTGACGTACAGGAAAAGTTCAAGGGGAAGCACGGCGTCAAACTCGGATTCATGTCGTTCTTCGTGAAAGCCGTCGTTGAGGCCCTGAAGAACATTCCCCAACTCAACGCCGAAATTCGCGGTAACGACATTGTTTTTCATCGCTACTACGACATTGGCGTCGCCATCGGCGCCGGTCGCGGTCTCGTTGTTCCACCCTTGCGCAATGCCGAGCAAATGGGCTTTGCCGATGTGGAAAAGACGATCGCCGACCTCGCCGCCCGCGCCAAGGAAAGCAAGCTGCTGCCAGAAGAACTCGAAGGCGGCACCTTCACCATCAGCAACGGCGGTGTGTATGGCTCCCTGCTCTCCACACCGATCATCAACCCGCCGCAGACCGGTATTCTGGGAATGCACACCATCCAGGAACGACCGGTCGCCCGCGACGGAGAAGTTGTCATTCGTCCAATGATGAACATCGCGCTCAGCTACGATCACCGGATCGTGGACGGCCGGGAAGCCGTGATGTTCCTTCGCCACATCAAGGAACTCGTCGAAAACCCGGCCAAGATTCTGTTCGAACTTTGATCCGCTCCCATGAAGGAATTCGATCTCATCGTCATCGGCGCCGGACCTGGCGGATACGTGGCCGCCATTCGTGGCGCTCAACTGGGCATGAAGGTGGCCGTGGTGGAAAAAGCTCCGGCTCTCGGTGGCACCTGCCTCCGGGTTGGTTGCATTCCCAGCAAGGCGCTCTTGGAATCCAGCGAACGCTTTCACTCCGCCCGACACGAACTCGCGTCGCACGGTGTGAAGACCGGCGAGGTACAACTCGACCTCGCGTCCATGATGAAGCGCAAGGACCAGGTCGTGAAGAATCTCACGGGAGGCGTCCAGTTGCTCCTGAAGCAAAACAAGATCGAGCGATTCGGAGGCCATGGCCGATTCCTCGCGCCGGGTGAAATCGAAGTGCCGGGCGAATCCGCCACCGAGCAACTCAAAGCCCCGCACGTCATCATCGCCACCGGCAGCCAACCCGTTTCCCTGCCCGGCATCGAACTGGATGGCAATCTCGTCGGCACCAGCACAGAAGCGCTTTCCTACCCGGAGGTTCCCAAACACCTCGTGGTGATTGGCGCGGGCTACATCGGCCTGGAACTCGGCTCTGTCTGGCAGCGCCTCGGCGCCAAGGTTACCGTCGTCGAATACCTCAATCGCATCCTGCCCGGCATGGACGAGGAAGTGGCCAAGGAAGCGCAAAAGGTCTTCACCAAGCAGGGCCTGATCTTTCGCCTCGGATCCAAGGTGCAGGGCGTGAAACCCGCCCGCAAAACCTGCAAGGTCCTGATCGAAGACGCCGACCCCGTTCAATGTGACCGCGTCCTCGTCGCCGTCGGTCGACGCGCCAATACCGAAGGTCTGGGGCTCGACGCGATCGGCCTCGAGCCAGACCAACGCGGCCGCGTTTCTGTCGACGAACAATTCCGCACGCCGGTCGAAGGCATCTACGCCATCGGTGACGTCATCCGCGGTCCCATGCTCGCCCACAAGGCGGAAGAGGAAGGTGTTGCCTGCGTCGAATACATCGCCGGCCAGCCCGGTCATGTGGATTACGACACCATCCCCGGCATCGTCTACACCCACCCGGAGATCGCCACCGTCGGCAAGACCGAGGAGCAGTTGAACGAACTCGGCATCGCGTATCAGAAAGGCATCTTCCCCTTCGCTGCCAACGGCCGGGCCTACGCTTTGGGTGACACAACCGGCCGCGTCAAAATCCTCGCCGACGAAAAAACCGATCGGGTTCTGGGAGTGCACATTATCGGCCCGCGTGCCGGCGACCTCATCGCGGAAGCCACCGCTGCCATGACCTTCGGAGCCAGCAGCGAAGACATCGCCCGCTGCATCCACGCCCATCCCACCCTCTCTGAATCAATCAAGGAAGCCGCCTTGGCCGTAACCGACCGAGCCCTTCACACCGCGTAAGAGCGGGAGAATTCATTCCGATTCAAATGCTGCAGAATCGGTAATGGGACAATGCTTACTGCGGGTAATTATGGGGAAGCTTGAAGCTCCATTGATGTAGAGCGAGCTTTGTTCTACGGCGGAGCTGATGCGGATGCGTTTTCGCCAGGTGCGGGTCATCGTCGCTCCCAAAACGGGCATACAGCTGGCACTAAATCAGGAATAATTCTTCAACTCCCAGCACTCAGCGCGATTGCCCGAACAACCACCGAATCAATTCCGGATCGCGATAGGCGCGGTCCCAGCAGTTGTGATCCACGCCCGGATACTCGGTGAATTTCGGCATTCTGCCAGCCCAGGTCAAAGCTTCGTTTTCGGAGGTGAACCGCTGGACTTCGTAATCGCCGCCCGCATCCTGCGTGGCTTCGCCGGGACTTTCGCCTGGAAACAGAAACGCCATGCGTTTGATCCCGGTCTGGTTGTAGATCGGGATCACGTGCTCCTCGCGAAAAGCCATGACGTCCGCTGTAGGCTTGTGCCGGAAGTCGAGGATGTCGATGAGGATACCGTGCACGTCGGCCTCGATTGTCAGTTCGCCTAGTCGCACCATCGACTCGAAGAACTGTTTGGTTTCCATCGAAGCCGTCTCCGGCTTCCATTTGAGAATTAGCACTTTGCCGTCTTGGGTGATGGCGTCGAATGGTCCGTCGTAGAGATGTGGCATGAATGATCGTGGTTTGGTGGTTGGCAATCGCTTGATTCCAGGTTGAGGCTACCCATCTGACAAGTGCCTTGCTGGTCTTCGTCTGCTGTTTCTTCGAGATCGACCAGAAGACAGCGTGCTTGCTGACCGAAATCGTCTCAATGTTAGGTTTGGCCGGGGGAAGCTGTTTGATCACCTGTTCCGGAGTGATTCCCGGCAGCGTGAAGAGCACGTTGTGCTTTTGTTTACCGTCCTTGCCCCAACCGGACGGAGCCGAAGCCAGGCAGGAATTCCCCACCCCACGAAGAATCACCTCCTGGGTTGTAGTTCGAAGTTGTGTTGGGAAAGGTGAGGTTTATAACGGGGCCAACATGCAAGGCGAAACTCCCGAATCTCTCATCCCCCGCCCCAATTCTTCGATCAGCCGACGTGATGTGTTCAAGACCGGCGGATTGATGGCGGCTGCAGCTGCGACCGCCACTGGCGCAGCCCAGGCGCAGAACAAACCGTCGGATGAACTCCGTTCCTCGCCCAAGCGATACAGCAAGATGAAGAAGTCCATCAATCAGTGGGCGTTTCCTTATCCGGATCGGATGGATCTAAAGCGATGCCTTCAATTGGCGAAGGACGCGGGTTTTGATGGCATCGAGCTGAATTACGATTTGGACAACGACCTCTCGCCCATGTCCGGCACCAAGGAATACACAGAGATTCGCAAGATGGCGGACAAGATTGGGATTCAGATCAGTGGGTTGTGTTCGTTCCTGTTCTGGCCCTATCCGCTTTCGAGCAATGACGAGACGAAGCGAAACCGTGGCATTGAGCTGGCTGGCAAGATCGCCAAGGCGGCCGCTGACCTGGGCGTGGAGAATGTGTTGGTGGTGCCGGGTGCAGTTCATATTCCTTGGCGTGATGACCATGAGCCGGTCGCCAACGATATCTGCGATCGACGGGCGAAGGATGCAATTGGGAAATTGCTACGTGATGCCGAGCGACTGGGTGTCTATCTGAACATGGAGAACATCTTCTTCAATGGCTATCTGATGACGCCGATGGAGATGAACGCGTTTGTGGATCATTTTGACAGCGAATACTGCCGTGTGCATTTCGATACCGGCAACATCATGGAATACCAGTTCCCCGAACATTGGGCGCGTCTGCTGGGCAAGCGGACGAAGAATATCCACCTGAAGGAATTCACCAAGAAGGGAACGGATCATTCGCTGGAATGTTTTCGTCCCTTGCTGGATGGCACGACGAATTGGCCGGCCGTGATCGAGGAATTGGACAAGGTGGGGTATGATGGTTACCTGACCTTTGAGTATTTTCATCCTTATCAGCATTACCCGGAGGCATTGATCTACCAGACCAACGATTCGCTCGATCGGATGCTGGGACGGGTTTAAGGCAGGCGCGGTTTTCTCTCGGCTGCGAGAACCGGTGTGCTGGAACACGCGCAGCCATGCAAACAACCGCCAGGCTAATCCTCTGCTGGACCTTCGTTCTCGGGGTGACTAGCGTTTCTGCCCTCGACCCGATAACCATCACCAATCGGCCGACGGATCCAAACGCGATCGAACTTCGATGGCGGGCGAAGACGGGGAAAACCTACTCCATCCAACAGAGCACTGACTTTCAAAGCTTTGCGCCATGGGTCTCCGGTTTGCATGGGCGTAGTGCGTTGAATACGTTTCGCATCGGATTCGACTCCGCGCAGCCGTTTCGTGCCGGTTGAGGATGGATCGGTCTCAAGCCCAAGCCGCTGCAGCATCGATACGTAGAGGTTCGTCAAGGGATGGTTGTTCGCACGATCGAAGGGCAGGTGCTGGCCATGCTTGAATCTGCCACCGGCAAGACTGAGCGGAAGATTCTTCATTTCGGTCAGCTGTAGCGCAGGGCCTGGATCGGGTGCAGCCGGGATGCCTTGATCGCGGGGAAGAGTCCGGCCAGGACGCCGATGGTGACGCTGCAGGCGAAGGCGATGATCATCGGGGTGGCCGTCAACATGGGAGCATTGGATTCAGGTGTGAGGTTTTCAATGAGCTGAATCAAGCCGAACGATGTCAGGAGGCCGAGCAACCCTCCGAGAATCGCGATGACCGTGCTCTCCACGAGAATCTGCACAAACACGTCTGCAGTAGTGGCACCGACGGCCTTGCGCAGGCCGATTTCGCGGACGCGTTCGGAGATGCTGGCGAGCATGATGTTCATGATGCCAATGCCGCCAACGATGAGACTGATCGCGGCAATGATTCCTCCGCTTCGCCGGGCATCCGAGATGGAGGTTGTGATTTCGCCCGCGTCATCCTCGCGCGTGCGGAAGGCAAAGTCCTCGATTCCCTTGTGAGTGAACATCAGGACGTTGCGTGCCTGTTGGAGCGCCGGTTCGAGTTGTTTCGCATCATCGATTTCCATCTTTAGCGTGGTCAATTGCGCATCCGCTCCGGCGCGGGCGTGCACGGCAGTGCGAAACTTCAGCAGCATGGTATTAAGCGGGATGTAGATGGAGCTGTTCTTCAGCCGGAAGATGAATTCGTCGCGCATCCGCGGATTCCGGGGTTCTTTGCCGGCTGCGATGAGCGCTTCATTTTCCTTCGCCAATGCCTCCTTGCGCTTCTTGAAGGACTCACTCTCATAATGACGGAACATGCCGATGATCGTGAGTGGTTGGCTGTTCACTGTAATCGTTTTGCCAATTGGGATTTCCTCGCGGCCCAGCTTCTCCGGTGAACCGAACAGATCATCACGGACGTCCGTTCCGATCACACAGACACTCCGTGCTTCCTCATCATCGAAGGCGTTGAACATGCGGCCGTACGCGAGCTCGTGTTGTTCGATCGTCAGGACATCCGGCCAGGTGCCGGCAAATTTGTAGGGGCGCGTTCGCCGGCCTCCAAAGCGTGCCAGCGCGCCTCGACGAAAGCCCCACATCTCAATGAGCGGTGTGATTCTCCTGGCCAGCGGCGCGCTTTGTTGCAGGGCGTAGACGTCATGCATCGTGATGCCGGTCGCCTGGTCGGCAAGGTGTCGTTGGCGCAGCGGAAGATCATCTTCGTACTCAATGCGAATCGCGCGCAGACCGCCAGCTTCCTCCAAAGCTTCCTTCAATCCGTTCTCCATGCCTTTCACCGTTGCGGACATGGCCACCAGGCTGGAAACACCGAGGATGATTCCCAGCATCGTCAACAGGGAACGAAACTTGTGGGCGAGGATCTCGCGGAACCCGGTCGCGATGGTGTTCCAGAGGTTCATTTCTCTATGCCTGCGAGCCGACGGTCCACGTTGGTCGCGATCTTGCCGTCCCGAATCTCGATGCGGCGCGGGGTAATGGCCGCGATCGTCGGATCGTGTGTCACGAGGACAAGCGTGCGGCCCTCAGCATGGAGATTGTGGAACAGATCCAGGATCAATTCACCGGTGTGGGAATCCAAGTTACCTGTGGGCTCATCCGCGAAGATGATGCGCGGATTGTTCACCAAGGCGCGGGCAATGGCGACGCGTTGTTGCTGGCCGCCGGATAACTCCGCGGGCCGGTGCTTTCGCCGATCCGCCAACTGTACCATCTTCAACGCGTTCATACAGCGTTCCTGGCGTTCGCGCGCGGAGATGCCGCTGTAGATCATCGGCAGCTCGACGTTTTGCAAGACGTTGAGTTTGGGCAGCAGGTTGAAGAACTGGAATACAAAGCCGATCTTGCGATTCCGGATGTTGGCCAACTGGCGCGGGGTGGCGTTTTGAATCGCCTGCCCGTCGAGATTCAGCGTTCCGGAGGTCGGTGAATCAAGGCATCCCAGAATATGCATCAAGGTGGACTTGCCACTTCCCGAAGGCCCTATGATGGACATGAACTCCCCTTCGCTGATCTTCATCGACACGCCGTCGAGCGCGCGAATCTCCTCGCCACCGAGCTGATACACTTTCGTGATATCGCGCAGTTCGAGAATCGTTCGTTGGCTTTCTTGGCTGTCTGACATCCGGCGCGCAGATCATCGTCAGGAACGCCCGTTCGCACAACCTCCGATAAAGGCATCAACAAGACTCTGGCGCGCGATTCGATGTGATCGACCTGGTGAAGTTACTGCTGTAATCGTCCGCGATAGACCCGCATCGGAAGCGCGGCCGCCCCGTTATCGAGGTGTTGAACGATGCCGCCCGACGGTGTGTTCGTCTTGAGTGGCGTCCAGTTGTTGAAGTCGGTTTAGGCCTCGATCGCGCCTACCAATGCGTCTTCGCCGGCGCTTATCCGACCTACTACTGGTAGAACGCCTCGTGGTACAACGTCGTCAACGACCCCTTCGCCCTGCCCCAGGAACAGCAACCCCACTTTCTCTACTACCGCCACATGGCCGCCTTGTTCCGCGAATTCCCATTGCTCAACCTGAAGACCGACATGCGCGCCTTCTCCACTCCCATTCTCACGGATGGCGAAAGCACCTATCTCTTCTATCTGGCGAACAACCGCACCGGCATCTACGGCGACCTGCCGGAAGCCATCGGCAAGACCTTCAAGATTCGCTGGTTCGATCCATTGACCGGGCAATCGTATGACGGCGGACAAAAGACTCTCCATTCCGACACCTGGGGAGCCTGGCTCGGTGGACAACGACACAAGGAAATCACCGGCGCATCCGCGATTGCGATCTTCACTCAGATCCGCGGCAACTAAATGAGGTACATCAACCGGAGTCAGTCTCAGGCTTCGGCGGGTGAAGCCGGCCGATAGCGCCAGCGAATCAGAAGGAAAGCCGCCTTCAATGCTTCTTCCATGATGAGGACGTACCAGAGGCCGACAACGCCGAGTTGCATTTTTACGGCGAGGTAGTAGGCGACCGGGACGCTGAGGCACCACATCATGATCTGGGTGCCGGCGACGGGAACGACCACGTCGCCCATGGTCTTGAGCGAATGGAAGAGGATGGTGTTCACCGCGCTGAAGGGCTGGACGAAGATGGTGAGCCAGAGGAGTTGTTTCGCCAGTTCGTGGATGCGTGGCTGGTCGGTGAAGAGTGAGATCAACGGGCCGGCGAAGAGGTAGAGGAGGATCGCGAACGCGGTGGTCAGAAGGGTTGAGATCAGCGATGATCGGAAGATGCAGGGATTGATTTCTTTGGGTCGGTTTCCTCCATGCCGATAGCCGACCATGACTTCGTTGGCCTGGCTGATGGACATCAGCACAACGGTCAGGACGGCGGTCAGGGTGAGAGTGAAGGTTCGGCTCAGGAGCATCGCGACGCTGAAGGTGGCGATGTAACTGACGAGGATCATCTGGTAGAAGCCGTAGGCCAGATTGTCGAAGGCTCCCGGCCACGAGAGATCGAACAGCTTTTTGATGCGCAGCTTCTGTTCCACCAGCGTGTGTCGCCAGAACGCGGGAATCAGCTTCAGTTTCCGGGCGAAAACAAACAGGAGAGCAATCACCGCGCTGGCACGGACAATCAAGGTGGCCAGGGCGGATCCGAAAACGCCCAACTCGGGCAGCGGTCCTTTACCAAAGATCATGCAGTAGGCGCTTAGCAGATAGACGGCATAGGCAATGACTCCCAGGAAAAGGATTATACGGGTTTCACCATAGCCACGAAGCGTGGACGTGGCTGCCATCATCACGCCATTAAACAGGATCGTGAACGCTCCCACCCGCAGGTAGGTGGTGGCATCGACGAAGATCTTCTCAGGGCAATTGATCGCTGACAGCAAGTGAGTGGCGGTCAGCAGAATGATCGCTCCCAGAGCGAGACTGACGAATGCGTTTCCCACCATGGCCGCCTCGGCCATTCGTTTCGCCTCCTCGGGATCGTCCGCGCCCAGGCTGCGCGAGACCATCACCACCGCGCCGGCCGCGAGCAGCGCGGACAAATCGAACGCCACCAGGAGAATCTGATTGGCGATGCTCACCGCAGCAGCCGCATCTTCCGAATACGAGCTGATGATCATCATGTCCACCAACATGACCACCATCCCGACCAGGGCATTGAGCAGCAGCGGGAAGCTGAGTTGAAAGAGGGACTTGTCCTTCATGCAATTCCAGTCTCGTAGCAGCCGAGGTGACGAGGCTCATGCTTTCTCCGGCGAACACTAGAAGTGAGCCTCGTCACCTCGGCTGCTACGTTATTCATCGTCATCTCCGCCGAAGCTGATTTGACCGGCAATCTGGGCGAGTTGGTCGGCGTTCAAGTCCGCGAGATCAAACGGCGATACACCGGACGAATCATCAGCCAACGAGTTCGCCAACTCATCCCGAAAGCCGGCGGCCAGTGTTCCCGCAGCCGGTGATCGCCATTCTCCGGAAAGTCGACCGTTCGCAATCCAGCAATTGACCGTAATCGCGTGCGTCTCACCGTTGGCCGGATCCACGGCCGGTCCGGGAACTTCGGTTCGCCGAAATCCTTCGGTCGTTTGGCCGTCCAGTTGTCCGAGGTAATTGAACGCCACCTGGGAAGGAACTCTCACGGACTCGCGACCGGCAAGGTGTCGCAAGACGCCGTAACTGAGCCCGCCAGACGGCACTCGCTCAAGCTCACGCTTTATCGATTCGTGATCACCAGACAGGTTCACCGGATAAACGGAGGTGAACCAGCCAACCGTCCGGGAAACATCCAGATCGCAGCCCAATCCCGCTCCCTCGCGACCGTGACCTTCGAGGTCAATGGTTAGCTGCGAATCACCGCTCTTTTGCTGCACGGTAGCAACAAACGCGGTGAGCAAACGCGCCAAAGTCTCATTCCGCTCTTCTGTAACCAGCAACTTCCTCGTCTCATCTTCGGTCAGATCAAACTGAGCCACCTCTGATTCACCTGCTTCAGGAGGCGTCAACGATTGGGCGCTCGCGGCAATCGCTTCCCAATAATCAGCGTCTTGCTCAGCTCGTTCGACGGATTTGCACAACGCCGCGGACCAGGCCTCAAAATTCGCCGTCTTCGGCGGCAACACGATCTCCCGCTTACGACGAGCTTGCCGATACGCATCCTGCAGATCTTCCATCAAGATCCGCCAGGAAACGCCATCCACCACCAGGTGGTGAGCGACCAACAAGAGCGTCTCTTCCTTCGCCACGGCATCACGCAATCCGACAGCTCGAAATACCGGCCCAGCCTTCAAATCAAGGCTGGCGTGTACTTTGGGTGCAAGTTCCTCCGGCGACTCACCGTCATGCCATTCCACACCCACCGGCTCAATCGCGGCGTATTCGTAGACCCCTTGCCTCTTGCGCAAACGCAGTGCGTCGTGATGACGAACCACCGCGGACAACGCCAAGTCCAAGGCTTCCCGGTCCATCCCCGCGGGACCCACGATGCAGATCGCCTGATTGAAATGATTCGGATTCACCAGTCCCAGTTCATCAAACCAGCACTGAATTGGAGTCGGCTTAAAAGGGTTCCCTGAAGGCTCGCGTAATTCCGCCGGAACCAATTTACGCTCGGACGTCACCACCTGCGCCAGCTCCGCCACGGTCTGGTGTTGAAAGAGCATTGCCGGAGTCGTCTCCAGCCCGACGCGTTTCATCCGACTTACGATCTGCAGGGCCATGATCGAGTCGCCGCCCAACTCGAAGAAATTGTCATCCAGACCAACGTCCTGCACCGGCAAAAGCGAAGCCCAGATCGCCTGAATCTGCTCCTCTCGTTCGGTCGCCTTGCGATCCGCCGCGTTTTCTGCCCGGCTCCAATCCGGGGTCGGCAACGCGGCTCGGTCCACCTTGCCGTTGGGTGTCACGGGCAAGGCATCCAGCCAGACGTAGTGCGCCGGCACAAACTGAACCGGCAACGAGTCCATCAGATGACTGCGCAGTTCGCCGACCTCTTGGGTTTCCCCGGTCAGATAGGCGATGAGTTGCTTGTGTCCACCTTCGTCAGCCACGGTTACCACCGCGTCATTGATCTCGGAGTGCGTCTTCAACGCGGTTTCAATCTCACCCGGCTCGACGCGGAAGCCCCTGACTTTCACCTGCTCATCGATGCGGCCAAGGAATTCAATGGCACCGTCGGCCCGCCAACGCACGCGGTCTCCCGTGCGATACAGCGTCAGGTTCTCATCGACCATCGCGTCTTTCTGAAAATCGAAGAATGGATTCGGCACAAATCTCTCGGCCGTCGTCGCCGGTTGATTGACGTATCCACGAGCGAGCCCCAATCCACCCAGATACAGTTCGCCCGGAACACCCACCGGCGTGGGATTCAGATCCGAATCGAGAACGTAAACCGAGGTGTTCGCGATCGGATTTCCAATCGGCACAGTTCGCATGATCTGCCAATCGTTCAACTCGTCGTCCGTGAAAGAATGGCAACAGGTGAAGGTCGTGCCTTCGGTCGGACCGTATCCGTTGATCAACTGCGTTTGCGGCGCAAGGGCATGGGCCCGACCGAGATGCGGCAAGGACAAGACATCCCCACCGGCCAGCAGCTGCTTCACCGAGCGCAATCGCTCGAATTGCTCATCCACCATCAGGTGAAACAAACCGGCCGTAAGCCAGAGGGTCGTCACGCTGTGGGATTCCACCAACTCCACAATCTCCTCCAAGGCCAAAAAACCAGAATCCGGGAGAACCACCTTCGCGCCATTCAACAAGGCTCCCCAAACTTCCAAGGTCGAAGCGTCAAACCCCAATGGCGCAGCCTGCAAATAGACATCCTGGGAGCTGAAACTCATGAAGTCCGTATCGCGCACCAACCGGAGCACGCCCCGGTGCGGCGTGGCGACACCCTTGGGGATGCCGGTCGAGCCCGAGGTGTAAATGACGTAGGCCATGCTGGCCGAAGACGCGTCAACAGTTGAGCCGGAGACGTCCGTGTTCGTGCGGGCAACAAAGGCACCCAGCTCCGCCATCTCATCCGGTTCCGAGTCCGGCAACCAAGACACCAGCGCGTCCGCCTCCGCGCCGAGCACAATTCCAATCTGCGCATCCGCCAGCATCAACTCCACTCGCGCCCGCGGAAGATCGGCATCCAACGGAACATACGCCCCGCCCGCCTTCAGAATCCCCAATAGAATCACCATCGTTTCCGGAGCCCGGCTGGCCACGACTCCCACGGGTGTCTCGCACCCGACACCCAATCCCCGCAAAGCCGAAGCCAATCGATCCGACTGCGCGTCGAGTTCGCGGTAACTGAGCGATTCGTCCCCTCGCACCACCGCCAAGGCATTCGGTGTCTCCTTCGCCTGCTGCTGGAATCGCTCATGAATGGTCGCTGATTCAGCGAGCGGCTTGCAGGCGGACGCATTGCCCCATCGCATCACCAGGGCGCGGTCATCCGCAGGTAGGACGGAAAGTGCCGAGAGCGGCTGCTCGATCTGGTCCGGCAAGGAACGAATCAGATGAACAAAGTGTTTCGCAAATCGCCCGATCGTTTCGGGGAGAAAAAGGTCGCTGCGATATTCAATGCGCCCGGTCAATCCATCGATCTCCTCGCGCATGGAAACACTCAGATCGAACTTGGCCGTTCCGGGCTCCAAGGTCATCGGCGACCATTCGAGCCCGCTTACCTGCACCGGTTCCCACGGAGCGTTCTGCAAGGTGAAAAGAACCTGAAACAGCGGGGTGTTCGACCGACTGCGCGCAACGCCCAGGGCATCCACAACTTCTTCGAAACCGGCGGACTGATGGCGATAGGCGTCGAGGGTGGTTTGCCGCACCTGAGTCAGCAACTCACCAAAGGTGGGATTGCCACCGAGCTTGGTGCGCAGGACCACCGTGTTGACGAACAAGCCGATGATCGACTCCAGTTCCGGACGCGGCCGATTCGCCACCGGAGTTCCAATCGCAATGTCGTTCTCATCAGAGTATCGCTGAAGCAAGACATTGAACGCGGCGAACAAGGTCATGAAGAGCGTCGTTCCGGCTTGTTGGCCGATTTGGCGAAGCGCAGCCAAGTCATCACTGCTGAGTTCGAAGTCAACATTGCCGCCGGCAAAGGCAAGCTCCGAGGGACGCGGAAGATCGGTCGGAAGATTCAGTTCCAGCGGCAAGCCCCTCAACTGTTCGCGCCAATAATCAAGATCGCCTGCGGTGTCCTGCGCTTCCTGCCAGGCGACGTGGTCCACATACCGCAACTGTGCCTTGCCACTTTCCTCCTGTTCATAGGCCGCTGCCAGGTCCCGCACCAGAATCCCCATCGACCAGCCATCCGCCAGGATGTGATGCAGCATGAGCACAACGACATGTTCGTTGGCTGATACTTTGAATGCCGTCGCTTGCCACAACGGCGCGTTTTCCAGCGCAATCGGCTCCCGAATTCGTCGATTGATTTCGGCATCGAGATCATCAGCGGACTCCGCCCATTCCAGGGCCACGTCGATTTTGTCGTGCAATTTTGCAAACGGCTCCCCGCCTTCCTCGTGAAACGACATGCGCAACATATCGTGCCGGCCGGCAATCTTTTGCAGACTCGCTTCCAGCCGTTCGCGGGAGAGTTTCCCTCGAATCGTGACCGCCGTTGGGATGGTGTAAAGCGATGCCAGGGGAAGCAGCCCGACCATCAACCATTGCCGCCGTTGCGCAGGTGATAACGGCAAACGCTCATTGTTTGCTTCGACTCGCGGGATGGGTTCAACGCATTGGCCATCATCCACCCCCAGACCGGCAACGAACTCGCGCAATCGTGGTCGCTCGAAAAGACGCCGCAGTTCCACCTCGCAGCCCAATGCCTCGCGCACCCGACCAACCACCCGCGCCGCGGACAAGGAGTGGCCACCGAGTTCAAAAAAGTGGTCTTCGCCAGAGGTAACCGGACGCCCCAACACTTCACTCCAGATCCCGGCCACGATTTCTTCATTCGGCGAATCAAAGCGGCCGGTCGCCTCCGGCGAACTGGATGAGCTGAGCGCCAGCGATGCCAGCGCGCGACGATCGATTTTTTCGTTCAGGGTCTTGGGAAAGTCATCAACCACCTCGATACGAGCCGGAACCATGTAGTCCGGCAGCTGTGATCGCATTTCCGATCGCCAACGATCTACCGACTGATTTGCACCGCTTTCCCGCAGGCGCACGAAAGCCACCAGTTCCTTCTCCGCCGACTCGGTCTCCCGCACGATGGCAATGCCCTGCGCGATCTCCGGGATGGCGTTCAAGACCGCTTCGATCTCACCCAATTCGATCCGAAAACCACGCAGCTTGATTTGCCCATCCATCCGACCGATGAATTCGAAAAGCCCATCATCACGCAGCCGCACGGAGTCGCCGGTTCGATAGAAACCGTCTCGAAAACGGTCGCGAGTCAATTCATCCCGACGCCAATACCCCGGACTCAAGCCCAGCCCGCCAATCTGCAACTCGCCCACACCCCCGGCCGGAACCAGCCGCCCATTCGCATCCACAACGCGCAACTGAGTATTCAGGATCGGAGCACCCACGGGAACATTGCCACCCGCCAACAAGCCCTCGGTCAGTTGCAAGGCGCCGGACCAGATGGTCGTTTCCGTCGGACCGTAGAGATTCCAGGCCGGTTGGCCGCTGGCGATGAGCTTGCGCGCCAGGAAAACGTCCAAGGCTTCACCGCCACAAAAGATCCGACAGGGGAAACCCGCAAGATCATCGAGACACTCCACCAACAATCGCCAAGTCGCCGGGGTGGCCTGCATCACGTTGACTTCCTGCGTGCGAATCAAGCGCAGCAAGGCCTCGCCATCCCGTGCCTCGTCGGAACTCGCCAACACAATGCGGCCGCCGACGCTCAAAGGCAGGAACAGTTCGAGGGCCGCAATGTCGAAAGACACCGTGGTGATCGCCAGGAGCACATCATCGCGACACATCCCCGGCGACCGCTCCATGGCCGTCAAAAAGTTGCTCAGATTTCCATGCGTAATCGCCACACCCTTGGGATCGCCGGTGCTCCCGCTCGTATAAATGATGTAGGCCAGATCATCATCCTCGCATTCGGCGCACATGCCCGAATTGCCTTCCAACGTCGCTCGATCGAGCCGAGCCAAGCGCGCTTCCCCAAACACCTCAGCCACCTCCGTCTCATCGCCATCGAACAAAATGACCTCAAGCTCCGCATCCTTTGCCATGTATTGCAGTCGATTCGCGGGAAAATCCCGGTCGAGCGGCACATAGGCAGCCCCGGCCTTCAGCACACCCAGGAGCCCCAGCGGCAACAACGATGTTCGTCTCAGAAAAACACCCACCCGCGCGCCTTTGCCAACCTTGTGCGTTCCGCTCAGCCAAGCTGCCAAGCGACTCGAATCCCGATCCAAATCGGCATACGAAACCTCCTCACCGGCATGCGGCACCGTCAATACAAGACGATCAGGGTTCGCTTTCGCCTGATCCGAAAACCGCTGATGAATCGGTGGAGCATCGATTGAAACTTCCTCGCCCCGTCCCAACTCTTCCAGCCGTTTCCGTTCATCATCACCGAGCAGATCAAGCTCGGCCATCGGCTGATCCATGCCCCCAGCAAATGACTTCAGGATGACTTCCAACTGTGCCGCCAATCGATCGATCGCGGCCTCCGAGAAACGATCCGTTTCGAAACGAAAGCTGAACTCCAACTCCTCGCCGGGAAGCACGATCAAGGTCAGCGGATAATTCGTGCGCTCAAAGCCGTCACGCTCAACCAACTTCAGCCCGGCGGTGTCTCGTTCCAACACCGCGTCGATGGAGATCGGATAATTCTCAAAGACAATCAGCGACTCGAACAAAGGCACACCACTGGGCACGCCGGTAAAAGACTGCAACTCCAGCAGGCGCGAAAACCCATGCGTCTCCCGATTCCGCTGCTCGCGCTGAATCCCGCCCAACCAATCGACAACCGACTGATTGTCATCGATACCTACCCGAACGGGCACGGTGTTGATGAACAAGCCAATGGCCGATTCGACTCCCTCCAACTCGGTCGGACGCCCCGATATCGTCGCGCCGAACAAAACATCGTTCTCACTGGTATAGCGATTCAATAGCACCGCCCACGCGCCCTGCACCAAGGTGTTCAGGGTCAGGTGATGACGACGAGCGGCTTCTTCCAGCATCTTGGTCGCAACAGTATCAACTCGTCGTCGACGGTCGGCATATCCAGCTTCACTTCCGCCAATCGGCTTCAAGCTGCTCGCCAATTCAACGGGTCGCTCAAAACCCTCCAAGACACCTCGCCAGTAGTCGGTATCCCCATCGGCCTCCCGGACATCCAACCAATCAATGTAGCCCTTGTAGGACATGGGCTCCGGCAGGCGGATCGCCTGGCAGGACTTGGCAGCTTCGTAATACGCCAAGACTTCCCGAATGAGCACGCCATTGCCCCAGCCATCCATCAGGACGTGATGAAAGGTCCAGACGAAGCGATGCCGATCTGATCCCTGCGGAAACAGCGCAAAGCGGATCAACGGAGCACGATCGAGCGAGAATCCGCGCTCACGATCACGTTGAAGAAAATCCTCAAACGGCTCGTTTGATTCCAACACCCATTCCGGCGAAACCTCGTCGTAAACCACCTGAACGGGTTGCTCGGTTTCTTCCCAGTGAAACTCCGAGCGCAAAGCTGCATGTCGGTTGACCACCTGCTTCCACGCCGTCTGGAACGCCTCAATATCCAGCGCCCCTTCAATCACGCACCACCGCTGCTCGACATACGTCCCGCTCTCCGGCGCATACAGCGAGTGAAACAGCATCCCCTCCTGCAGGGGGGACAAGCCATAGATGTCTTCGACTTCAGCCATCGCGCGACGCCAGCTTGGCCATCAGTTTGCCTAATTTGGGCTTCGATTTCGGTTGCTCCTTAGCCCCGCCAGATCGAAGGGATTCCAGTAACGCGACATGGCGATCCGCCAGGCCGCGGATAACCTGTTCGCTGTGCAAGCCAGGATGGTAACGCCAAAGAATTTTCAATTCCTCACCGACCAGCCAGGCGATAACTTCAAGCAGGTACGAGCGCGGGTTGTCTGGACTGTTCAGTTCAGGAATGGATTCCGGAGCCAGTCCGGTTGCGATTTCGTTGGGGGGCAGATCGAGACGCCCCAGGAAATTGAAACTCACCTGAGCCCCCTCTTTACGCTCAGCCGGCGAGCTGAGTTGTTCCTGCACATGTTTGAGCCCGGCCGTCAGACCGGCATCCGGCAAATTCAACTCCACGGTGTGCACCTTGGTGAAGTAGCCGATGGTCCGACTCAGATCGACAGTATCATCCGTGGTATCACGGCCATGACGCTCAAGATCGATATGCAGCCGTGGAGTGCGGGTGAACTGCTTAATGGTTTGCGCCAACGCGCTCAGGATTGACGCTTCCGAACAGTCCTTCGTCTTGATCGAAACCTCGTGAGTCGCGGCTTGTCCGAAACTGTTGGTGCCGCCCCACTCAAACAGAGGGGGAACGGACTCACTGGCGTCAGTGTCTGGCTGCTCTCGGACCCAATGCCCAAAACTCGTCGTCCTGGCGGGAAGTTCGACCGGTTTCGAATCGCGGATGCATCCATAAGCCTCCATCAGGTCTTCGAAGAAGATTCGCCACGACATCCCATCCACAACCAGGTGATGTGCCAGCAACAAGAGACGTCCGTCCTGGTTTAGCAAGCGGAAGTATGTCGCCTGGAAGAATGGGCCGGATTCCAGATTGAAGCCGGTCTGCCGACTTCGGAGTTCCTCTTGCAGGGATTCAGTTGAAGACAGCTCAACGACATCAAGCAAACGGCTTTGATGTTTATCTCCGTATTCTTGTCGCCACCGGCCGTCTGAATTCGCGAATCGAAGGCGAAACGCATCGTGATGCTGCACGACCGCCCCGATGGCTTCAGCCAACCGCTCCATATCAAGGCCCGCTTTCACGCGAAGCAGAATTCCCTGATTGAAATGATTCGGATGGCGGGCGGTTTCAAGAAACTGTTGCTGCAGTTGCGTCAGCGGAAGGTCACCGGAGGGCGGCTCCGTATCCGTGCGCTCAGCCTCGACCACCTCGTGAGCTACGCCGGCTTGAGCGGCGATCGTTTGATGCTCGAACAACATGGCCGGCGTCAGCTTCAAGCCCTTTCGCCTCGCGCCGGCAATGATCTGCATCGCGCTGATCGAATCTCCGCCGACTTCGAAGTAATTGTCTTCGACGCCAATTTCATCTTGCCCAAGAACTTTTTGCCAGATCTCCAGCAAGACAGCTTCACGATCGTTTCGCGGAGCAAGTCGTTCGCCGTCATGCTTCACGGCTTCCAACTCGGGAAGCCGGTCGCGATCGACCTTCCCATTCGTCGTGAGCGGGATCTCCTCGACGGCCTGATAGACAGACGGAATCATGTAATCCGGCAGTTCGCTGCGCAGCGCATCGGCAAGGTTGTCCAACTCCGCAGAATCGTCGTTCGTTTGCACAAAGGCAACGAGTTGCGGACTTGTTCCACGTGAACGAATGGCCACGGCGCAGGCCGTTACCTGGGGCTGTTGTTGGAGGATGGCCTCGATCTCGCCGGGTTCGATCCGGTAGCCGCGCAGTTGAAATTGTTCGTCCGCCCGGCCGAGATATTCGAGAACGCCATCGGCCCTACGAGAAACCAGATCGCCGGTTTGATATAAGACCGGTCCGTGCGATCCATCGTCCTTGGCAAAGGGATTGGCGAGGAACCGTTCGGCGGTCAACTCCGGTCGGTGAAGGTATCCGTGAGCCACGCCGTGACCCGCAATGAATAGTTCCCCGGGCACGCCGGTGGGTTGCAGATTCATGGCTCCATCGAGCACATAAAGTTGCGTCCCGGCAATCGGTTGGCCGATGGGTAGATTGCCTCGTTCAGGCAGTCCGTCTTCGATTTTCTCAACGCAACAGCCCACCACGGTTTCGGTGGGGCCGTATTCGTTGTAGATCGCAACCTGCGGATAATGCCGACGCCAGAAACGCACGTGTTCGGCTATCAAGGCTTCACCACCAATCACCAGCGCTTTCGGTAGTTTGTCGTCAGGCAGGTCCGTCGGCAGCAATGGTTCGATCGCGGCAAGATGAGCCGGGGTTAGCTTGATGACACTGGGTCCTGTTTGGGCGATCTCTGCCAAGTTCGTCAGCGCGTCTTCCTCCGGCAACAAGCGGACGGTTTTCCCGCAAAGCAACGGCGCGAGCAGACTTGTGATGGTGGCGTCGAAACCAACCGAGGTCTGAACCGGCGATCCCCATCCGTCTGCGTACGGGTAATGGTCAACCGCCCAACGCAGGTAATTCATCAACCCCGAATGAGGAACGGTCACGCCCTTCGGCCGGCCGGTGGAACCGGAGGTATAGAGGACATAGCAGGTGTCTGACGGCAAAGTCGCCGACAGCTCAGCCCTCCGTTCCAGTGCATTATCCCCTTCCCCGATCTCCAACGCACATCCTGAGTTCTTCAGTATGAATTCGCGACGCGCCGGCGGCAGAGTCGGATCGATGGGCAGATAGGCTCCGCCTGCCTTCATCACGCCAAGCAAGGCGACCACCAGATCGATCGTTCGTCGCCGACAAATGCCAATCAACACGCCCGGTCCGACACCCGCGTCGCGCAACTGCCGGGCAAGTGTTTCGGCCTGCTCGTCCAATTCAGCGTAGGAACACGCCTGGTCCAAGTGAAAGACCGCCGTTGCCTTCGGTGCCTGTTGAACCTGTTCGGCAAAGGCGTCAGCAAAGGTACCGACGGGTTTGACAACCAAATCACCCGCTCCCTTGCGCAACCATTCCTGACGCTCCGCTGTCGTTCCAAGTGGGAGATCGCTGACGCGCCGATTCGGATTCTCGACCACCAACGACAAGACCTGCTCGAAGTGATCCAGCATCCGCTCGATTCGCTCGCGATCAAACAACGCGGAGCGATATTCCACGGCGATCAGCAGGCCTTCCTCCCGGTCGAACATGTGCCAGGTCAGGTCGAACTTGGTCTCCGGCGGAGCCAAGGGCGACTGGGTGAATTTCAATTCGCCAAGATCGACATCCGGCGCGGCCGCGTTCTGGGTGCGATAGCTTTCGCTCTGCACCTGAAACATCACCTCGAACAAGGGATTGCGATGCGAGGAACGGCGCGGCGCGCAGGCTTCGACAACTTCAGAGAACGGCACGAGTTGATTCGCCAGGCCGCCGAGGACAGTTTCTTTCACGCATGTCAACCAGTCGCCAAAGGTCGCTTGTTCTTCCTCCGGGAATTCGGTGCGCATGACCAAGGTGTTCACGAAGAACCCAACCAGGTCGCCGCATTCGGGATAGGGTCGCCCGGCAACCGGGACGCCAAGCGCGATGTCGCGTTTGCCGGTGTAGCGATGCAGGAGCAGCTTGAAGGTCGCCAACAGAACCATGAAAAAAGTCGCGCCGGTCTGCCTGGCGACTTCGTGGGTCAGGGCGGCGAGCTCGCGTGGCAGCGTTCGCGTCAAGGTCTGACTGGCGAAGGTGGCTTCCGCGGGACGGTTCCGGTCCATCGGAAGTTCCAGCAGCGTGAGGCCTTCCAAGCGTTGCCGCCAGTAGTCGAGTTGAACCCGCGCCGCTTCCGATGCCCGCCACTCCTGCGCCCCGAGAAACACGGAGTAGTCGTTTCGCTGAACGATGTCATCGCTGACACCATCGGTATCATCGCGATAGAAGCGGACAAAGTCGCGCATCAGCACTCCACGCGACCAACCATCCGCAATCAAGTGATGCAGCACGATGACCAAGGCGTGACCGGTCTCACCGAAGCGTTGCAATTGCAGCCGATAGAGTGGACCCCGTTCAAAATCAAACGGTTCGGCCAGCAGCTCAGCCGAGGATTCCTCCAGCTGTCCGGCTTCGCCATCGACGATCTCCAACTCCACGTCTTGAACCGGCAGCAGGGACTGCAACGGACGACCGGCTTGATCCTGCACAAACACAGTTCGCAACGCGACGTGACGCTGCACCAGTCGATTCCACGCCCGTTTGAGCGCGGCGAGATCCAAGGGACCATCAAGGCGCCAGGAGAAGGCGATGTGGTAGGCGGATAGTTTCGGGAAGAGCTGATGCAACACCCAGACATGCGCCTGCGACGGTGTGAGTTCCAACCGCTCTGGACGGGGTTCGTCGGTGAGTTTCAGAACCCCTTCCTCCTCGGACTCGGTGTAGATGCTCTCCCACGCGATGCCCCGTGCTTCAAGTTGTTCCCGCAAACGATCCCGCTGGGCCGGCGACAGGGTTTTCACCCGTCGACGCAACGCCGCAAGATCGTCTGGAGCCAGCTGCGTCACGTCTCGGTCGCCGTCATCAACTCCTTGAGAAAAGGCAAGGCCCCCATCACCGCGTCGTAGTCCTGCACAAAGTCAATCAGGCAACACAGCTCGTCCACGCCGGCATCCGCGAATTCCTTCACCAGCGATGCACAGCCCGACGGCGTGCCGATGAGCGAACGCTGCTTGATGAAGCCGTCGATGCCGAAGTTGAGAATCGCGTCGAGATCGTCGTCGGAAAAATCGTTGAGACTCACCTCCAGGCCCATGCCTTTGGCGAGGTTTTCCAACAGGCCGTAGTGCGTCTTCAGATAGGCACCGAAGGGTTCGCGAATTTCCTGCTTCACCTTGTCTTCATCCGCGCCGAGGAAGGTGTGAGCCATCAGCGATACGGTTCCGGCGGCTTTCTCATGGCCTTGCTTGTCCCAGGCAGCGCGATACTTCGCGATCTTGCCCGCCGCTTCTTCGAGCGTTCCACCAAGCAGAGAGGTCAGCACATTCGCGCCCGTGCGTCCGGCCTCAATGAAGGATTCGGTGGACTGGCAGGTGATCCAGACCGGGAGTTCCGGCTGCAAGGGACCCGGCAAGGTCTTGGCTTCGACCTCGCGTCCGTTGGCGTCCTCAAAGGTGACGCCTTCACCGCGCCAAAGGCGCTGGATCATATCGAGGTTCTTCCACATCACCGTGCGGCGACTGCCATGCGGATCACGGGAAAGGATAAACTCATCCATCGTCCAACCCGACGCCACCGCCATGCCGGCGCGACCGTTGGAGAGATTGTCGATGACCGCCCAGTCTTCCGCCACGCGCACCGGATGATGCAGGGGCAGGACGCAACTGCCAGCCCGCACCTGGATGTTTTTGGTTGTCGTCGCCAAGGCCGCGCCGGTGAGTGCGGGATTCGGATACAATCCGCCAAAGGCGTGGAAGTGTCGTTCGGGCGTCCAGACAGCGGTCATCCCGTTCTCGTCGGCGAACTTCGCGCTGTCCAGCAAGAGACGGTAATGACCTTCACCCGCCGTCGCGCCGTCGCCGTCAAAAAAGAACAGACTGTATTTCATAGGGATTCCGCCTCGATCTTCTCCAATAAATCTTCCACGACCGAAGCGTCGTCCTGGGTGAGTGTTGGCAGGTTTTCTTCAATCACGGCTGCAATGCCCGCCACTGTGGGCGTACCCTGCAGAATTGCCCGCATGGGAATCTCAACTTCGAACTTCTTGCGCAGCTTGGTGATCGCCTGAATGGCCAGCAGCGAGTGTCCGCCCAGTGCGAAGAAATCGTCATGGATGCCGACGCGGGAGATACCGAGCAGATCCCCCATGGCTTTCGCCACGGCCGCTTCGACCGGCGTGCGGGGAGCCACATAGTCCGCATCGAGCTCGGGACGATCGCGTTCAGCGCCAGCAGCTTCGGTTGGCTGTGTGATTTCTTCGATGTTTTCAAGCCGCGGTTTAAGCGGACGCGGTGACACGACCACCTGCGACAAGGTCGGATTTACCAACACCCGATTCGTAGCGCGCCAGACTTCCTCGGGACTCAAGGCGGCTGCCATCAGATTGGATGCGCCCACGTCCTCATCTTCATCAAGACGGCAGGCATCCCAGTTGATGGCGACCATGCCGTGGACGTTGGCGAAGGTATCCAGGTAGGAATTGGCGGCTGCATAAGCCGCGAAGCCGCGGCCACCGACAATGGAAGAAAGCGAAGATTGCAAGAGCACGAATCTAGGCTGCAGCGTTTTGGCCACTGAAGCGATCGCGTTGGCCACCGCAATCTTGTGACCCAGGATGCGATCACAATCTTTTGCGGTCAGGTCCGCCAGCGGACAACTCGCCTCCCCGCCCATGACATCGGCGTAGAAGATGCCCCTCACCTTAGGGTTGCCGGTGCGCTGCAGCAAATCGTCGATCGCCTCCGACAAAGCGTCTTGGTCTTCCAGCGACGCGCTGGTCATGGCGAAGTCTTCGCCTTCGCGACCGAGGGCTTTCACGTTCTGAACCAGCTGGCTGATCGGATGCTGGTTGCCGTGCGTTGCCAGCCAACTGTCCCAATCGCCGGGACCGGGCAGGCCCTCGCGGCCAACAAGCAAGACATTGGCATCCAGGTGCTGGCGCAAGGCGCGGGCATAGACCAATCCGAGTCCGTCCACCAAGTCGCCGACCACGACATAGGTGGTATCCTTCTCCAATACGTCGACCTCGGCTTCCGGCAGATCGGCAGCTTCGTAGTGACGCACCCATCGCTGACGGCCGCGATAGGCGATGACATCCTGCCCCAATTGAAACGGCGAACGCAGTTCGCGTTTCAGATGATCAAGACATCCGGCAGAACTCCAGTCACCATCCAAGATACGACATTGTGAACCTGGCAATTCGTGAGCCAGGACGCGTAGCAAACCGGGAATCGTAGCCGAGGCAATCTCCGTGGATTCGAATTGGCCAGTGGTAAGAACATCCAAACGTAGGACGCCATCGTTGGCCTCCTTCTGCCAGGTCTGAGTCAAATGCAACAGACGATCGAAATTGGACCGGTAATCGGAGCCCGCGACAAACAGCCAACGCATTTCGGCCGTCCCGCAATCTTGGATCAATTGGCGAACATCTTCATCCGATTCCGCCCGCAGGATCTTGCGGTCACCCAAGTCCAGTTCCAACGATTGACCAAGGAGGACAAGCGTCTCCTCCTTCGTGTCTGATGCCAACGACGTCGGCTGAACCCTCCAACCGGGCAGATAGAAAAGTCCCTCGCTCGTTTCCAGCTCTGTGTTTGGTTTGAACGACACGTAATGCTCAGTTCGTTCGAAGGGATAAGTCGACAAGGCCACCCGGCATCGACCAGGACCGTGGAGACGTTTCCAGTCGATGCTGACACCGTTCAACCAAGCGGAACCGATCGCCCGCATCAGGACTTCTTCATTGGTGCGATTGTCGAATCCGCCCGGAACGGTGGAAATGGTCACTGCTTCCGCTCCCAATTGGCTGCCAACCAAACGACAAAGTGTATGACCGGGGCCGACTTCCACAAAGACGGCATTGGCCACATCGGCCAAGGTCTTCACTCCTTCATTAAAGCGAACCGAGTTGCGCAAATGCTCCACCCAATATTCCGGATTGGCGGCTTCTTCCGGCTTCAACCAAGTACCGGTTCGATTCGAAACGATGTCGATGGTTGGAGGTTTCAAAGTCAGTTCAGCGAGACGACCACGGAATGGTTTCAAGGCCGGCTCCATCATCGCGGAATGAAACGCATGCGAAGTCTCCAACCGCTGAGCGGTGATGCCCTTCTCGGCCAGCGTCTGTTCCGTGGCTTCAATTGCCGTGAACGTTCCGGACACGACCGTTTGCTTGGGACCGTTCGTCGCGGCAATAGAGACATCCTCGGTCAAGCACGGCTGGACGCCCGCTTCATCGGTAGCAACCGCCAGCATCGCTCCGGAGTCACAATTCTGCATCACCTCGCCGCGAAAGCGCACAAGTTCCAGCGCATCCTTCAACTCGAAGACTCCGGCAAGGCAAGCCGCGACATATTCACCCAGACTGTGGCCGATCATCGCGACAGGCCTGATACCCCAATCCAGGAGCAGCTGCGCCAGGGCATACTCGACCGCAAACAGAGCCGGTTGGGCGTTCTCCGTCTTCTTCAATTCGCTCGCGTCCGCGTCGCCGTAGAGCAGTTTCTTCAGATCCAATGACGAACCGAGAATCTCGGCACACTCGTCGATGCACGCGCGAAACTTTGCTTCGCGCTCGTAAAGCTGCCGCGTCATCCCTGGATACTGACTGCCCTGACCGGAAAACAAAAAAACGGGTGATCCAACCGCATCCACGACCTTGGTTTCACCTTGCTCGCGCAGCTCTTCCCCGGACTGGCAAACCACGACGCGTCGATGCTTCATCGCCTGCCGTCCGACCTGGAGCGTGAAAGCCACGTCAGCCAGCGGCCGGGTTCGCTCCGTGAGA
>PBAL01000006.1 GCA_002715965.1 Verrucomicrobiales bacterium | reverse complement strand
CCGCTGTACCTTGTAGATGGGCGGCTTCCACGCCGGTTGCTCTTGCTGATCCTGGGCGAACAGCGCGCCTGCCATAACAGCGACGGCGCTAACCAGCCTGGTTGATTTGGGATTGCTCATCATTGTGTCTCGTGCGTTTCCGGTTTTCAATGGCGGCTGATTGTTGCCCGGCCCGGCCCGGTCGTCAGGTCACTTTCCCGCTGAAGCCCAACGCACGACAAGACCAATTAATCGGGCAGCGGCAGCTACTTGCCCGCACGGTGTTTCAGCGGCGCGATGATCTCGCGGATGACAGGATTCAGTTTCGCCGTGCCGGAAGGAACATCGGCCGCGACGAACCGGTAGCCCTCGTAAAGGATGACGCCGGCCACGCGGGGATCGTCTTGTATCTGTCGGATACGGTCTTTCGCATAAGGCGATTTCAGGTAAACGCGGAAATTATCGTATGCCGGTTTCCCGTGCTTCCTGGCGAAGTCCAAAACTTCGTTTCGAAACGCGTCATCTGCGCGCCGGTCGATAGGGCCGCCTTTGGGTTCCGGCCACGGAAGGTACTTCAAGGCGATGCTGTCCACGATATCGTCCGCGATCCAGGCGCGCCAATCGAACTGGAAGCTGAACGGCACGTTGCTCGTAACCCGATTGCGGAAATGACTGTCGCGTAACATGCCGTTGATGTGCGCCTGAAGCGGTATGTCGTTCTTGCGCAATTCTTTCCGAAGTTCGCGCAAGAACAGGGTGAAATACTCACCGTTGATTTGACGGAATTTTTCGACATCATAAGATTCGGTCAGGAGGTCGATGCCGTGACGCCGCTGGTACTCCTCGACGATTGGATCGTTGAACCCGTACTCGGCTCCTTCACTCGTATAGGCGCTGTGATTACAGATCCGGATGTCGACCCCATCCACGCCGGCCTTGACTCCGCGCTTGAGGATTTCCTCGATCCAGTATCTGCGGACCTCGGGGTAAACCGGATGCATGGCCCCGCCCGGCAGGTATTCGTCCCTGCCTTTGGCGACCGCGATGTGGCCGAGTTGTCTGTTCTTGATGCTTCCAAGTCGTAGAAAATCGAATCCGCACTCGGGAAGCGAGCGGCCGTACGCGTCAGGAAGCCATGGGCTCAGGTCGACTCCCGCCATTCCCTGTCGCAGGACGAAGTATCGCTTGAGCTTCGACACCAGAGCGTTTCGAGACAGAAATCCCCCATCCCAAGTAAACGGAATCAGTTCACCCCTGGAATCGTAAAGTTCAACCAGTTTGTCGGCTGCATTGGCAAAGTCTGGTTTGCGCTGCCCGTCATCGGCGCGCACGAGGATGTACCGCTTGGCCGGCGGGATGTCCAAGCCCGAGAGTGTCAGCACGCGAACTTCTCTTCCGTCTCGTTCTTCCACGGTATCGGTCCACAGAAAATCGTCAGCCAACTTTTTGAACTGGCCGTTGATCTCACTGGCGTAGACCTTGAGCTCATCCTTGCTGAGACGTGTCGGCTTGGCATCCGATTTGACGAGCTTGATGACGGCGACCGATCTGTCTTTCCATTGGCCGGGATCTCTCCGCTTGAGACGATATTGCGGATGCTTGGCGACGAATGAGGTGATCATTGCGTGCGTGCCGGTGAGGCTTTGCACGGTTCCCTGGTCTGCAGGCGGACAAGCGCCCGGTGGAAACGTGGACGTCACCGTCTGGCCGGTCTCGAACGGCTTGAACAGGAGCCAGACCTTCATGCCTTTTTGATGGGCCATCCTGACCACCAGTTCGACCAGGTCCACTCCCGGATCGGTCAAAGGCACGCCCGCAATGTAATCCTCGGCGTGGTGCATCCAGTAGACACGGGTAACCCCCAACTCAGCGAATCGCGCAAAAATGGCCTCGACGTTCTCCGGTTTCAATGCCCGCTTCGGTTGCGCCTTACCGTTGGCCCGCATCACATAAGTGTTGAAGTCCACGGTGGCGTGCAATTCCTTCAACTCGCCTGCAGTGGTTGCAGCCGACACGCAGAGGGCGGAGAGAATCAAGGAAAGAAGCAGTTTCATGGCGTCGGACCCGTACTTCACTCGGTTATAGCACCCTGTCAAGATTCGTGAACCGCGTGCAACACGCCGGCGGCCAAATCGTGATTCTTTAATTGTCGATCCGACGCCGTTCCCAACCACGCGGTTGCAAAGAGTGTGTCCATGTGTTGAACATTTTTGCATGCGCCACGTTATTGGATTGCTCATTTACTGTTCTTGCGAAGGACTCTCGCGATTCGTGAGATTGAAGCGACTCATCGTAGCCGGGTTGAAGGGGGTTCAATCTCGCTCAGGGTTCCCGTGTTGGAAGCGAAGGTGTCTGTTTCGACTCCGAGGTTTTGCAGCATGGTGACGAACAGATCGCACAGCGGCCGGTTGTGCTCGCGGTTGAAGGCGAGGTGTTGACCGTGGCGGAAGCCGCCGCCGGCGAGCAGGATGGGAAGATTTGTGGTGTCGTGAATGTTCGCGTCCCCGAGATTGCTGCCGTAGAGAACCATCGTGTGGTCCAGCAGGCGCCGGCCGTTCTCGGGTCGGGCGGCGAAGTCATCAATGAGCTTTCGCAACTGCAAGAGATGTTCGCGGTCGGCGGCCTCGAGTTGGCGCAATTTCTCCTCGTTCTGGCCGTGATGGCTGAGGTTGTGGTAGGTCGCGGTTGTTTCTGACTGATTGGGCAGGCGAAAAACCGGGGCGCGGAAGGTGTCCACGATCAGCGTGATGATGCGGGTCGAGTCGCTCTCGAAGGCAAGCTTTGTCATGTCGAGCATGAGCCGAAGCTGGTCAAAGAATCGCTTGCCGTCGCCGATGTCCTGGGGAGGAGTTCGGCTCGTCTTCGGCTTCGGTCGCTGCTCCCACTCGCCGGCAGTCTGCAGACGCTGTTCCACCTCGCGCACCGAGGTGAGGTATTGGTCGATCCGCTCCCGGTCGGCGGCAGGGAGCGTACGGTTGAAGCGTCTGGCTTCAACGTTGAGCGTGTCCAGAATACTGCCACGCCGGCGAAGACGATCGAGTTGACGTTGCACCGCGTCCGCATCGCCCTGAACAAACATCTTCCGAAACACGTTCGCCGGGCTGGTTTCGGGGGGAAGCAGGACTCCGTTGCGCGTAAACGAGAGACTGCGTCTGGCCGCCTCACTGGCGCGGGTGACGCCCAGATTCAGGGTTCGGAACCGCGTCGACTGAGGAAGTTGTTCGGCGGCGAATTGATCCAGTGAGATGGTGTTGCGAAAGCCGAATTTGAACGCGCCCGGCGCCGCAGTAAGGAAGCAGTTGTCGGTGCTGTGCGCGCCATCCACGCCGGGATGGGACAGCCCGCTGAAGACGGTGAATTCGTCGCGCACATCCGAGAGCAGTTCAAGATACGGCGAAGGCTGGTAGTCTCTCCCCATTCCGGTCGGCGCAAAGTGCCTCGGAAGGAGACTGAGATTGTTGACGATAACGAGCATGCGCCGCGGCGCCACGCCCGGCGTCTTCGCGCGCGAGAAAACCGGACTCATGCATTCCAATGCCGGCAGGGCGAGACTGACGCCCATTCCCCGCAGGAAGGAACGGCGAGGAAGGTGCGATGCGTCGGTGGAACTGTGAGGAATGTTCATTGATTGACGGTCTTCTGCCTGGTTCCCAGAAAGATCCTGCTGTTGACCAACGCAATCATCAGGTCCCTTGCGCGGTAGTCATTGGTTGTGCAGGCATCCAGCATGGACTCGATCTCATCCCGATCCCCGAAGCGAACGGGAGCGCCGGTGGCGTAAACCGTGAACTGGTGGAGAAGATTGCGAGCGAGTTGGCGCGAGTCGCTCCTCAGCAGGCCTTTCAGGTCTTGGATATTGTCAAACGGGCGGCCATCGACGAGTCGGCCACTGGCGTCCACCTGCGAAGCAATCGTGTAGCTGAAATCGTGACCGGCACGGTCGATGCCGGACACGCGCCTGCCTTTTTCGAGTCCGCGATAACGTGCGCGCCACGCGCCAAGGACATCGAAGTTTTCCAGCGCGAGCCCCACGGGATCGAACTTTGCGTGACAGCCGGCGCATTTTTTTGATTCGGTATGTTTGGCAATGAGTTCCCGAATCGTTTGCGCGCCCCGGATGTCAGGTTCGACGGCAGGGATGCCCGGAGGTGGCGGAGGTGGCGGCTGGCCGATGAGGCGGTCCATGATCCATACGCCGCGCAACACCGGCGAGGTGCTCGTGCCGTCGGCCGAAAGCTTCAGCACGGACGCCTGCGTGAGTAATCCGCCGTAGGGGCTGCTTCCCGGCAGGTCAACGCGCCGCAAGTTTGATCCCTTCACCTCACGCAGTCCGTAATGCCTCGCAAGACGCTCGTTCACGAAGGCAAAGTCTGCGTCAATCATCGAACGCGCGGGCAGATTCTCGCGGATCATGGCGGCGAAAAACGCCCGAGTCTCTCGGCCCATCGACTCGACAAGATAATCGTCCAGCCGGTACTCCGGATAGAGGCGAACGTTCGGTTCGTCGCGGCGCAGTTCGCTCAGATTGAGCCAGGTGTCGGTGAAGTGTCTGACAAAGCGATCAAAGCCGTCGCCCGAGATAAGACGGTCCGTTTGCGCTCGCAGCGTCGCCGGATCGCGCAGTTTCTTGTCCCGCGCGAGCTTGACCAATTCCGCGTCGGGACGCGAGTCGGTCAGAAAATGCGAGAGCCGGTTGGCGATCGTGAAATGATCGTCGCCTTCCATCGGCTCGCGCAGATACAGAAAGAGATTGGAGCAGAGAAACGCCTGATAACCGGACAGCAAGGCCTCGGCGAGCGTCTCGCCGCTGTTCAAATCCCTGACGACGAGTTGCTCGAACGGCGCTACGGCTTCCTCTGGCACCGGCTCCCGCGCGGCCAGCCGAATGAAACGACGCAACAGCCGCTTGGCTTCCACCTGTGGCTGATCCGACTTCACCTCAACGCCAAGGCCCTCAAACAACAACCGATGCGAAGCGGGAGGCCACGCTGCCGGCGGGAGGGGACCTTCTATTTCGAGCCACCGGAAAGCGACGCCTGGCTGACCGCCTGCCGGGAAGGGCGGGTAACGATAGTACCCCGTTTTCCCCTGGGCATCGATCTCTGGTGAAGGCAGGCCAAGCAGCCCGTACTCGATCGTCTCCCCCGCCTGCAGGTGCACGGTCGTTTCGTGGACACGACCCTCGGGAAGAATGTCGATGATGCCGCCCGTGGGGCGCACGTTCTCGGCAATGTCGTGGTTGGTTGGCTTGCGGGCGCGAAACGTCATCGGCACGGAGCGAGCGCCGCGTTTCAGCACAAAGTCTTTCAGTTGCACGACCGAACGCGCGGAGAAACGAACGCGGTATTCGCCCGTTGTGGGAGCGATCCATTTGTATGGCCACACCGCGTAAGGCCATCCCGGTGATCGAAACAGGGCCAACTCCACCAATGGGTCCGGCTCATGCTTGTATCCCCGTGGAGGCGATCGCATTTCCAGGTCGATGCCCTTTGAGTCGCGACTGAAGAACAACGACTCCCGGCCGCCGGCGATGTACCATTTGGCGGTCAACTGTTTGCCTTCGACACGACGTTTCAGCGCCGGTGGCGGATGGTTGCTGGAAACGATGGCGGAACGAAGGGCGAATTCCACCGCATCGAGATACGCCATGAGCTGCAGCCTCGACATGTCCAGCGAGCTGGAAACCTTGTCGCAATGATGGCTTTCGCGGTCGCGAGGCAACCGATCGCGAATGTCGAGATGAGGAAGTCTCAGGAGGTCGCGCAGGTTCTGCTGAAACTCAATGCGATTCAGTCGCCGCATCAGCCCCCGCCCGCTTTTTTCGATCTTCGAGCGGTCCGCAGCCGCGAGCGGACCGCGCAAGGCCCTGACCAACAACGCCCTCTCCGACGCGGGCAAGTCGTTCGGCTCGGGCGGCATCTCGCCCTTCTCAATGCGGTCGTGAATTAGAATCCAGCGATCCTGAACGGCGCGATCGTCCAGATCGAAAGCCAGCGAACTCAGGTCCAGGTTTCCTTTACTGGACGCGCCGTCGTGGCAGTCAACACAGTGCCGCTTGATAGCTGCAGCGACTGGCGCTGGAAGCTCATCGGCCTGTACCGACGATGCGGCGAGCAGCAGGCAAATGAGAACTGTGAGGGCCGGTTGCATGACTACTGAATGGAACTTCCTTTTTCAACTGAAAGGAATTCCCTTTTTCATGAGTCGGAAGGTCTGAAAGCTTCAATTCCCAATTTGAGCGAGATTCGATTTGCCTCCTTCGATGCCGATTCGTCGATCTGTCAGATCAGACGTGTTGCTTCAAGTCCATGCTGTCGTGAAGCACGCGAATGATTTCAAGGTGATCATCAGCTGATCGGTAGACCACGAAATGCCGTGGGGATTTTACCCTGCCAGATTCCTACCGTTCTGCGCATTTTCGAAGATGGTAGATCCGGACGTCATCGGACAATTCTGGATGGCAGCGGCTTCCTTGAGGCTCATGATCCTCCGCCAAATGTTCGATCGCTGCCGAAATGAGTTGGCGATACCGATCAGCGGCCAGATCGGGACTGCCCGACCGGTCATTGATCACCAGGTCCGCGCCGCAAGGCGCAAGTTCGAGAGCGATCTTGCCGTGAAGGTCGATTATCCCAGTTCGTCGAAGGTCTTGCCCGTTCGCGTCAATGCGGTGAACCAGTTTTCGAACTCGCCATTGGCGACGAGCATCTGCGCGCCTTGGGCGTGGCGTTTCTTCATTTCCTCCGGCGGGATCGTCGGGCCGCCGAAAGCCTTGCCGTGTTTCTTGCACGCTGCCGCCACCTTCTCCCACGCTTCGTCCATGGTCATCTCCGGGGACTGACGCAGGCGCAGGCTGAGGTCGCCGGGGCCGACGAAGATCAGGTCAACACCTTCGATGGCTGCGATCGCGTCGACGTTGGCAACGGCTTCGGGAGTTTCGATCTGGATGGCGAGAAAGGTTTCGCGGTTGGCCCACGCAACGTATTCGTCCGGGTCGTGAATGTGGTAATCGGAATCGAGACCGGCATTGTCGATGCCGCGATTGCCGATGGGCGGAAACTTGGTGGACTGCACCAACTGTTTCGCCAGTTCGACCGTGGATACGTGGGGGATGAGCAAGCCGGCGGCACCTTCTTCGAGGTAGCGATATAGCCCCGTCTTCTCCAAGGTCGGCGGACGCAACATGATGTCGATGTCATAGAGATGACCGTGCGCCAGCAGCGCCTGAATCTGGTGGATCGTCCAGGCGCGATGCTCCATATCGATCCAGATGCAGTCGTAGCCGGATCGCGCCGCCTGACAGACATACGCCGGGATGTAATGACCGAGCACACAGGTTCGGATCGTCTCGCCCGCGCGAATGCGGGCCCAAGTCTTGCTTTGTCTCATGCGCGGGGATTAAAGAGTGATCGACGAGATTGGGAAACCACGAATCAACGGCTCAAAAACAACAAAGTCTGCGCGGCGCGAATACGCGCGTCGAGTTGTTTGAGAAGTTGGTCCTTCACGTCGAGCATGCGCGCATCGCCCGCCCAAGTGGCGGCATAGGTACGGAGGCGGGCATCGTCGGACTTCAGATTGCGGCGCAGGGCGTCCTGAGCCTTCTTGTCGCCCAAGCCGGCCAGCGCGTGTTCGAGGAAACACTTCGTCCAGGCATCCGGCGCATTGGGACCGTATGATCTTGCGGACAAGTATCACCCAAGGACGGATTGGTCTCGTGCAAGTACTGCAGCATGGTTTTGATGCCGCGAGTGCCAATCTAAAAGAAGCCGCTACGAATCTGCAGCTTCCCAGCTATAAGGGACAAATCGTAAAGCATACCAGAATCGAATCTCTTCGCGTGCTGAGCACGTATGCGCAGCTGCTGAAGGTGAAGGGCAAACTGCGTTATGAGCGGAATCGATTGAAGGAGTACATTCGCACCACGGAGCGTTGGTATGGCAAGGAAAACCGGCTGATCATTCCCATTCTGTTTCGCTTGGGCTACAACTCTGCACTACGTGGATACGAGCGATCCGTGAAAGGCTACTTCGAGGATGCCATTGAACTTGCTGACAAGCATGCGGAGGAATTGGAATTGGCACCTCGAGGGGCTCGATTGCACCTATACGGATTCCTCAAGAGAACTGGAAAGACGGAAGCAGCGGCTAAAACTTTGGAACAAGTTGATCGTGATTTGACACAATCTCAAATAGACAACGAGTTAGACGGCTTGATCCGTGCGCTCTAAACGCTGTTCGGATCACCGTCGTTTTGAGTCGGACGATTGTTCGGCGAACACGTCATCTTTCGGCCATTCTTTCACGGCATTCACCACGCCATGCAGCTTTCCATCGATAAGTGAGGCCAGTCGCTTGTCGTCTGGATTCGAATTGGCGTTGAACAACACAGCCCAATTGAATCCGTCGTGTCGACGGACCAGCAAGGTGGATGTCCCTTGGATGCTGCCGGTGTGCCAGGTGTTTTCGCTGCGGCCTCTGGGTCGAACGCTCCAGCCGAGGGCATAGAACGCGGCTTTGGGTGTGCCATCCTTGTTGAGCCCGAGTTTGCCCGCCGGGCGCGAGAACATGGCTCGAGTGGATCGTTGGTTCAGGATTGTGTTGTCGTCGATGGCGCTGGCGAAGCGAACCAGCTCGATCGCCGAGGAAATCCAACCGCCGTGTGCGTCCATGACCTGCATCGGTCTTGCGTAGGGGCTGGAAACCGTCCTGCCGCGTTGCGGACCGAATGGCGCCGTCGCAGTCCTCTTCTTTTCGTCGTAATACCAGACCTCCTTTTTCACGCGGAGTTCTTCGGGCATGTGGCCGATGCGGGTTGCCGTTGCTCCGGCTGGTACAAGGAGCTCTTTTCGGACATACGATTCGTATCGCATGCCGGTCACGTCTTCGATAATTCGGCCGAGAATCAAGTAGCCGAAATTGGAATAGGCATAGCCGGTGCCGGGATCGAATTGAAGCGGGCGACGAAACATGAAGGTCATCACGTCGCGTGTGTCGCAGGGCGGTTTCTTTTTCAGTTCGTTGGCGACCATGAGATGTCCGCCAAGGCTCATCGGGGCAAAGGACCTGCCGCGATCCCAGCCGCCGGAATGTTGGAGCAGATCGCGGACGGTGATGTCATTTAGTCGGGCATCAAAGGGCTTGGATGCGCGGTAACGGATTCGATCCGTAAGCAGGTCCATCATTCGATCGTCCAGATTGAATCGCCCCGCCTCGACCAGTTTCATGATCGCCACCGCGGTGATTGGCTTGGAAATGCTGGCGATGCGGAAGAGAGAATCGGCTTTGACTGGGATCTTTCGTTCGCGATTGGCCCAGCCGAATCCGCGAGCATAGACCAGCTTGCCATTCCGGGTGATCGCCAGCGAAGCGCCGGGGACCTTGTGCTTCTTGAGGAACGCCCGCATGAACCTGTCGATTGATTGGGTCTTGGCGGTCGCAGCATCGGCTGCTCCGTCCGCTCCACCGGTGACAAACAGGGCGAGGATGAGCGAGACGGCGCGAACTTGCTTCATGCCGGCAAATGTTGCCGGTAGATCTCGCCGAGTCGATCCAACATGTGTGCCTGACTGTGTTTCTCCTCGATCACCCTCCTGCCCGCACCGCTCATCCGTTGGGTCGCCTCAGTTTCATCCAGCGCCGTCCGCAATCCATCGGCAAGTTCATCGACATTGTCAGCTGCAACAATCCGCCCTGTCTCGCCATGGTGAATGATCTCCGGAATCCCGCCGATATGACTGCCCACAACCGGAGTCTTACAGGCCAATGCCTGGAGACCGATTTGCGGAACGCCTTCATGGCTGAGGGATGGGATGGCGAGGACATCCAGTGAGCGGAGAACGGTGGGCACGTCATCGACATGTCCCATCATGTGGAAGCGGTCAGCGTAGCCGGTATCTTCAATCCACTGCGCGATTCGTTTGCGGCGCGGTCCTTCACCCGCAATGACGTAGTCCGCATTGAGACCGTTTTCGATCAGTTTCTTCGCGGCATCAATGAAGACGTCGTGCCCTTTCCAACTGCGCAGGACGCAGACCATCCCGATCAGTTTCTTCCCCCCAGTCGAGAGTTTTTCCAGATTGGGATGTTTTGGGCCTTTGCGCGCAAATCGGCTTGGATCGATACCCGTGGGCAGTGTCTCGATCTTCGAATCCTTGAGGTTGAATTCCATCTTCAGGTGATCCCGGATGCGGTCACTGGTGCAGATTATGAAATCCGCCAGGGTGGTAAAGGCGTGTCGGCTAATCCAGCGATTCGGATAGGTCACTTCAATGTGGCGGCTGCGAATAATGAACGGCGTCTTCGCCATCCGGCCGGACATGGCCACGAACCAGCCGTCCCGGGAGCTGTGGGTGTTCAGCACTTCGATGCGTCGTTCGCGGAGAATCCGCGCGATACGCATGATGGAAATGACAAGCTTGAGTTTCTTTTGCGGAAGTTCAACGCAGTCGATTCCCGCTTCGGTGCAACGCTTGAAAATCTTGCTGGCAGCGGGCGCAATGAGCGTCACCTCAGATCCACGATCCTTGAATCCCTGGAGTTCTGCGAAGACGCGCATTTCCTGACCACCCCAACCAAGCGAAAACTCCGAATGGGCGATGCGCCAGACGCGCTTATTTTCTGCCGCTTCGCTCATGTGACGGGACGGCTGTACACAATCAAATGGCGACCGTAAAGCAGTTCATTCTGCGAAGTGATCTGCCAGTAGCGCCGTTCCTCATCAGTCATGGCCTTTCGGACCTTGCGTCGCGAATAGAATTTTCCGGGGATGCCCAAGAGTCTCTCGTGGAAGTGTTTCGGGCGCGAAAGCGGCTCGCTGATGATTTCGGGAACGTCAAATCCTGCGAGCTTGAGGTAGACATACAACTGCGGATACGACCACGGCGTGATGTAGATGTGAGTACCCGGTTTGATCTTGTCACCCAAGGGGGGGGGCGACGGGAAGAAGCCGCGAAGGAAATACTGAAGTCGCGCCTGCGGAAACCAGACGTTGGGTGTAGTGACAATAAGAAGGCCGTCTTCGTTCAGGTGTTTGCGGCACGAACGCAACAATCCAAGTAGATTGCCGACATGTTCAATCCCTTCGCAGCAGCAGATGAGATCGTATTTTCCTGCCTCATCCGGAAGACCATCATCGAGGTCGGCTTGCCAGATCTTGCGGTATCCTTCAGCCTCATCGACGTAGAGATCGACACCATCGAGTTCCAGATCGGTCTTTTCTTTTGCGAGCGAGTGGGCGAGCCAGCCATTGCCGGAAGGACAATCCAAGCCGGACTTGAAGGTCTGTCCGCCCAGGAAACCCAATACAGCCTGCTTCGATGATTTCTGCATCCGCGAAGCGCGGACGTTAACAGGGGCACAGCGGGGATTGAATCCCAAAGCAATTGTGTCTGGAGTCTGAGCGTGTGATTGCAGGTGGGTGGTGCGTTCCGGGAACCGCAACGCGGTTCAACCCCGGAGCCCAGTGTCGCGAAGCGCACACTGGTTAATCGCGAGATGGCCCAGCAACCCCGAAGGCGGTTGCACACCATTTGGCTTCAATCTCATTGTGGAACCTCGTTGAGGTTCGATACTGATGGCGCCCAGTTCCCAGCGTGCGCTTCGCGACGCTGGGATTTGGAGTTCAACCGCGTTGCGGTTGTATTGCCCCTGGTCGCGGGATTCTCCACCACCCACTTGTAACCACGCCCGGAGTCTGATGCCGGTTGATTGAGCAAGGTACATAAAAATGTCATGTATGTGACATGTTTATGTATGCATGGCTGCTGTTGGAATTCGGGAAATTACATCGCTCGAAGCTTGGTTTGGCGAATACGATTCGGCTGTGCACATGAACGAACGATCATGTTGATCGCTGGACTTGCAACAAACGGGGTTCATTGGCATGGATAGCGAGGCATTTCTCTTCGCGTTGATTCTTGGCACTGCACTGTTGCCTTTCGCCTGGCGACTGCAACGTTCCGGCGCACGACTGATGGCGTTGTTTGCCTTCGGCTTGTGGGTGGCAGTTGCGGTCTCAGCGTCACGCACGGCTCGATTGAATCGACCGGAGGTGATTGCTGAGGCGGACATCAAGCATCGCCCAATCGCCGTGCCCTCCAAGGGTTATGTCTCTTCGGACACCTGTCGGTCGTGTCACCCGAAGGAGTATCACAGCTGGCATGGGTCCTATCATCGCACGATGACGCAGGTCGCATCCCCTGGGGCCATCAAGGGCGACTTTGATAACGTGGAGGTGAATGTGCTTGGACGGGTTTTCAAGCTGGAGCGGGAGGAGGATGAGTTCTTTGCGGAAATGGATCTGTTTGAGAAATGGATCCCAGGAAGTGAGCCGGCACCGCGTGTCAGAAAAAAGATCGAACTGGTTACCGGTTCGCATCACATGCAGGTGTATTGGTACTCAGAAGGACGGGGACGGAAGCTGATGCAGCTGCCGATCATCTATAACTTCGAGGTGAATCGTTGGGTGCCACGAGATTCGATGTTTCTCCGGCCCGTTGCGGAGTTCAACAACGAGGAGGGCCGCTGGAACATCACCTGCATCAAGTGCCACACGACGCGGGGTGAGCAACACGTTGCGAGCATGAGTGACATGGACAGCAAGGTGGCTGAGTTTGGGATTGCCTGTGAGGAATGTCATGGGCCGGGCGAAGAACATGTGCGCCTGAATCGCGATCCGCGACGCCGATATGAATTGCGCCGGGATGAAGGGGCGGATCACAGCATCATGTTGCCGACGCACTTGAGCGGCAAACGCCAGTCACAGGTATGCGGACAATGTCACGGGATCTACTTCGATCAGGAACAGGATGTTCACAATCGCTATGAGCCGGGGGCGGATATCCATGCTGTGCGCGAGTTGGTGCAGCTCGGCAAGGATCCGGAGCGCGAACGCGAAATGGCGGAGCAAATGGGGCCGACCTATCTTCCTGGGTTGTTCTGGTCGGATGGCCGCGTTCGGGTGTCGGGGCGCGAATACAATGGGCTGGTAGAGAGCCCCTGTTTCACGCATGGGGACGAGAAGCGGGGAGTGATGTCGTGTCTGTCCTGCCACAACTCCCATCACGATTCGTCGGATGGAAGTTCACTGAAGCAATGGGCGGATGACCAGCTCAAGCCGGGCATGCAAACAAACAAGGCTTGTACTCAGTGTCATGAAGAGTTTGCGGACGAAACGAAGCTGGCGACGCACACGCATCATCAGGCGGATTCGTCGGGCAGTCATTGCTTCAATTGTCACATGCCTCACACGACCTATGGATTGGTGAAGGCACTGCGTAGTCACACGATCAGTTCGCCGGATATCAAGACGGATTTGCAGACAGGAAGGCCAAATGCCTGCACGCAATGCCATATCGATCAGACTGCGGCCTGGGCGGGCGGGAAGTTGAAGGAATGGTACGGGCACGATGAACCCGATTACACCGAGGACGAACGCGAGGTGGCGCATATGGTCTGGTTGGCGCTGCGAGGTGACGCGGGTCAACGTGCCTTGGCTGCCTGGAGTCTGGGATGGGAGGACGCGCTTGAAACCACGGGCAAGGATTGGCAGGCGCCGGTGGTGGGGCAGATGCTGAATGACCGTTACCTGGCGGTGCGATTCGTGGCGCAGCGTTCGTTGAANCGGTTGAAGGGCTTTGATGATTTTGATTATGACTTTCTGGGGACGGATGAGGATTGCCATGGGGCGGTGAAGCGGATCCATCGGCGATGGTCGAAGCAGAAACGGACAAGGGTAGATGCAAACCTGCTCATCGAGGAGGGCGGTTTGGATCGGACGCGGTTCAACAGTATGCTCGCGCGTCGGTTTGATCCGGACATGATGTTGTTGGAATAAAGCCGGGAACTTTCGACTCCTGCTGGCATCCCATCGCTCACGGTTACGGAACGCATCCGCGGGTGTGAATCAGGTGGGTGGTGGAGGGACGAGTTTACGAGTCCGTGGGCGCGAAAATCCGAGGCGAGTATGATTTGCCCCGTGCTGCTGCGAGTAGGCTCAAACTCCATCGCCCAAGTTCAGAGGGCTGTAGCTCGGCTACGGACTCGTAAACTGGTCCCTCCACAAACAACTCGCTTGCGCCACCCACCTGCAATCACGCCCTTTAGCATCGGCTGTCAGCAATTCCACTGGACAGTTCCGTGGAGCAGTTCCACGATCCGGGCCACTTATGAAGCCTGTTGATTGGATCATCGTATTCTTGTACGCCTGCTCGACGATTGGTCTTGGTTATTACTTCGGGCGGAAGCAGAAGAATACCAAGGAGTACTTTGTCGGATCGGGGAAGATGAATCCGTTCCTCATCGGCGTGTCGCTCTTTGCCACGTTGTTGAGCACGATTTCGTATCTCGCGATTCCGGGTGAGGTTTTGGGCAAGGGGCCGGTTTATCTGACCAACTACATTGCTTATCCGTTCGTCTTTCTCGTGGTCGGCTCCATCCTGTTGCCGGTCTTCATGCGGCAACGCGTGACCAGCGCATACGAACTGCTGGAAGAGAAGCTGGGGCCCAGTATTCGCCTGCTCGGGGTGACGATGTTTCTGCTGCTGCGCCTGTTCTGGATGTCTTTGCTCGTTTACATGACGGCGAAGGCGATTGCGATCATGACGGGGGTTGATGAGAAATGGGTTCCGTTGATCGTTCTGATTACCGGTGCGTTTGCCATTACCTATACCTCACTGGGCGGTCTCCGAGCCGTGGTGATCACGGATCTGATGCAGTGCCTGCTTTTGTTCGGAGGTGCGGTGCTGGTGATCGTGACAGTGACGGTGAAAATGAAAGGCTTCGCTTGGTTTCCGACTGAGTGGCAACCGATCTGGGATACGCAACCGATCTTCAGTCTGGATCCCTCAACGCGTGTGACGGTCGTGGGGACGATTATATCGGTGTTCTTGTGGATGGTTTGTACTTCTGCAGGCGACCAGGTCACCATCCAACGTTTCATGGCGACCGAAGATGCACGTGCCGCGAGGAAGGCAGTTGGCATGCAGTTGACTGTGTCGATGGTTGTGGGTGTCACCTTGGGACTGGTGGGCTGTGCTCTGCTTGGCTATTTCCAGGCCAATCCGGGAGATCTCCCGGAAGGCGCAACGCTGGCGGACAATGCCGACAAGATGTTCCCGCACTTCATCGCGTTTCATCTGCCACCGGTCGTGACGGGGTTGGTCGTGTCCGGTTTATTTGCCGCAGCGATGTCGAGTATCGACTCCGGTGTGAATTCGATCACTGCGGTGACGTTGACCGATATCGTGGGGCGCTCAGGTGGTGGGCCGAAAACCGATGAGGACCGTATCCGATTCGCGCGTTTCCTGGCCATTGGCATCGGTGTGGTGGTGGTCAGCTTGAGTATCTACATCAAACACATCCCGGGAAACTTTCTTGCTGTCACCAACAAGACGGTGAATCTGTTGACCGTTCCAATCTTCCTGTTGTTCTTCTTTGCCATGTTTGTGCCTTTTGCGAATACCACCGGTGTTTGGATCGGAACGATCGCGAGCGTGACGGTGGCCGCGCTGGTTGCGTTCAGCGGGATGATCTTTGGAGTGGATCCGGAGACGGGTTTGGACCCGGTGAGTTTTCAATGGATTTCGCCTGCCGCTCTGGTCGTGGGTGTGACCGTTGGAATGATTGCCTGCAAGGTGTTTGCGAAACCGCAGCCATCGGAGAGCTAGATTGTGCCTGAGGATATCTGTCAGACGCTCCGCCCGCTTTACGGAGACATCCACAATCATTGCGGCATCTCATACGGGCATGGGCCGCTGACGGACGCATTGGCAAATGCGCGGCAGCGATTGGATTTCGTTTCGATCACGGGGCACGCGCATTGGCCGGACATGCCGGATCCCGAACCGCGGATTCAACCGGTCATTGATTTTCACCTGGAGGGCTTCGCGAAGCTGAAGGCCGGTTGGCCGAAAATGCTGAAAGAACTTCGAGAGACCAATCGCGAGGGAGAGTTCACGGTGTTTCCGGCGTTTGAAGTTCATTCCTGTGCCTCGGGTGATCGGAACATCCTCTACAAGGATCTCGATCGGCCCGATGAGGATTTGGCGATTCTTTACCCGGATGATCTCGATGATCTGAACCGGAAGATGCGCGCATTGCGGGAGCGGGGAATCGACACCTTGGCGCAGCCTCATCACATCGGCTACAAACGTGGATTCCGTGGAATCGATTGGGAGACCTACGATTCGGAATTTGCGCCGGTTGTGGAATTGATCTCGATGCATGGCTGTTCGGAAGAGAGCGACAACACACGACCGTTCCTCCACGTGATGGGACCGTCCGATTATGACGGGACGTTTCATTCGGGTCTGGCGCGGGGCTATGTGTTTGGCGTCACCGGCGGAACGGATCATCACAGCGGGCACCCAGGATCGTATGGGCATGGTTTGACGGGAATCTGGGCCGAGGAGCATTCGCGCGATGCGATTTGGAATGCGTTTTACGAGCGTCGGAGTTGGGCCATGAGCGGAGACCGGATTGAGCTGAGGTTCTCAATCAACGGAACGCCAATGGGTGGAATTCTTCCGACCGGGTCCACGCGCAGCCTTTCGCTTGAAGTCAACGCCGGAGCTGCAATTGATTACGTGGATGTGCTGAAGAACAACCGTCTCATCAAGCGTGTTTCGGAATGCGATCTCCAGACGCCTGCGAGCCCGGCCGACGTGATTCGTACCAAGCTGTATCTCGAACTCGGCTGGGGACCGCGTAACGCGACTTGCAGTTGGGATGCGACTCTTGGAATTGAAGATGGACGGATACTGAACATTGAGCCGCGTTTCCGAGGGCGACAGGTGGTATCACCTCTTGAGGGTGACGGTGAGGAGATTGGGTATCACACTGCACGGGTGCTTGCGCGCGATGAACGACAGGTGTCCTTCGAGACAATCAGTGAAGGGACTCCGAACAACTTCACCACCACCTCGCAAGGCATGTGCATCGAAGTCGAAATGCCTCGGACGGCGAAAGTGTTTGCTGAACTCAACGGACAGCGCGTCGAGTGGCCATTGGAAAAGCTGATCGAAGGTGCGCGATCGGGGATGATGAATGGCATCGAGTCCAACGCTTGGCGGATGAATCGCGCGCCGCTTCCCCATGAGTTGAATTATCGAGTGGAGTTTGAAGATGATTCCGATGTCGATGAGCAGGCTTCCTACTATGCGCGAGTCCGGCAACGCAATGGACATTGGGCCTGGTCTTCACCCAGCTTCGTTCGCCAGCGTGACTGAGGACGAATGGCAGGAAGACTGGTTCAAAAACTCCATGGAGCGCCAAGCATTGCTTGGCACAGGTGGCCTTGCCAATGGTGCTCGAACTGACACTCACTTAAGCGAAACGATGCGGTGGCTTGCCAGAACCGCTGCTGGGCAATCTTCTGTCCTGCATCGCACGCTGGTGTTGACGATTTCTTTGAATTCGGTCGAGTAAACTGCTAACCACGTTCTGCAGGATCTGGAGTCCTGCGCTACGACGCGGGCGCAGTTCGCCACGCCGATTGCCATACGCGCATCATGTACAAGCTCTACAAACGCGATCAGACCGGACTGCACTATCATGAGGTGTGGGAGCAGGATGGTGCGGTGATCGAACACTTTGGTCAGTCGGGCATGCGCGGTGAGTGCCGGCGTCATGAGATTCCGGAAGGCGCGAATGAAGATCAGCTGATGGAGGCTTTGCTTGAGTCGGCTGCGTTATCGGGGTTTGAGGAAATCGCGGATGAAGATTTGATCGAGATTCGCGTGGAGATTGCACGGCCGAAGCGGAAGGACGACAATGATCTTGCCGAGCGTCATGTGTTGGAGGATCGGTTGGATGATCTCCTCGGCGAGACGGGATTGGGGCACTGTGATGGCGGCTGCATGAACAAGGAGTCGATGGAGGCGTTCTGCTTTGTCCCTGATGCGGACATCGCGATGGATGTCATCAGGGAAGATCTTTCGGACGCGGGGTTGATTGAGTTGCGACGGGTTTGGTAGAGCGGTCCAATTGCGAGATCGCTCGTAAAGACGCCGTCCGCTCGGGAGGAAGTTGCGCCACCAATGCGACCGTTTATTGGTGGGATTGCCGTTGGTGGCGGGCGAGGGATTCGACGAGTTTTTCAGCGAGATCGGTGACGACCGGTTCCTTGAGGATGTCTTCGTGGCGGCAGTCAATGTTGTAGACATCAACTTCCCCGGCAGCAACATCCCAGCCGCCGGTGTCGTTTCGAAGGTGGCCTGGTGGAACCTGGGAAGAGAGGAAGGCGTTCTTCAATTCTACGATGCGCTGTTTCACTTTTCGCGTGCGGATCGCAGACGCCATGGTGTCGATCATTCCAAGGTAGGCAACCTTCTTGCCACGCGCACGAAGTTGTTGTGCGGCCTCGAGCGCGACAATCCCGCCGTAACACCAGCCGGCAAGAAAGTAGGATTCTGGAATTTGGTTCGTCAGCAGTTCCTCGATGTAATACTCGGCCATGTCCTCGATAAGCATGTGGCATTCGCCGTCCTTCAACAGCCCGCGCGCGACGAATCCATAGCAGGGTTGATCGTTACCGAGGTGGCAGACGAGATTACCGTACCCCATGACGTCGCCGGGCGTTGGATGGAACAGGAGCAGGGGCGGTCGGTCGCCGGACGTCTTGAGTGGGACCATGCAGCCCATTCGCTCTTCTCGTTGTCCTCGTACTAGTGCAGTGAGTCAGTAGAAACTGAACGCTTGGTTCGTTTGGCAAGATTGCGATAGGTCCATTTGAAGGGTTGAGCCGTTCGATTGTGATGGCCGATGTATTTGAGGATCTTTCGCTTGAGGTCGGCTTTGGACGTGAAGATTCCTCGGGTGATGAGATCTCGCTGGATCTTCGAAAACCAGATCTCGATTTGATTGAGCCACGATGAGTAGGTTGGCGTGTAATGCATCTTCACGCGTGGATTGTTTTGTAAAAATTCAGCCACACGTTTGGTTTTGTGAGCCGAGAGATTGTCGACGATGACGTGGATCTCCTTCTTCGCGGCTTGAGTGGCGATCAACTCTTCCAGGAAGGCGACAAATTCCGCACTGGTGTGACGCTCGGTCGTCTTGCCCAACACCTCGCCCGAAAGAGTGTCCAGCGCCGCATAAAGCGAGAGCGTACCATGCCGGTAATATTCAAATCCGTGACGCTCAGCTCGTCCGGGCGATAGCGGCAACACCGGATCGAGGCGATCGAGCGCCTGAATCGCGGTCTTTTCATCAACACAGAAAACCGCGGCATTCAGAGGAGGTTTGAGATAGAGCCCAATGACATCCGCAGCCTTGCTTTCAAAATCAGGATCGTTGCTGGCCTTGTATCGGCGCAAACGGTGGGGCTGCAGTCCGCTCTTGGCCCACACCCGGGCAACGCGTGACTGGCTGGTTTGCAATGCCGCGGCCAAGGTGCGTGTACTCCACTGGGTTGCACCATTGCCGGGCTTGCGATGAAGCGTCCAGTCGATGATGCGGGCCGCCAACTTTTCCGCATTCTTGTCCGGCGCTTTTCCCCGATGCCGGCTATAGATTCCTGCCAAGCGATCGGCGATGAAACGATCGCGCCACAAGCGCACCGTATTGACGCTGCATTGTTGCTCGGCGCTGACCGTTCGCAAGGACGACCCGGTCGCCAAGGCCAAGATGATTCGTGCTCGACGACTGTCTTCACTGCGTAGAGATCGACTGCGAGCCATGTTCTGAAGTTTCTTTCGTTCCGGTGGGCTGACTACAAACGGCGCTGCCATCGTGCGAATCTTATACGCCCATGTATCATAACTCAATGACTCACTGCACTAGAGTGTCGCGCGCGTGGGCAAGTATCTGCATGTCTTCAAGACCCCTGGCCTACCGATCATCTGGAAGCGCGTGACGCTGAAATCGATGACCATCAACACGGGATTTCAATTGATCGGAGTTGCCTTGGAAACCGAACACAACACGGTGGAAGAGCATTTCCGATTGGTCCCCGATGGAACGCAGGTCTATCAGCTCTCCCCCCGACGGGTATCAAACCGCGACCTACAACGAGGCGCTTGGCGGGTGATAGAACGGAGAGATGACCCTCGAGCCTGGCGATGGCGTGTGGGTGTTCAATCCCGGCGAAGCCAAGGAAAGCGTGTGGCTTGGCTGGCCACCCGATGAAGCTCCCGATCCGCTCATCGATGCACCCGCCGGTTTCTCCATCCGCTGCAACACCGGTGAAAACCCGTTGCATCTCCAGGCAGAAGAATCGGTCGAGGTATTCCAATGGGATGGCCAGACGTGGAGCCGTTCAACTTTCTCGCAGATCACGAACGACTGGATTCCTGAGGCGCCGGCAATTGCGCCGGACGAAGCATTCTTTCTCAACCAACTCTGACGCAGAGTAAAGGTGGTCAAACGTTCGCGGTGATGCTTTTCAGCCGACGTTCCACATCGTCGGCGATGAGTGGATTGATAACGGAATCCAATTCGCCTTCGATCACTTGCGGAAGATTGTAGAGCGTGAGCTCGATCCGATGATCGGTCACGCGTCCCTGCGGAAAGTTGTAGGTTCGAATGCGCTCGTTGCGTTCGCCGGTGCCAACCTGGGATTTTCGTTCTGCGGCATACTTTGCCTGTTCTGCGGCAATCTTGCGTTCGAGCAGCCTCGAACGAAGAACCTTCATGGCCTTGTCCTTGTTTTTCAGCTGCGAACGTTCGTCTGCGCATCGAACAATCAACTCGGTCGGCTTGTGCAGTATCTGAACCGCGGAGTCGGTGGTGTTGACCCCTTGGCCACCGGGACCGGACGCACGACAACGTGTGATCTCCAAATCATCCGGATTGATCTGCAGATCCACCTCTTCTGCTTCGGGAAGAACGGCAACCGTGCAGGTGCTGGTGTGGATGCGGCCGGAAGCCTCGGTGGTTGGAACTCGCTGCACGCGATGAACCCCACTCTCGTACTTGAGGCGCTTGTAAACGTCTGAGCCGGTGACCTGGAAAATCACTTCCTTGAACCCGCCGACTTCGCTGGGACTGGAATCCATTGGCTCGATCTTCCAGCCCTGCGCTTCCGCATAGCGTGTGTACATGCGGAGAAGGTCGCCAGCGAAGAGTGACGATTCATCGCCCCCGGCTCCGGCGCGGATTTCAAAGATGGTGTTGCGTGAATCCGCAGGGTCGGGCGGGAGCAGGCCGGCCTGAAGTTCCAGCTCGAGGGCCTTCACTTCGCCTTCCAATCGTTCGCCTTCTTCCTGCGCCATCTCGGCCAGTTCCGAGCCTTCCTCTTCAGCCGCAAGCATCTCGCGATTATCCGCCAGATCCTTGCTGGATTTTCGGAAGTTTTCGCCGACCGCGACCAGGCGTTTGAGTCGGGCGTATTCGCGGCTCAGCTCTTGGGATTTCTTTTGGTCATTGAAGACTTCGGGATCAGCCAACGCACGTTCCACCTCGGCGTAGCGCCGGGCAAAGTTCTCGATGTGTTTGTCGTAGTCCATTCAGCGGCTGGTTGTCGTGTGGAGGGCGTGGTGGTGACAGGCCGGAAGCCTGCCCAACGGAGATACCGGGGCAAAAAGAAATCCGCCCGCAAACCGGTGTCGGCATGCGGGCGGATTCGAAAGGAGCAAACTAGCGACGCTTTTTCTTGTTCGCTCGGGCCTCGGCCATCTTGGCGCGGGCTTCGGCGGTCTTCTGGGCGCGCTGCTGGAACTTGTCAACGCGGCCGGCGGTATCAACAAACTTCTGTTGACCGGTATAAAAGGGGTGGCAGACGTTGCAAATACCAATCAGCACGTCCTGTCGCGTGGAGCGGGTCTTGATCGCATTGCCGCAGGCGCAACGAATCTCCGCTTCCTGATAGTTCGGATGTATGTCCGCTTTCATAAAGGGCCGTGGAAAATAACAGTCGCTTTCGACAAGACAAGTCCTGAATTGAAGAAATCCAGCTTCGCAGACGAAGTCATTCACTGAATTGGCAATTCCAGATCAAGACGACGTTTGCCGCGCAGGACGATCGCAGTGATTCTCCGGCCGCCTTGATGGTGAAGCAGAACTTCGCCGATGAGCCGACTTTCGGTCGTGCGATCGGATTTGCCGTCCAAACCGATCAGCACGTCATGCTTCAGGAATCCAGCACGCATGGCAGCGCCGTGCTTTCCGTAGCGCCCCAGATGTTTGACGTAGAGCGCCATGGCGCGCATTGGCCAGGTACCGACCCGGTCCGAAATGTCCGTTGCCGAAAGCCAGCCCGCTTTCAGCGAGATATTGCCTGACAAGGATTGTGTGCCGCGCGTCCAAGTCACTGCCAACCGTCCTCGCTCCGCTGCTTCATGCAACGCCCAGGCGATGTCTGCGGTGGAGATGAGTGGCTGCGAATCAAGCGACTCAATCCGGTCGCCCGGCTTGAGGTCGGAACGAGATGCTGGTGTGCCTGGTGTTATCCCGGACACCTTGAGGAAGTCCTTGGAATCGGTCTCGACGCCGAGTACTTCCAGTGCCGGGTACGGATAGATCCATTTGGAAGGTATGGCTTCTTTCCGATTGCGATGGTCCAGCCGGATGGAGTCGCCGATCTGATGACAATGCACGCAGCTCTTGACGACGTTTCCTTTCCAATTCAAATGCAGATCGTATTTCCCGCTGAGGATCGGCATTTCCACGGGACGTTTATAAGGAAACGGTCCGCCTTGCTTGCCACGCAATGAATCACGATTGGAAGGGAATCTCCGGTGCAGCCCAAGCGCACCTTCAAGAGCCCGGCGAAAGGTCTCCGTCGCGCGGTTCTGCGAGTCATGCTGGTGTTCCCATGAACCGTAGCGTCCGTAAACCGTGCCATCTCCGTTGAAGAAGAGCGTGGAGAAAGACAGGTCGTAGTCGAACTGAAATCGAGAGAGATCCAAGGAGTTGGCGTTGATGATGCGTAGGCGAACAAACTGGTCCATCAGTGATTTCAGTTCGCGATTCTCCGTGAGGACTTCTTCATCGATTCCCATGCAGGCCATGCAGGGAACACAGCGAAGGACGACCATCAAGGGTTTGCCCGTGCGGCGTGCCTCGGCAAAACCGGCTTCCACGTCGTTGTAGATCCACCGAGAGTTGCCGGACATCTTTTCGCGGTCGCCACGAACGGCGCCTTCGCGATCCTTGACAGTCTGCGCGCAGAGCGGAAGTGCGGCGACGAGAATCAGGGACGGGACAAGGCGGTTCATTCAACGGATTAACGCGCGGCGCAGGCGCGAAATCAATCCCGGATTGACCCGCAGATGGTTCCCGCAGATTCTCGGCACCGTGATTCTTGGACGTTCGTATCTCTTTATTGCCCTCGCCCTCCTGATGCCCTCTGCCGCATTCAGCCAGGACGAGAAATCCGGTCAATCCGCCAATCCCGTCATTGGCACCTGGGCGTCCATTCGTTTTGGCGGGAAAGACATCGGCGACGACTTGAAGAGCATGGAATACGTGTTTCGGAAAGACGGCACGTTCGAAACGACGGCGGACATCAAGAGCGCAGCGTCCGCGAATCGTCCGAGGAGACAAGTGTCCAGGCCGCGGTCGAGAAGCCGCGGATGTCAAAGAAGAGAATGGCGGTTTCGTCGAGCGTGTCTTGGAGGAGTTCTCCCGGACTTTTCTCCTTCAATATCTGGTCGCGGACCGAGGTGCGTCGGTGAGCACGCCCATTTCGCCGATGACTCCACCGGCGCTTTGACGATCGATCTCGAAGCCGTCCTTCATGATCGCCACGGCACCCCAGGTGACGAAATAAATACTGTCCGAAGGTTCGCCTTCCTTGATGGAGTCGGCGCCCTCCGCGTGCTTCTCGACCTTGGCCAGGGGGAACATCTGCTCCATGGCGTCCTCCGGCAGGCTCCCGAGGATCGGGTTCCGGTTCGGATTCAGTCGCATTATGGTTTTCTCACCCATCGGCATCTCCTCAGAACATCGGTATGTTCAAAAACTTCAAGGACAGATGGTTGATCAACAGGTGACAGGTGTTGTCCACAATCACCACCAGCCAGAACTTCACGTGCGGTGGGGTCTCCTTTGAATAACCGGTATCCGTGTCAAATTCAGGTCGGCCGGGGCCGAACCAGAACACGTTCTTGAACCGGCAGACATGAGCGGCAAGACGGTAACGATCAATCACGGCATGGGTGAGGAAGATTACCAGCCAGCCGACCGTGTTCGGCCCGATCAGCAGGAGGAAGGGCAGTGAATACACCAGAGCATGTGTGATCGCCCAGAACCAGCTCTTGGTTTTGCGCAACGCCATCTGCTCGGTCTGGAGCAGGTAATCGCCTACGAGATGAAGGAGGAGTTCGTGCAAGTTTGTCGGGGGTTAGGGTGTGCCCGGTTGGCGGAGTCGATAGAAGGTGGACCCGGCGCCGGGGAGATGGTGGCGCGCTGCGTCGAACCATTGGTTGAAACGGTCAGGGTGGCGGGTGAATTGGTGACCGTGTTTGCCGCGGGTATGATCGACGAACCGGCCGGCCTGATCACATCAATCTCTATGTCGTTGCCCTCCGGGTCCGTGGCCACCACCTGCAATGAGAACGGCGAACCGGCTTCGGCGTTGTAGGTCGTCTGAGTCGGGCTCGTGCACGCCGGGGCGCTGCTCGTCAGTCCATCAACCAGTTCGATGATGAAATCCAATGGCGCGGGGGTGACAGCCAAAGGCGTCGAGCCGATCGTCGCTACGCTTGGAATCTCGGACTCCAAGGCCGTGGCCATGCGGACAGAGAAGAGATCGCCGTCGTTGCCGGCGTTCTCGAGATTGCCGATCCGGTTGCCGCTGTCGTCGGAGATGGCATAAACCCCGTTGGACGGGTAGGTATGCGTGACAGTCTTGGTCCACACCTCGCACTGTTCCCCGTTCACATCCGTCAGGTCGGCCACCAAGGTGGCGCCCCTTGAAGCAAAGGTGGAGGGAATTGAACCGTCGCCAAAAGTGTAATCCAGCCCGCCGAGTCCGCCGGAACCCTTGCGCCAGGAGTGGTTTCCAAAGCGAAAATGGGAGGCACCCGCAGGCATCGCGAAGACAATCGCAAGCAGCGAACATAACCAGAGGCAGGGAAGGCGCTTCCTTGTCATCACGCGGCAAATCAAGTTTGTGTCAGCTGTGGTTCTGAACGCTTTCCGGGCGTTGTGCGTGCCGGAAAAGATCTTGGTGGGCCGCTCCCGGGGAGGCAAGAGGAATCGCTTTTTTTGCCGCGCCGCAGGCTATTAACGTAAAGGATTTGTATGGATCAACTGCGCTGGCGTTCTTCAACTCAGCCTATGTAATGATCTCCTTGATCGGATCCGCGCCTTCCACTCCTACAAGCCTCTGCTCCAGTCCCGCGTAGAAGTAGCTGAGTTCGTTTGGATTCAGACCCATCTGATGAAGAACCGTCGCGTGGAGATTCTTCACATGCAGGCGATTCTCGACCGCGGCTGAACCGAGTTCATCAGTATTGCCGTAGGACATCCCCCCTTTGATGCCGCCACCGGCCATCCACATGGTGAAGCCGTAGGAATTGTGATCGCGGCCCGTGCCCCTCGCGTATTCCGCGGTGGGCTGGCGTCCAAACTCACCACCCCAGACGACAAGCGTCTCGTCGAGCATGCCCCGCTGCTTGAGGTCTTCGAGGAGGCCGGCGATCGGCTTGTCCGTATTACCGGCGTGGAAACTGTGATTCTTCTCCAAGTCGCCATGGGCGTCCCAGTTGTCGTCATTGTGCGCGCCACCCGAGTAGACCTGGATGTAACGAACACCGCGCTCGGCAAGTCGGCGGGCCATGATCAGTTTGCGGGCGAAGTCGCCGGTGCGCTCGTTGTCGTAGCCGTAAAGATCCTTCACATGCTGCGGTTCGCTGTCGATGTCGACCGCTTCCGGCGCGGCCGTCTGCATCTTGAAGGCGAGTTCATAACTGGCAATTCGTGAAGCCAGATCGGTATTGCCCGCACGTCCGGCCAGGTGGCTTTGATTGAACTCACCCATCGCATCAAGCATGGCGCGTTGTTCCTTCGGGTCGAGGCCGTAGGCGTGGTTGAGATCGAGGATGGGAGAACCTTTGGATCGCAGGACTGTCCCCGCATAGGTCGCCGGCATGTAGCCGCTGGTCCAGTTCTTGGCACCGCTGATCGGTCCGCCCGTGCGCTCAAGCATGACCACGTATCCAGGCAGGTTCTCGTTCACGGAGCCCAGACCATAATTCAGCCAGGAACCAATGGATGGCTTTCCACTGATGATGCTGCCGCAATTCATCATGAGCAGCGCCGATCCGTGGATTGGGGAATCGGCGGTCATCGAGTGAAGGAAGCAGATGTCATCGACGTGCTTGGCGACGTTGGGAAAGAGCGTGGAGATCTTCTTCCCGCACTGGCCGTGATGATCGAAGGTCCACTTGGGGCCGACCACGCGGCCCTTGTTCTTGTGACCACCGCGGCCAAAGGTCTTGACGTCGATGGTCTTGCCGTCGAGCGGATAGAGATCGGGCTTATGATCGAAGGTATCCATGTGGCTCGGACCGCCATACATGAACAGGAAGATCACGCGCTTGGCCTTCGGTGTGAAGTGCGGCTGCTTCTCGGCGAGCGGGCTCTCCCAGGCCGTTTTGCCGTCGGCGGCCAGTGCCTGGCTGCCGAAGAAACGATCCTGCGCGAGCAGTCCGGTCAGGGCCAGGGAGGTGAACCCACCACCGACCTGGTGAAGGAATTCGCGACGCGTGCGACCGCAGAAGGTATTGCGAGGTTTATCCGTGTTCATTTTCAGAATCTCCGTTTGGGATTTAACTGTTGTAAATGTCTGTCTGCAGCGGAATGGGTGAAACTGCATGTCCCGGGATCGTTGAATGTCTTCTCCCTCACCCCAGTTCAGTCTACAAAAACAAATTCGTTCAAGTTCAACGCCATGAGGCAGAAGCGTTCCAATGGATTTCCAGCACGCACGTTCTGGCGCTTGGATGCCAGGCTGCTCAGTTTTTTGAAAGCCGCTTCACCGGTCTCAATTTCCTTCGCAGTGACCTCGCGGTTGAACGCTAGTTGCAAGGCGCGTTCGACTTGTTTGCGAGTATTGCCCCCCGCTTCCTTGCGAACGCGATTCGCGAAGCCAATCGCGATCTCATTGAAGAACTTGCTGTTCAGCATCGTGAGCGATTGCGTCGGTAGAATGCTGGAGAAGCGCACCGAGCAATGACCGTCGGTGTCCGCCATGTCAAAGGTCTTGAGGATCGGTTCGTGCAGGGAACGGCGGATGACGATGTAAACGCTGCGACGATTGCGCTCGGCTTCCGGTGAATTGCCCCAAGCAGCATGAGGCCGGGAGGCAGTTGCGCGGACTTCCTGGGGAACGTCGGTATAGATGCTCGGACCGCCCATCTTGGGATTGAGTTTGCCGGTGAGGTTGATGGCTGAGTCCCGGATCTCCTCGGCAGTGAGACGACGAAGGTTGAATCTCCAGAACAGATTGTTGGCCGGGTCTTTCTCCAGTCCCGCGTCTGATCCCGCCGAACTCATCTGGTAGGCGCGTGAAAGCATGATCAGCTTGTGCATGCGCTTGATCTTCCAATCGCCAGCCATGAATTCCGCGGCGAGCCAGTTGAGCAGTTCGGGATGCGTCGGCTGTTCGCCGAGGCGTCCGAAGTTCTCGCTCGATTTTACGATGCCGCGTCCGAAGTGATGCTGCCAGAGGCGGTTCATGAACACGCGGGCGGTGAGTGGGTTGTCTTTGCTCGCGATCCAATCGGCGAACACGGTCCGACGGCCGGTCGATCTGCCATAAGGTTTCTTGGTCGCGGCGGCTTTCGGCGGGGAGAGAATCGAAAGAAATGCGGGAACGACGGCATCTCCGCGAGCATGGACGTTGCCGCGAATGAAAACGTTCTGTGCGGGAGGATTTACTCCCTTCTCGGTGACGACCAGAGCAAGTCCGGACTTGCTCTTCTCCTCACGAACTATTTTCAAATCAGACCTGGCCTTCAAATAAGCATCGAAGTCCTTTTGTTTTATCCAATCGCCCAGGTATTTGCGGAGAATCTCGATTCGATTCGATTCAGCGATATTGTAGTCATCTCTCTCGCCGGCCTTCAGGTTGGTGCGTGCCTTCTTGTCGATGCGATTGATGACCCGCTGCACGCCACGTTCTTTCTCAATCAACTTCTTGTTCCGGTGGTGTTCGGCCTCGCCTTCGTTCGGCGGAATCATCGCCCGTATGGATGCGTCCGCCACGGTATTGCCTCCGCGAATGCCGTAGTGGCGGATGTTATTCAGGAAGGCGACCATGCTGTAGTAGTCCTTCTGTGGAATCGGATCGATCTTGTGGTCGTGACAACGCGCGCAGCCAACCGTAAGTCCGAGCATCGTCTGGCTGGTCGTCGAGAGAATATCGTCGAGCCCGTCGTAATAGGCCTGGGCTCGATCCACCGGTTCGTCATCCCAAAGACCGAGCCGGTAATAGCCGGTTGCAACGAGGGCCTCCGGCGAAAAGGGAACGATCTCGTCGCCGGCCAGTTGTTCCTTGATGAAGCGGTCGTATGGCTTGTCCTGGTTGAAGGCGTTGATGACGTAGTCCCGATAACGCCAGACATGCGGCTTGTAACCGTCGCGTTCGTAGCCGTTGGATTCCGCATAGCGAACCAGGTCCAGCCAATGCCGTCCCCATTTCTCGCCGTACTGCGGGCGGTCCAGGAGATCGTCGGTCACCTTTTCAAACGCCTTGGGTGACTCATCAGCGACGAAAGCCTTCACCTCTTCCAAAGTCGGAGGCAGACCGATCATATCGTAGTAAGCGCGACGAATGAGTTGAGCTCTCGAAGCTGGCGAATTGGGACGCAGCCCCGCCTGGTTCAACTTGTCGAAGATGAAGGCATCGATCGCTGTCTTCGACCATGGCGTGGATTTCACCTGGGGACGTTCAGGCCGCTTTACTGGACGGAAGGCCCAGTAGTTTTTGTTCTGCTCGTTGACTTTGGTGAAATCCGATTCCTCGTGCTTCTCACCGACAATCTCGCGTGCTGGATTATACGGCGCGCCCAGAAGGATCCATTCCTTGAACGCTGCGAGATCTGCATCGGGCAATTTGCCCTTGGGCGGCATTTCATGATGCTCGTCCGTGTACGAGATCATCTGGAGCAGTAGACTCTTCTCCGGGTTGGAACTGTCGTAGGCCGGGCCGGCATCCCCGCCTTCCAACAGGCCCTTGCGACTGGTCAATCGCAGACCGCCCTTCAATCGATCATTCTCCCCGTGACAACGGTAGCAATGGTCTTCCAACAAGGGATGGATCTTGGCATCGAAGAAAGCGTGTTGCTTTGCCGCATCCGGATCAACAGCGACAGACCTCAGCGGAAGAAGGCCAAGCAACAAGGCGATACAAGTGGTGGTTCGTGCCATGTGTGCGGTGAGTTTACGCATCGTCGCGGTGACTTCAACTGACTTTCGACACGTCGAAGATAATCGACTACTTGCATCGACAAACCGGTCAATCAATGAAGTATTCGGATCGGTCGGAAACGAATTTGACTGCACGATGTCCCGCAACGGTTTACGAATCGTCTCATGCAACTACGCGTCTTGGCGATGATTGGCCTCTGCCTGTGCACACTCGCGCAAGCCGACGATTGGCCGAATTGGCGCGGACCGGCCTATGACGGAATCTCGCGCGAACAGATCCCCGATCTGCCCAAGAAGCTTCCGGTGTTGTGGAAGGCGAAGGTGGGGATTGGATTCAGTACCGTGTCCGTGCGAGGCGATCGTGTACTGACCATGGGCAACCGCGATGGGACGGATACGGTTTACTGCCTCAGCGCACGCACTGGGAAAACGCTTTGGGAATACAGTTATGCCTGCGCCTTGGATCCGAAGTACTACGAAGGCGGGCCGTCCGCGACACCGACGATTCACGATGGCCGGGTCTATACCTTGAGCAAGAAGGGACATGTGTACTGCTTTGATCTGAAATCCGGGGCGGTCATCTGGAAACGTCATCTGACCAAGGACTATGGATTTGAACTGCCCGAATGGAGTTTCGCCTCATCGCCAGTAATTGATGGCGATCATTTGTTGCTGAATGTCGGCCGCGAAGGAACGGCCCTTTCGAAGGCGTCTGGGAAGACCTTGTGGAAACCCAGTCTCCAAACCGCTGGTTACGCCTCGTTCGTTCCGTTTCGATACCGCGAATCGACGCATGTCCTCTTCTCGGCGAAAGACCTCATCGGCATCAATGGAAACACCGGTCAGAGAACCTGGTCGCATCCACGGCCCAGCAGCCGGGACGTGAACGCCGCGGATCCAATGGTTTTCGG
>PBAL01000005.1 GCA_002715965.1 Verrucomicrobiales bacterium | reverse complement strand
CGCGGGGTGGAGGATGCGGTGTTTGCGGATCTGGATGGCGACGGTGCAATGGATGTTGTTACGTGCGCCGAAGGGAAGGTGAACAGCGTCTTTGTTCACTGGGCGCCAAGGGATGACTACCTGTCCGCAGACGGATGGAAGACCGACGCGTTCCCTGCTTCGGAAGGCAGACGTTGGATGTTTGCGCTGCCGATGGATGTCAATCGCGATGGGCGCATGGATCTGGTTATAGGATCCAAGAACCAGAAAGCCATCGTCGGATGGCTTGAGAATCCGAAGGAACCGCGGAGCACCGCCGACTGGCAGTTACACGTGCTGACACCGGCAAGTTGGATCATGTCGCTCCGCGCAGTTGATGTCACCGGAGACGGCAGGAAAGACATCATCTATTCCGATCGCTTCGGCGATGCCCCCGGCATCTATCTGCTTGAGAATCCCCATAGTTCGACTGGGAGGTGGAAACGTCGACTGATCGGAGGCGCCGGACATCAGGTCATGTTCCTGAACCTCGGCGATCTCGGCGGCAAAGACGCGAATCAGGTGATCTGTCCCACCCTGGGCGGCAAGTTGATTTATCTCGAACGCGCTCAACCAGGAAACTGGGATGAAACCCACCTGCCCCTTCCCTTCGGCTTAAAGGCCGGAAAGGGCGTAGCCATCGCCGACATCAACCTCGACGGCCGCCCCGACATCGTGACCACTTCAGAAGCCCAGCGCGAAGCCGACGAAATGGTCGCCGTCGCTTGGAAAGAACAGACACCAAAAGGCTGGATCGACCACGCCATCAGCGACCACCGCGGCCGCAAGTTTGACCGCATCGAAATGCTGGATCTCGACGGTGACGGCGACTTGGACCTGTTGACCTGCGAAGAAGTTCACAATCTCGGCGTGTTCTGGTACGAAAACCCCATCCGATGACTATCCGAGTCCTCACCGCGTTCGCCCTGTTGGCTCCAGCCTTGTCGCTCCGCTCCGCCAATACAAACGCGTGGCAATCGCGGTCGGTCGATTACGCCCGCATCATGTCGCGGGTGAAATGGACACCCGTGACCGAAGGAATGCCGAAGCGAGGCGGGTACTTCGTGCCCGGCAGGCAATACACCGGCGTGCCTTACTCAAGCGTGAAACATGTTGGTCGCTACATCGGCTTTGACATCTTCCTGAAGACTTTCCTTGCCGCGGTCGAGAATCCGAAAAGCGTGCTCTATACGGAGAACCTGCTGGGGAAGGTGCCCAATGCGGAATGCTACTACGGGAAGGTCTGCTCTTCTTACACAAGTTACGCTCTCCAATGCGGAATTTGGTACGTGAGCAAACAGCACGGACCAAGGTTCCGTGATGGTGTAACGTTGCTGCCGCAATCAGCAGAAGCCGCTAAACCGGGGGATGTCATCTACACACCGCCCAAGACGAAAAACGGTGGATCACACGTGGAATTGGTGACCGAGGTTGTACGAAACGATGATGGCAAGGTGACGCATGTCCGCATCGAGGAAAGCCGTCCGCAAACAACCGGTAACACATTGCGCGGCGCCAAGTCGTTTGAAGCCCACATAAGAGCACGAAACCGTGAACTCTATCGCATCACCGACATTGATGCGTGGCGTGGTGGCAACAAGGCGGAATCATTCCTGTTCCCGAATTACGAGGACGATTCTGCAACGCCGAAGATCAACCGTGTCCTGCTGCTCGATCGCGGTGACTGGGTTCCTTATCACAAGAAAGAGACGGTGAAATTCAATGTCATGGATCGGGACAACCAAGGCGCCCATACACTCGTGGTTCGGCGAGGAAAAGAGGTCGTGGAAAAGATCGCGCTGTCGGGGGAACGAATCATCGAACGAACCTTTTCAACCTGTGGAGATTACACCGCTTATTGCGCCATGAAGGACGGTTCAAAGAGTCAGCCCTGTGAGTTCGCAATTTGCGATCTCGGATTCCGACTTCCCGACAAACCAGTCGCGCGAGCCAAGACTTGGGAAATCAAGCTTCACTCCGAGAACATGAACGCGATCATTCTCTACTTCAAAAGCCTCTCGAGCGGTTACGACGAACACAACGTGTTCGTTACGCAAGCGAATCGCATTGCTGGCAAGGTCACAGTTCCTGCGAGTGTAACGGAGAAAGCCGACAAGATGCAGGTCTGGCTCATTGGCGAGAATCGTTACGGTCGTTTGAAGCAACGACTCGATGTCGTAATCGCCGATTAAGACGCAGCACAACCACGCCCACTACAATCTCCCACTATCTGCGAAAGCGTTTGCGGCAAGCCAGAGGCGTCATGCCGGTAACCTTGCGAAAACGTTTGGTAAAATGGCTTTGATCGACGAAGCCGACGTCGATGGCAATGTCGGCCATCGATTCGGAAGATTCGGTCAGAAGTTTCTGCGCATCTTGAATACGGCGAGAGAGAACGTAATCGGTTGGCGACATCTGCAGCACGCTTCGAAAGCGCACATTGAACTGGGTCGCGGCCAAGTCGGCAATCTTGGCCATGTCCTTCATCGAGATTACGATCGGCAACGACCAATGACCAAACACACCATGAACGGAAAATCCCTGTGTGCACTGCTGGCAACTCCGCGGTCCTTTGGAGTTTCACCAGTGCGGCCGTGGCCGCTCCCGGCGGGAGGCTTCCCGCGCCACCTTCCGGATACCGTTGGGAAGCCAACCGGACGCTCAGCGACGAGTTCAACGGAACGGAACTCGACCATTCAAAATGGCGCGATCACATCCCTGGCTGGCAGGGACGTAAGCCGGGGAAGTTCATGCCATCCTCGGTGACGGTGAAGGACGGTCATCTGCGAATCCGTTGTTCCCCGATGAAGAATTCCGAGGACGGCTACACCATCGCCTGTGGGGCCGTTCAAGCGAAATCACGCAGCGCCCTCTACGGTTGCTACGAATGCCGGATGAAGGCTTCCGGGCTCACCGCTTCGACCGCCTTCTGGATGGTCAGCGATCCCATCAAACATCCTCCCGGCGAACTGAAGCAGGAACTCATCGTCCAACTGTCGATTGGCAAGTCCAAACAGTTCGGGCATCACATGAAGTCAAACGCCATGTCCGGTCTCAAGGAACCGGGCAAGGAACGGCTGAAAGCCGAGGTCACCCAACGCGCGAAGCTCAAGTCCGGCGCGGCTGATGAGTTCCACACCTACGGCTGCTGGTGGATCGATGCCAACACCATGAAGTTTTACGCGGACGGTCAACATGTCTACACGATCAACCCTTCCACGAAATTCGACGCGAAGCCCTTTCGTCATCCACTGAAGATCACGCTGACCTGTTCGACCTTCGACTGGCAGCCGAAGCCGACCAAGGAGGAGCTGACCGACCCCAAACTCAACTCCGCTTTGTTCGACTACGTTCGTGCCTACAAGTTGGTCAAAACTGATTGAAACATCTCTACCGGATCCTCCAACGATCACCGTTGTCACTTCGGAACGTGAGTCAGGGAAATTCCGTTCAGCCGCATCAACTCTTTGCCCGGAGCGGAGACGACATCGGCGGTTAATTCAATCTCGCCTTTTTCCAGGTCCATTTCGCCGACTTCGAAGACGCCGAATTGCTCGGCGGTGGTGGTTGCTTTTACCACGTGGTGCAGTTGTGAATTGCCGGAGCTGAGGCGGAGTTTGCCGCCGGCGTCGAGGGGACGGCAGCCGTAGCTCAGGCGGACGGTGTATCGTCCGGGGGTGAGCACATCAAGGCGCCAGGTGGCCTTTTCGCCCGGGGCTTTCCAGCCGTCAATGGTGTCCCAATCGTAACCGTGGAAGGTGTAGTGAATGTGCTCGCCTTCCCAATTCGCCCAGCTCGGTTCGATCTCGACTGGATTTTCGCTGGGATCACCGACGGGGATGCGAACAGGCGCGTAGGTGACGCCGTCGGTCACGTCTTCAAACCAGCGAACGAATTCGGCGCGCAGTCGCTTCACGATCTCCGGGTGCTTCTTGGCCAGGTTCTTTTTCTCGCCCGGGTCGTTCTCGAGATCGAACAAACGCCAGCCGTTGGGACTGGGCCTGGCGCTCTTTCCAAACTGTGCCAGCAGTTTCCAGCGTTGATCGCTGATTCCCCAACGGCGATCGGGATTGGGAAAGTAACGATCCCAGGTGTGGTAGACATACGGGTGATGCGCCGCGCCTTTCCCGGCTTTCATCAGGGGCGCGAGGCTTTGGCCGTCGAGCACGAGATCCGCCGGCAGTTTGCGGCCGGCCAGTTCACAGAAGGTCGGAAGCCAATCGACATGCGATATTTGTCCGCTCACCTTGCCGCCGGCAGGCACGGTTCCGGTCCAGCGCACGAAGCACGGTGAGCGGACGCCGCCTTCGTAGGTGCCGGCCTTGCCACCGGCCATGCCGCCTTTCCAAAACTTGCTGACCCCGCCGTTGTCGCTGGTGAAAACGACGACGGTGTCCCGATCCAGTCCCCATTCCTGCAAGCGTCCCAACAAGCGGCCGATGTTCTCGTCGATTCGTTCGATGAGCGCATAGATGCGCGCCTCGCGAATGGGCAGGCCGCGCTTGAGGTATTTGTTCAGAAGCTTGTCGCCTTCGGGTTGGCCGTAATGGGAGGTTTCGAGCAGCCAGGGCGAATGGGGCGCGTTGTACATCAACGAACAGAAGAACGGCGCGTCCCCGGATGCCTTGGCGGCCTCGATGAAGTCAATCGCCGCATCGGTGAACAGATCGGTCACATAACCCCGCGCCTCGACCGGCTTGCCATTGTGGAAAACCTGATCCGGGAATTCGTAGCGCTCGATATGTCCATGATAGTGCCCGAAGAACTCGTCGAACCCGCGTTGCTGCGGCTGGTAACCGGAATACTTGCCAAGATGCCATTTGCCGAACAAACCGGTGCGGTAACCAGCCTCCTTAAGAAACTGCGCCACAGTCTTCTCGTCCCGGCCCATGGAATCCCCGCCGAAGCGGGTGTTGTAGAGTCCCGTTCGGAGGTAATAGCGTCCGGTCATGATTCCCGCCCGCGTCGGGGCGCAGACCGGCGCGGCGTAGTAACGTGTGAACTGCGTGCCGTCCGCAGCCAGCTGATCGAGGTGGGGCGTATCAATATGAGGATTCCCCGCTACACCCATGTCCCAATAGCCTTGGTCATCGGTCATGATGAACAGGATGTTGGGGCGCGCAGCGCCAGACACGGAGATCACCGGCAAAGCAGTCAGCAGCAAAAGCAGGAAGCAATTCAGTTTTCGATTCATTTGAGTTTCGGAAAACTAAGTGCTGCGGATGAACGAGTCAGCCACCGATTAGTGGCCGAGAACTCGCTTTCCGTCGACGCCGGGAAATCACTACCATCGCCCACCAGCAATGACCAAACACATCATCACCGCAAAAATCCTCGCGGCTCCTTTGGCAACCATGGCCGGTCTGAGTGCATCTGCCGCCTCCGAATTTGGCACGCTGATCTTTCACGACGACTTCGAGCGCAGTGAATCCCAGGAACTGAAAGACGAGCCCGGCAACAACTGGACGACGAGCAGTCACAAGACCGCCGGTGGCCGCAAGCAGGTCGATCTCCGCAACGGCGCGATGTACATGCACACAGCCGAAGGAGCCAACCATGCAGTCTCCGTTCGACAGGCATTCGCCTTCAGGGACGGCACGGTCGGCATGCGCTTCATGCTGGAAAACGACGGCGAAAAATTGCAGCTGAACTTCGCCGACATGAAGCTGAAGACAGTCCATGCCGGACATCTCTTCGATGCCAAGGTCAGCCTGACCTCCGTGTCTTTTGAGGACAAGAAGACCGGCTTCATGGACCTCAAGATCCGCGCCGCGAACAAGTCCAAGACCCTTGCTGCCGTCGACAGGGTAAGACTCGTCAAGACCAAGCGAAAGACCATCCCCCACGCCATCGTGAAAGGCGTATGGCACAATCAACCCCGAGACCTTGCGCCCGCAAACTGATGAAACTCACCATCCTCTTATTGGCGATCACCCTGTTCGTCCCGATCACCCGGGCAAACAAGGAACGACCGGACATCGTGTTCATCATCGTCGACGATCTGAATGACTGGCTCGGGTGCCTGGGTGGGCACTCGGATGCGAAGTCGCCGAACATCGACGCGTTGGCTGCGAGCGGCATGTTGTTCAAACACGGTTATTGCAACTCGCCTCAATGCAGGCCCTCGCGGACGAGCCTGAATCACGGCGTCTATCCCTTTCGGACCGGCACTTACTTCAACGCACGGAGCAAGGGCGAGAAGAAAATCACGACGCCGACGATGCAGGAATTCTTCGCCAGCAAGGGGTACCGCGTGGCGAGTGGCGGCAAGGTTCACCATGGCGGTCCCGGCAATGCGGGCGATGCGCTTCTGAAACGTCCCCGCGATCCGCGTCCCCCGAAGGGAAAGAACAACTTCAACGCAAAGAGAGCGCCGAATGACGGTTACGCGTTAGACGTCCCCGATGAAGAGATGGGGGATTACAAGGTCGCGCAGTGGGCAGGCAAAGAATGGTCAACGGTCAGTGACAAGCCGCTGTTCATGACCGTGGGATTCTTCCGGCCGCACCGGCCATTGCATGTGCCGAAGCCATATTTCGAAAAATTCCCGATCGATTCGATCAGACGCCCCGCTGAACCGAAGGGTGAAGACGACTGGAATGACATGCCGACGTTCGCACGACAGCTCGCCCGCACCCATGCGCACAAAGCATTGCACAACGGATTGAGCGATCACGAATACATCGTGGCGAACGGCGAATGGGACAAGACGATCCGGGCCTATCACGCGTCGGTATCGTTTGTCGATCGGCAGATCGGGCGCTTTCTTCGCGCGCTCAAGGACAACCCGCGCGGCCGCGAAACCGTCATCATGCTGGTGAGCGATCACGGTTGGCACCTCGGTGAAAAGAAACACTGGTGCAAGGGCGCGATCTGGGAACAGACCACGCACATTCCCTTCATCGTGCGCGGCCCCGGCATCAAGCCCGGTTCCGTCTGCACGCAACCGGTCAGCTTGATCGACGTCTATCCTTCGCTGGTCGACATTGCGGGATTCGTATTGCCGGACTATCTCGACGGCAACTCCATCAAACCGCAGCTGAAAGATCCGACCGCCAAACGACCTCCGGCGATCTCCTCCTACGGTCACGGAAACACCTCCATCCGAACGGAACGCTGGCGCTACATCCGCTACGAAGACGGCTCCGAAGAACTCTACGATCACAGCGTGGATCCAGATGAATGGCAAAACCAGGCAGGCAATCCCCAACACGTAAAAACGAAACGTAAACTGGCCGGCTACATTCCGAAAGATCAGTATCCCGGGCTGCTGGTCCAAGACTGGTTTGACAAGCATTTGAAGTAGCCGAATCGGCGCGCGTCACTATTGAAATTCTCCGTGCGGAAACGTCTACTGCTCAGATTTTGCTATCCATTCAATTCATCCAATACGTCTGATGATTCGCAAACTCCTGTCCATCCTCCTGCTGACAGCAGCTCCCACTCTCACCGAAGCCAAGCAACCCAATTTCGTCTTCTTCCTCGTCGATGATCTCGGCTGGGCGGACGTGGGCTGCAACGGGAGCACCTTTTACGAAACACCGCACATCGATGCGCTGGCCAAGTCGGGCGTTCGCTTCACCGACGGGTATGCAGCCGCGTCGATCTGTTCGCCCACCCGCGCGAGCATCATGACGGGACGGCATCCGGTACGGGTGAATATCACGGATTGGATTCCGGGAACGTCCAAGACCGGCAAGTTCAAGCACGTTGCCGACCGTGACAATCTGGCCTTGGAGGAAATCACCATTGCCGAAGTTCTGAAGGCCAACGGCTACAAGACCTTCTTCGCCGGCAAGTGGCACCTTGGCAATCAAGGCCATTATCCGGAAGACCAGGGCTTCGATATCAACATCGGCGGGCACGAACGCGGAGGCCCTCCCGGCGGCTACTACTCGCCCTGGAAGAATCCCCGTCTCGAAGCAAAGGCCGATGGCGAATATCTCACCGAGCGGCTGACCGAAGAAACCATCTCCTTCATGGCTGCTCAGAGCAAAAAGAAGGAACCATTCCTCGTCTACCTATCGTACTACAACGTCCACACCCCCATCCAAGCATATAAGAAACGCATCGCCGAATACGAAGCACGCGCCAAGGCTCTGCCTCGGGACACCCCAACGATTGCCATGCGCGATGGCCTGTCGCGCGCCCGGCAGGACAATCCTGCCCTGGGTTCCATGGTCGCAGCGGTCGACGACAGTGTGGGCGCCATCACCAAGAAACTCGAAGAGCTCGGCATCGACGACAACACCGTCGTGATCTTCTTCTCGGACAATGGCGGCCTTTGCACCCGTCCACTCGGTGGCAACGGCAAGAAATCGAAGAACTCACGCATTGGGCCGGGCTGCAATCTGCCGCTCAAGTCCGGCAAGGGCTGGCTTTACGAGGGAGGAATTCGCGAAGCCACCATCATCCGTGCGCCGGGTGTTTCCAAACCCGCTGGTGTCTGTTCCTCGCCGGTGGTCAGCATGGATTTCTTTCCCACCATGCTTGATCTCGCGGGCATCAAGCGGCAACCCAAGCTGCATCGTGATGGCGTCAGCATCGTCGATCTCCTGAAATCGCCCGGCAAATCCAAACAGCGCAGCCTATACTGGCATTACCCGCACTACCACGGCTCCGGCTGGACGCCCGGTGGCGCCATCCGCCAGGGCGATTGGAAACTGATCGAATTCTGGGAGCATGGTGACGCCCAGCTCTACAACCTCGCCAACGACATGGGCGAACAAACAGACCTCAGTTCCAAACACCCGAAGGTCAAAGCCAAGCTCACGGCCGCCCTTGCCAAATGGCGCAAGCGCATCGGTGCGGTCATGCCGGAACCGAAAGAGTGAATCGTTTTTCCATGGCGAGGCCCCATGAAAAGAGCTGAACCATCAGCATCCGGCATTCGCGGGGAATATGAAACCCATGGAGTCGCTGGGTTCTACAAACAACACGGCGACGATTATTCGAATCCTCACGAAGGAGTCCTGGCCGAACTTCTCAGATCCTCGTTGAATGAGTGGTCAATCCAACCCTGCCGAAGCTTGGATCTCGCCTGTGGCAGTGGAGAGGTAACGGTGGTGTTGGAGCAGTTGGGCTTCACCGAAATCGTGGGTGCGGATCCATATACCTATGAAGCCTATCGCAGACGAACTGGACGAAATCCGTTGAAGCTCAGCTTTGAAGAAATTCAGGCAGGTGGCTTGGAGCAAGATCGCTTCGAGCTCATTGTCTGCAGTTTCGCCCTGCATCTCGCTGACGAATCACGATTACCCCCCCTGCTCTACCAACTCGCACAGATGGCTCCAACGTTGATTGTTCTGACTCCGCACAAGCGACCGGAAATACTGGAGGCCTGGCATTGGCGCATGGTGGACGAGCAAATGCACGAACGCGTGCGGGCGCGTCTGTATAAGCGATTGAACAAGCGCTAAGTCAGATCGGTGAAGCGGTCGGGAGACCGCCCCACAACATCCGGCAATCGCTCGCTATTCACCGGACGCCATTCGGCGAGTGATGTGCTGCCGAACCGCGGGGATCTTGGTCTTGGTCAGCAGTTTCACGCCAGTCAATCGGTTCGATCCAACAACGGGTTCGATGGCATACCAGTACATCAGGGGAAGGTTGTGATCGTCCGCGTCTTCGCCGTGGGAGAGCAGCCCTTCAAGGATCGGAACACGTTGCTTGATGGTCATCCGGCGACACGCACTCGCCAGGTAGAGGCGGACGAGCGGGGACTTGTCTTCACGAGCCATTTTGGCGAGCGCGTCGAGAATCGATTGCGAAGGATCGCGATCTTCGAGCAGAAGCTGGATCACCCAGGCGCGGAAGTGTTCTCCGGGATAGCGAAGCAGGGTCAGGCCCTCCTCGTCGGTGATCCCGCCGGTCACGTGGAGCGCCCAAAGCACGCGAAGTTTACCTGGCTCGGTTGAGAACTTGAGCAGGCGGTGCTGGGGAATTGGCACTCCGGCGAGACCGACTTCACCTTTCAGATATTCGCGGACCTCGGCTTTCAGTTTGCCTGCCAGCGCGTCTTCCTGGAGCCGGCGCAGGGCGTGCCGGTATTGAAAGACGTTCGGGCTCGATAGCGAGATCACGAGCCCCATGTTGCGCGCACGGGCCATGTCCACTCCTGACCACTTCTGATTGTTGTAGCTGACCTTGTAGATCCGGCCGTTCGAACGGTCGTGCGCGCCTTCTTCACGTCGATGACACTGGTTGCGATCATACCAATCGATCATCAGCACAGATCCGTTTTGATCTGTGCGCAGGTTGATCATCTGCGACCAGGAGTCGTTGAAATTGAGGAAGTCCGGACCGTGCTCGCCGACGAATCCGGAACCGGATCGGGTTGGGATGTCCATGTTGATGCGTTGACCGTGGATGTTTCCGATGAACATCTTGCCGATGTATTCCTTCGGCCAACTGTCGCCCTGGTAAATCATCAGGCCGGCGTGCGCATGTCCTCCTCCAGCGGAATCCGAGCGGTTGTTTCCAGCGTGCGGACGGCTCCCGAGATAGTGCAGGTGATCGCCATGGGTCTTGATATCATCGAAGACATAGGGGTGGTAAGCCGGCTTGGGTTTCGCGCTGGAGAAATCCTGCTTCCAATAGTCCGGCGCGTAACGGGCGATTTCATCCAATGAGCTGGCATAGTGCTGCCCCGCCTGACGCTGGTACTTTCCGCCCTGAAAGATGTGCCAGAAGTGAGGAATCACACAGGCTTCCACGAAGGCGTGACCGTGTTCATCGAAATCAATGCCCCAGGGATTGCTGGTTCCCTCCGCAAAGATCTCAAATTCATGACGCGTAGGATGATAACGGAAAACTGCCGCGTTGATGTATTGACGCTTTGTATCCGGATCCTGTGGCCGTTTTACATGAGAATGCGTGAACACGCCGTGGCATCCGTAGAGCCAACCGTCTGGTCCCCAGCGAAAACTGTTCAGCGTTTCGTGCGTGTCCTGCCAGGCCCAGCCTTCAAGGAGGATCTTCGGCTTGCCCGCTGGCTTGGGCGAGTCTCCGTCCTCAATCGGAATGAAATAGAGGAAAGGCGCAGCGCCCACCCAGAGACCGCCAAATCCATACTCGATTCCAGACACGAGATTCAGCTTCTCCATGAAGACCGTGCGACGATCGAACTTGCCGTCACCGTTCGTGTCTTCGAAGCAGAGGATGCGATCCTTGCCCTGCCCTTCCGGCTGTCGGAAGGGATAACCGTACGCCTCGGCGATCCACACGCGTCCCCGGTCATCCAGGCACATGGCAATGGGTTGCCTCACGTCGGGTTCGGCGGCAAAGACCGTTGCTGAGAACCCCTTCGGCATGGTCATCGACTTCACGGCTTCCGCAGGTAAAAGGCCGGCGTGGGCGACCTTGTCTTGCGGCAGCTTGAGGTCGGCGAGTTGCGCCGCACTCAACCGCTTCTTGGGCGCAGCAGATGCGAACTTGGGTTGAGAAGGGTAGAAGCGGAAGTCGTCGAAGTTGATGTGTCCCCAACCACCGGAGTATTCATCGATGATGCGGATGAGAATCTTCTTGTTCAGATGATCCTTCAGGTCCATCGGATGGGGATGCATGGTCTCGGAGTTTCTTCCTGTGGCGACGTGGATCACTTTGTCGCTGTCAGCCCGGACCAGTTCGACCCGGGTGTGCGTTTTTGAACCGCCACCCACGCGAAACGCAGCCCAACGATGGGTGACCTTGAAGGGAACGGAAGTCAGTTTGCCCTTCGGTTTGTCTTCCTTCACCTCGTAGCCGCCAATCCAAAATTGACCTTGTCGCCACGAATACTTGTTCTTCCCGTACTTGCGATTCTGGTCGATTTCCTTGCCGTAAGGCTGACCAACCCACGCATCACCCTCAGCCTTCCAGTCCTTCAAAGTGCCGGTCTCAAAATCCAAATTCAGCGGCTTGCCATCGTCGCCCTTGGGAAGAATCCCTCCCTTGATGATGGGAGTCTTCGGAGGAACAAACTTGCCGGACGAACGAGGCGGTCCCGTGCGAGAAACGATCTGGGATGCCCCGAGTTCGCGATCACGGAAGTTTGCGTGAACTACCTTGGGCTGCGCCTTCTTCCATTCAGAATCCGATACGCTCTTCTCGCGGTGTAGAAACGCATAGGTGCCTTTCTTGTTTCCGTTGATGATCTCCACCCGCCCATCTCCGTCGACGTCCGCGATCCCGATCTGGCGGCCAATCCCGGAATCTTTGTCTATCAGATGCGGAACCCAATCGACGTTCTTTCCGTCGCGTTTGAGTTGGAACCAGTAGAGCACGGCGGGCGCGTTCGGCTCCGGGTCTTTCGTTGGGCCGTGTGCCCAGTATGTCTTACCCGTGACAATGTCTTTCAATCCGTCACCATCGATATCGACAAGTTCAACCGCATGAAGCTGCGAGAACTTTACACCATAGCGATTGTCCTTCGATTCGCGGTTCATGAACACGTGTGACTTGAAGGAGATCCTGCCGGCCTTCTTGATCTGCTCGAACCACGCAAGCCCGTAGCCATGCGCCGCGAGGCTGGTGATGACGTCGTTCAATCCGTCACCGTTGACATCGTAAGCGAACATCTGCGCTCCACCAGCGGGTGAGAAGACCTGGCTGTGAAGTTTCCACTCCGGGTTGCCCGTCAGGCTGGCGGGTTGCTCAAACCAACCATGCTTGAACAGGAGATCGGATCGGCCATCTCCATTCACATCCCCCACGCCCAGGCCATGTGTGAAGCGCCCCCATTTGCCATCCTTTGAAATGGAGACAAACTTCCACTTCGTAGTCGGATTCTTAGGATCCGGTCCGGCATAACCAAAGTTGCCCCCATTGTTGCACACGATCTCCGGGATTCCATCACCGGTAATGTCAGCGAGCGTGGGAGATTCGTTATCCACCTCGTCAAAGACGGTGAAGCGTTTCCAATGGCCCGCTTTGCCACCGTTGTTTACGTATAGGTAAGCAGGTGTTCCAGGAAGTCCGCAGGTGAGAACATCGCACCAACCGTCGCCGGTAAAGTCGTGAGCGAACGTGAAAAAGTTGTCAGTGGAGTAGGCGTTCTTTTTTCCGAGCGCTCCCTGGAATCCCGGATAGATCACCGGCATATCTCGTCTGTCGGTCGTTTTGAAGGTCATCGTCGCGGGGTACAATTCATGACGCTTCTTGAATTCCGGACCTTCCCACCAGTACGGACCAGAGATGGCGTCCAGTTTGCCATCGTTGTTCAGATCCCCGAGATTCGCGCCTTCGCTCCAGTAATATCGGTCGAGGTGCAGGCGTTCAAATTGATGCAAGCTGTGAGCGGCAAAGAGGGACGGAACGAGAGACACCCCGAGAAGCAGTGGGAGCACGCGAAACATGAGGCTCTTGTCTCACCACGGGCATGGAGGGTCAAGTCTACCGAGACGGATGCCAGGCACAAAAAAACTCCGACCGCGAAACGGCCGGAGTTGAAGTTGGGAGAATAGGTTGTGCGCTTGTATTAGTAGCGATCACGGCGGCCACCGCCACCGCCTCCGCCACCACCACCGCCACCACGTTCTTCACGTGGACGCGCTTCATTGACCTTCAGCGAGCGGCCTTCGATGTCTTTGCCATTGAACGCCTCGATGGCCTTTTGAGCGTCCTCATCGGAGGACATTTCAACAAAGCCAAAACCGCGTGAACGTCCGGTTTCCCGGTCGTAAATGATTTTGGCTTCCATGACGGTGCCAGCTGTAGAGAAGAGGTCGAGGAGTTGATCTTCGGAGAGGGAGAACGGGAGGTTCCCGACGAACAGACGATTGCCCATGATATTAGTTAGCTTTCCAGCCGCGCTCGTGAACGTTCCCAGTGGGGGGTCTCAAACTGTCACTGCTTGTGTGCACCTGATGGCAGTTTCCGATCAACACGGCACGGACTGATTTGGGCATTAGGAAGCAGCGAAGGCCCGGAAACAAGGAAATTCGCCAGAATACTTTAGGATCAGAGCCTCTCTGGAGCGGAATCCGGCCATGACAGACTAACCCAGCGCTGAGAGCTCGGCGTAGTTCTCGACGGTCGCCGGATGGACCTCGACCCAATGGCCCGGGGTCACTTCCTTCCATTTGCCGGGCTGATCGAGTGTCTCTTCCGGGAATTCACGCCAGCTCCGATGGGCAAAGGCGCAACCCGCCGGCGGATTCATCGGTGAGGGCGGGTCGCCCTTGAGAACGATGCGTTTGCGGGTCTTTTCTGTCTTGGGGTCCGGGGACGGGACGGCGCTGAGCAAGGCCTGCGTATAGGCGTGCAGCGGACGTTCCATGACTTCGACAGCATCGCCGAGCTCCACCAGCTTACCCAGATACATGACGGCAATCCGGTTGGAGATGTGTTTCACCACGGAAAGGTCGTGAGAAATAAAGATCAATGTCAGGCCCATATCCCGGCACAGGTCTTCGAGAAGATTGATGATCTGCGCCTGAATAGAGACGTCCAAGGCGGACACCGGCTCGTACGCAATGATCAGCTTGGGCTCAACCGCTAGGGCGCGCGCAATCGCGATCCTCTGTCGCTGCCCGCCGGAAAACTCATGCGGATATTTGCGCATGAACCGAGCTGCCAGACCGCAGCGTTCCATCAATTCACCGACCTTGCCTGCCAAATCCGACTTGGGAACATCACGATGTGTCAGAAGAGCCTCGGCCAGCGTATCGTACACCGTCATGCGCGGATTCAGGGACGCGTAGGGATCCTGAAAGATCATCTGAAAGTCCGAACGTTTCTTTCGCAATGCCTCACCCCGTAGAGCGGTCAGTTCAGTTCCTTCGAGGAAGACGCGCCCTTCTGTTGCCGGAATGAGTTGGAGAACTGAACGGCCGAGCGTCGACTTGCCGCAACCGGACTCGCCAACGAGTCCAAGAATCTCCCCCTTCTTCAATTCCAGAGAAACACCGTCGACCGCTTTGACAACTCCAACCTGTTTGCGAAAGAAAATGCCTCTCTCAACCGGAAACCAGGTCTTGAGATCTTGGATCTGTAAAAATGCGTCGGACATGATCAGGTGAGATACTGCTGGTAGTTTTCGACCGTTGCCGGATGGATTTCCACCCAGTGGCCGGGTTCGATTTCTTTTAACACCCCAGGTTCGGCGGCCTGTTCGGGCGAATGTTTTAAGGGACTTCTTGGAGCAAACGCACAACCGCTATAGGGCCGGGACATGTCGGGAGGTTTTCCCTCGATAGTCTTGAGTCGCTGCTCTTTCGTTTGGTTGCCAGGAATCGATTCCTTCAATCCAATGGTATAGGCGTGCTTGCTCTGGTAGAACACCTGCTCTGTCGAACCGCTTTCAACAATTTCACCGGCATACATTACGTTCACCCGATCACAGTAACCGGCCACCACGCCCAAATCGTGGGTGATCAGTATAACCGCCGTGCCGTGCTTGCGTTGCATCTCCTTGATCAGTTCGATCACCTGAGCCTGAACGGTTACATCGAGAGCCGTCGTTGGTTCGTCCGCGATGAGAAGCTCGGGTTCGGTGATCAGTGCCATGGCGATCATCACGCGCTGGCGCATTCCCCCACTGAACTCGTGGGGATATTGCCGGATCCGTCTTTCCGGATCAGGAACCCCGACATCATCCAATGCTTGGACACCGAGCTGAATCGCCTTGGCCTTGGAGATGTTCTCGTGAATGAGCAACGGCTCGATCAACTGATCCTGAATCCGCAAGTAGGGATTCAGAGATGTCATCGGGTCCTGAAAAATCATCGAGATTCGTTTGCCGCGGACCTCATTGAGCTCCCGCCGAGAAAGTTTCAGCAGGTCCTGCCCATCGAACAACGCTTCACCTTGCTCAATCTTTCCTGGCGGTTTGGGGATCAAATCGAGCATCGAGTAACAGGTGACCGATTTGCCTGATCCGGACTCACCAACGATGCCCAGCGTCTGCCCTTTTTCGATTGAGAACGATACACCATTGACCGCACGCACGGTGCCCTCGCGCGTGTGAAACGCAGTTCTGAGATCGGATACTTCGAGCAGCGACATGGTCAATCTTTCGACGCTTTCGGATCGAGGGCATCCCGCAGGCCGTCGCCAAGGAAGTTCAAAGAAAACAATGTCAGTGCAAAGGTGACGGCCGGGAAAAGCAACATCGTCAGCGACTCTTCCATCCGGTCGCTGCCATCCTTGATGAGCAATCCCCAGGAGCTCATTGGCGGTTGAACGCCCAATCCGAGGAACGACAGGAATGCCTCAAGCAACATTACGGCGGGGATGGTGAGCGTCGTATATACAATAACAGGCCCCAAAACATTTGGGACCATGTGCCGGAGGATAATCCGCGTGCGCGTGAGACCGAGGCAGCGGCAGGCCTCAATGAACTCCTGTCTCTTCAATGAGAGAACCTGCCCCCGAACAATGCGAGCCATAGTCAGCCATTCAACCGCCCCGATCGCAATAAACAGAAGGATAATATTTCGGCCGAACATCACCATGAGCAGGATGACAAATATGGTGAATGGCAGGGAATACATGATATCGACAATTCGCATCATGATACGATCCGCCATGCCACCCAGATATCCGGATACGGTGCCATAAATCACACCGATCGACAGGGAGACAATGGTAGCGGCAATACCGACCAACATCGAAATCCGCCCCCCATACAAAAGTCTAGCCATCTGGTCGCGCCCGAGATGATCCGTTCCCATCCAGTGTTCCGCACTGGGCTGCTTGAGCCGATTGGTGAGGTTCTGTTCCTTATGGTCATATTTCAGGAACATTGGACCGACAAAGGAGAGAATGGTGATCGCGATAACAAAAACTCCTCCGGCGACCGCCATTCGATTCTTGCGCAGACGATGCCAAGCATCCACCCACAGAGAACGCCCCTTCTCCACCTCGGAAAAGGCGTCCGAACCCATGCTGGCAGTGGCTTCAGTCATGGTCGAATTTCAGCTTGGGATTCAGCCAGACCATGATGATGTCCGACACGAGGTTCAATACGACGATCAATGTGGCGAAGAACAGGACCACGCCCATGACCATCGTGTAATCACGGTCAAAGGCGCTCTTCACAAAATGCTGCCCGAGACCGGGAATATAGAAGACGGTCTCGATGACGAATGAGCCGGCGATTAGTCCGGCAGCTGCCGGCCCCAGGAACGAAACCACCGGCATAATTCCTCCCTTGATCGCGTGCCTGAAAATGACACGCGATTCGTTGGCACCTTTGGCGCGAGCCGTGCGGATGAAATCTTGGTTAAGAATGTCACGCATTCCACCGCGTGCCATCCGTGCAACGTAAGCCGCGTAGTAAAGTCCCAACGTGAAGGCAGGCAGCACCTTTGACGCGGGTGTGCTCCAACCAGCCAGAGGAAACCACTCAAGATTCAGCGTAAAAACCAGAATGGCGATCGGCCCCAAAAGGAATGTCGGCAGGCAGATCCCGATCATGGACAAAGACGAGGGAATGTAATCCAGCATCGTGTTTGGCTTCAGCGAAGCCAGTATCCCCGCGAACAGCCCAATGCAAATGGAAACAGTCAATGCGTAGAGACCCAGCTCAAGTGAAACCGGGGCGGCTTCACTGATGACCCCATTCACAGTGCGGTTGGGATACTTGAAGGAATAGCCAAGTTCACCGCGGATCAGGTTCCGCATCTGGATAAAGTACTGCTGATACCACGGCTTGTCGAAGCCGTAGAATTCATCCAGCTTCTTTTTCACCGACTCCGGCGGATCGCGATCACTATCGAACGGACCGCCAGGTGCGGCCTTCAGCATAAAGAAGGTGATGCTCGCCACCGCGAACAGGACCGGGATGGTCTCCAGAATCCTGCGGAGGGCGAATCGAAACATGACAGCGTCAAGAACCGGTGCGGGGAGCGGGGTTACTTGGCGCTGCTATCCAGGTAAACGTGCTTCCAGGGGTGATGATCGAGGATCGTGTGATGCCAACCCTTGACCTTGGGATCCAACAGATACACCCGCGTATAAATGTAGATCGGCATGATGGGCAGCTCATCCATGAGAATATGTTCTGCCTGGTCGAACAGTTTCTTGCGCTCCTCCATGTCACCCGTCTTGCCGGCCGCTTTTATCAACTCGTCATACTTGTCATTGGACCAGCCGGTCTGGTTCTGCTGACTCCAGGAAGTCCACATGTCGAGGAAGGTGTTCGGGTCCGGATAATCACCCGTCCAACCAGCGCGGCTGACCTCATAGTTCAGCTTCCGCTGGCTGTCCAGATAGACCTTCCATTCCTGGTTCACAAGGGTCGACTTGATGCCAAGATTCTTGTTCCACATCTCCTGGATGGCCTCAGCGATCGAACGATGGTTTTCGTCGGTGTTGTATAGAATCTCGACTCCGGGAAATCCTTTGCCATCCGGATAACCTGCTTCGGCGAGCAGTTTTTTTGCTGCCTCAATATCTTCCTTGAATCCTGCGGTGGTGGTGTAGCCCGCGCAATTCGGCGGGGTAAAAAACGTCGCCGGAAGCTGTCCGCCTTGCGTGACGTTCTCCACCAGCGATTTGCGATCAATTGACATTGAGAGCGCCTTGCGCACGCGCACATCTTTGGTGACGCCTTTGGTCGTGTTCAATCGATAGAAGTACGACGCCAGGTGTGGGGTGATGTGCAGGAGTTCGGGTTTGTTCTTCTTGTAGGTCGGGATCTTGTCGGAGGAAATCTGGTAGGCATTGTGCACCTGTCCTGCGCGAAAGTACTTTTCCTGCGTATCGGCGCTCACAATTCCATAGAAATGAATCTCGTCGGCTTTCACATTATCCTTGTCCCAATACGTTGGGCTTCGCTCAACCACGAGTTTTTCGTTTGTGGTCCATGACACGAGCTTGAACGGTCCGTTGGAAACGAAGTTCTCCGGACGAGTCCATTGATTGCCGCGGGCGTACTTCGGACCGTGTTTCTCAATCGTCGCCATGTGGACCGGGAACCAGGTGTAATGATTCAGAAGACCGAGGAAGTAGGGCGTCGGCGCACCCAGTGTTACCTTCAGTGTGCGCTCGTCAATCGCCGCGGCTCCCACTTCCTTGAAGTCCTTGATCTTCCCTTCGTTGTAGGCCTGCGCGTTCTTCATGACGAACAACATGTAGGAATACTTGGAGGCGAGTTCAGGATTAAGGATGCGCTCGAAGGAAGCCACAAAATCCTGCGCCGTGACGGGTTCACCCGTAGTCCACACTGCATTGGTGCGAAGATGGAAGGTCCATACGGTCAGATCTTCACTCGTGTCCCATCGTTCCGCGACGCCTGGCACCGGATGAAGATCCTCAGGATCTTCGCCAACAAGTCCCTCGGTCAGGGCGGTGATGATGTGATGTTCCGGGACACCCGTAACGATATGAGGATCGATATCCTCGGGCTCAGTCCCATTGGTGATATGCAGAATCTGGGCACTTGAGCCGCCGGACCCTGACCCGGGAGCGGTCGTCTGTGTGTTTTGCCCACAGCCGCTCAAAAGCAAAGCAGCCATCAGAATTGCTGTCTGGAATTTCACGGCGGGGAGAATTTCCCTTTCCGGGCAGTGTGAAAAGGAAAAGTTTGGGGATTCCCGAGTGCGACCTCCGATTGACTCGCAAATTCAGCTCGAACGCGTAAGCTCTAGCATTATCGTGGAAGACCTAGTCGAAGATTTCCTCGTTTATCTCCGCCACGAGTGCGGCCAATCGGAGCAGACGGAGAAGACCTATTCGGGACTGCTGTTTCGTTTTGTGCATTGGGCGCAGGAAAACGGCATCTCAAACTGGCGCAAGGTGACTCTCAACAATCTCACCGATTTCTTGCAGCATGAGCGGATGCGCAAGCTGGAGAACGCGCCGGAGGAATCATCCAAGAAACTGAGTTCCGAGAGTCTGTATGTTCAAATTGCCGCGCTGCGGGCGTTTTATCGTTTCGCCGAACAGGAAAAGTTTGTGCCGGTCAACGTCGCTGAAAATCTCTCCCTCCCGAAACGTTGGAAACGCCTGCCCAAAGCACTCACCTCTGATGAGATCGCCAAACTTCTTCAACGACCCACCGAGCCGACCCCATCCGATCTTTGTGATCACGCGATCCTCGAATTGAGTTATGCCTCCGGACTACGTCTCTCGGAACTGCGCACCTTGCGACTGGAGCAACTCCACCTCGATGCCGGATTCATAAACGTCATCGGCAAGGGAAACAAGGAACGCGTCGTTCCGGTCGGCCGCAACGCCACCGATGCAATCAATCGTTACCTGACGAACGGACGACCCAAGCTGGTGAAGCCCAAATCCCCTGCTGCGGTGTTCCTGACGCAACGTGGAACCGCGTTCTCACGCATCACGATCTGGCTGCGTATCAAGAAACGCGTTGCTGCAGCGGGCATCGAACGCAACATCACCCCACATATGCTGCGTCACAGTTTCGCCACGCACCTGCTCGAACATGGCGCTGACCTTCGGGTGATTCAGGAACTCCTCGGACATTCGAGCATCAGCACGACCGAAGTGTACACGCATGTGGCAAACAGTCGTTTGCGCGAAGTGCACAAGGAGTTTCATCCTCGAAATTGATTCTCGTGGCAGCGGACCCGAGTCCGCGAACTTCGCTCATGCCGGCTGAATCGCTTCCAACCATTTTCGAACCTGTTCCTTCAACAGGCTCCGGTCGTTCTCATCAAATCCAATCGGATCGAAACGATACCGGTAGTGGAGATTCAGGATGACCTGCAGCAACTCCGGTTGAACTTCCTCACGCTGCTTCAGCCTGCCATGCCAGTCCAACAGGGATTCGCCCTCATGTCGCACAAGTCCCATTGCCTTCAAACGTTCTTCGACCGCATAAAACTCGGAGTCCAGCCCCAGACGCAAAGTGTCGCGTTGTCCGTGGATGACTGATGCTACGTTTGTGAGGATCTTGTGGCAGACCTCCCGGCCGGATTCCAATTGTGCGCTCATTTTTCCCGATCAAAACACAGAGTGCCCGTGCCCTTGTTGCTTGTCCTGGAACGGATTCAAGATAGTCCCGTTCAAACCAAGCACAAGTGATATACCATCACTTGCTACAATTGTATTATCAGCGGCAGATCCGGATATCATCACCCTCTTCTTCGATGACGCGGAAGTCCGCCGGCGCTCCTGCCTCCAGACCAACCGGCAATCCCATGAAGCGTGCCGCATTGCCGGACATGTAATCCCACACGTCACGCCAGCTGAGTCCAAGCATCTTTGCAGCCCGCCGAATTCCATCGATCGGACTCAAGGCCGAGCCGGCAAAGTTTGTCTGGCCCGGCATGCGAACCACCTGGTCTTCGCCGACTTCCAGTTCGATCCTGCCCACGGTGTACCTCCCAGGAGGCGCACCGCCCGCGGACATCGCATCGGTCGTGTAATAAATCGCGTCACTTGGCATGACCTTGTGGATCATTCGAAACATCTGTGGCGAAACATGGATTGTATCCGGGATCACACCCGCGGTGAGACCCGGAGTATCAAACACCCGACCTACGATATTGTCGTGCCGGTCCATCTGTTGCGGCATGCCGTTACTGAGATGAGTAAAGCCGGTCGCACCCTGGGCCACCGCGTCCTTAAGTTCGTCCGAAGAGGCATTGGAATGACCGATGCTTACGACAAAGCCCAGCTCTCGTGCTTTGGGAATCTGCGGATTCACAGTCGACCGTTCTGATGCCACCGTGATCAAGACCGGATCATCGCCGGTGATCGATCTCAACTCGTCCAAGTTTTCCGGCGTTGGATCGCACATCACCTCAGGCGGGTGCGCACCGCGGTAACCGGGTTCAGGGGAAAGGAACGGACCTTCCACATGCCAACCGACAATTGACTTCCTGAGATCTTCGTCTGCGTCCCTCAAGGCCTTGAAGTGCCGAAGTCGCGCCATCAGCGATGACCACTCGTCCGTGATCAATGTGAGCAACCAGCGTGAGCAACCATCTCGATTCAATCCGGCTGACGCCTCCCGCAATCGCTCCGCCGAAACTCCGTCCCGCTGAAAATCCACTCCCGCGTACCCGTTGATCTGGAGATCAATCAAACCCGGCGCGAGCCATTGGTCTTCACCGTCTTCAGTATCTTCAATCGCAGAAATGATCCCCTCTTCAACAGAAACAGAGATCGTCTTGCCCGTAAGATAGTGCCGTCCAGTAACCGTTTGCGCGCTCATATGCGGCGAATTCAATCACCGGGCAGGGAATTGGGCAATGCCTGTGACAACGGACTCGGAGGCTTCCGTAGCCGATCAATCTGGTTCTGTGATTGCAGAGATCAAAGGTCTCCCGCAGAATATCCTGAGCCAAGGTTGCGTCGCCAGTGAATCGAACCGCCTGGGTCAACACCCAGTCGCGATGGCGAAAATACATCACGTCAAACGCAGCCGTATCGCCGCGATTCGACGCGTCCACCAATTCTGGATCCGTTCGCGGATCATCTGTCCACTCTTCATCCACCGTGTATCAAGTGCTTCTGCCTTCCTTCAGGCAGGGGTTCGACGAAAAGGTTCAATCAATCGATTGGATCGATGTTGTGAAGCGGACTCCCGACAGGGAATCGAACGAGGAACTGATCTGGCTCACGTCGAATTCTACGAGGGTGGATTAATCACCAACTGATCTTGGCAGGAAAATAGCGGGCGATGAGTTCCTCGTAGAACGGACGCAGTGCTTCGACATCCATCCGCTCTTCAGATTTCGATTACAGGTCGTATGGGTTGAAGGCGTGAACCCAGCGAAATATCGAGAAGGATGTGACTGATCTTCGTCACGCCAGGCAGCTGTTGGAATGATCACTGTAGCGAAGCGACTGGGACGATCGTCAGGCCGCATTCTTCTTTCCCGATCGAGTAAACGACGTAGAGCTTGCCTTCATGTTCGTAGCCGTACGGATAGGACCATTGCTTGGCCTTGGCAAAGCCGCTGAATCGCGGCGCTTCCGATTTCCCGTGTTTGATGCGCCACATCTTTTCGAGGCTCAGTTCGCCTGGTTTGCCGGTGGAGACGACGAGTGTATCACGATTCCTGAAGTTCGAGATCAGGTAGAGTTGCCCGGTCGAGAGTTTCCCGAGATACGCCTTCGCTCGCGGCATCGGCAGATTCGCCGGCTGAGCGGATGTCCAGGTTCGCCCGTGGTCTTCACTTCGCGAGATCCAGGCCACACCTCCGCCACCTCGAATAATTGCGAAGACGGTGGAGCCTTCCGCCCACACGGTTGTTTCGGCAAATGCCGGCGCGAGTCTGGGATGATACGGGATCAGCACCGAATCCCAGATCTTCGTCAGGTCCTCACCCTGGCTGATCGCAATGACCGGCAAGCCATCCTTGTCCTGGCCACCGGTGATGAAGTTTCCGTTGTCCATCCTGACAATCTCGTCGTAGGGCCAGCAATTGGTGACCACGATTCCGCGAGACTCCCAGCGATCATTCTTCGAATTCAGCACAAACGCCTCGCCCTGCAACCCAGGAAATCGTCGTCCGGGCGTGCCGACACCAAAACGCGCACAGATCGTCCATACTTCATCTCGATGCGTGAACAACACCCCATGACTGTGACGCTCATTCCCGCCGAATCCCGGTCCGATCATCTCCAATGGCCCCCAAGTCCTGCCCCCATCCGTAGACCGACGGCCCTGCAACGTTTCATGCGGTCCATTCTCGTTCACCGGGCTGTTCGCCCAATTCGCATAGAACACTCCTTTGTGTTCCAAGATGGCCGCGCCGTGGAGAAATCTATAGCCATCCTTTGTGGGGCGATGAATGACCCTGTCTTCGATTCCTTTCGCAAATGGTATCTCCTCCGGATTCTTCGGAATCACACCACCTGTCCAGAAACGATACGGCTCGGGAAGCGGATCAACTTTCCCAGGCCTGGGAATATCGCTCCCCGATTCAACCACCAGATCATCGACGAGATACCAGGCGCCATCCGCAATCCTGGTTCCTGAAACGAAACTGATTCCCGCATAGGGAAGATTGATCCGGTAACCCGCCATCGTTGCGGTCTTCTTCTCCGGCAAATCCAGGCTGCCCGGTTTGGAAACCCACAAATCAAGCCCTCGCTCTTTCGCATTCATCACCGCCCGAATGCGATGCCAAACCGGATTCTTCGGATTCTTCGACGCCTGAATCTTGGCCGGGACCGTGTACCAGGCCCGATCACGCCCATCGAAGTGTTGCAGGCGACCGTTTTGAACACAGAGATTGAGTTGGCTGGCATCCCTCCCATTCGGTTCCTGCGTCCAGATGTGAAATGCACGCCCACGCGTCTGAGAAACAGCCAGCGAGAACTCAACCGCGAGATTCGTCCGCGATTTGTCAAACCAACGAGACAATGCAACCAAGCCAGTCGACTTGGATCGCTTTCCTTCCAGCACGCCATCTCGCACGAGAACATTCGGCGCCGTGCCACGGGAAAACGTCTTCCACTCAGAAAGGTTGGGGTGGCTGAATTCTGACTTGAGAATCACTTCAGCCGCGCTGCCGGATGAAACAGCGATGCAGAGCAAGCCGCAAACGGCCAGACAGTTCACACTTCTATTCATCACCAATGTTGATTCTGCAATCGGCGTCCGATTCGACGTGTGAATTCATACTTACCCTTTGCCGCCTTGTTCGCGGCAATCATTGTTTCAGCGTTGCGAACGCCGGACCACTCAATCCCGCGAATCGCATACATACCGGTAATCGGGTTGGAACTATCGAGGTGCTTCACCAGTACAGCAATCGCGCGATCCGTGTCCGTCTTCATGCGGCAGAGTGCGAGGGCGGCTGAAATCTGAATCGCCTCGTGATCATCGTCCAACAAGGCCTTTAGTTCCTCCGTCAAGGACCGCTTTTTGTTCACCCCCGCCCACGTTGCCGTCCAAAATCGAATGCTTGGATCCGTATCGTTCAATCCGGCGACTTCACCGCGTTCAGCGGCTTCCACGGCGGAGAGCAGCGATCGAAGCGCACCACGCGACAGCTTGGATCGCAGCACCTGATATTTGTTCCCTGATGCCCTTCCAAAATCCTCAAGCAAAGGCTCAGGGAACAGTCCAAGGTCGCGCGACTCGATCATCCAATCCGCCAGCGACGCTCGCAGTCCGGCCAGTCGCTTCGCATGTTTGGGTTGTGCAGCCAGATTGATCGTTTCGTGAGGATCGTTCTTGAGGTCGTAGAGTTCTTCGAGGGGACGCGGCACCACGAGCAAACGCGATTGCAACTCGTTCAGTTTCCCACCTGCGTGAAGCTGCTTGATCGTCTGCACAATCTCTTTGCCATCTTTGTACTGGCTCGGTTGCAGGTGCGGAACGTGACTCATGAAATTGCGGATGTATTTGTACCGCTTCGTTCGCACACTGCGAAGAATCTCAACCGTCTCATCACAGCGATCTCTGGCCGTGATCACGTGATTGCGTGGTTGATAGTCCTTCGCAAACAGATCCACTCCCTGGAGGCGATCGGGAATCTTGATACCGGCCAAGGCCAGTGAAGTGGCAGCCAGGTCGATATGAATGACTAGATCGTTCCGCACCGTTGCTGCTGAACGACCATCTGGAAAACGCACAATCAGGGGCACGCGAATTCCTTCCTCGTACAGAAACTGCTTTCCACGCGCATGACTCACGCCGTGATCCGTCAGGAAGAAGACCACGGTGTTTTCTGCCACACCTGCTTCCGCCAGCGACTCCATGATCTCTCCAACCTGCCGGTCCTGATCGATCCATGAGTTCAGATAGACCGCCCAGTCTTCGCGCAGCACCGGATGATCGGGATAGTAAGGCGGGAGTTTCACCTTCGATGCATCAACGGTCGATTGACGCTTGTTCCGGCTCTTGCCGCCCTTCAATTGAATCTGCGCAAAGAAGGGCTTGTCACCCGCCTTCCGCCAATCCGCTCCATCATAGAGGGCGTTCGGAGTCGTGAAGTTGTAGTCCGTCTTCCCGTTCTTCTTGCACGCCGGCCCCGAGCCATTCGTGACAAAGTATCCGGCTTCGCGCAACAATTCGGGGATCGATTTCACCGGCAGGCGATAGCTGTCGAAATATGGCGGGTATCCCCCACCCTTTCCGTTCTCGTTTTGACTCCGGTGATTGTGCACACCGAGCGTTGTTTGGTACATGCCCGTCACCATTGCCGAGCGACTCGGCGAACAAACCGGGCAGGTAACGAACGCGTTTTCAAAACGAATCCCTTCGGAGGCAAGTTTGTCCAGGTGCGGTGTCTTGATCAGTTTCTCACCGTAGCAACCGATGTGTGGCGACGCGTCCTCACCCAGAATCCAAAGGATGTTCGGTCGTTCAGCAGAATAGACCAATGTGCCGGACATCAATCCGAGCAAGAGAATGATCGAGTGTTTCATCGGAGTTAAGGCGCGATACTCAATCATCCTTCGGCCACATGGAAAGATCCCATTTCGCAACGCCCATGTGATAACGCTGATGCCAGGGCAAGGTATGTGCCGCGTGTTCCGGTTTTTTGGGACCAAAGTAATATGCCGTCACAATCGAAGCATCATCGAGCTGGACACTCGACGGATAGCCCACATCTGTCTTGTGCCAATCCCGCGCCGCGCAGGAAATCAATACAACCGGGATCGACCAGGAATCACCTCCGTTCTCACTCATGCGCAACACGACGCCAAACAGGCCGGGGATGCGGCTCGTAAACGAGCAGAGCAGCCGCCCATCCTTCAGTTCCAACAATTGCGCGTTCTCCTGCCCTTGCGGTGAGATCAGTTTCGGCTCCGTCCAGGTCTTCCCTTCATCCTTGGATCGAATGAGCGTCTCCCCGCTTCCGTGCGGCAGCGCGCCGTCCATCCGGTCCTGACAACTGGTGCGACAAACCGCCAGCCATTCCCCGTCCGGTCGTCTTAATATAAACGACTCGCTCACGTCATTCGCGCTTGGCTGTTCTTCGCCCCAGGTCAAACCGCCGTCCCGGCTGAAGATCACGCTCGCGCGACGCTTCCGCCCCGGCCCGGGAAGCTTCCGATATGAGGGACAAACCAGTCGACCGTCCGGAAGCGGAAATATATCTCCATGAGGAATCACTTCCGTATTCAAGAGAGCCCGTTCCCAGGTCTTACCATCATCTCGCGACAGACAGCGCTGCAGTTTCAGGAAGGGCAGCTTCTGTCTGGGTTGATAACCGCTCACCAATGCGACCAGGTGTCCGTCCGAATTCAACCCGATCGCATGATTCATGCGAATGCCGTTGGGAACTTCCGGATGACTCGACACCTTGCTCCTGAAGTTCCAACTGATCCCGCCATCGGAACTCACCCACAGTTCGACGTCACTATTGTCGCCGTAACCGTGGCTCGGATGATTGTAGATTGCGGCCGCCAATTCACCGTTGGACAGCTTGGTCAGGTTCGGCCAAAGCCCCTTGTTGTCGATTCCCACGTAGAACTGTGCACCGGGAAGCAACTGACAACCGTTCATTCCCTGCGCGGCAAACGGACGATAGGCCTCGACGTTTGAGGACGATGAGTGAAGGGCCAATGGAATAGCCGACGCCAGCGGAGCGCTTTTGAGGAGCCCGCGTCGTGTAAGCGCTTGGATTGGTTTGGACATGCCGTGAATTGTTCATCAATTCCCACCAGCTGCAACTTCCGTGTCATGGGTGGGGGCATTGAATCATACCCAACGGGCTGGTCGTGTCGTTGCAGATGAGTTGGATCCACCACACACGGGAGAGTTGAACATTCGCAGGCCAACCCAACAACAAACTCCTTCTGGAGTTTGCCGAAGATGCAGATCCAAGAATACGCAAAATGGCCTACCGGCGAATCGCCTCACATGAGGACTCGTTGACTGAGAGTCAAGTCGCGCGACTTGCAGGAGCGATGAAGCGCGAAAAGAACTCCGCGGTCCGGCTGCAAATCGCATTGACGATTGGCGACCTGAAGCAGGTTCCGTTCGCAGAAGTCCTCGTGATGTTGGCCAACGAAGTCAAAACATGAACCACCTTTCATCCGCCATCGTCAGTTCACTGCCCCGGCATTATGACCACGTTGCGAACCGCTCCATGGCTGCGAAGGGATACGCACATCCCCCGCTGCAGCGATTCCTGGAATCCGAACCAGAACTGAGCAAATCAACCCCGGCATTGGATGCCCTGTTGCAATTCGGCAACAAAGGCCCGGCCCCGAGACAGTTCACCATCCTCTCACTGAAACTCGACAGCCTCGCACGCGAACGCAGGAACACCGAGGCAGGTGCCCTTCGCAAACGAGCCTCACGGATGATCGAAGCCGCAAGGAGACTCGTCATGAATTCAGCCGACGATACCACCACCCAATCCGCGCTGCCCCTGCTCGGACGCGAATCCGGTCAACGCGCTCAGGTTAACGGGGAATCAGGCTTCCGCCAGCCGTGAGTCGTTCGAAAGATATCCGTGCAGGATGACAGAAAGATGACGACTTCGATGGAATACGAATGGAACACAAAAGAACGCTTTACCTCTTTTCGAACGCAATGCTATTTAAGGATCTCCGTTATGCGGGTGTAGCATAGTGGTAATGCTCCAGCCTTCCAAGCTGGCCAGGAGGGTTCGATTCCCTTCACCCGCTCCACTTTTCCCCAATGTTTACAGGGTTTTCGTGAAAATTCCCGAATTCTGAAGACTCTTTGAAGACTCAAATTTGAGTTTTTTGCTCAAGGCTCCGTCAGGGCGTGGATCNCAAACCCCTCGGGAATNTTCACNTGATTTCGCGACCTCTCCCACGCCTCACCGTTGAAGAAGTAGACGTGCCCCCNCACGNCCTCAGCNGCTCGCATCACCGTGTTACTCCCTTGGCTGTGAACCAGCACGACTCTTCTCCCATNAGCGCACCCGCTCAGACAGAGNAGCCCGAGAAAGAGGGCTGCNACCGNTGCTACGAGCCACAGTTGGCTTCTGGTTGCGGCGGNGAAGAATTCCGNAGNGAAACTCGAGCACGGCTTTGACGAACTCACCCAGCACCCTTGTCCTTGGCTTTGCCAACGTTGAGCGCAGCCCAGTCGATGAGGCGATAGAGCTTTGCGAGGATCGAACCCTCTTTGGGAGTTGGGGTAACCGCAGCAATCGCCGAGGCCAGCATCACGACAGATGCGATCAGGTCAAACCATGGGGAATCGGTCAGGGCTTCCACGCCCAATGGCGTGAGTCAATTGCCCTTGGCCTCTTTGGCTTTATCAAAAGCTGCTTGCCACTCACGCGCACGCTTCTGACCGTTGAGTCGTTGTTCTTTGGTGAGACCTTTTTCAACGATCCCAGCGTTCTTGCGTGCAAGTTCAGAACCCTGCGCTCCAGCAAGCAGATACCACATGTAGCCCGTCTCATAGTCCTTGCTAACGCCGATGCCGGTGCCGTAGCAAACCCCAAGGCCGGTTTGCGCTTTAGCATTTCCCTGATACGCAGACTTACGAAACCACTTCACAGCCTCAACCTCGTCCTTGGTGACGCCTTGGCCGGTGAAGTAGGAATGCGCAAGGTTGTATTGCGCTTTAGCAAATCCCTGATCCGCAGCCTTGCGAAACCACTTCACAGCCTCAACCTCGTCCTTGGTGACGCCTTCGCCGTGGAAGTAGCAATGCGCAAGGCTGTATTGCGCGTCAGCATCTCCCTGATACGCAGACTTACGAAACCACTTCACAGCCTCAACCGAGTCCTTGGTGACGCCTTGGCCGGTGAAGTAGCAATGCGCAAGGATGTATTGCGCGTCAACATCTCCCTGATCCGCAGCCTTGCGAAACCACTTCACAGCCTCAACCTCGTCCTTGGTGACGCCTTCGCCTTTGGCGTAGCTAGCCCCAAGGTTGTATTGCGCGTCAGCATCTCCCGCTTCGGCCTTTTTCAGCAACTCCTTGAACTTCTCTTGATCACTCTGTCCGTAGACACAAGTAGTGACCAAGCAAACCAGCAATACTGAGACCCATTTCATGGCCGCAGACTAGCCAAAGGTTCACCACGGTAAACCCTATTCGTTGCACTATCGTCGCTTCCAGTAATCCGCAATCGCCAGCCTGACCTTGGGCGCGTGAACCAGTTCCACAAACCCACTGCTGTCCAGTTGCGTTTTGGCCGCAGTGAGGTCTGCAATGATCCGGTGGCCTCACCGGGTCTCCCAGATTGATCTCCGTTGGCCGAGCTTCTCCCGGTCGCAACGGCCCCTCCACCGGGATCGGAGACCCGTCCGCATCAGGCAAACCTTTAGACCGGGCCATCTCATGCGCCACACCACGGACGATGTCCTTCACCGAGTTGTTCGGCGTATATTGGTCTCCCCGGTCGAAACCCGGACACTCGCCACCCTCGCACCGAGCGGGCCACCTCGCAGGATGTGGAGGTCCACACCGTTGAATGCCTCGGCGGCTCGGAGCACACGGGCGGCAGCTGCGGGCACCCGACCATCGATGGTGTCCACGTAAAGCGTATTGCGGGATGCCTCGCTCAAGGGTTTCACCCTGACCCATCCCATCTCGACCGCAGCCTGGTTGTAGGCCAGGTCACCGGCGAAGGGTGAAGGTTCATCACCACCTTCAAACATCGCGGCAAACTCACTGTCCTCGTCGAAGATATGAGTCTCGGTGTCGTCCTCTTCACCACGCAGGGAAGGGTCGTCATCAAGAATCTTCTCGGCGCGTTGCTTCAGCCTGCGGGCATGGGCGGCACCCTCGCCGGTTGCATGGTCATCGATCCATTTCTTGATGAAGATACCATGTGAGAAGGCCGAACCATCCGGCGTGCGGCCATCGACCGCCGTGTCGATCACCTTGCCGTTGGGTTGAATCCAGAGTGACTTGTTGGGCCGAACCAGCTTGACCGACTCGTCGAACTCCCGCTTTGACAAACCACGCCTGGAGAAGAACTCATCCGGTTGACGGCTTTTGTCCACCAACGGATCAACCTCGTCATGGATGCCCTTGAAGATCGCCTCACGCCTTTCCACCGGGGAGAGCTTAGCCTGCTCGTCAAGGGAGAGGAAGCCGCCGGGTTCGAAAATCGTCTGTGTTCGAGTCCCCAGATCCTGGATCAAGGTGACGCCTTGCGACTCGGCGGAAGCCTTCAATATCTCCAACTGGGAGGGCGACGGTCTGCCATGGACATAGGTGGAGTCTGCGTCCTTGAACAGTCGCAGCCAACCCCGGTTGAACATGAGTTCGTAAACCTCAGAGTCTCGGAGCTGCATCCGGTCGTCGCCTTCGGCTTCGGCTTCGAGACTCTTGGATGCAAAGAACTGGTCCGCAGACTGCGGGTCATTTTCTAACAACCACTCCAGCGCACGGCGGGCGTGTCCACCCACGTCGTCCAGAGGGTCATCACTGAGGTTGGACGTGATTGCTCCAGTAGGTTGACTCTCAAGGAACTGTCCGTCCCGCAGAAGCCACCCTTGTTTGTCCGCCACTTCGTCGGATCGAATCGTGCCGTGCTTTGCAAACAACACGTCGTCGCTCACCTGTTGCGTGTCAACGAATTCAACTCCGTTGAAGGCTTCAGCGGCAGAAATGACCCTGGCCTGTGGCGTGGTCATTTCTCCGTAGGACTCAAGACCCACATCCACTGTCGGATCAAATCCTGAGTTGGCATCGACGGGGCTGAGCTTGGCCCACCCGTTGGTTATGGCGGCTTGTATGTAGTCGTTCTCAATGGCTTTCGGGTTGAATGACTCGTCATCACCGTGAAGCCGGTCGAACTCACCTTCGATCTGGGATGCGTTTCGAGCACCTTCTCCCTTGCGATGTTCAGAGACCCAGCGGCGAACGTATTGCCCATACTGGTTGGCGGGTAGGTCAACCACCTCACCGCTCGGGAGCAACCAACCGGATACCCCTGGTTGGAGCTTGTCCACGGATTTGTTGAACTCCTGCTTCGACAGACCGCGACGAGACCAGAACTCGTCAGGTTCACGACTCTTCTCAATCCGAGGATCAACCTCGTCATGGATTCCCTTGAAGATTGCCTCACGCCTTTCCACCGGGGAGAGCTTAGCCTGCTCGTCAAGGTAGCGGCGGGCAGCCTCGGCCCGTTGGTCAAGATCTGGAGGAGCCTGGTCACCAGCTTGGTCAGTCGGGTCTTGGGTCAAATCCTGAGTCTTGTTTGACTCAACGTCGGTCTCGGTCTCGGTCTCGGTCTCGGTCTCGGTCTCGGTCTCGGTCTCAGTTGTCCTGGCCGCCTTTTCGATCCGGTGCCGCGACTGGTATTCCCGCTGATTGGTCGTGCCGTGCCACAGGTGTTGCGCCTTGATCCCAAGACAACCAACCGAGCCTCGCAGCAACTCGTGCCCTGATGCCGCGTGTTGTCTCATATTTGCCCGCAGGGCATCGTGATGCTTGTCGATATACCAAGACCACCTGTCCACCAACTGCGGCCCGTAAAGGACCATCAGGAACACGCTGTCGCCCCCGCCTGTGATCGAGCACTGGGATAGTCCGCCGATGGCCTCGAAAAACTCACGCTGCGTTCGACCAGCCGCTTTTCGAACGCGGACATCACCTGCGCCCCGGTCCACGGGTTCCCCGGCGAGGTTTGTCCCTGTTTGACAGTGTCCCCTTCGAGACGACACAAAGTGGGCGCTTGGAATTGGCGAAACAGATGGCGTCCCCAGCGAATCCCCTGACCGCCCGGGTCATGGTCAATCGTTTGTGGCACTACGTGTTTGGTCGGGGAATCGTCTCGACGGTCGATAACTTCGGGCTCCTGGGAGAACGCCCAACGCATCCGGAACTACTGGATCACCTGGCAGTTCGCTTCGTCGAGCAAGGCTGGTCGGTGAAAAAGCTGCTGCGCTATCTGGTGACTTCACAAGCCTTCCAGCAATCATCTCAAACCAGCAAAGCGGCAGAGCGAAACGATCCGGGGAATGTGTTTCTTTCGAACATGCCGGTCCGAAGACTCGATGCTCACGCGATCAGAGACGGTCTGTTGGCAACGACCGGCGAACTTGATCTCGCCATGTTCGAACGAGGCGTGAATGTCTACTATCTGAACAAGACCGACGGTGGCCGGGGCAAAGGGCCGCTTGATGGAAACGGACGGCGCAGCGTTTATCTTCGGGTTCTGCGCAACACCCACAGCAGTTTCCTCGAAACATTCGATGCGCCCAAGCAGACCATGACCCGCGGCAAACGAGACACAACGAACGTGCCCGCGCAAGCGCTCACGATGCTCAACGATCCATTCGTGATCGAACAAGCGGCCAAGTGGGCCGAACGAGTCATCGCGTCGGACCTCAAGCCAACCGATCGTCTGCGCTTGATGTATCAACGTGCCTTCGGACGTGACCCGTCCACCCACGAGATCCAGGCGAATCTTGATTACATTTCGGACCTGAACACCTACCATGCCTCAGGTTCCAAACCGGCAGATTCGGCCAAAACCACCAAACTCGTGTGGCAGGACGTCGCCCACGCCTTGTTCTGCCTGAAGGAATTTATCTATGTCCGCTGACGACCAACCGAACTGTTCACGGCAAGGTTCTCCGCGACATGCTGGCCTAGGCCCGTCCAAGCTCAACAATCACTTCATGCGCCTCTCCATCCGATTCATCGCGTTTGTGATCTGCGCATGCATCCCGGGATGCATGCGTGCCGCAGATTCGGCGGTCGATATCGGCTCGCGCTTGGAACTGTTTGTGGACGATTTCCTGATCGAGAGAATGGAGGGCGTTCAATTCAAGCTGCATCAACCTGTACGGATGCCGCGCCCCAAATCGCCCCTGCCTGATCGATTCTACTGCACGGTCTTGAAGGACGGCGAACTGTTCCGCGCGTATTGGCGGGACAAGGATCCGAATTATCCTGGCGCGAAGAAGTATTTTGCGGCGCATCCGGAGGAGGTTGCGAAGTACGTTGAAGCCACGGGTATGAAGGCGGAGCGGATTATCGCCGGGGTTTACATCGCCGGCCATCCGGGCACGGTTGTTCGCTATGCGGAAAGCAGCGACGGACACGAATGGACGTTTCCGAAACTCGGCCTGGTCGAACTCGCTGGGACGAAGCAGAACAATGCGATCCTGAAAGACCTGCCGCCTCTGCTGTCCAATTTCACGCCCTTTATCGATACGAATCCGAACGCTCCAAAGGACGAGCGTTACAAAGCACTGGGCGGTCATCCGGGTTACTACGACAAACGCGGTGGGCCGGGGAGTGGTCTGCACGCCTTTGTTTCACCGGATGGATTCCGTTGGAAGATGATTGGAGAAGTCATCCCGTATCCAGAGGGCACGACCCACGCTTTCGATTCTCAGAACGTTTCCTTCTGGTCAGAGGCCGAGCAGCAATACCTGTGTTATTTCCGCACCTATAAGACGCCATTCGGTTCGTTGCCTTCCATCACGCGAACCACCTCGCTTGACTATCGCACCTGGACCAGGCCGGACTTCGTCGCGCCCAACCGCAAGGGCGAACGCCTCTACACCAGCCAGACCCATCCATACTTTCGCGCGCCTCACATCTACATCGCCTTGCCTACGCGATACTTCAAGGAGCGGGAGTCCATCACCGACATCGCCTTCATGAGCAGTCGTGCCGGTGCGAAGCAGTACAATCGCACCTTCCCGGGAGCGTTCATTCGGCCGGGACTGCCGGCGAAGCGTTGGAAGAACCGCTCGAACTACCTTGCGTTGAACGTGCACCCGACCGGACGCGGGGAAATGTCCATGTGGCACAAGAGTGGACATCGCTATACCTTGCGCACGGACGGTTTTATTTCCATCAATGCCGGTATCAATCGAGGTGAATTGCTCACGAAACCAATTCGTTTCAACGGTCGTCATTTGCAACTCAACCTGAGCACTGCTGCGGGAGGACTGGTTCGGGTAGGACTCCAAGACGAGTCTGGCAAATCAATCGATGGCTATTCCCTCTCGGATTGCAGCCCAATCTTTACCGACGAACTAGACCACATTGTCAGCTGGAACGGGGAAAAGGACATCGGTGAACTCTCGGGTAAGATCGTTCGATTGCAATTCGTGCTTCAGGAGGCCGATCTGTATTCGTTGCGATTCGTGCCGTGAGTTCCCAGTGCGGCTGACCGGATTCATTCAAGTTCCGCTCCACGCTTCCATTGCCGAGGTCATCGCGGTTTGCATAATCCCCGCCTTGCGCATGCCCATGTCCAATCTCAACCGGAGGCTCAACGATGGCTGACGCCTTGTTGGCTTTGCGAGAGATCCGCAAGGAGTTCCCCGGCGTGGTGGCATTGGACAAGGTTGATTTCAACCTGCATGCGGGCGAAGTCCATGCGGTGATGGGCGAGAATGGAGCGGGCAAGTCCACACTGATCAAGGTGATCACGGGTGTTTACCCGCGGGATGCAGGGTCGATGGAACTGGACGGCAAGAGCCTTCATCCGCGTTCCACACTCGAGGCAGAAGCCGCGGGCATCAGCACGGTTTATCAGGAGGTGAATCTGGTGGGCACCTTGTCGGTCGCCGAAAACATCCTGCTCGGACGACAGCCACGCAAATTCGGAATCATTCGTTGGGATGAAACGCGACGATTGGCGGAGAAGGCATTGGCTCGACTGGGTCTGGAACTGGACTTGTCGCGCCAGCTGGATTCCTGCTCCATGGCGATTCAGCAGATGGTCGCGATTGCGCGTGCCTTGGACATCAATGCGCGGGTGCTCATTCTCGATGAACCGACATCCAGCCTGGATGAACAGGAAACGGCGGCCCTGTTCAAGGTCATGCGGCAACTCCGTGACGAGGGGTTGGCGATCCTGTTTGTGACTCATTTTCTCGATCAGGTTCACGAGATCAGCGATCGCATCACCGTGCTGCGCAACGGTGCGTTGGTAGGGGAGTACAAGACCGTTGAGCTCACGCGGATGCAACTCATCGGCAAGATGCTCGGCCGCGAACCCGAAGCACTCCAAGACAAGTCAACGGGTTCCAAGTGGGCGGCAGAAACTCGGGACGAGATCCTGCGCGGCGAGGGTATTGGCCGGAAGGGTTCGGTTCATCCGCTGGATTTGAGCGTAAGGCGAGGCGAGGTGGTCGGACTGGGCGGTTTGCTTGGTTCTGGACGCACGGAGACCGCTCGCCTGTTGTTCGGAATAGACGCACCGGATTCAGGGCGTGTGCAGATCGATGGACAAGCCAAGTCGCTGAATCATCCGCGCAAGGCCATTGCGAATGGCTTGGCCTTCTGTTCCGAGGATCGCAAGGGCGAGGGGATTATTCCCAATCTGTCGCTTCGCGAAAACCTGATCCTCGCCATGCAGGCCAGTCGTGGACCTGTGCGACTCCTACCGAGTGCGGAACAGGAGCAGCTTTGCGCGCACTACATCGACGCGCTCAACATCAAGACGCCAAATGCAGCCACACCCATTTGCAATCTTTCCGGAGGCAATCAGCAAAAGGTGCTGCTCGCCCGCTGGTTGGCGATGCAGCCGCGCCTGATCATTCTCGACGAACCGGCCCGCGGCATCGATGTCGGCGCCAAAGCGGAAATTGAAAAGCTCGTTCGCTCGTTGCGGGAGAAGGGAATGGCGGTTGTCTTCATCAGCTCGGAATTGGAAGAGGTGGTTCATACCTGCGATCGCGTGGCGGTGATGCGCGATCGTCGCAAGGTCGGAGAACTCAGCGGAGAGGAAATTACCGAACAGCGCATCATGGACTTGATGGCCCATCACGAATGAACGATCCGATGGCCAAACCGAAGGAGTGGTTCCAGGGCGGCAGCCTTGTCTGGCCGCTGTTGGGTTTGGTGGCGCTCCTTGCCTATGACTTCTTGTTTGTCGATGGCTTCTTCCGCCTGGAGGTACGAGACGGGCATCTCTACGGCACGTTGGTCGATATTCTCAACCAGGGGTCGAAGACCATGCTGCTTGCGCTAGGCATGACCTTGGTAATCGCAACGGGTGGCGTGGACCTTTCAGTCGGTTCGCTCATGGCAATCTCCGGGGCACTGGTCGCTGTGTTGGTGACGCAAACCGAGATGTCTCTGGCGATGATCGTTCCCATCGCTCTCGCGGCCACGGCTTTGCTCGGCGCCTTCAATGGAGTGCTGGTCTCTGTTGCAGGTATCCAACCGATCGTTGCGACATTGATCTTGATGGTTGGGGGGCGCGGGATCGCGATGCTGATCACCGGCGGACAAATCGTGACCTTTGAACACGCCGGGATGGTTTACATCGGCAACGGCCATTTTCTGGGCCTCCCCTTCACCGTCACACTCGTGCTCGTGATGCTGCTCGTCACCAGCCTGTTGATGCGCAAGACGGCCTGTGGTCTGTTTGTCGAAGCCGTTGGAGATAATGAAACGGCGAGTCGGTTCAGCGGGGTTTCCACCAGATCCGTGAAGCTGGCGGTTTACGGCTTCTCCGGAATCTGCGCGGGCTTGGCCGGATTGATCGCGGCTTCGAACATCAAGGCTGCGGATTCAAGCCGGGTGGGGGAAATGATGGAACTCGATGCGATCTTCGCTGTTGTCGTTGGGGGGACGGCACTCACGGGCGGTCGCTTCAACCTGCTTGGCTCGATCATTGGCGCCCTGCTCATCCAGACGCTCACCACCACGATGATCACCCAAGGCGTTCCCCCTGCCATCGCGCCAGTGCCCAAGGCCATTGTGATTGTGGCTGTGTGTCTCTTGCAGTCAGAGAAGTTCAGGGCGGAGATTGGCGGAAGGTTTGGAAGGAGGGCGTCGGCATGAGGCGCTTCATTCCAGTCTTCGCAACATTTGCCGTGCTAATCGCGTTGTTTGCGACGGCGTCAGGGATGTATGAACGCTTCTTCACCGCACGTGTGATCGCCAATCTGTTTTCGGACAATGCCTTCCTCGGCATCACGGCGATCGGCATGACCTTCGTGATTCTGTCCGGCGGAATCGATCTGTCGGTCGGGGCCGTGCTGGCGTTCACGATGACGTTCATTGCCTCGATGATCACAGATCACTCGTGGCATCCGCTCGTTGCCATTCCCACTGCATTGATAATCGGGACCGTGTTTGGAGGGACCATGGGATTCCTGATCCAACGTTACGAACTGCCTCCGTTTCTCGTGACCTTGGCAGGCATGTTCTTCGCGCGTGGAATGGCGTTTATGGTCAGCTCGGAGTCGATCTCGATCGAACATGATTTCTACACTGCGTTACAGGACCTGAAGATCGTGGTTGGTCCGAAGGCCAAGCTGAAGATCGGTGCCGTCATATTCCTGGCCGTTCTGGCACTGGCTATCTTCGTCGCGCACTGGACGCCCTTTGGCCGCAATATCTACGCCATCGGAGGCAACGAATCGTCCGCCCGCTTGATGGGACTGCCCGTGGCGAGCACCAAGATGCTCATTTATGCGTTGAACGGCTTCTGCTCCGCCTTGGCCGGAGCCGTTGCGACGCTTTACATGGGGTCGGGTAATCCTGCGATGGGCGTGGGACTCGAACTCGATGCAATTGCCGCGGTCGTCATCGGGGGCACCTTGCTCACCGGTGGGGTCGGCTTTGTCGCAGGGACACTTGGTGGCGTGTTGATCTTCGGCACGATTCAATCCGCGCTCATCTTCGACGGACGCCTGAATTCGTGGTGGCTGCGAATCGCGATCAGCGTCTTGCTTTTGATTTTCATTCTCCTACAACGCCAGCTTAGTCGATTTACGAAAACCAGCAGAACTTGAACGAACCGATCCAATTCACATGAAACAGACACACTCATTCCGAAGCACGATCGCTCCGTTGGGAGCCCTCGCCCTTGCGGCGTCGATCGCCATCACGGGCTGCAAACCCGAGAGCACAACCACGACAGCACCCGCGCCCTCGAAGGCCGCGCCAACGGGCGAAAGCACGCTCGTCGTGGGATTTGCGCAGGTGGGTGCCGAAAGTTCCTGGCGAACTGCCGAAACCCAGTCCATCAAGGAAGAAGCCGCAGAGCGCGGAGTCGAGCTGAAGTTTTCCGACGCACAGGGCAAACAGGAAAACCAGATCAAGGCGGTCAACGGATTCATCGCCCAAGGCGTTGACGCGATCATCCTTGCGCCGGTGGTTGAAACTGGCTGGGAGCAGGTTCTCAAGGATGCCAAGGACGCCGAGATTCCCGTGATCCTCGTCGATCGCGGATTGAAAGTCTCCGACGATTCGCTTTACGCCACGCTGATCGCGTCTGATTTCGTCGCTGAAGGCCGCATGGCCGGTGAATGGCTCGCCAAGAAGACCGAAGGCAAGGCCAGCATCATCGAACTCCAGGGCACGCCCGGATCCGCGCCGGCGATCGATCGCAAGAAGGGATTTGCCGATGCTCTCAAGGAGCACGAAGGCATGAAGATCATCGCTTCCCAAAGCGGCGACTTCCGACGCAGCGGAGGCAAGGAAGTGACCGAGGCGTTGCTGAAGGTTCACGGCGACAAGGTCACCGCCATTTACGCGCACAATGATGACATGGCCCTTGGCGCCATCCAGGCCATCGAGGAAGCCGGCAAGAAACCCGGCACGGATATCCTCATCGTTTCGATTGACGGCGTGAGGGGCGCCTTTGAGGCCATGGTCAAGGGCACGCTCAATTGCACGGTCGAATGCAGTCCGCTGCTTGGCCCGCTCGCCTTCGACGCGGTGGAAAAGGCCATTGCCCTCGACGAACAGCCGAAGAAGACCATCGTTGAAGATCAGGTCTTCGATCAATCCATGGCGGAAGCCGTGATCGACTCACGCCGGTATTGACGGATGCCGATTGCGGATCCGTTCTGAAATGAATCTCAGTGAAAATCCCCACCGCCGTTGGAATCCACTCCGCGGCGAGTGGGTGCTGGTTTCACCGCATCGCACCAAGCGTCCGTGGCACGGACAGATCGAGGCCGTCACCGAATCGCGTCCGGAATACGATCCCAAGTGCCACCTCTGCCCGGGAAACGAACGGGCTGGTGGCGTCCACAATGACGACTACGAAGACGTCTTTGTTTTTCAGAACGACTTCGCAGCACTACTTGACGATTCCGCTGACGACTCCTCCTCGAATGACGAACTCTTCCGCGCCTCACCCGCCAGCGGTGAATGCCGCGTCATCTGCTTTTCCCCGCGCCACGACCTGACTCTCGCCTTGATGCCCCAGAGCGGTATCCGCCGCGTGGTCGATCTCTGGGCCGATCAGTCCGCCGATCTTGGCCAACGTTGGAAATGGGTGCAGGTCTTCGAAAACAAGGGCGCCGTCATGGGCTGTTCCAACCCGCACCCCCATGGACAGATCTGGGCCAGCGACTTCCTGCCCAACGAAGTCGAACGCGAGGACGCCTCCCAGAGAAATTACTTCGAAAAGCACGGGACGAACCTCCTACTCGACTACGCCCGGAGGGAGTCCGATTCCGGCGATCGCGTCGTCGTGGAAAACGACCACTGGCTCGCCGTCGTTCCCTTCTGGGCCGTCTGGCCCTTCGAGACGCTCCTTCTCCCCAGGCAAAACACCCGACACCTGGAAGACCTCCCCGACAGCTCCCGCGATGCACTTGCCGAGGTCATGAGCGGACTCCTCATTCGCTACGACAACCTCTTCCAATGCTCCTTCCCCTACAGCATGGGCTGGCACGGGGCTCCGTGTCGCGCGGACGCCGATGACCATTGGACCCTCCACGCTCACTTCTATCCGCCTCTCCTGCGCTCCGCCACTGTGAAGAAATTCATGGTCGGTTTCGAGCTCCTCGCCGAAGCCCAACGCGACCTCACCGCCGAGCAGGCAGCCGATCGGTTGCGAGATGCGGGAGCCGTGCATTACACGAGCGACTGTATCTCCAAGCCACAAACTCCAAAATCCAAATAAGCCTCAAGATCCAAGCTTCAATGAGTGATCTGGACGTTGGAGAGGTCTCGAATCAATCTGATTGAAGTTTGGAATATGGAGCTTATTTGAGGCTTGAAGCTTGGGTTTTGGAGTTTTCTGAACAAAATCACAGGTCTTCTCGCCCTTGCCGTTCCCGTCCATTTCTCCCCCTCTTACGAACACTTCTTGAAACTCGCTCGGTAATTCCCTACTTAATACACTTTTATGAGCGGTTATCTCGACATGGTGGACGATCCGTCCCACATCAAGAAGCTGACGGTTGAGCAATTGACCGAGCTGGCGGAAGAGGTTCGGCAGGAGCTGATCACGAAGCTGGCGAAGACGGGCGGGCACCTTGGTCCCAATCTCGGCGTGGTCGAGTTGACCATTGCGTTGCACAAGGTTTTCACCACTCCCAAAGACAAGTTTGTCTGGGATGTCAGCCATCAGGCTTACGTCCACAAGCTGTTCACGGGTCGCAAGGATCGCTTTCACACGATTCGCACGACGGACGGCTTGAACGGTTTCGCGTTGCGTACGGAGAGTGAGCACGATTGCTACGGTGCCGGGCACGCAGGCACAGCAATATCCGCGGCCTTGGGCATGTGTGCAGCGCGTGATATGCGCGGTTCGGATGAGCATGTCATTTCGATCTTTGGGGATGCAGCGCTGACGAACGGAATTTCCTTCGAAGGTCTGAACAACATCGCGCACACGACGCGGAAGTTTATCGGCATCCTCAATGACAACGAATGGTCGATCGCGAAGAACGTCGGCGCTATTTCGAACTACCTGAACAAGATCAGCACGCATCCGGCCTACAATCGTCTTCATCAGGAAGCTTCGGATCTGATCGGCAAGTTGCCCATGGGCGACGTTGCCCTGAAAATCGGTCACAAGGCGGAAGAGGCGGTTCGCGGTGCCTTGAACGCGGTCGGCCTTGAAAAGAATGAGGAGAGCCTCGACGACGATGGACGCGGTGGAAAAGCCAACAGCATTCTCTTCGAGGAATTTGGGCTGAAATACATCGGGCCGGTTGATGGCCACAATCTTGCGGACATGGTGCAGGTCTTGGAATACGCCCGCGACCATGATGGTCCGATCGTCATTCACATCACCACGACCAAGGGCAAGGGATTTGAAGCCGCTCTTGATTCTCCGGAGAAATTTCACGGACTCGGCCCATACGATGCCGCGACGGGCAAGACCGCTCCCGCGAAACCTGACGCACCTCCCGCTTACCAGGCGGTCTTCGGCAGCACGATGGTAAAGCTTTGCGAGAAGGACTCCACGGTCATCGGCATCACCGGCGCGATGCCAAGTGGCACGGGATTGAAGGCTTTGGAGAAAGCGGTTCCGAAATCCTACTTCGACGTGGGTATCGCCGAGGAGCACGCAGTGCTCTTTGCCGCGGGCATGGCGACCATGGGGTATCACCCCGTCGTGGCGATTTACTCGACCTTCCTCCAGCGCGCCTACGACTGCATCCATCACGACGTTGCGTTGCAGGACTTGCCGGTGATCTTCTGCATGGATCGTGCGGGTCTTTCCGCGAATGACGGCCCGACCCACCATGGTTTGTTCGATATCGCCTACATGAACTGCCTGCCGAACATGATCTGCATGTCCCCGCGTCACGAAGACGAATTGGCGGACATGATGTTCACCGCGACAACCCAGTCTCACCCAACCGCGATCCGTTATCCGCGTGGCGCGGCTGAGGGTGTGCCGGTCAAGGAACAGCCCGAGTTGCTGGAGGTCGGCAAGGCTGAAGTCATTGATGGGTTCAGCGGCAATGGCGGCAAGAAGATCGCGTTGTTCGGTCTGGGCCAGATGTTCTGGGTTGCCCAAAAGGCAGGGGAAGAATTGAAAGGGCAGGGATATGACGTGGCCTTGATCAATCCGCGATTTACCAAGCCGATCGACGAAGACTGCCACCGGGAATTCGCCGAGGAAGCAGGTCTTTTGATCACCTTTGAAGATCACGTCCTTCGCGGTGGATACGGCAGCATCGTCATGGACTTCCTCGCGAGCAATGAGATCAACGTTCCGGTCAAGCGGATTGGCTGGCCGGATGAGTTCATCGAGCATGCATCAAGCGTGGGCTACCTCCGCTCGAAACACGGACTGACAGCCGAGGCTGCGGTGGCGATGGTTGGCGAGCAGTTTGGTGTCGATGATTCGGCAGGCGAGCCGGCCGCGCAAGTGGCCTGAATTGGACAATTCCCGCAAGCCGCGCTCGCCGGGGAGCGGATTTTTTGATGGTTTGCTGAAACAATACTGGCTCGATCTGCATTGTCAGTGAGCCCTGACCATGAGTGAAGAACCGGCAACTGAACGCCGCAGGCCTCCGAGCACGCGATTCTATGTGTTGATTTTCCTCGGCGTTCTCGTTGTGCTTTGTCTGCTAGCCTGGCAGCTCTACCATTCGGCCGGCCGGTCTGGATTGCAGGAATTACGGGCCGAACTCAAGGCCAAGGGAGAACGCACTCACTGGCAGGAAATCGTCAGCCAACCGACGATCGAGGAACACGAGATTGCAGTGGACTTCCTGTCGGTTGCCCGGTCCACGCCGGAGATTCCAAAGGCACTCCTGACCAGGACGCCTGCCAGCCCGGGCAGCCAGATCCACATCAGTTCCGCCCCACGGTTTCCGGTCGAAATCACCCGGCACGGCAGCGGGCGATTCTGGGTGACGAACCGGTGGGAAATGATAGCCGGAATCGTCGAATCTCATCATTCCGAGTGGGACGCCGCCGTCCGCATGACCCGTTCACGCAAGATCGTCTTCGATCTTGACTGGTCTGAAGGGTTCGATCTCGTCCTCCCTCATCTTTCCAACATCAAGGGACTCTTCGGATGGGCTAAAGCCTCGGTGATCCATGATCTGCACGAGCGCCGGTTCGATCCGGCGATGAAGACACAGATCGAAGCGCTTCAGTTGATTCCAAAATTTCATGAGCCGCTGATCATTTCTGAGCTGGTGCGCATGCAACATGCCAACTACCAGATCGACTCCATCTGGGAGTTGTTGCAATACGACGAATGGTCTGATGTGCAGCTCGGACAGCTCGCTCAAGCCATGAGTGGAGTTCGCTTCGGCAAAGGAATGATCGAAGCTTTGGAAATGGAACGAGCCATGATCATCCACACTGGGCAGGAATGGATGAAGGAACCTGGGAAGATCTATGACAGGATCAGCCGCATGAGTTCGGGCGGGCCTGATTCCATGTTCAACTCAGCTGCCTGGATGCTCGGCGCAGGCTCCTATGATCTCGCCTGGATGATCAACTACATGCAACGCCACCTGGAAGCCGCCCGGGTCGCCGTGGGGGCAGAATCCGCCAGCGCCTACACCTCCAAGGCCGCTACGATTCCTCGCATACCTCCATCGGGGGCATACATCATGTCACGCCTGATGACCCCGGCTCTTGAGCGGGCGATGGACCGGGTATTCAGCATCGAGACGCGCCTCGAAATGTGCCGAGCGGCCATTGCCATCAAGCGATTCCAGCTCCGACACAAAGACCTGCCGGCAGACTTGGCCGGATTGGTGCCTGGATTTCTCCCGCGCCCTCCACAGGATTGGTACAGCGGAAATGTTCTGAGCTATCAGCGTTTGGGGACAAACCGCTACAAGCTTTGGTCAGTCGGTGCGAATGGTCGTGACGAGGGAGGCGATCCTACCCCGGCCCGGCCTTCCCGGAATGATTGGATGAAAGGCGTTGACTGCGTGTGGCCGAGCGTTGCAGCCGAAGTTGAACTCGAGTCTTTTATTCAAGGTCAGCATCGAGTCATGCGCGCGGTCCGCGGGATGAAGCCATAAGGTTTGTATTGGCGCTCGATTCTTCCGGATTGGAAATCAACCGCAACAGCCGTAAGGCTGAAATCCGATTTCCCGTCGGGTGACGGGAAAGGCGGGCTCTGACCGAAAAACGTGTGCCGGTAAGGGCTCGCCTCGTTTTTACGCGGAGACTACGGTCTCCGCGTTTTCGCATCATGGGTGACAAACGCTCACAACAGGTCTATCGCCACGCGCTGATTCTGCTGGTCTTCAGCGGGGCGGCGGCCTTGGGTCATCAGTTGCTTTGGACGCGGCGGCTCACGGATCTGTTGGGGGCCAGCGCGGAGTCCAGTGTGCGGGTGTTCAGTTGCTTCTTCTTTGGGCTGGGACTCGGCTCGGCTCTGGCGGCAGTCTACGTAGGACGAATCACCCGACCCTTTCTCGTTCTGGCTCGCCTGGAAATCGGCATCATCGTTCTTACGCTTCCCATCCTCTTCCTCCCCCAATTGACCGATTGGATCTGGCCGCGGGTGGGACCTGACGTGCTCGTCTCGTGGCAAGGTGGGATGATCAAGTTTGTGCTCTCTGCCCTGATGATCGTGCCCCCCGCGACCCTGATGGGTTTCGGCTTTCCCGTGATCGTGCGCGGTGTGTTGGCCGGTGGCTTTGATCTCGGCAAACAGGGCATCAATCTCTACGCGTTCAACACCGTTGGCGGAGTTCTCGGTTTGATGCTGTTGGCGGGATTTGTCATCCCCGCCGCCGGAGCTTCGTGGTCGATGATCACGACCATGGCGATCAACTCCGGACTGGGCATCGCGTTCTGGCGCTTGCATCAGCAGAACCGCAAACCGTTGGCGATCAAGGACAGTGCCGATGAACAGCGACGACTGGATCCGTGGATTCTTGCCATCGCCGGATTCTCCGGGGCGGGCGTGATGGCCGCGGAGGTGGCGGCCTTCAAGATGTACACGTTGGTTGCGACGATGTCCTTTCACACGCCGACCGCCTTGCTGGTCGCGGTCATCCTTCTGCTCGCAGTTTCGGCCTGGTTGATGGGACCGCTCACGCGCCTCTGTGGAAAGCTGTCCCACGCGATTGTCATCTTCGCCGCGCTGGCCGGACTTTGTCTCGCCTTGGCGCCGGTGATCTACATGGCGATCGTCACGAAATCTCATCCCTACCTCAACAACTCCAGCGTCTTGGCGTTCATGCTGAAGTTCGC
>PBAL01000004.1 GCA_002715965.1 Verrucomicrobiales bacterium | reverse complement strand
AGTCCTTGATCCGCTCCCATTGTTCGTCGCTCAGTTCGTATCGCTTGGCCATCCCAAGCTTTGTACATATTCACCAGGTTTGTACAATCCTGAATGTCGATTCAGCCTAAAGCGTAACGCCGATAGTTACTTGCCCATAGCCAACACGCCCGCGATCTCGGAATCCGGCACGTTCAACCCGAAGTCAACATGCCCGATGCGGTCGGCGAGAACGAATTTCACCGTACCTCCGCTGACTTTCTTGTCCAGTTTCATGGCCGCGAAGAGTTTCTTTGTCTGGGAGGTGCCGAGCTTGATATTGACGGGTAGCCCGGTCCGCTTGAAAAGGCTCTCGATTCGATCCGCATCCGTTTCCGGCAAGCCATGCAACGCGGCTGAAAGACGCGCAGCCTTGACCTGGCCGATGGATATGGCTTCACCGTGAAGGTACTTCCCGTAAGAGGTGATCGCCTCAATTGCGTGGCCAATGGTGTGGCCGAAATTCAGGATAGCGCGCAGGCCGCCTTCCTTCTCGTCCTCGGCCACCACGTCTGCCTTGATCTGGCAGCTCCTGGCGATGGCATGGGTCATCGCCCTTTCGTCACGCTTGAGGAGGGCTTCGATGTTGTTTTCCAGCCACTTGAAGAACCTGGCGTCGTAAATGATCCCGTACTTGATAACCTCAGCGAGGCCGGCGCGAAGTTCACGCCGCGGTAGGGTTTTCAGCGAATCCAGATCGCACAGAACGAGTTCCGGCTGGTGAAACGCTCCGACCAGGTTCTTGCCGGCACTTAGGTTGATTCCAGTCTTTCCTCCGACGGAACTGTCCACCTGGGCGAGCAGGGTGGTTGGGACCTGCACAAATCGAATGCCACGCAGGTAACTGGCCGCGACGTATCCCGCAAGATCTCCCACCACACCGCCTCCGAGCGCGACGATGAACGAACCACGTTCGAGGCGATGTTCGGCGAGCGCATTGAAGCAGGTTTCCATCGAACGCATGTTCTTGGATTTCTCCCCGGCGGGAACTTCGATGAGAACGGATTCGAAACCGGCCTGAGCAAGAGATTTCGTGACGCGTTTGCCGTAGCGGGGCGAACCCTTGCTGTCCGTGATCACCGCACAGCGCTGTCCCAAGCCGAGCCTGCGACATTGGCTGCCGATATCATCGAGCAACCTGCTGCCGATCCTGATGTTGTAACTGCGCGTCCCCAGCGGGACCTTCACCGTTCGCATGATGGGAGGCTAGTTGGACCGAGCCCGAAAGTGCAACGGTTGTGTGCGCCCCGCTGGACCACTATTGCGCCGACTTCAGATAAATGCTAAGCCGGGCCGCAATCATGAAAGTCAATCTCGCATACGGCCAGGGCCACCTGGAGGTTGATTTTCCGGCGGATCGAACCGTGGTTATTGAGCCCTCGCAGCGGGACGGCCTCGTTGGCGAAAAAACGGCCCTTCTACAGGCGCTTCAGACCCCGGTTGGAAGTGAGGCCCTGCTCCGGCGCATCAAGCCCACGGACAAGATCTGCATCCTCTTCACCGACCTCACGCGCGCGACACCGAACGACCGGATCATTCCCTGGATCCTCGAACACCTGCAGGATCATCCGAAGGAGAATATCATCCTGCTAAACCAACTCGGAACGCATCGGCCAAACACCAAGGCCGAGTTGGAACAGATGCTCACTCCGGAAGTGGTCGCAAATTACACCGTCTTGAACCACGACTGCGACGATGAGGCGCAATTGATCCAGCTGGGTGAAACCCACGACGGTACGCCCGCGTTGATCAATCGTCGTGCGGTCGAGGCGGACCTGAGGATCGTCACCGGATTCATCGAGCCGCATTTCTTCGCGGGATTCAGTGGGGGACCCAAAGGCATCATGCCGGGAGTCGCAGGACTGAAAACCGTGATGAGCAATCACGGCCATCGCAACCTGATGGACCCCAACTCCACCTTCGGAATCAACACCGGCAATCGCCTTTGGGAAGAACTCCGCGATATTGCCCTGCGCGCCGGCCCGAGTTTTCTCGTAAACGTCACGCTGAACGAGCAGCGTGCCATCACCAATGTTTTCGCCGGTGATCTGATCGGCGCCCATGCGGAGGGATGCGAATTCGTGCGAGAGTCATCCATGCAGAAGGTGAAGGATCCGTTCGATATCGTGGTCACCACCAACAGCGGCTATCCGCTCGATCTGAATCTTTACCAGGGCGTCAAGGGCATGAGCGCGGCTGCACGCATTGTGAAGGACGGTGGGCTGATTATCCTGGCGTGCGAATGCAGCGACGGTGTTCCCGCGGACAGTCCCTTCGACAAGTTGCTGCGAAGCGCCGACAGCGCAGAAGAAGTTCTCGCCCTGCTATCCACGCCCGGCTTCTCACGACCCGAACAATGGCAGGCACAAATCCAGGGACTTATCCAGCGCAAGGCGGAAGTCCGCGTTCACAGTTCGCTCAGTGCTGACACCTTGTCCGCGGCTCATCTGAGTCCCTGTTCGGACATCAGTGCTGAAATCGACCAGCGACTGGAAAAGCTCCCCGCCGACGCCCGCATCGCGGTGTTGCCACAGGGGCCGCTAACGATCCCTTATCTCGGCTGAAGGCTGCCACTGGTTTTCGATGAACATCCAAATCCGCCTCTCAATCGCAACAACTGTCCTGGCCATTGGAATCGGCTGCAGTCAACCGCCTGCCGGGGCAGCTGCCAATACGCCCACCAAGAAACCCGCCACCAACAACTCAAGCGCCTCGAAGGCGCAACCCAAGCTGCCCACCATCAAGCTTTGGGTCGGCCGTCATGAGATCATTTCCGAGATCGCCGACTCCGAGACCGAACGCCAGAAAGGCATGATGTTCCGCACCAACATGGGAAGCATGGAAGGGATGCTCTTTGTATTCCAGCGTGTGGGGCAGCAGGCCTTTTGGATGCGCAACACCACCGTTTCGCTCGACGTCGCCTACATCGATCCCGATGGCAAGATTCGCGAAATCTATCCGCTGGAACCGCTGAACGAAAACACCGTGCCCTCCAAGTCATTCCAGATCCAATACGTCCTCGAAATGAACCAGGGTTGGTTCGAAAAGAATGAAGTGAAACCCGGCATGATCATCCGCACGGAAAAAGGCAGCTTTCGAGATACGTTTTTTCGAAGACGGTGATCTTGCATTCTCAATCAGACTGACCATGGAACTGAACCCGAAACACATCCCCGAGCTCGATCCCGGATTCACCCCCGCCGTGATCTGGAATCGCGAGTTCCGCAATCTCGCCGGGCAGAATCCGAGTCCTTTCGCGATTTCATTGGAGCGCCCTGATGGAACGAGATCCACGACGCGCACAGAGATCTGCGCCGACAGCGATCGTGCCGAACTTAACTTCACCTATTCGGAACGACTGCTGAAGTTCCTGCTCTGGCAGAAAGGCGGTTGCCGAATCTGCCTGGGTGGAGATGCGGAGTTGGGCAGGCGACTTGCGGAGGTTTATTCGGCCTCCGGCGCGCGCGCGTTCGATGTGGATTTCATGGGCAACAAGGCTTACGGGCAGGGACTTGAGTTTACGATTTGCGGGTTCGATGACGTTCCCGATTCGTCCGAATCGGAATCTGCGCTGGGCGGACATCTTGACGGTTGCCGGATTGGATTCGACCTCGGTGGATCCGATCGCAAGTGCGCCGCGGTGATCGATGGCAAGGTCGTGCATTCGGAGGAAGTCGAATGGTCGCCCTACTTCGAGAAGGACGCCCAATACCACCTGGATGGCATTCGAGACAGCCTGAAAAGCGCAGCGTCACATCTGCCGCGCGTGGATGCCGTCGGCGGAAGTGCGGCCGGTGTCTACGTGGACAGTGAAGTGCGTGTGGCTTCGCTTTTCCGCGGTATCCCGGACGACAAGTTCGCCGAGACCGCCCGTCCCATCTTCAAGAACCTCCAGCGCGAATGGAACGTTCCGTTTGTGGTTGTGAACGACGGTGATGTGACCGCCCTCGCCGGTTCCATGAGCTTCGGCGACAATGCCTTCCTTGGCGTGGCAATGGGAACGGCCGAAGCTGCGGGCTATATCAATGCCTCCGGGCGCATCACGTCCTGGTTGAACGAACTCGCCTTTTGCCCGGTGGATTATCGGCGCGATGTCGCAGTCGACGAATGGTCCGGTGATGCCGGATGCGGTGTGCAATACTTCTCGCAACAAGGAGTGGCTCGCCTGGCACCTGTTGCGGGAATTGAATTCGCAGAAAACGTCCCGCTTCCCGATCGCCTGGCGGAAGTGCAATCCCTGATGAAGGCGGGCGATGCGCGTGCCCGAAAGATCTACGAGTCCATCGGCGTGTGGTTCGGCTATTCCATTGCCCATTACGCCGAGTTCTACGAGCTCCGGAATCTCCTCATCCTCGGCCGCGTCACCAGCGGAACGGGTGGGGAACTGCTCATCGAAAAAGCCCAGCACGTCTTGCGCGATGAGTTCCCAGATCTGGCCGAACAGGTCCGATTCCGGCGGCCGGACGAGAAGTTCAAACGCCACGGTCAGGCGGTTGCTGCAGCGAGCCTCCCGGAATTGACCGGGTGACCAAGCCTGGCCGTCCGGGGAAGTGTGATCTTGAGTTCTGGCATTCGAATCGCGCAACGTGCTGTCTACCGGTGGGGTGCGATTGCAGGTGGATGGTGGAGGGACGAGTTTACGAGTCCGTGGGCGCGAAAATCCGAGGCGAGTATGATTTAACCCGTGTTGCTTCGAGTAGACCTCAAACTCCAGCGCCCGAGTTCGAAAGGGCTATAGCTCGAGTACGGACCCGTACCCGTCCTTCCACCACCAGCTCGCTCGCGCCATCCAGATAGAATCAGACCCTCACCGTGGGCGTATCCAGAAATTCCTTCCCCTGAACGGAATTAGTCGGAGAATCGTCAGCTCTCTGCGGAATGTTGTGTTGGCAGAATAATTTGTCCGGTGTGCTGGCCGTCATTGTGGCTTCTTTTGCTGGATGTATTTCCGTGTCAGCCGTGGATTTTGTGCGCGATATCAAGCCGGTTTTTTCGGATACCTGCTTCAAGTGCCACGGACCGGACGGAAAGGCGCGCGAGGCGAAGCTGCGCTTTGATCGTCGTGAACATGTCGTAGGAGAATCTGCTCCTGATGGCTTGATCGTTCCGGGTCAACCTGATCAGAGCGAGCTGATCAAACGACTTTCCGCCTCGGATCCTGGAGATCGAATGCCTCCTCCGGAAACCGGGTTGAAGGTCGATGCAGAAGCCATCGCCAAGATCCGGCAATGGATCACCGAAGGCGCGAAGTGGCCGGAGGACGACCGGCATTGGGCGTTCGTTCCGCCCGAATCACCGGAAGTCCCTGCCATCAACCTCAGGACGGCACGATTCAATCAGATTGATCATTTTGTTCAGGCGAAGCTGCAGGAGAAGGGGCTCAATCCGTCTGCGCAGGCAAATCGGGCGACTTGGCTCAGGCGGGTTAGCTACGATTTGACCGGACTGCCTCCGACGGTTGATGAGCTTGAAGAGTTTCTCGAGGACGTATCGGCCAACGCGTTCGAAAATGTGGTCGACCGGCTACTGAAGTCAGAGCGTTACGGCGAACACATGGGATTGAGCTGGCTGGAGGCCGCGCGCTACGCAGACACGGACGGTTATCAGAACGACCGGCTGCGCTACCAGTGGGTGTGGCGCGATTGGGTGTTCCGCGCCTTGAACGACAACATGCCCTTTGACCAGTTCACGCTTGAGCAACTCGCCGGGGACATGTTGCCCAATCGCAATTTCTACACGCAGGTGGCCAGCGGCTTTAATCGCAACCATCGCATCAACTCTGAAGGCGGTTCGATTCCCGACGAATGGATTGTTGAATACGTGGCTGATCGCGTAGAGACGGTGGGCACGGTTTATCTTGGGCTCACATTTAACTGCTCGCGCTGTCACGATCACAAATACGATCCGATCAAGCAGAAGGAATTTTATCAGATGTTCGCGTTCTTCAACAATGTGGACGAAGCCGGCCTGGGTCCCAACAACGGCAACAGTCCGCCGTTCATCAAGGTGCCCAAGTCATGGCCTCAGCTTTCCGACGCGGAGACGAACTACATCGAACCGACCAAGCCCAAAGTGAGAATCCAGCAGACTTCCGTTCCGCGTCCGCAACCGGGCAAGCCGGACACCGTGATGGTGATGAGTGAACTCGCCAAGCCGCGTGAGACGTACATCCTTAATCGCGGCCTCTACAATCAACCCGACAAGTCCCAACAGCTACGCCCGGAAACACCGGAATCACTCGGTATTCTGCCGGAAAGCGTTCCACGCAACCGGATCGGTCTCGCGAAGTGGCTGCTGGATCCGAAGAATCCGCTGGTTGCGCGAGTGACGGTCAACCGTTTCTGGCAGCACTTCTTTGGGCGTGGCTTGGTTCGCACGAGCGAGAACTTCGGCATTCAGGGTGAGTTGCCCAGTCACCCCGAACTACTGGACTGGCTGGCGCTCAAGTTCATCGACATCGATTGGGACATGAAGGCCTTCCAGCGCATGATCGTTTTGAGCGCGACCTATCGCCAGGCATCCGAGGCGAGTCGGAAGATGATTCAGAGGGATCCGGAAAATGTTCTCCTCACCCGAGGTCCTCGCAAGCGTCTGACTCCTTACCAGATTCGCGATACGGCCCTTTTCACCAGCGGCTTGCTCGTCGAGAAAATCGGCGGTCCATCGGTGAAGCCCTACATGCCAGCCGGCTTGTGGAAGTCGATCTCCAACCGAAAATACGATCAGGGCAAGGGTGATGATCTCTATCGCCGCAGCATCTACACGTATTGGATGCGCACCATTCCGCCACCTACGATGATGGTCTTTAATGCTGCGGAACGCGAAGTCTGCTCGGTGCGCAAGGAGCTGACCACCACTCCACTGCAAGCGCTCACGATGATGAACAACATTACCTTCGTGGAATCCGCACGCTTCATTGCCGAACGCGTGGTTCGCGAAGGCGGAGAGAATGCCGGTCAGCGGCTGGACTATCTTTGTCAACTCCTGCTGGCTCGCAAGCCCACCCGGCCTGAGCGCATTCAGCTGATGCAGGACTACAAGAGTCACATTTCTGAGTTCCGGAAGGACCGCAAGGCTGCCGCTGCGCTGTTGGCGATTGGTTCCAGGAAGCGCGACGCCAAGCTCGTCGCCAATGAGGTGGCCGCCTGGACCATGCTGGCCAACACCATATTAAATTTGGACGAGTCCATCACGACGAACTAAATTCCAAGACGCCCGTGAATCCTTTCTTGGAAACCGAACAGATCATGACGCGCCGACGCTTCTTCGGCCTCGCTGGAACCGGCGTGGCCACCGCGGCTCTGGCGTCCCTGCTCAACCCGGAACTGTTCGCTGCGCGTAATCGCGAACCCGTCCGCAACGCGATTGGCGGATTGCAGGACCTGCCGCATTACACCCCCAAGGCCAAGCGGGTCATTTATCTATTCCAGTCCGGCGGTCCGGCGCAGATGGATCTCTACGATCCCAAGCCGGATCTGATCAGGCGCTACAACGAGGAAGTGCCCAAATCCGTTTATCCGGATGACCGCAAGACAACGATGACCTCAGGGCAGACGCGTTTTCCAGTGGCGCCAAGCCGTTTCAAGTTCAACCAATGCGGACAGTCCGGCATCGAATTGAGCGAAACGCTTCCGGCGCTTTCCCGGATGGCGGATGACATCTGCGTGATCCGTTCCATGCACACCGAGGCGATCAATCACGATCCGGCTGCGACTTTTTTCCAGACCGGCTCGGTCGTTCCCGGCCGGCCGAGCATGGGTTCGTGGTTGAACTATGGTCTCGGTTCGGAAAATGGCGATCTTCCTTCCTTTGTCGCATTGACTTCCGGCAGTGGTGGCCAACCGCTTTACGACCGGCTTTGGGGCAACGGTTTTTTGCCGGGCCGTTTTCAGGGGGTGAAGTTTCGCGGACAGGGCGATCCCATCCTCGACCTCTACAATCCCGGTGGCGTTTCGTCGGGCATGCGTCGGCGCATGCTGGACTCCGTATCGCGACTGAACGAAATGCAATACCGCAAGTCCGGCGCACCGGAGATTCAGACTCGGATTGCGCAGTACGAACTGGCCTACCGGATGCAGTCTTCCGTTCCGGAGTTGATCGACTTCAGCAAGGAACCCAAGGAACAGGTGGATATCTACGGCCCGACGGTTCGTAGAACGGGCAGTTACGCCTACAACTGCCTCCTCGCCCGCCGATTGGCCGAGCGGGGTGTTCGATTTATTCAGCTCTTTCACCGTGGTTGGGATCATCACGGCAGTCTCCCGAAGCGCATGGCCGCGCTCACCAATGCGACGGATCGGCCAACCGCTGCGCTGCTGCGTGATCTAAAACAGCGCGGCATGCTCGACGACACGCTCGTGGTCTGGGGCGGTGAATTCGGCCGCACGGTGTATTGCCAGGGCAAGCTCACCGAGAAGACCTATGGCCGCGATCATCATCCGAACTGCTTCTCGATGTGGCTGGCGGGCGCGGGTGTTCGTGGGGGATTAACCTACGGAGCGACCGATGATTACAGTGTAAACGTGGTGGAGAACGGTGTTCACGTACACGACATGCAGGCCACCATCCTGCATCTGCTCGGCATCAACCACGAGCTGTTGACCTACCGGCATCAGGGTCGCTATTACCGGTTGACCGACGTGTTCGGGAAGGTCGTGAACGACATCTTGACTTGAGTGCAGCTACCGGATTTTACGGAAAAGATGTGTTGGGGGATTCCTCGGGTCCCTCCGGCTTGACTCGTGCTGCCTTTTCTTTATCCCTTCCTTGGATTCTGCTGGTCCGGCTTCAAGGAGAGGTTTCTTGAGCCGCATGGGTTAAACCCACTGCGAATTTCCCTTTTTTCCTGCTCGTTCTTCCGATTGATTCCGCGATCCGTTTCTTTCAGATCGTGAACGGAACCACGCGTTATCCGGTGGGATTCATGGAGTGGGTGTTCAACTTCCTTCGCCCCGGCAAGAACTGAGGATCGTCAAACGGGCAGCCCGCCTGTGTGTCCTTGACGGGCCTCCGGAATTCCACGAACCATCTACGGATGAGTTCCGAACAATCGATTCCCGGCGAACCGGCGATCTTGACCACCACTGTCGGTTCCTATCCCGTTCCGGATTGGCTGGCCTCGCTTCCGAGCGAACAGGCGGTCGTGGATGCGACGCGCGTGATTTTCGACACGCAACGGCAGGCCGGAATCGATCTTCCCACCGACGGCGAGCTCTACCGTTTCGACATCAATCATCCGGACACCAACGGCATGATTGACTACTTCGTGAAGAAGCTCGGCGGTGCCACGCCACAGGTCAGCCGCTCGGATTCCGAAGCCTATACGAAGAAGAGCGAGATGGGTTTCCGCGCCAAACCGGCTGCAATTGTGAACTCCGCATTGACCGAAGGTGGCTTGAACCTCCTCGACGATTGCGTCCGCGCGAAGAATGTCGCCGGTGGTCCGTTCAAGTTCACCGTCACCAGTCCCTACATGCTCGCGCGCACCCTGCTGGACAATCACTACGGCGATCTTGAATCACTCACGCTCGCCATCGCCGATCTTCTCGCGGATCAGGTTCGCGGCCTGCCCACCGCCTGCCTGCAGGTGGATGAAGCGAACATCCCGGGCAGTCCCGAACACGCTCCGCTGGCCGGTGAAGCCATCAACCGTGTACTCGATGCCTTCGACGGACCCGGCGCTGTACATTTCTGCTTCGGCAACTACGGCGGCCAGACGATTCAAGCAGGCAAGTGGAAACCCCTGTTGGAATTCCTCAACGGTCTTCATGCCGACCATCTCGTGCTCGAACTCGCACATCGTCCGGAAGACGACCTCGCTGCACTCGCCGAAATCGATCCAAACATCGGAATCGGCCTTGGCGCGGTGGACATCAAGGTCAATCACGTCGAGACCGCTGACGAAATCGCCGCTTCGATCGAGAAGGCGGAAAAGAAACTCGGTGCCGGACGTGTGAAATACGTTCACCCGGACTGCGGATTCTGGATGCTCAAACGCTCGGTCGCGGACCGGAAGATCGCTGCCTTGGCGAAGGGCCGGGATATTTACCTCGGTTGAAGCGATTTCGACTCGTTTGACTCGTCGGATTTGTTCGCTTTCCCGATCGGCACGAGGTGCAGCGCGATCTCATCCGGGTGATCGCCCGAGGTCTACTCCTTGGATATCGCGGGTTTGAATCCAGGATAGCGGACCTCAATCTGATAGCTTTGGAACGTGAACGGGGTGCTGACGAACGCCAGACCATTTTGTGCCCACACAAAATCCCGCGTTTTATGTGATCCACGACCCGACCTCAAACGAGTCGACTTTGAACGATACTGGAATCGGCGAAAGCGCTTCTTGCTTTCCGGATTGTGGACATTGACGAGGAATCCGTCGTGGCGAACGAACTCGATCGCTTTAGGTTTGCCGTCTCGGCGCCATGTTGAGTTGCCCCTTGTTCAGGTCCGAGCTTGTGTGACCAGGCTTGTGAAAGCTGACCGTGTAGACATGCCCGTTCTTTGCGCCGTTCCATGAAAACTCTCCATCCTTGTCCGTTCTCCCCGACCAAAGATCGTGAGCTGGACGATCCCACGGCCAAACGCGGACAGCCACTTCCGGTACGGGTTTCCCTCTCGGATCAAGTGTTTGTGCCACAAGCGAATTGCCCACTCCCAGAGTGATGCGCTGCACACCCATGTTGGTCGTGACGCTGAGTCCCGCATTTCCGTCGCCAAGCCCTCGGCGGTGCTGGCCGCGCCAGGTAGGACGTGGCTGAGAAGAAGGCTCAACCCGATCGGTGAAGGTTACCCTCGAATCGTTGGCCGCATGACGATCGTTTCCAGAACCGCACGCTGCGGCAGGTTGATCACGTGAACGATTGTTGCAGCCACGTCTTCCGAGGTGAGCATGAACTTGCGGCGCGCATCGTCCGGAATGACCGGTCGTTTCTCCAACAGGGGCGTGTCGATTTCGCCAGGATAAATCACGCAGGAGCGAATGTTGTTCGGTCCTTCCTCGCAATTGATCGAGCGGGACAAACCCGTAATGCCCATCTTTGACATGATGTATGCGACGCCCGCTTTGAGATTGGGTTCGTAGGCGGAATCCGAGGAGACGTTCACGACTGTGCCGGACTTGCGTTCGCGCATGCCGGGAAGGAATTCCTGTGCGAGATAGAACGCCCCGTTCATATTGGCATCAATCGTCTGGTGGTAATTCTCATCCGAGATATCCGGAAGGTAGCGCTCCTTGAAATTGTTCCCGGCGGAGTTCACCAGCACCTCAATGTCTCCCAGTTTCCCCGTGATTGACTTTGCTGTTGCGGCTACCTGTTCGCGATTGCCCACGTCACAGACGAATGGGCTTACATTTGAGGAATGTTCGCCGGCCTGTTGGACCGTTTCCTCCAGCGTCTCGGCACGACGTCCAAGGATCGCGACCTTCCAACCCTGCTGGGCCAACATGATCGCGCTTGCCTGTCCCACACCGCTTCCGGCGCCTGTCACTACTGCGTTTTTCGACATAAGCGCGCGAACGGTATCGGTAGCAGGGAGCGTGAGCGAGCAGATTCAAGGTTACGATGTCCTGCTCGCTCCCACGCGCAGCTACGTGGCTTTCTTGCGAATGATGTTCCAGACGATGCTCATGTCGGACCACTCGACGGCGGGGAAACTGGGACCCAGGAACGCATCCCGGTTTGGCAACGTGAAGAACAGGAGACCGAAGAGGAAATCCAGCAGGAGTCCCGCACCGCCCATTTCAGTCTTCGACGTTCGCTTCGGGTGCGCATCAGCCAATAGGTCAACACGGCGACCGGAATAATCCAGATGCTGAGGCTGAGCGTGTATCTGTAAGGACTGGGATTCAGGTCGTCGCCGTCTGTGAGTGACCGCTCCTTCACATCGGGGAAGTACTTCGGATTCAAGCCGTGGTCTTGGCGAACCGGTTCAAGGGGCTGTTGCACCTTGAAGCACTGCAAGGTGAGGATCATTGGCAACACCAAGACGATCAGGATGTACCAGACCACCTTCCAATCCCCCGGTCTTGTCTCGCCGGGACCTGCACAGGAACTGGAGCGCCGACCAGTGATCGCCGGCCAGGCTCGAACGGATCCATTCTGATTCTTCATCTCTCGACGCGTTGATGCGCAGCTTGGCCGGAACGCGAAACTCTCGGGTTGCTCCTAATCTTTGTCTTCATCCTCGTCTCAATCTCCCTTCGAATCCGAGATCAAGATGAGGTGCTAAGACAACGATTAAGAACCAGGCAAACTGTCATTTCATTGCTGACGGAGTGCTGGGCGTTCTCATGTTCGAAGTCAGGTGAGAAATCTTGACAAAGCTATTCCTCATTTACTGACGGATCGGGTTCTTTGGCAAATACCACGACAAGTCCAATACCGGTTTCTCCTCCGTGAAGTGTACGCCTCTGATTTGGTGCGGCTTGGATTCCTGGCGGCCGAGCAGGGGACTGCGCCAGACGACCCGTTTGGAATTCCAATCGAGGATTTGAGCCTGAAGCCAGTCGCCGTGCATGAACTGAACCCAGGAATCCGCGTCGTTACTTTTCTCCATGCGTTTGACAATGCGTTGGTTGATTTCGGCGACGCGATTCATCGGTATCTCGATTGACTGATCTTCGAAGGCGAACTTGAGGCGGTCCGATTCGACCACAATGTCATCGGCGGCATGGCGGTCGCCGTTTCGAAACAGGACGGAGGTCGCGGCCTTGGACTGTCGGCTCTCCACGGTGCTGCGACCGTCCCACTCGGAGACGCGCAGGTTTCCGACGGCGATTCGCGTGTTCGATCGGTAGGTATAGAACATGATGCCCATGCCCGAGCCCGAATAGCCGAGGTCGGTCCAACGCTTGATCTCGCGTCCGTTCGCAAAGAGCCAGCCTTCGCCGTCCTGGGAATTGAGCCGCAGGTCGAAGTGCACATGGTTGGTGTTGGTCATTTGGGGCACGATGCCCTTGGGTACCTGGATCGCCTGACCGGGTTCACGTCCGCGCGTGATGGCGAAAACCTTGCCGTTGCCGGAACTGTAGAAGTGATACCCCTCGCTTTCCGAATAGCTCACGAGATCGCGGGCATAACAGGCGAGGCGAAAGCGCGGGGCGTTCTTCCAATACAGGTCAAATTCGATCCGGGCCTTGATCGGCATCCCGCAATCGACGGACAGGGTTCCTTTGCCCTGCGAAAGGAAGTAGCCGTCCCGGAAAATCCATGAGGGATCAAACTGTTTTGTGTCCGTGTTCAGGGAGCTGCTGATATACCACTCGTTTGTGGGATAAGGGCCTTCGTAGTGAACACCGCTTCGCTGCCCCGTCCATCGAATGGTCTTCACCTCACTGCGCGGAACGTTGATGTCCCGCGCATAGCCGGTGTCGAGCGTAACGCGGCTTCTATCCATGCCAACCAGACGGCCGCTGATGGATTGTTGGCCCGACAACTCGATTCGGTTGGCCGGTCGTACGAGGTCGTTCGTGGTTCGCGTGGAAAGCAGAACGGCGCCGACTTCCTCCAGCGGGATGGTCAGGCTTGGTTCGCCTTCCGGCCTGAATTGGATGCGATCCGATCGGATGCTGAGCAATCTTCCTTCGACGCGTTCGCCGTCACGGAATCGCAGCGAATCAGCATGAGCCAATGAAGCAGAAGCAATCACTGCAAAAATACCGAGAAGCGCTCCAAGGCGCTGACGCGCACTGTGGGCGCGATGGGAATCAGCGTTCATAAATCGGCAGGTACCGATAATTCAAGGCGAGGGAGAGCAGTGATGCGCTGGTGCAGAACGAGGCACCGAACGGACCTTCCCAACGGCCGTCGCGAGCCTGTGTCTGTCCGAGAGCGGTGATGTTGGCGATATTCCACTTGCGCCAATCCGCGGGTGACGAATGGAAATAAGCCTGCGAGGCGTAGTAGAGAAAGTAGTGATAGTAGTGATTCTCCACCGGCGCCTGCCGAAGGAAGGTCATCGCAGACTTGTAGTCGGCCGTGGATTTCTTTTTCGCCAGGGCCATCACCAGAGATGCGATCGCAGTTCTGGTCGCGTTCGGACNGGCGGCTCCGGTGTAGCCATAGCCGCCATCGGGAGTCTTGCAGGTNTTGAAGTATTNCAGGCCGGTTTCGATTGCCTCGTCAGAAACGTAGAGGCCGGCATTGCGCGCGGCAAAGAGGGCGACCATTTGCGCNCCGCTTACGGTGGTGTCTGCGTCCTTGCTCTCAGGGGAATAACGCCAGGCGCCCTTCGGATTCAGTTTCTGGGAGGTGGTGATGAGCGAGATCGCCTTTTCCAAGGCGCGCCCCAAACCATCCATTTCCACGGCGCCGTAGGCTTCGGCCAGGGCCAGCGTGGCAAATCCATGATTGTACATCGTCGTGCCGATGTAACCGGTCTCCTTGTTCTGCTGGCTAAGTACGAACTTCAATCCCGAATGAATCGTCTTTGAATACGCGCCGTGATTCGGATCATCGCCATGGGCGAGCAAGGCCACGACTGCGAGTCCGACCACGCCGGGTTGGCGGCCGTAGCTGTCGTTCCAATAGCCTTCCGGTGCCTGTGTCTCGGCGAGGAAGCGCATGCCCTTCACATACATGTTCTCGATTACCGCCGGGCTCATCGCGGTATCTTCGATGAAGAGTTTCTGGGCTGGCGCCGAATTGGTCAGGACGGAGAGAAGGAGGAACGTGAGAATGGATCTGTGTAGTCTTTGAAGGTTCAAGGTGGAGGGAACTTTTGGGGTGGGTGAGGTGGGTGAGGGAGAACGCTGGTTGGTAGTTTGGTTCTCTCTTGCCCACATCGCTTGCAGCGACCAGCTCAAACGTTCCATCACAGCTCCTTCTCCACCGCTTCGAAATAGCGTTCCATGATTTCGCGGAATTCGGCGGGGATCTGTCGCGTGCGCCCGCTGGCGCGATCGGTGCCGCGTTCCCCTTCGCCGGTTCCATCGTTTGCGCCTCGCTGGCCCATGCCCGCCTGGCCCGTTCCTCCGCCCGCAGGATTGCCGCCGGGGTTCATCCCGGGGATGCGGCTGAAGGCGGATCGCATCTGCTGTTGTGCCAGGCGCATCAACATCTGCATCTGTTGCATTGCCTGTTGTTGCTGCTGATTCTGCTGCTGTTGATTGCGCTGGTTCCGCTTGGCTTCTTCATTGATGAGGTTGATGAGGTCGGACAGGTGCTGGATGCCGGCGATCTGTGCGTCCTGAGTTGGTTTGCCGGTGGCGGGTTCGCGCAAGCCGCGTTCCGAATTGATCATCTCGGCCTGCCCCTGGGTGAGCAGTTCCTTCATGATATCGTGTTCGTTGTCCATCGCCACGTTCAGCAGGTTCTGCCGGATGAAGCGTTGATGGCTGGAAAGTTTCTTGGCGGTATCCGCGTAGTTCGCGCGTTCGCGATCCTGATCGAGCATGACCGTGCGCTGGTGAAGCGTGACCTCGTTCATGCGAATGCGGATGAAGGCGAGAAGCATCTTGATGAGTTTCTGTTGCTGTTCGGCATTGCCGGGCTGACCCGAACCGCTGTTACTTTCGGATTCCTCGGGTGGGTCGAGCACGTCGGCCCAGGCGTTCAGCCTGCGCATCCAGCGTCGCATGTCCTGGATGGATTCCATGGAAATGTTGCCGTCGATCAGGGCGCCCAGTTCGGCGAGTTGAATCGGCGTCTTGGCATCGCGCATCTCGCGGTTCACCTCGCCGTAGTTGGGCCGCTGGGTGCGGTCGAAGAAGCGCCCAATCTCGTCCTGAACCGTGCCCGATTCCTCGCCGACTTCGCGTTGGTTTTTCGCAAGGCGGTTGTTCATCGTGCGATGACGCTCTTCCAGTTCGTAAGGACGCAGCCCAAGCGTTTCCACAATCACCGCCCGCATCTGGCTCACGATGCCGTCCTCCTTCATGGCAAGGCCGCGAAGGCGCTCGGCGAGGGTAAGTGCCTCCAGGTTGTCGAGTCCGCTGTTGATGCGCTGCTGCATCTCCTGCAGCTTCTGAAGTGCTTCCTGCTGTGCATCTTCCGCCTTGGCGAGATTCTGTTGCTGCTGCGATTTCTGCGGCTGGCCCTGTGCGTTCCGCAATTCCCGTGCGGATTCCTTCATCTGCTGCTGTGCCAACTGCTGCATCGACGAAATGTTTTCCGTCCATTCCTTCAAGGTCTTTTCCGTGATCATCGGGTTGCGGATCGCCTCCTCCAGAATGCGTTGCCCGGTGCGGGCGATGGACTGCAGATGCCGATTGTTCTGCTCCTGTTGCTCGGCGAGCTTTTGCGCGGCCTTGGAGTCTTCGTCAGCTGTGGGTTCATTTTCGCCGGGTCTGCCTTCTTTACCTTCTTCGCCTTCGCTGTTCTCATTAGGCTTGTCCGGCTTGGCGGATTTGTTTTTCAACTCGCTGGTCTGTTGCGCAATGCCTTCCTCCGTGCGCGTGATTTCTTCCACCTCGGCAAAAAGTCCTTCGAGTTGATCCTTTACCATTTTCGCATGCCGGATGTTGCCGATGATGTGGATACGGTAGCTGGAAGATTGCGAGGGTTCGCGGTCGGGATAGTAGTCGAGCGCGGCTGCGCGAAGCTCGATCGTGGTCTCGGGTGGAATGCCAAGCACGGTTGGGCTGAAGATGTAGGTGTTGGTGAACTCAATGCTGGTCGTGTTCGTCAGCTCGGTCTTCAGCTCGCGAATCGTGAGTTCGTTGGTGCCGGCGTCGATCAGCTTCCACGCAACGCCAGCGAGCTTCACGCCGAAGTCATCCGACGCGTACAGGCGCAGGGGAAGCACGTCGGATTCGAGAATGGAAAGTGAAGGGGAGAGGCCGAGGAGTTCCACGTTGGGCGGTTCGTCGGGGCGCGTGCGGATCTGGAAGGGACGCGGTGCATTGTTTGAAAGGCCGAGCTGATCCTCGATGCTGATCACACCTTTGAGTTCGCCGAAGGGTTCGAGTTTTGGAGTGGCGAATTCACTACCCTGAATCGCGAGGTCGAGTGCTTCGGCTCCAGTGGACCAGAAGCGGACGGATGCGAGGTCGCGGTTCGCTTCGGCGTACAGGGTCAAAGTGCTTTCTTCGACGACGGTCAGACCGAGGCCGGCAAAGCTCTTTGTGGTCTCCGGGTGTTGGAGATATTCTGGGAGGGTGATTTTTGCCTCCAGGGTTTGGATGGCTGGCGGATGGGTCGGCAGCACCTTCGTGGACGCCTCTGAATCTCCGAGGACGATCTTCAATTCTCCATTGGCGGTCTGGCCGGGAATCCTTGCCTGAATCCAGCCCTCGGAAACTTCCGCTTCAATGGGCGGCTGGCTTTCGAACTGAACCATAGCGTGCGTGGGTTTCCAGAAACCGCGAAACCCGACCTTTGCCCGGGCGTGAAACTCGTTTCCATGCAGCACGATCATCTGATCGGGTATCTCGCTCAGGGAGACGAAAGTGAAGCGTTCGATCGCGGCTCCGGGCATCAGCCAACGGACAAACGAATTCCAACTGGCTTTCGGCGCGATGAAGGCTGTGGCTGAAGCCGCGATCAGGACGGCGATGAAGAAGGCGGTCATTCGCCGCAGGGGCTTCAGATCCACGACGCTGGTGAAATCAAAGTCCTGCGCGCCATCGGCTACCTGTTGGATTGCGGCACGGCGCAAGGCAGGAGACATCCTGGGTTGACTATCATCGCCGTCGGCCAGTTCGACCGCACCGCGAAGCCGGTCACCGAAGCGACGATGTGCAAATTGTATCAGGCGGGAGAGTGAAATGTTTCCGCGCGGATCCCATCGCCAATTGCGCATCCAGACGACGATGGAAGCGAGCACGCCAAGTCCCGCTCCGATGAGCAGGAACAGCCGGATCTCCTTTGGTGAATCCCAGAAGCGATCCGAGATGAAGAGCACACCGATGCTGACGATGACCGTGCAGATGGCGGTCATGAACGCGAGCGAGGTCTCCTTGCGGAAGAGCGCGGATTCCAGTTCGTTGAACTGCTTCTCCAGATTTTTCGGCAGATTCGATTGTTGCTCTGGTGAATCCATCAGGGTCTACAACATGCCCGCCAGTTTACGGCCGGTCCAATAAATCCCCAGCAAAAGCAGCAGCGCTCCGCCCCACCAGGGATTGCTCCAGAGACGCATCCGTTTCTCGATCGGTTTCGGCTCCGGCAACAAGGTGATTGCTTCAACAATACCGTGCAGCTGATCCACACCACCACTCCGACCGCCGGTAATGGCCGCGAGTTCACGAAATACGTTGAATTGCGCGGGCTGCCCGGCGCGCTCGCGGACCGGTTGGGTCACCTCAAGCGAAGTGCCCATCTCGCGATCGGCGGAGGGTGCCCGCACGTTCAACTCAAACTCGCCTCCCTCGCGCGGAGTGAAGCGAGTCTTATAAACACCCCATCCACCGTCTACCGATTGAAACTCCAAATCTTCCATGCGCCCTTCCGGGCCGGTCACACGACCGATGACCTTGCCCTTGTCCAGGGGGAAACCGCTTTGATTCAAGACGGCGGCTTGAAGAAAAACCGTTTCTCCCGCGTTCGGGGATTCCGGACTGTAACTCAGACGAATCCCTTCGCGCTCCGAAAGATGACGCTGGTGCGACATCCAACGAACGACCTGGCTCCAGAAGCGATAATGGTATTTGTCCTCCACGCCGCGTCGCCAACGCCAGGCGCTGTCCGTTCCGAGGTACAACACCTTGCCATTGCCCACTGAACGGGTGACCAGCAAAGGAATTCGTCCCCAGGCATTGCGCATCGAGGCATGGACGCCGAGCACCTCGGATCCCGGGCGGCTCTTGTCGACTGCCGCACTCCAGAAGAATCCCGGGAGGTTCTTCCAGATCTCGCCATTGCGAATTTCATCCGAGTCAAAGCGTGTGAGGAGATGCCCCTTGCCCGTGGACGACAGCAGCAGGGGAACTTCGTTTTGCAGACCAATGCCCCGTGGCCGTTCGCGATTCAAGACGACGGGGATCAACTCTGCGATCGGTGAATCCAGCAAGGACATCTGCCTTCCTCGCCGTCCGGGAATGAACACCAGCCCGCTTGCCTGTTGTTCGACCAGGCCCTTCAACAGCTCCAGGTCCTTCGATTGGAGTTCGTTTTCTCCGAAACCGATGTCGCCCAGAAAAACAACGTCGTAGTGCGCCAGCAAATCCTTCCCGCCGGGAAACTGATCGAGGTAATTATGACCGGCGCCCGGACCCAGTTCCGGGTGCAACAAGACCGCATGCATTTCAACGCCGGGATCGCGCAGCAATGCGTTGCGAAGGAAACGAAACTCCCAGCGCGGAACGGAATCAACCACCAGCACCTTCAGGGTCTCGGCACGAATTGCGATCTTGTGTTCCAGCTCGTTGTTGTCCGTGAAGGTCTCGCCGGACTCGACGGGTATGCTGAGCTTCAACACGTTTTCCCCGATGTCCGTGGGTGACCAAAGTACGGTCTCGTGAAGTTCGCCGAGGGGAGGAATCAGAATCTGTTTCCGCGAAGCCACGCGATCGCCGGCCTTCACAACGACGCTGGTTTCGATCTCGCGATCCATGCGATTGAGGACCTTGAAGGGGACGGCAATCTGCTCGCCAATCAATCCGTAAGCCGGTGCCGAGACACGTTCCAACACGAGATCCGGCAGGGCGGTTTCCGATCCGACTCCGACTCCGAAAATGGGGATGTCCTGATCGCGAAAACGTGTCGCAATCGCGGCTGGGGATCCACCGAGGTTCCACTCACCATCGGAAACGATCATGACCGCGCGAAGCTGTTCGTGGGTCTTCAAGGTTCGTTCAAGCGCCCCGGCAATGTCCGTCCCTGCTTCGGGTGAACGATTGGTGGGCGCCATGGAGAACGTCTCGAAGAACACCTCGCCTTTTTCGTTCAGGGGATTCGCGAAGCCGTTGGTTTCCTGGTCGTTGATCCATTTCGTGCGAGTCAACACGGTGGAGGTCCAGCGAACGTCGCGGGTGGCCATGCTTCCCGACCCATCCACGAGAATTACGATCTCTGGTGACTCGGTCCGCTCAATGCGTTGCACCATCTCAGGACGGAAGAGCGTAAAGACCAGCAGCGAAACGATCACCATGCGCAGGCCTTCGAGCCAGGCGACCGCGCGCGTTCCGCGACGCTGGGCGTTCTGCCAGGACAAGTTGGCCGCGATGCACCAGACGAGAATGCCTATCAGAATCACCGACCAACTGGATGCGAAGGACCAGTTCATCCGCCCGCTCCTTGCGATTGGTAGTCCCTGAACGACTTGGTGCTTCGTTCCGGTTCAGGCGGCAGGACCAGCCAGCTTTCCACGATCAGGAAGGCCAGCATGCCCATCAGGAACATGCGCCATATCTCTCCCTGCAGGCTCTGATCCTCCGCGCCTTCCTGCTCGGCAACCTGCAGGGGAAGTTCACCAAACAAGGCAGCCGCCCGCTCTGCGTCGATTGCCTCGGCTTCGTCCTCGGTGTCCGGTCGATTGACCGCGATCAGACGGTCCCCCGATCGATAGACACCGGCATGAATCCGCGCATCGCGATAATCGGTCGTGTCCATCGGCGTCCAGCTCTTGGTACGATCTGCGGGCGACAACTCGCCACAGGCGACCATCGTTTCCTGCCCGATTCGTTCCGCACCCGTTTGCATCAGGCGTTGCAACATGGGCACGAGCACTCCGCCTTCTGACAACAACGACCAGTCGCGCTCGGGCGAAGTCGCGCAAAAGTAGAAGCTGCCCTTGCCATGACGGCCACGAGTGAGCAGTGGATCACCGTCGGCAAACGTCGCCAGGACCGTGTCGCTGCTTTCCAATCCCTGACGCCGGCGAATGTCCAAAAAGTTCACCGGCAGACTCAGACCTTCCTTCGAGCGTGCCCAGGGACCGTCCATTTCGTTCCAGGTTCCGGTCTTGTGAAACGATTCCTTCTCAGACTCTCTGACATTGAGCCATTGATTGCCGCGAAACGAAGTGCCATTGGTTCGCCCTGGCGGGAAGAACACGAGAGCGCCTCCATCGGCGACAAACGATTCCAGTCGCGTGGGGTCTTCCGGCAAGGCCGCATGCCACACCAGCAGGGCCACACCGGCGAGTGAATGTTCCTCGAATGAAGACGGAGCAATGACCGCAGCCGGTTCGATTGTCTGCGCGGTCATGCAGGCGTAACGGACGAAGTTCATTTCGTTCGGCTGGTCGCTGATGATCACCGCTTTGCTCTCCCTGGCCTCGCTCTCAACGAAATAGATCGCGTTGTCCCGGTCGTTGGCGTCGGCGGGAAGTTGGGCGTGTCCCCAGACCGTGCCCTTGGCCTCCTCGAGGCGGACGTTCTTCTGCCAGCGGAGCCGTTGCGCGCTCATGGTGATCTCGGCCGGCACTTCGGTTTCACCGACGTTCAGCTTGAGCGGGAATTTCTCAAACGCGGGATGAGTGGTGCTCAGATCGATTCCGAATTGCAGCTCATCCGGCTTCTCGGGCTCCCGTCCCATGCGCGCGAGCGAAACCACTCGATTGGGCTCGGATTCGGTATTGAAGGTCAGCAGTCGAAAACCTACGGGCTGAAGCATCTCTTCAAACTGCGCGACAACTCCCCCCCAACGCGAATCGTCTTCCTGCCAGTTCGATGCCTGGAGATCAGAGGCGATCCAGATCTCCGACGCACCGCTCTGGTTTTCCACAAGCCATTGCCGCGCAGTTTGCAAGAGCGAAGGAAGATCGGCCGCTGTATCGGTCGGTCCCGTCAACGAGGGTTCAAGCAGCGCGGAAGCAATGCCTATCTGCTGTGGTTCGCGATTCGCACTGTCGAGCAGCACGAGATGCGAGGTGTCGGCGAACTTCTCAGCTGCTTCGGCAAACATGGCCAATGCCTGTTCGCGTCTCGTGATGGTCTGTCCCGGCAGCTTGGTCTCCATGCTGGCCGACCGATCGAGCACCAGCATGATGACGTCGGGAGCGCGATTGACGGCCCAGCCCAGCCAACCGCCACCGAGTGGACGTGCGAGGAAGAAGATCAGTGCTGCCACCGCGAGCGTGCGAAACAACAGCACGAGGAACTGACGGAGTTTGGCATGGCTCGTCGAAGCCTTGCTGGCTGCAATCAGGAACATCATGGCCGCCCAGGGCTGAGGCCGATGCCGCATGCGGTTGATCAGGTGAATGATCACCGGCAGCAGCAGCAGGGGGAGTCCCCAGAGGATGAATGGCTGCAGGAAGGTCATGCGGATTCATCCGACCGATCTGACCGGTCGTTGGAGCTTGAGACTTGGAGTTTGGAGTTTCCCTTCCTCATCCTCTCATCCCCGCTGCGTGAGTGCGTTCCGTGAGGAAATCCGCCAGCACCTTTTCGTAACTCTCGTTCGTGACCGCTTCCCGGAAATCCACGTTGAACTCCAGGCAGCCGGCTTTGAGCGCATCGCGATGCTGGTTCAACTGGTTGAGATAGGCATCGCGTATGACCGCCGGTTCAGTCACGAGATTCATCGGGCCTTCCATGTCCTGGAAACGCATCGGACGATCAAAGCTGAAATCCATCTCCAGAGGATCGATCAGGCGGAAGATCGCCAGGTCATGTTTCTGAAAGCGCAGATGTTGCAGACATTCCATCAGCTCAACGACCGGACAGAAGAAATCCGAAATGACGATCACCAACGCGCGCCGGCGAATCTTTTCCGCCAGGTCATGCAGCGCGCTAACGAGGTCGGTCGGCCCCTCGGGCGTCGTTTGCTCCAGGAGATCAAAGAAGGTCTGCAGATGCGCGGGATTGCGTTTGGGCGGCAGTTCAAAAGCGTTCTTCTCGCGCACGCAATTCAAGCCCACCGCATCACCCTGGCGGGCGGCAAGGTAACCCAGGGTCGCGGCAATCTTTCGTGCGTAATCAAATCGGGTTTCCTCACCGCCGGAGAAAGCCATGGACGCGCTGCAATCCAGGACCACCTGCATGCGCAGATTGGTGTCCGCTTCAAACTCCTTGATGAAAAACCGGTCGGTTCGGCCCAACACGCGCCAGTCCAATCGGCGCAGGTCATCGCCGGGCACATACCCGCGATACTCCGCAAACTCCACACTCGAACCGCGATGGGGACTCTTGTGCTGGCCGGACACCGATCCCTCCATCGCAAAGCGCGACACCAAGGGCAGGTGCATGAGTCGGCCAAGCACCTGTGGATCGAGGAACGCTCTGGCTTGTTCCTCAGCCACGGAGTTCTTCCTTGCGCAACTCCTCCACCAGACGATCGATGATGTCCGTGCTGGTTACGCCTTCGGTCTGCGCCTGGAAATTCGTCAGGATTCGATGCCTCAACACGGGTTGGGCGACGGCTTCGATGTCCTCCATGCGCACGAGGTAACTGCCGTGCAGGACGGCATGGGCCTTGGCGCCGCGAATCAGGTATTGCACCGCGCGCGGACCTGCGCCCCAGGTTACCCAGCGCTTGATCCACTCCGGCGCTTCCTCGGCATCAGGACGCGTGCGACGCACGAGTTCAACCGCTGCATCATAGATGTGATCGGGAACGGGAACGCGTTGGATCAGTTCCTGAAACTCCAAGACTTTTTCACCGGAGATCAACTTGTTGAGGTCCGCCTGCGAACCGCCGGTGGTCGAACGTGCAATCTGCTTCTCCTCTTCCGCGCTCGGGTAACCAACCTGGATAAAGAACATGAAACGATCCAACTGCGCTTCGGGAAGCTGATACGTGCCTTCCTGCTCGATCGGGTTCTGCGTGGCCAACACGAAGAAGGGACTCGGCAACCCGAACACCTTGCCGCTCGCTGTCACTTTGTGCTCCTGCATCGCTTCGAGAAGCGCCGACTGGGTCTTGGGCGGAGTGCGGTTGATTTCGTCGGCGAGAACAATGTTGGCGAAGAGCGGGCCCTTCACGAACTGGAACTCGCGTTTGCCCGGCGTATCGGTTTCCTGGAGAATGTCCGTGCCCGTGATGTCACTGGGCATGAGGTCTGGCGTGAATTGAATCCGATTGAAGTCCAGCGACATGACGTCGGCGAGCGCGTGGACCATCGTCGTCTTTGCAAGACCGGGCACGCCCATCAGCAGCGCATGCCCCTTGGAAAGCACGGCGATCAGGAGCTGTTCGACGACTTTTTCCTGTCCGACAATGACCTTCGCGATTTCCTCTCTCAGCTTCTGATACAAGTCGCGCAATTCATCAATCGCCGCGACATCCGCTTCGCTCGCTGCGGGCGGTTTTTCCGTGGTTTGGGTAGACATAAGTATTGGCCTGAAAATTTCCCGATCTGGGTGCGCGGAAGATAGCGACGCGCCAAAAGTGTGTCGATGGGGGAAATCAGGGAGGAGATTCCAAGCTTCAAAACCCCAGCCTCATTCTGAGGCGCCAACGTAGCAGCGAGCGTGAGCGAGCAGAATTGGGCTGCGGTGTATCTGCTCGCTCACGCTCGCTGCTACAACTTCCGCATTGCTGGCTTGCATCTCCACCCACTTCCAGAAACATCCTTCCCATGATTCCACGCGTTTTCCTGCTGCTCTGCCTGCTTGCTCTCTCCACTCAGGCAAAGCGCCCGAACGTCCTGTTTATTGCGATCGACGATCTTAACACGCGTCTGGGTTGTTACGGCTTCGACCACATCGTCTCACCGCACATTGACAAACTCGCGCGGCAGGGCGTTCGTTTTGATCGCGCCTATTGCCAATACCCGAGCTGCGGTCCGAGCCGGACCTCGGTAATGACCGGCCTGCGTCCGAACACGACCGGCGTGCTGAGCAACCATGCCTTCTTCCGCAACTTCGTTCCACACGCCGTCACCCTGCCGCAATTGTTCATGCAGAACGGCTATTACGTTGCGCGGGTCGGGAAGATTTATCACCAGGCCAATCCGCCCCACATCGGCAGGAGCGGTCCGGACGATCCCGCATCCTGGCAACATGTGGTGAATCCGCGGGGCCGCGACAAGGACGAGGAACATCTGCTCACCGTCTACACACCTCAGCTCCCCTTGCCCGACCAGATGTGTTTCCTGAAGGCGGAAGGGACGGATGCCGAACAAACCGATGGCAAGGTGGTCGATGAAACCATCAAGCTTCTGGAAGAGCACAAGGACGAACCGTTCTTCATCGCTGCGGGTTTGTATCGGCCTCACATTCCCTACATCGCGCCCAAGAAATACTTCGGCTTCTACGACATTGATAAAACGCCCCTATCCCCGCTGCCGGAGAACTACCGCGAAACTGTGCCTTCGGCCTCCCTGGCCTCCACGTCCCAATGGCCAAATTTCGGAACGACGGAACGCGAAGCGCGCGAATGCATCCTTGCTTACGACGCCTGTGTTTCCTTCGTCGATGTCCAGATCGGGCGTCTGATGGCCGCAGTCGATCGACTCGGATTGCGCGGCAACACGATCGTCGTTCTGTGGGGCGATCATGGCTACCACCTCGGCGAACACGGTCTTTGGCGAAAGAACAGTCTCTTTGAAGAATCCGCCCGCGCACCACTCATCATCGATGCACCCGGGATCGAACCGGGAACGTCCGATTGCAAACGCATCGTGGAGTTCGTGGACATCTATCCCACACTTGCCGAACTCGCCGGATTGACAAGACCCGAGAATCTAGACGGCGTCAGCCTGGTGAAGCTGCTGAAGAATCCCAAAGCCGAATGGAATCGCCCGGCGTTCATCCAGACCAAGTTTCGGACGGCGCCCGGATACAGCGTTCGCACACCGCGTTGGCGTTATGTTGAGTGGGGTGCGCATGGCGGTGATCAGGGTGTCGAACTTTACGATCAGGAAAACGACCCATTGGAGATGAACAATTTGGCGGGCGTGAAGCAACACGCCGGCACGATGGCGCGGCTGAAGAAATTGATTCAGGGGAACTGGGGAAATTGACCACAGCAATTGTCCCAACATTGCGCGGCCTGCAAAGATTGCCTAATTTCGTGCATGGACGGATGATCGCGAGCGTGAGTTCGACCACGTCCGATGCGCTGGAAGCCAGGGCGCGACATCTGGAATTATTGATCCATTGGCCCTTTTTATGCAGGCGGAGATCTCCACTCTTCGAAACATGGTGAAGCACTCCAATGCCGGTGACGCCGAATTGGAAGCGTCCATGAAGCAGTTGATCGGACAGCATCAAGAGCAGTTTCGTGCACTGTTCTCCGGTCTTCCGAACCGTGCGGGGGGCATCCAACAAATCGTCGCCGATTACTCCAATCGCGTGCAGCTGGAACTTGATGATTCCCAAGACGCACCTTGATCGAAGCATCCCGTGAGCGGCGCAGAAAAAACCGCGGACAATAGACCCGGACCTTCGCCAAAGGCCAAACGCGCTGGCCTATTGGGAGTGCTGCTCCTAGTCTTGGCCGGACTGGTCGTCGCCAAGCTGATGCTCCGCAAATTCGAATACGCCAATGTCTACCACCCGAGCCGGCAGGCGGATTCGGCGATTACCGATTTGAGCAACGACGGTGAAGATCTGTTCTTGGTCAGCGCGGACGATACGAAACTTCATGCCTGGTTTATTCCGGCGAAGGGAGACTCTGAGAATTCTGACTGCGTCGTGCTCTATTGCCACGGCAATGGCGGGAACCTGACGAGCCGCGGTCCGCACTATCGCCTGCTCCTGGAACTGGGTGTAAACATCATGACCTTCGACTATCGAGGGTATGGTCAGAGTGAAGGTGAAGTGGATGAGGACGGGACTTACCACGACGCGTTTGCGGCTTACGACTGGGTGATCGAGCGCGGTTTTACCGGGCAGCAAATCATCGCGTGGGGCGAGTCGTTGGGTGGCGGGGTCGCCAGCAGGGTTGCGTTGGATCGCAAGGTCGGCGCACTCATCCTTAATTGTTCCTTCACCAGCACACCGGACGTCGGAGCGGAGTGGTTCCCGTTCCTGCCCGTGCGTTACCTTGCCTCGATTCACTACGACACGCATTCGCGCCTGCCCGAAATCAAGTGTCCAGTGGTGGTCATGCACGCCAAGGACGACAACATCATCCCCTTTCATCATTCGGAGAAGAATTTCGCGGCAGCCAATGAACCCAAGATCTTTGTCGAACAGGAAGGTGGCCACAACGATGGTGTGTTTGCCGCGCCGGAGAAGTTCAAGGAAGGACTGAGGGCCGCATTGAAACTGATGTCGGATCAGAAGGCGAAATGAAGAGCGCGCTTTCACAATTGGGCCGGCGCACGGAACCGCCCCCGATCTCGTGGTTGATGAACCTGGCCTTGTCGCGTCCACAGCTCATCTCCCTTGCCGCGGGATTTACGGACAACGAATCTCTTCCTACCGACTTCACGCTGGAGATCGTGGAGGAGGTGATGCGCCGTCCCCGCAGCGGTCAGTCGGCTCTGCAATACGGTCCGACGCCCGGTGATCCGGAACTGCGCGAACTCACCGCCCGGCGCCTCACTGATCTCGATGCGGCCTGCGCGCCGGGACGACGGCGGGCCTATTCCGCGGATGACGTGATCATCACCAACGGCTCCCAACAACTGCTCTATATGATCAGCGAAGTGTTGTGTGATCCCGGCGACATTGTGCTGGTGGAAGATCCGACGTACTTCGTCTACCTCGGCATCGCGCAGAGCCACGGCATCCGATGCCGCGGAGTGAAGCTTGAATCGGATGGCATCGATCTCGATCACCTGGAGAACACGCTCAAGGCGCTGAAGAAATCTGGCGAGTTGAAGCGGGTGAAGATGCTCTACCTGGTTTCATATTATCAGAATCCCGCCTGCCTCACGACTTCACTGAAGAAGAAACGCGCGGCATTGAAACTCCTGCGCGCTTACGAAAAGGCCGCCGGTCATCCGCTCTACCTGTTGGAGGACGCGGCTTATCGCGAGCTTCGTTTTTCAGGAGAGGACACGCCGTCTGCGCTCATCGATCGGAATTCCCGCGACCGCCTCCTTTACACCAGCACCTACAGCAAGCCGTTCGCGACCGGTATCCGCGCCGGCTTCGGTGTTCTGCCCAAGGACATCATGGAAATCGTCGCGCGGGTGAAGGGCAATCACGACTTCGGAACGGCCAATCTCGTTCAACGCGTCCTTGTGCGGGCGATCCAATCCGGCCGTTACGAAATGCATCTCGTTCAGCTCCGCAAACGCTATGCGAAAAAGGCCGGTATCATGGAGCGCGCCATGCGCAAACACTTCCCTGAATCGATCGAATGGCCGGAGACGCGTGGCGGACTCTACTACTGGGCCAGCACGCCGAAGCACGCGAAGACCGGAACCAAATCCAAGGTCTTCAATACCGCCTTGGCCAACGACGTGATCTACGTTCCAGGTTCACTCTGCTACGCCGACGATCCGACGCGCCGCAAGCCGGACAACGAGATGCGGATCAGTTTTGGCAGTGCCAAGGAGAAGAACATTCGTGATGGCATTCGGAGTCTGGGTGAGGTGTTGCGGGCACACTGCTGAGTTCTCAGCTTCCATCCTCCTTGTGTCGTCGGGTGTTGCGCTTAGACTCCGGCCATGCTGAAGTCCGCCTCGTCCCTCTTGTACCTGATCTGCACCCTGAGCCTTGCCTTGGGCGCAGACAATCGACCGAACTTCATCGTCGTTCTCTGTGACGATCTCGGATACGGCGACCTGCGTTGTTACGGAAACGAAGAACTCCACACGCCCAACCTGGACGCATTCGCAAAGGAGGGCCTTCGGTTGACAAGCTGTTATTCCTCGCATCCAAATTGTTCGCCGTCACGCACGGGCTTGATGACCGGGCGCACACCGTTTCGCGCCGGGATTCACGACTGGATCCCGATGCTTTCACCGATGCACGTGAAGACGAGCGAGATCACCATCGCGACACTGTTGCGCGACTCGGGATATGACACGGCATTGAGCGGCAAATGGCACCTGAATGGCCGCTTCAACCTGACCGGCCAACCGCAGCCCAATGACCACGGCTTCAATCACTGGTTTGCCACGCAGAACAATTGCCTGCCGAATCATCGCAATCCGTACAACTTCGTGCGCAATGCAATCCCGGTTGGCCCGCTTAGGGGTTATGCGGCGCATCTGGTCACGGATGAAGCCGCGTATTGGTTGCGCGAATTGCGCGATCAGAAGAAACCGTTCTTCCTCTTCGTGTCCTATCACGAACCGCATGAGCCCATTGCCACGGATCCGAAGTATGAAAATCTCTATCCATCGGAAGATCCAAGTTATGCCCCGCATCACGGGAACATCACGCAGATGGACGACGCGTTTGGCCGATTGATGAAGTCGGTTGACGAGTTGGGACTGCGTGATAACACGTTGGTCTTTTTCACGAGTGACAATGGTCCGGCCAAGACGAGTTTTCATCCCAACGGATCGTCCGGTCCGTTGCGGGACAAGAAGGGCTACATTGCCGATGGCGGGATTCGCGTGCCGGGCATTATGCGTTGGCCCGGCAAGACCGAGGCGGGAACGGTCTCGGACACGCCGATCATCGGCACGGATCTTCTGCCGACGCTTTGTGAAATTGCGAAGATTGAACCGCCCAAGGATCGCGTCCTGGACGGAGCCAGTTTTCTTCCTTTGTTTGAGGGCAAACCCATCAAGCGGACGACGCCGATGTATTGGCACTTTTATGCGGCGAGCGGTGCACAGAAGGTGGCCATCCGAGAAGGTGACTGGAAGTTGAGTGCGGAGATGGTTGCCGGTCGGCCGAAGAATCGCGCCGGCATCGCCCAGGAAGATCAGCAGACCATCAAGACTGCCGGTTTGGGCAAGATGGAATTGTATGATCTGAAGAACGACATCGCCGAGACCACCGACCTGAGGTCTTCCGAGCCAACCCGCTTTGCCCGCATGGCCGACAAGCTGAGAAAGAAATATCGGGAGGTTCAGGCAGAAAGCCCGACTTGGCCCGACTGGGAGTTTGCGGGGTATGAAAGCCAGCGCATCGAGTGGCCGTCTTACCGTGGTGCCCGGCGTGTGCCTGAGAGAGCGGCCAGGATTCCCGCCAAGTATTTTGACAATCCTGAGATCGAAGCCGTCGAGTAATCATGAGTTTCGCCTATCTCGCCATCGCCATTTTCTCCGAGGTGGTCGGAACGTTGGCGTTAAAATCCTCGGATGGATTTACACGAACACTGCCGAGTGTGCTCGTTGTGCTTGGCTATGGCAGCGCGTTCTACTTCCTTTCCCTTTGCCTCAAGGAACTCAAGACGGGGATGGTCTACGCGATATGGAGTGGCGTGGGCATCGTGCTGATCTCCATCGCCGGGATGATCCTGCACAACCAGAAGATCGACTCGGCTGGCTGGCTGGGGATCGCGGTGATCATTGTGGGCGTGGTGATCCTCAACGTGTTTTCCAGCGCGAAGATTCACTGAGTTGAGGCCTGAAGAGCCGAATTCATCAGAATCGTGCCTGCTTCCATGCACATCGGCATCGGTCGAAGCGATGTTGAAATCATTTTCATCGATTACCCGATGCGAGGTGCGTTTGTTACTCGTGGAGACATGAAGCAACCTGTTCTCTCCACCGTCGTGGTTTTGTCCCTGCTCGGAAGCGGCTGCATGTCCGTTCATCAAGGCCGTCAGAACCACCAGCGATCCAGTGTCACGGAGTTTCTTTACCCGAATCGTGAGGCGAGAACGGAGCAGCCGCGCATTCCCCATATGGAACTCCCGTTGAACGTCGGCATCGCCTTCGTGCCTGAGAAGAAACAGAAGTATTCTCGCGGCTCCGGGCCTTCAGAGAAACGCAAGGAGGAGTTCCTCAAGAAAGTTGCCGAGCAATTCAAGGATCGTCCGTTCATCAAGAACATCGAGATCATTCCCACCACCTACCTGAAGCCCGGCGGGGGCTTCGATAATTTGGAGCAGCTTCGAACGATGTTTGACGTCGAGGTCATCGCGCTGGTCGCCTACGACCAGATCCAGCATACGGACGAGGATTGGTTGACGATGTCTTACCTGACTGTCGTCGGCGCATTTCTCATTCAGGGCGAGAAGAACGATACCAGCACGATGATGGACACGGCCGTGTTTCACATCCCCAGTCGAAAGCTGCTGTTTCGTGCGCCGGGGACGAGTCACGTGAAGGCGAGGTCGACGTTGGTGAATCACTCCGAACGCCTGCGACTGGATTCGGACAAGGGAATGGCCGGCGCCAACACGAAGATGATTGCGAACCTCGATCGCGAGCTGAGCGAATTCAAGATGCGGGTGAAGGAGAAGCCAGATAAGTACAAGATCACCCACGCACGGGGCTATATCGGTGGAGGGAACTTCGGCGCGTTGGGTGGAATTGCCATTGCTGCGCTTATGCTGATCGGCGGACATCGAGCCCGCAGGTCATGAGACCGTCTTGGATAACGATTGGCATGGTCACAGCGGCGTTGGCCGTCCACGTGATCACCCCGCTCGCTGACGCGCTTCGCTTCGAGCGCTTGCTGATGGATGACGAACCGTGGAGGCTGTTCGCCTGTCATCTGGTGCACTTCAACACCGCGCACCTGTTTTGGAACTGTCTCGTATTTGCAGTCGCAGGCACACTCTTGGAGCAGAGATCGTCGCGTGAATTTGTGATCACGGTTGGCGTGTCAATAATCGCCATCGGCCCTGGGCTGATTCTTGGCGATCCCGGTCTGGGCACCTATTGCGGATTATCCGGCATCGGCGCAGCCTGCATCGCGAGTGTGGCTTACCGCGGCGTTATCGACCGGGCAAATCGGACGATCTGGTTGATCGTGGCCTTCCTGTTGATCAGCAAGATCACAATGGAATTCCTTCAACCGCAACCCCTGCTGGCCGGAGACACGGCTACATTCCGTAGCGTGCCTCTGGCGCACGCCATAGGCATTCTTGCCGGCGTGCTGTCTTCAAGCCTGTTCCGGGTGCGTCCGTCGGATACCGACGTCGGGAACCTCGGACTGGACTCACTCGCCCGCTGAACGCAATCAGGTTTCTGCATCACCATGAAGACGTGGAGCCTGCCTTGTTATTGGCCGATCGCAATTGCGTGAAATCCAACGCGCTTTCTGCCTACGCTCGCGCTGCTGATGTTGGAACTGCCAGCCAGGATTTGTCGACAGTTGGGATCGTTGCCGCGCCGCTTGGGTCGCCGTCCTCGCGCGCAATCCCTCATCATCAGTCTCAAGCAATTGGGCGACACCGTCCTCCTTGAGCCCGGCATTTCAGCCTTGGCGAAGGAACAAGGCGGGCCGGTGTATCTTCACGTGAAACCTGGGTTGGATCCATTGCTCGAACTGATGCCGAACACCGAGGCCATTGCAGATCCGACGGGCAGGTCATTCGAGCGTGTATTCTGCTTCTAGCGCGGATCCAAGGCGGCGCGCATTGCGTGGGGTGTGCTTGCTGATGAGCGTCGTCTCGGACTTCGGAAACTCACGAACCGGCGGGCCTTTCATCCGTGGATCTTTGATGAGATTGACTACCTGCATCTTCCGGATACGTATGGGACGGAGTTCTTTCGCCGGCTTTTGACCGGCTCGGATAACGAAGACATTACGTCGCCAAGATTGCTGGCACCCAGCGATTTGTGGCGGGTCGGATGCGAGTTGCCGGACAAGTATGTGCTGATCAACCCGGCGGCCTCGACAAAGCGCAAATGTTGGGCGATTGAGGACTGGCACCACGTTGTCGATGAGCTGGCAAGCGCCACCGGACTACCGGTTGTCGTTGCGGGGCAGGGAGATGAATGGGTGAAGGAACACGTTGCGGAGATACAGTCCGCCACGGAGGTCAAGCTAATCGACCTGGTGGGCCGTACGAATCTCAAGGCTTACATGCACTTGGTCTCCAGGGCGTCGCTCGTGCTGACGGTTGACGGTGCGTGTTCACACCTCGCGCATGGATTTGACCGGCCGCTGGCGACGAAACGTTCATGCGCTGTCGTCTTCCTGCACTGCCGGCGGTTCGAGCGGGATTTCCAGGGTAAAGGTGGAACCCGTTCCTTCACCCCCGCTTTGCGCAGAGAGCGATCCGCCCATTTCTTTCGCAGCGAGGGCACCGCTGTGAAGTCCGAACCCGTGGCCTTCCTTGCGGGTGGTAAAGCCATGTTGGAACAGCCGCTTCTGCGTCTCTTCGCTCATGCCAACCCCGTTGTCGCTGACCGTGATCCTCACCCGATCGTCTTCGCCACGATCAATGGAAATGGTCATGCGTTTGTGTTTTTTGTCCGTCTTGTCGAGGGCGTCCTTCGCATTGCGCATGAGATTGACGAGGATCTGCAGCACCTTGTGGCACTCGAGGGTGATGTCGGGCTTGTAATTGAACCGGCGGACCAGATCAATCTCGTGGCGTTGCAGGGAGACGGCATTGAGGCGGATGGCGTCCTCGACAATATCGACGCAGGACATCGTCTCGGACACACCGGCGACCTTCGCAAAGCCCTGTTGCATGGCGATGATCGACTTGATGTGGTCCAGGCTCTTGGTCAACGAAGCCATTTCGGCGCAGAGTTCGTGTTGTTCGGTTTCCAGGTGCTCGGCAAGCGTGTTGAGGAAGCCCGGGATCTGTTTCCCCTTTGAATCGTCGGTGAAGAATTCGCCGAGTTTGTCGCTATTGTCCTCGATCAGTTTGGCGACGCGAGCGACGTTGGCCGACTTGGAACGCTTGATCTTGTCGGTGACGACGTTGGCGGAGACGTTGACGCTATTGAGCACGTTTCCGACGTTGTGGAGAACGCCCGTGGCGATCTCTGCCATGCCGGCCTGGCGCGCTGTGCCCACCAGTTCGCGATGCGCCTCGTCCAGCCGGTAGGCGTCGTCGTCCATGCGTTCAGTGATCCGGCGGCCGTAGAAAACTGCCAACGCAAGCATGACGAGGACGAGAATGACGACGAAGTATTGGTTCTTGCGTAAGGCCTCGGAAACTTCCAGCTGCTTGTCGAAGCTGCGGATCTGGATTGTTCCAATCATGATGTTCACGCCGGAAATCGCGGAGTAAAAGTCACGCATCTTCTGGTCGATCTCGGATTTCTTGCGAGCCGCCACCTCGGGAGAAAGTTCGCGATAGCTTTGGAGGAAGGCCTCCGACGTTTCGAAGACTTCGTGCATGGTCTTCCGCGCTCGATTGACCTCATTGAGCAATTGATCCGCCTGGATGAGTTCGGCTTCCTCTGACAGCCCCCGAATCTTCTGCCCTAGAAACTCCTGGAACGCGTCGTACGCCTCCACCAGTTCAACGCGTCGTTTTTCCACGTTGTTCTCGATGAAAACATCATCCACCGGCGCCTTGATGTTGTTGGCCATGCGGAACAGTTCGCTGAAGTCCTCCGTTCGCGCATGCCAGTTGTGACCGCTTTCGACCGACTTCTGGTACGCCGTGTGCAACTGGTGGTTCAGGTAAAGCGAGTAAGTGACCGTCAGCAGGTTGAAGGTGGCGAGAAGATAATAGAGATAGTGCCAGCGATGCCGGCTGACTTGCCGACGGCGCAGCAGTGTTGTGTTGCCTTTTTCCATTCGTGCGTTAGCTGCCCAAGATCGTCCTGATGTTCGTCAACAGGCGACCGGCCGTGTAAGGTTTTTCGAGGAACGATATTACTCCGATCCGGCGCAGTTCTTCAAATTTCGAATCCTCCTCCAGCGCCTACGGAACTCGTCTGTGTCTCCTCATCCACTGCCTCAGAGATCAGAATGACCGGCCCGCAACCGATTTCCTCCGAATCCAGAACTGCTCGATCTCCACCAAGTCCGCTCACGTTCGTCATGCAGATGGCTGCGTCAAAGCCGGGTTTGGAGATGGCAACTGCCAAGTCCTTCTCAGCTTGCACCCACTCCTCGCCAGGAATCATGAGCTTGGCCAAGGACAAGTCCCCTGGAAAATCCTGCCCTCTGGCTGGATGGTGACCCAGCCAGGCAACTGCCAAAAGGGTCCATGCCATTGGCCGAATACTCTTCATTGCGCCCGATGTTACCGGAAGCGGATTCTTCCGAACCGCATGGAATTGTCAAAGTTCATCGGGCAGCCAATTGGATGACAATAGCCGCACCAACACTTGACGCAGCCCATGCCTTCCCACACGTTCGCCGACCTTCGGTGACTGACGTTGCCGACAATTCAAACACCGAATCTGTTCCGGTGATCGACGCCTGGTTGAATCACTTGGAGCCGGGCAATGCCTTGTCTTTCCACGGAGTGTGTGCCTCTGCCCAGCCCTACCTTGTGGCGAAGATCGCAGAACGGGCAAGGGGCCGGCCGATCGTGGTGGTCACACCCAATCTGAAGGCGCAGGAATCGTTCCAGCAGGATCTGGAGACGTGGTTGAATCCACCCTCGGCGGGGAAGAAGAAAAAGGAACTGGTCAAAGCGAGAAACACCACCCTGTTCTTTCCTTCGTGGGAGATCCTCCCGCACGAGGACAAGCTGCCACATGCGGACGTCATCAGTGAACGCCTGGAGACCTTGCAGGCCTTGAAGACTTCATCGGTGAAACGCGCGCCAATCGTTGTCGCGTCGGTTGAGGCAGTCACTCAGCACACTTACCAGCCCGATCAACTGGTGGAGCGCAGCCGCATCATGCGCAAGGGGGACACGATCGATCCCTTGGACCTCGTCGAATGGCTGGAGGATCAGCATTACGACTCCGAGGTGCAGGTGAACCAGAAGAGTGAACTGGCCATGCGCGGAGGAATCATCGATGTGTTCCCGCCAACGAGCGCCTGGCCGGTGCGTCTGGAGTTCTTCGGAGATGAACTGGAATCACTTCGACTCTTTGATCCGGTGTCACAGGTTTCCCGCGAATCGGTTGATGAAGTCGATCTGTCTCCGGCCGGCGAACTGGGCATTCTCAAGCGAATCCATGAAGCCGCGCCAGACGACAACTTGGGGAGCCTCCTGGATTATCTCCCGGCTGATGCGGTCATTGTTTTCGCCAATCCCGAGGCGATCGACGAACACGTCGGCGAATACGAAGAGCAGGTTCCGGAGGATGATCCCTTTCACATCGGCTACGATGTGCTTCGTCGCGCCATCGAGCAGGCTGGCCTGGTCACCATCGAGCTGAACGAAGCGCCGGCTGAGGATGGCCAAACGTACTTTGCGTCGCTGGATGACTTTCGCCCGCTTGGCGAACACGCCCCCGATCCGCAGATCGCCGAGGCGCAACGTCGGGAATTCTTTGCGCAATTGCACCGATGGTTGCGCCAGGGATTTGAGGTTCAGGTCTGCTGCAACAACGAAGGCGAACGGCAGCGCTTCGGGGAGATCTGGGATGAGATGGGCTTCAAGGGCCGGAATGCAAAACCCAAGGCGGTCATTGGAACGCTGGGGCGCGGCTTCTTGTTCGAGGCGGGGAATCTTGTCGTTGTCACCGACGCGGAAATATTCGGGCGCTACAAGATCCAGCGTCCGCGCCGCTTGAAGTCCCGCCATGCGGCCGCCGCCCGTTCTGCCTTCGATATTGATTTCACTGAATTGGAAGACGGCGACCTGGTCGTTCATTTCGAACACGGAATCGGACGCTATTGCGGGTTGGTAAAACTGCCTGTTCCCAAACGCCGGAACGAACCCGACGCCGAACCGCAGACGCAGGAATGCCTTTCCATCGAGTACGCGGCACGCGATCCCGATCAGCCACGACCCAAACTTTATGTGCCTGCGACCGAAGCGCACCTGGTGAGCAAATACGTCGGGGCTGGAAAGGTGCGTCCCCCGCTGAGCGTTCTGGGTGGGACCCGCTGGAGCAAGGCCAAGGAACAGGCCGAACGCGCGGTGCGAGATCTGGCGGCAGACCTCCTGCAGGTCCAGGCTAAGCGCGAGGCTGAGGAGGGCTATTCCTTTGGCGAAGACACGGCCTGGCAGCGAGAGTTCGAAGGCTCGTTCCTGTTTGATGAAACACCGGATCAGCTGGTGGCGATTGAAGCAGCCAAGACCGACTTGGAGAAACCCAAGCCCATGGATCGGCTGGTCTGCGGTGATGTGGGCTTCGGGAAAACAGAAGTGGCGATTCGCTCGGCATTCAAGGCGGTGATGGCTGGCAAACAGGTTGCCATCCTGGTGCCGACCACGGTCCTCGCCCAGCAGCACTACAACACCTTCACCGAGCGCATGGCGGACTATCCGTTTCGGATTGAACTGCTCTCGCGCTTTCGCACGAAGAAGCGGCAGAAGGAAGTGATCGGGGATCTTGCCAACGGTTCGGTGGATATCGTGGTCGGAACGCATAGGCTCGTGCAGAACGACGTGGTCTTCAAGGATCTGGGCTTGGTGGTGATCGATGAGGAGCAACGTTTTGGCGTAATGCACAAGGAGAAGTTCAAGCGGCTGCGCACCCACGTGGACGTGTTGACCCTGAGTGCTACTCCCATCCCGAGAACGCTCTACCTTGCCCTCACCGGCGCACGCGACATGAGTACGATCCAAACGCCTCCACAGGATCGGCTGCCCGTGCAGACCACCGTTTGTGAATACGATGAACGGGTGATCAAGACCGCGATCCAACGTGAACGAAATCGGGGCGGTCAGGTGTTCTTTCTCCACAATCGCGTGACCACCATCGATCACATGCGCGCACGTCTTGCGGAGATCGTACCGGACGCGCGGGTCGTTGTCGGCCACGGCCAGATGAAGGCGGACGATCTGGAGGAGGTGATGACAAAGTTTGTGAATGGCGAGGCGGACGTCCTGCTATCCACCACGATCATTGAGAGCGGACTGGATATTCCCAACGCCAACACGATCATCATCGATCGCGCCGATCGGTTTGGCTTGAGCCAGTTGTATCAATTGCGTGGCCGCGTCGGCCGCTACAAAAACCAGGCTTTCGCGTACCTGCTTCTCCCACGGCACGCCAAGCTCCTGACCGATGTGCGTAAGCGCATGAGTGCCATCAAGCAGTACGCGCAGTTGGGTAGCGGGTTCAAGATTGCCATGCGCGACCTTGAGATTCGTGGTGCGGGCAATCTGCTCGGCGCCCAGCAGAGCGGACACATTACCGCCGTTGGTTTCGACCTCTACTGTCAGTTGCTCAAACAAAGCGTGAGTTCGCTCAAAGGCGAAAAGGTGAAGCCACGCGCCAGTACCCACATGAGTCTGGATTTCCTGGCAATCGGTTTCGAAGGCCTGCCTGCGCCGGATGATCCCAAGATGGACACGGCAGCTGCCAATCTGCCGCTCGACTACGTTCCCGAACCTGAACAACGCGTGCAGATCTATCGGCGCATCGCCCAAGCAACAGATCGAGCTGAAATCGTAAGTCTCGACAAGGAACTCCGCGATCGCTTCGGCCCCGTTCCCAAACCGGTCGAATTGCTGTTGCTTGCTGCAGAAATCAAACTGATCGCCAGTGCCCGACAAGTAACCAATCTGGAAACCAAAGGAGACCGCCTGATGATCACCCGCAACGGGGACTTCATTCAGTTCGGTGGAAAGTTTCCGCGTCTCAACAAGAAGAACGCGCAACCAAAGTTGAAAGAAATCAAGCGGTTGTTGATGTCGTTGTGAGGTTGAATTTCACGGCAGGAACGTTCTGTTCCCCTACTTGTGCAGGGACAGTTCCCAATCGGCATGGTCCCGTGCGCCACGCAATAAGAAAGCCCGGCCGGTCGGCCGGGCTTCGAAGCATTGCTGTTGCGGACCTTAAACCAATTCTCTGATGACGTTGCCGTAGCGGGTGATCATAACCGGTCGGCCGGTCGGGGTGTGGAACTCCTGGCGGTGGTTGATGCCGAGGGTGTGATAGAAGGTGGCTGCCACGTCGTCCGGAGTGATCTTGCGATCTTTGGGTCCTTCGCCCTTGGCGTCGGATTCGCCGACGACTTGTCCGCCCTGAATGCCACCACCCGCGAGCAGGCAGAACATGGCGCGGGGATAGTGGTCGCGGCCGGTGCGTTGATTGATCTTCGGCGTGCGACCGAATTCGCCGGTGACGAATACGGTGGTGGATCCCAGAAGGCCCTTATCTTCGAGGGTGTTGAAGAGGCCGGCCAGACCGGCGTCGAGAGCGGGAAGATTGCGGGTCTTCAGCCGGTTCCAATTGTCATTGTGTGTATCCCAACCGCCGAGTTGGATGGTGACGAACTTGGATCCGGCTTCAACCAATCGGGTGGCGAGCAGGCAGCTCTGGCTGAAACTCTGGTCGTCAAAGTTCCTCGTGATGGCGGCCGACTCCTTGGTGAGGTCAAAGGCGTCGCGCGTGCGGTTGGAACGAATCATGTCGTAGGCGCGTTGGCTGAACTTGTCCATGCCGGCGACGGTCTGGTCGGAGCTGCCGAGCGAGGCGAAGGCATTGTCGTAACGCTGAAGCATGTTCTGACGACGTTCCACATCCTCCAGCGTGATGCCGCGAAGTGTAAGTCCGCGAACGTCCATCCGTCGGTTGGCGCGCGGGGACCCGCCAGTCTCGAAGGGGCCGTACTCCAGACCAAGGAAACCGGTGGTGTTGTTGATGTCGCGCGGAATGGAAACGTAGGGAGGAATATCTTTCGGTGCTTCCTTCAGCTTGCTGACCACGGATCCGTAAGACGGAAACTGGATGGACGGAAGCGGACGATTGCCGGTCGCGAGATAGGTGGTGCCGAGGGCGTGAGCTGCGAGCGTGTGGCTGACTCCGCGAAGGATGGCGAATTTGTCGGCGCACTTGGCAAGTTTGGGCAGATGCTCGGAGAAACGGACACCGGGCACGTTGGTCTTGATCTCCTTGAACTCACCGCGATGGGTGTCGGGCGCGTTCGGTTTCAGGTCGAACGTGTCCATGTGGCTCGGGCCGCCGGCGAGGCGAACGAAGATTGCGGCCTTGCCCTTGGCGTTGTCCTTGAGTTCGCCGGCATGGGCGAGCGCCATGTAGTCGGCGAGGCTGAATCCGGCGCCGGCGAGCGCACCAACTTTCAAAAAGTCGCGGCGGGCGACTCCGTCACAGAACATGTGGTTAGCCATAGTATCAGTCTTTCAGGGATTAGTGGTTGATGATGAATTCTTTGGTATTGAGCATGGCCCACAGGAGGTCGCGAACCCCGTCGAGCTGGGTCTTCGCGCCGGCAATGTCCTCTCTCGCCATGGTGAGTTCGTTTTTGGTTGGCGGCCGACTGACGGTTCGCAGGAAGGTCTGTTCGATCAAGTCATCGGTGTCGAGCTTGTTGGCCTCGGCATGGGCACGCCGCTCTTTCTCAAGGTCATTGATTTGCTTTTGGGTTCGATCGATTTGCTTCTGCATCGATTTGACCTGCTGCCCATAGCGTTTCTTCTGCTGTTCGCTTTTGACCTTGTCCCGTGTGCGCTGGTAGCCGGCCTGTCTCGTTTCGAATTGCTTCACACGTTTCTTCAGCGAAGCGATTGACGCGAATTTCGACACGAGCTTCCTGTCCGGCGCGGTCTGCTTGCGAAGCTCACCGATCCAGCTCATCGATTTGCCGCTGTTGCTGTCGATCTTGCCAAGCATGTCGTAGTCGTTCCGCGTGTAGAGGGTCTGCAGGAGCGTGGGATCGGACGTCCGTTCGCAGTCGCAGTTGGTCAGGCGTACAGGCTTTCCGAAGAGGCTCAAGGCGTAGTTGGCGCGACCGTTGTTCCCTCCGGTGAGCATGGGGCCGATCATGCGCTCTTCCATGTCTTCGACAAACTTCTCGACGCGTTTCTCGCCAGCGACTGCCATGTTGATTGCATCGGCCACGACTTCGGCCGGAAGTCGGCGCAACTTCATCTTGCTGAAGTTCTTTTCGTCGAGCTTGTTGGTGTCGTTGGGACGCCAGCTGCGTTGATAGGTGTCGCTGGAGGCAATCGTCTTGTGGAGCCACTTCATGTCGTAACCGTTCTCGACGAATCCATCGGCAAGGTAATCAAGGAGTTCGCCGTTGCTCGGTGGATTGGCGAGGTTCATGTCATCCGCGGGTTCGACAATGCCGCGCCCGAAGTAGTTGGCCCAAACACGATTCACGAAGGCGCGCGCGAAGTAGGGGTTTTCCTTCGAGCGCATCCATTCCATCAGCGGGGCACGCGGGTCGGGGTATTCGGTGAGGTGCACTTCGTCCCCGCCAAGGATCTTCGGCGTGAGGACGCGGCTGGATCCGGTGTTGGTCTTCTTCTTTCGATTGTTGGGTTTCCTGGCAGCAGTCTTGCGGACGTAGAGTTCCTGCCACGGCACTGGCCGTCCCATGGAGACGCGCTTCTTGATCTCGTTCTGCAACTTCCGGCGCGACTCGGTCTTCTTCCGATCATAACCGATATCCTTCTCGATCTGCGCCGACATGGTCCGGTAGTTCACGTCTTCCTTGATGTCCGTACGATTGCCGTATTGGATGCCGGTGAAGAAGGCCTGGAACTGATTGAAGTCCTGCTGAGTCCACTGATCAAAGGGATGCTTGTGACACTGGGCGCATTGGATCTGCACACCGAGAAAGGCGTGGGCAAAGCTAAGCGCCTTCTCTTCCGGTTTGCGGATGTTCCGACGCGACCAGTAATGCGGCATGGTTTCGCGCTTCGAAAAATCCCTGGGATTGCTCTTCTTGTAATAGGTGCTCATCTGCCGTGCGTAATCAAGATAGGACTGATTGCCCTGGCGGCTGGTGGCCAGAACGATTCCGGCGACCATCTTGTCGTAGGGCTCATTCTTCGCAATCCGCGCGCGAACCCAGTCGTACCATTGGCGGCTTTGTTCGTTGCGATAGTAACGGTCGCCGATTTGTTGGGCGTTGTTGCCGGTGAAATCGTTGAGCTTGGTTGCCCACCAGGCCGCGTAGGTGTCGCGTTCGAGAAGTTCTTCGATCTTGGCGGTTCGTTTATTCGCAGAGGGATTGGCCTGGAAGGCTTTGACTTCTTCCGGCGAGGGCAAGGTGCCCGTCATGTCGAGCGTCACGCGGCGGAGGAATTCCAGGTCCGTGCAAAGCTCGGAAGGAATAATGCCGACCTTGCGGAGCTTATTGACGACCAGTTCGTCGATCTTTGTGTTCGTGGTAATCTTTGGAAAGCGATCGCCGACCTTTTCGGAAACGGGAAGCATGACGGGAATTGGCTGAACGCCATTGTCGTAGAACGCGACAATGTGCGTGTCGCCTCCGGAAAGGGATTTCACAACTCCGGTGTCACTGACTTCGGCGACGGACTCGTCGTTTGTGCGAAAGCGGGTGAGTTGTGTGACGTCTTCAACCGTGCCGTCTTCCCAGTGGCAGAGCACCTTGAGTTGCACCTCCTGGTTCGCCTTTGAGAACACAATTTCCTTCGGGAGGATTTCCAAACGGCCAAACGCGCCGGTCTCCTTCACATCGATCTTGGCGCCGTCCTTGATCCACTTGAGCACGAGGTTGTATTCCCAGCTGCCAAGCTTGATGCGTTCCTTGCCCTTGTGGCGTTCCTGCATGGTGGGCTTGAGAAGAATAAGGCTGTCGGTGGGGGAGTCGAGTTCCACACGAATGCCGTCGGCTTCATCGGCAACGATTTCCTTGTGGTCCTTGTCGAAGTCGTATCCGAAGAGCGAAAGGCTGAACCCACCCTGGCCGGCAAAGGCACCGTGGCATTCACGACCGCTGCAGCCTGCGCGACTGAAAAGCGGGATCACATGACGCCGGAAGCTGACTTCCTCAGTCGTGTCCGCAGATGCGTAACGTTGACTGGGCGTCTTCAGTTCCCCGACTGGCTTCGCGAAAACGGGGCTCACTGCGAGCGCGGGCAGCAGACCGACAAGGAGTGCGCAAAGGGTGGTTCTCATGATCAGTGATTTGATTGGGAGAGTATCAGGGAATTCACGCGTTTCTACGTAATTCTTCGGATGTCCAGGCGTCGAAGACTTGATAATGATTCCGCAACCCGGCAATTAATCGGGCTTGCGGGACAAACCACCCAAGCTGCTGAAACTGGCCGCGGATCTTTTCGAGAATCCGGAGGATCAGGACGCGTTTGTGAACTCCGTCCTCAAGCGCCATCCCTACAAGCCGGCCTTGGTATGGATGGACTTTCGACCGGAGGATTCGCCGTTCAAGGTCGAAGAGAGACGCGAGTGGCAACCTGGATTCGTGGATCGATTGATTCGCGATCAGCGACCCGGTCAACACGCATGGCACGAGGAAGGGCGATTCTACTGCATGACGTTCTCGTCGGTCTTCGAATCGTGTGTGTTTGAGAACGTCCCCGCGAAACCGGAAGTGGTTGTGGATTTGTGCGCGTCGCCGGGAGGGAAGACCGTGATGGCGTGGCGGACCTTGAAGCCGCGCGTGCTCATCTGTAACGAGGTCATCGGCAAGCGCACTGCGCAGTTGCTCGCCAATGTGAAACGATGTGGCATCCATCCCTCGTGGGTGACGTCACTGGACAGCGCGGTGTTCGTCGAACGTTGCCCGGCATCCGTTGATCTGGTGGTGGTGGATGCGCCCTGTTCAGGCCAATCCCTCATCGCCAAGGGCAAGCATGTGACCGCGTGTTTTCACAATCACGTGATCAACCACAATCGCAACCGGCAACGACGCATCCTCTCCAATGCCGCAAAGATGGTGAAACCGGGCGGTCGTATTGCCTACATGACCTGCACTTACGCGGAGAAAGAGAACGAAGGGAATCTGCGTTGGCTCATGAAAAACTTCCCCCAACTGGTCCCGGAAGAGGTTCCCGCGCTGAAGCAACTTCAATCGCATCTTGCTGAGTTTCCCTGCTATCGGATGTGGCCGCAGCAGGGATTGGGAGCCGGCGGTTTTACGTCCATTTTGCGGAATGACTCGGATGAGGAAGCGCGACCCATGGATGTAGATGCGTTGAGTCCGGTTTGGGAAACGGGAGACATGTAAATCCTGTATGGTTGTGGGACGGGTTTCCTGCCCCGCTCACCTGCTGGACCGAAGGTCTCACCGAAATGCTGGAGCCCTGTGGTCCAGCGGGTGAAGCGGTCGGGAGACCGCTCCACAACAGGCTCTAGCCAGGTAACGGAAGCGATGACTGAATTCAGGTTGAAGCCGAACTTTCCCGTGCGTACGCTCCGCACATGTCCGACTTGATTTCCGCTGTTTCCGATCTGCTCGATGTTCCCGGTCTCGCTCCGCTGGGACCCGGTCCGCGCTCCAGCGTGACCAGTGAAGCCGCGCTGAACGAACAACTCGACGACATTTTCGCACAACACGGAAAACCCCCAAAAGCCGAGCTGATCAGCAGCCTGGTGATGTTATGGCACGACCATCTTGATGCATCGCACAGCATTTCGCAGAGTGAATACAACCCGGATGGCAGCTTAGTGCATGCGATCATGCATCGCCGGGAGCCGGATTATTCGAATGCGAAGTACTGGTGGCGTTCCACCGGTGATCATGTGTGTTTCCCAGATCTTGCCGAAGCTGTTGCTCCTTTGGTGGAGGGAGAATCGGAACTGGCGGATCAGATCCTTGGCGGGGGCTATTGGGATGCGTTCGGGTTCACGGACGCGGTTTCGCGCGGAATTCGTGAACCGGAAGATTCAGAACGCCACCAGCTATTGAAGCAGATTCAACGGTCAGAAACCGACGTGGTGCTGGCCCATCTGGCATCCTGATCCGGGCATAAAAAACCGGGCTCCTTTCGGGATTCGCGGATTGGAGAACAGGCAGTGACAGCCCCGGGATCCCCGCCGGTTTCTCACTCATCGGATTCGGCGCGATACCAGACGCGGATGAACTGATGCCAATGCGAACCGCCGTAGGTCTGGAGATCCACGTCGGTGGTGCCTTCCTCGTTGGGGCGATGGATGTTTGGCACTACGACGGTCTCAATGTTCACGACATCGACGTTGTCGCTCTCCACCCACTCGTTGGCCCGCTTGAGCGATTCGGAGAACTCCTCAAAGCTGGGCTGACTGAACAGATTGCCCTCCTTTCTCACTTCCGGCGCAAAATCTTTGAACTCGATCATAAGCCTGAAACTTGATTCAGCATAACCGGGCTGCGCCGGTTGAACAGAAGTAACTTGGGAATTCGGCGAGTTTGAAGTGCCATGGCAGCCCCACGGGAATCAATCACCGAGAATCAGGTCGGTCGCGTCTCCGATTCCGTCCACGATTTCGGCGTTCTCGACGGCTTGGGGATCTTTTTCTTCCAATTCGGAACCGAAACCCGTCCGGACAAGGATGCTGCGTTTCACTCCGGCGTTCCATCCGCATTCCAGGTCGCTGAGCTTGTCACCGATCATGTAGCTTTGGCTGAGGTCGAGTTGGAATTCCTCCGCCGCATCGAGCAGGAACTGTGGTGAGGGTTTGCGGCCGCGGCTGGGTTCGTCCGGTGCTTCCGGCGCGTAGTAGATCTTCTCGATGCGGATGCCCTGGGGTTCCAGCAGTTCCAACAGCCGGAAGTTCACGCAGTGCATCGCCTCTTCGGTGTAGTATCCGCGTCCGATGCCGGATTGGTTCGTCACCACGAAAAGCAGATAGTCGGCGGCCATCAAACGCTTCAGACCGTCGATGACGCCGGGGAGGAGTTCCAGCAGATCGGGATCGGCCAGATAACGGCACTCGCCATTGAGCGTTCCATCCCGATCGAAGAAGATCGCCCTGCGCTTCATCAAGCCCCGAAACTCGCCAGCAGCTCTTTCGGCGAAACCGTCGCCGTGCCCACCTTGCCGACGACGATGCCCGCTGCGTGGTTTGAAATGATCGCGGCTTCGACCGGCGATGCCCCTGCGGCAATCGCCATGGTGAACGAACTGATCACCGTGTCACCCGCTCCGGAAACGTCGAAGACTTCCTGCGCCATCGTCGGGATGTGGAAGGGTTTGTCGCCTCGTTGGCAGAGAAGCATGCCCAGTTCGCCCAGTGTGACCAACAACAGGGCCGGTTGGAGCGAGTTCATCAGGATTTCCACTGCCTGCATGAGGTTGCAGTCTTTCAGGGGGTTGTCCGATCTCGTTTCGTCTTCAAGTCCCGAGAGCGCGAAGACTTCCTTCCGGTTCGGGGTGATCAGCGACAGCCGTTCCAGGCGCAATCGATGAACGGGCTTGGGATCGAAGCTCAACCAGACACCCCGCGCTCGACAACGTTCGCGCAATCCATCGAGCAGTTCCTCGGTGATGACGCCCTTCCCGTAATCGCCAACCGCCAGCGCATCGACGCCTACGAGTTGCTCGTCGATCGCGTTGAGCAGCCGTCGCGTCGTCCGGTCGTCGATCGGCTCCTTGTTTTCGCGATCAACTCGCACGAGTTGTTGGCGATCGGCCACCACGCGGATCTTGCGAATCGTCTGCCGGGTGGAAGTGGCCACCAGACCGCGATGCTCGATACCCTGTTCCTTCAACAAACGCCGCAGCTGATTCGCTGCGGGATCTTTGCCCACCACCCCAAAAACGCCGGTGGTTGCACCAAACTCCGAGAGATTGCGGGCAACGTTTGCCGCGCCACCGGGCATCCAGCTCTCGCGTTGAAAATCCACAACTGGAACGGGCGCTTCCGGCGAGATGCGGGAGACGCTGCCCCACAGGTAGTGATCCAGCATCAAATCCCCGACCACGAGCGTCCGTGTGTTGGCAAACTTCTTCACGATCTGCCGGGCGCGACGCGGTTTGATGATGGGAACGCGCTTCATTGCTTCTCTGATAGCGCCGGTTCGTCGTCGAGAAATGCGGTCAGGGGACTTGTGGCGTTTGCCATTGTCTGCGATTCGGCCAGTCCGATTTCGTAGGCAGCCCTGCCTGCTTCAACTGCCGTAGCAAAGGCGCGCGCAATGCGGTCCGCGTCCGAGGCAACGGCAATCGCGGTGTTCACCAACACGGCATCGGCTCCCATCTCCATCGCTTCTGCAGCCTGGCTCGGCGCGCCAATTCCGGCATCCACCACGACCGGCACGGTCGCCTGGTCGATGATGATCTCGATCTGGTCGCGGGTGCGCACGCCGCGGTTGGAACCAATGGGTGCACCCAAGGGCATGACTGTCGCCGTGCCCACATCTTGCAGTCGCTTGGCCAAAACGGGGTCCGCGTTGATGTATGGCAAAACGGTAAAGCCTTCCTTCACCAGCACTTCCGCTGCGGCCAGCGTCTCGATTGGATCGGGAAGCAGATAGCGGGGATCCGGATGAATTTCCAGCTTCACCCAGTTCGGCAACCCGGCCGCCACGGCCAATCGTGCCAGGCGAACCGCCTCATCGGAGTTCATCGCGCCGCTGGTGTTCGGCAAGAGCAGGTATTTTTTCGGATCGATGAATTCCAGGATGTTTGCAAAAGGATCCTTCTCACCGCTCAGGTCCGCACGGCGCAGGGCAACGGTCACAATCTCCGTGCCCGATGCCGCCAGGGCCGAACGCATCGCCTCGGGCGCCGGGAACTTCCCCGTGCCCAGCATGAGCCGCGACTTGAACTCGCGCCCGGCGATGCTCAGCGGTTGATTTTTCAAACTCATTCGGTGCAGACGTTAGTGTGTGAGTCGCGGTGTAGCAACGACCTTTGGTCGCGGATGCCGGCGGATCGATTCAGGACTGAAAGTCGTAGACAACCACCCGCTCGCAGTTGGGCTTGAACGCCTTCTCCACAAATTCCAGATGCGAGGGATCTTGCTGGTAGGCGTCCTGTGTTGCCTTGTCCGGAAATACGAGATTCAACGCCACCTGGTAGGACTGATCCACCACATCCCGATGGCTCGGCGCCATCTTTCCAATGTGGAAGTGAAGCACTCCGGGAATTGGTTCGAGGAATTCCTTTGCGCCGGCAATGAGCTTGTCTTCGGCGTCGGGCACGCCCTGCTTCATCCAAAAAATCACAACATGTGAAAACATGGCAGGAGGCTAGAGAATTCGAACTTGCCCGCGCAAGGATGGAGCTACGGCGAGGGATGAATCGTGCGTGATTAAAAGTGGTGGCAATCGTAAGAGATGCTTCAACTGAAACCGTATGTCTTCTCTCAGCTCGACGCATTGAATGAGTCGATGCCGATAGTCCAGTTCATAGTTCAGCGGTTGAATGCCCGGCCCCAGGTCTTGTCATACGCGGCCCAGAAGTCGTTGGGCGCCGGGCCCCAGATCGTGCCATCTCGGAGAGCTGTTCGCCCAGGGCGATGTTTTCCTCCATCAGCTCTTGATCAGACCCGGCACTGATCTCGCACTGATCGCTGCGACCGAAGAGAAACGACCTCGCGCCCAACTCCAGGAACAAGGGCGGTTCACCCTTTGGTTCGATGCGCAAATTGACGCTCTCCAAATTCATTCAACTCAGCGAACCCGCACTCCGTTCACACCGCGCACCCTCTACGACAACTCATATGAAATTCACTTCTTCAGACCGGTATTGCGACTGCCCTGGTTACGTTTTCTTCAACCTGCCCGCAAACGATTTCCGGAGGCCAGAATAATCTCCGATTCGTTACCATAACGGTGCGTGTTTTCAGGTTGCGTCTCCGTCTTGCTCCTGTTGATCGGATTCGTAAACTGCCGTCGCTACCGATGATCGACAAACTCGAACAAATCAAAATCGTGCCGGTCGTGGCGATCGATTCGGCGGAGAAAGCCGAACCGCTCGCAGATGCACTTTGCGCGGGCGGATTGCCTTGTGCGGAAGTCACCATGCGGACCGATGCCGCGCTTGATGTAATCAAGGTGATGTCCCGGCGCGCCGAATTGCTGCTTGGTGTCGGGACCGTCCACAATCCCGACCAGGCGCAGGCCGCCATCGATGCCGGCGCGAAGTTCGTTGTCTCACCCGGATTCAATCCGCGAACGGTCAATTGGTGCGTGGAGAACAAGATCCCGGTGTTCCCGGGCACCTCCAGCCCGACGGACTTGGAGATGGCGCTCGAACACGGATTGGATGTGGTGAAGTTTTTTCCCGCGGAGACGATCGGCGGAGTGAAAACCCTGAAGGCGTTCAGTGGGCCTTACGGTGGGATGCGCTTCATACCGACCGGCGGAATTGGTCCGGGCAACGTGAAGGATTACCTGGCGCTTCCTTGCGTGCTTTCCTGTGGGGGCAGTTGGATGGTGAAGCCCGACCTGTTGAAAGCGGGACGATTCGATGAAGTCCAACGACTCGCGGTCGAAGCCGTGGCCCTCGCTGCTGATGCGGCAGCGGCCCCACCGCTCACGGTGAACACCCCGTTGCCGGGATAGGTATATCGATCGGATGGTCTTCGTGTAGATGTCGTATTCCTCGCCGGCAAGTTCCTTGAGAGCCGCGATATTGGTTGCGCCGTCGGTGGTGAAACGGTTGGTCGTTCCGTCCCCGAAGCCGTATTGGACGGAGCCGACTCCGCTCAAAGTGGATCGCCATGCCTCGGTCACCAGGATTTCCACCTCAAATGCCTTGGTCGCACCCGAGGCAATCCGCCAGGCCAGGTTGCCGTAACGAAAATGCGACGGGCAGGCGCCGGACTGGCGCTGCTGTCAACATCTCTCAACTCTTTCCCACTCATCTCCAGCGAAAACCTTGTTCGACTCGAAGCAGCGTGTCGGTTCTTGGAGAGGCTGGGAACTACGGATTTTGGTGTAGGTGTCGTGGATAGCGCTCTGAAATCCGGGCACGGCTCGGGACACTGATTCCTTGTTTCCCCGCGCAGTCGCACTTAAACACGCACTGTGCGAATCGTGCTCAACCGACCTTCGACCATCATCCGTTCACCGCGGATTCGCCTTGTGCTGTTGGCGCTCTGTGCTGCTTTCCCGCTGATCGCCGGGTATCCCTGTCGGGCGACGCTCAACCACCCTTACCTGCTGGTTACTGCCAAGCCCGTTCAAGGTCTGCGATCGCTTGAGGCGGTGCGCAAGGACATCAGGAAGGGGCGTTCTGCGAAACTCTGGGTGGAACTGCTGGCGAATGTGGAAAGAGACATCAAGAAGCCCCTTATCGTTGCCGGCAACAAACACAACCGGAGCTACAACTTCGTGGCGCTCACCTGCAATCGAATTGCCGATGCAGCCCTGGTGGCGTTGATCACGAACGAGCGCAGGTATGCCCAGGCATCCCTCGCGCAGATCGAGGTCTTGTTCGACACGGAGAAATGGCCGGAGTGGTCGGATCAGGCGCATCTGGATGCCGGACTCAAGAGCGATTTGCGCCACGGGCAGTTTGCTCGGGCGATCGGCTTTGCTTACGACTGGATGTATCAGCTGCTTACGCCGGGAGAACGCGCCCGCATTGTGGCCGGACTGGATCGATGCGCGATCCAGCCGTTCAAGGCCTCCATCGCTGCCAATGAAAAGTGGATTCGCCGGCAGTCGAACTGGAAGACCAGCGTGGTGGGTGGATTCGCCATCCTGGGCATGTCCCTCGGAGACGATCATCCCGAAGGAAAGTGGCTCGTCGAGTTTGCCGATCCGTTGATGGACAAGTACATGGACGTCTTTGGCCCCGACGGCGAGTTCAACGAAAACCCCGGCTATGCCTCTTCGGTGCGTTTCATCGTGGATCATTATCTGGCGAAGTTCTACGCGAGTGGCGGACGGCAGAAGCCCGCGCAACTCGAGCAACTGCGTGCCTTCAGCCAATGGATCCTCTACAGCATCGCTCCGCCCCGACGAATTCTGGCTTTCGGTGATGCCCAGACCACTGCCGCGCCCAACCTTGCCTACTTCGGCGCATTGGCGGCCGTTCTCCGCGATCCGGTCATTCAATGGACCTACCTCAAATACGTCGAGTTTAGTGCCGAGGATGCACGGCCGCGTGCGCAGGAGTTGTTGTGTTTCGATCCGGCAGTCCAGCCGATGTCGCCTGCCGGGCGTCTGCCCCTCGCACGTAATTTCCCTGCTCAATCCGGGATCGTCACCAGCCGGAGCAGCTGGGACCCGGAAGTGCCCGTGTCCGCCGTGTGGACGAAGGCACGCACCGAGGACGTGCACCGGCACGCGGATTGGGGACAGGTGTGCATCGACGGCTTGGGGGAACGATTGATCGTCGATCTCGGCTCCCCGCCGGTCTATCCGAAAACCGGCAAGCGCCACTATTACAACTACCAGCAATCAGGTCACAACGTGTTGGCGATCGGAGACGATGAATACGACGTCGATTGGCGCGTTCGCCGTCAGGGCAAGACGACCCGGACATCATTCAACGACAAGCTCGGTGCGGCGTGGTCGTTCGATTTGAGCGAAGTCTATTCCAGCAATAGAAAGGTCCGCCGACATGTCATCCATCTGCTTCCAAGAGTTGTCGTTGTACTCGACGAGGCGACGCTTCCTCAACCCGAACGCGTCCGCCTTCGCTGGCATACCATCCAACCCGCCTCCCTTGACGCAAAAGGTCGTTTCAAAGTCGAACGTCGAGGCGTGAGTCTGGCCGCTTGCGTGACAAGTCCTGCCAAAGCGTTGGAAATCTCAGCTGGTCATCATGAGTATCTTCCTCCCTATGACAAAGGACGACTCGGCAATCCCTATCCCCAGCGACACGAGCCTTTCATCCAAGCCCGGATACGTTCGAGCGAACTTCAACTGCTGTCGCTGTTTTGTGTCAGTGGACCTGACGAGCGCCGGGCAAGTTGGCAAAGGGATGGGCACTCTTGGATGATTGAAACTCCTGAAGGTGTGGTGCGCGTCGAAGTCACAGATTCGAATCTGATCGCAACTCGTGGCAACGATCGTCTCGAACTACCGCGGCAAGCGGTCAATTGAATAGAACCTGAAATTGTTCGATCCATCAGCTAAGCTTGGCGCTGGTGAAGACGAAGTTAGGAGCAGCAACGATTCTCGCGCTCGTATTGGCTTTGACCGCCTGTGATTCCGGGAATCACACAAGCCCGCCCAGCCCGCCCCAGGTCAGTTCCAAGCCCTCGGTTCAGCCGGGCGATCCGAAGACCTGGGCATGGGCGACCTCGATGCGGTGGAAATCGTAATGGCAATTGAAGAAGCGTTTGAGATCACGATCACCGACGAAGAGGCAGAGCAGATCATGACGATTGGAGACCTCGTCCGATTCTTTGGGATCAAAACCAAGAAGACCAATTAAACCGGGTAACAGGAGCGGCAGTGGCGCGTTCGCACGCCCGCGTTCAGATCCTGCCTTCGTCTGCGTCGATGTAGTCGACGAAGCACTGAATGTCTTCGCGATCTTCCATTCCCGATTCTTTTTTTCGCTGTGCCAACCGTGCTCGAAGCTCTTCTCCTTCTCGGCCGTGGTGCATGAGATGCTCCTTGAATCGCTCTTTTGCGCCCGTTGGTTTCTTCACATTCTTCACGACCCAATCGCATACTTCGCCGTCCGTAATGGAGGACTTCACCACTTCGACAAACTTCGCCGGTGACACGTCCGCAGTTTCCAACCACTTGGCGTCAAAGCCTTTATGCAGATAGTTGGGCTGGTAGGCCTCCGGCAGTTTGCCCGCCTCGTGCAGACGGATCTTGTCAATCAGGCGCGGCAGGTGAAGCCATCCGGCCATGGACTCCAATGGGCTGCGTGGAAAGATTCGTTCCTCGCTCATCCGCGGATCTTTTTTTGAAAGGCCCCGATCTGTCAACCGGACAAGCCCGAGAAAGTGCTTCGCAGCCGTTGACACCGGCGCAAATCTTCGGCTACAAGGCACTGCCTCCGAAATTATAGCCACTCCCCTAACCACGGGTTCCTTATGACACCTGAAGTCACCTCAAATAAAATTGCGGAGTTAAAAGCACTCCGTTCCCAACTCAGCTGCTGGCGAGCAGTCATCCCCCTGATCATCTTGATCATTGTGTTCGTCTGCATGTTCAAGATCTACAGTGCGGGGCAAAACCTTGCTGTTCCCGGACCGGGACGCGATGAGTACATCGCCAGCGTTCAACAAGGTCTCCAGCAGGACGTGAAGCCGATCATCGAGTTGATCGCCAAGCAGACCTACCTCGAAACCAAGACCGCCGTTGCGGATGAATTCCAGAAGATCAACGCGAGGACGCCTGAATTTGCGGCAGCCCTTCACGCGGAAGTCGAGAAGCTGGCGACAAGCATTCCAGAAAAGACGGAGAAGATCGTGGCAACGTCATTTGCCGATGCATTGGCCAAGCAGGAGCTGGCCCTGCGAGAGAAATTCCCGGAAGTGGACGAGAAGAAAGTTGCCGACGTCGTTCTCAAGCTTGCTGAAGCTGTCGAGGAACAATGCTCCTATGTTGGTGAAAAAATGTTCGACCCGCATTTGGTGAGCATCAACAACATCATCGAAGACCTCCACCACATCCGGCGGACGGAGAACGTCGAGGGTCCTGATTCCATCGCTTCATGGGACATGGCCCTGATCATCCTCGATCTCCTTCGTCATGAGTTCGATGATGTCAGGCCCGCGGAAGACAAGGCCGCGGAGGAAACTCCTGGCGAGAAACCGGCAGAAAAGAAGGCGGATGAAAAGCCTGCGGAGAAAGCGGACGAAAAACCGGCTGAGAAACCAGCTGAAAAAGCTCCTGCAAAAAAAGCCGCCCCGGCCAAGTCCAAATCCGCCGAAACCAAGAAGCAGTAATTTCAACCCGCTCATACCATGGCAAACGAAGAATCAAATACCAGCAGCGACAAGTCAGCAGCAACGCTCGAAAGCTTCCTTGAGGACGAGATCCTCAAGACTCAGGACTCTCTCCGGCGCACCCGCGTGACGGGATTCATCCTGATCGTCGCCGTCCTCTCCTACATGGGGTATATCACCACCGGGCTCACCGAATTCATGGAGCCCAAGAAGGCTGCCGAAATGACCACGGGCTTTGTGAACGATCAGGTATCCACCCGCACGGATCTGCTCGCCGAAATGATCAAGAGCGAAGTTCCGCGTCTGGTGGCTGGACTGCCCGATCACGCTCTGGAGCAGATCCCCACCTATCGCGAGACCTTGGAAAACACCGTGATCATCAACCTCGAGCGGCATGCCAAAAGCACCGGAGAACACCTCGAAGCCACCTTGCAGGCCTTCTTTGACGGGCACGAACCCGAGATCAAGAAGTTCCTCGAATCCACCGAGAACGAGCCGATCAATGAGGTGTTCAAGGAAGACCTGTTGAACGCCATCATGGATTATCTCCGCAGTGGCCCGCCCAACGGTGAACCGCTCACCGAAAAGTTCGACAAGAGCCTGCTCGCCTTGAAACAGGCGGAAACAAAGATCGACTATCTTACCGTCAACAAGGACTTGTCTCGGGCGGAGAAGAAGACCCGTTACGCATTGGCTGTCATCGCCGAGGCGATCTCCGAGCAGCTGCACACAATCAACCTGATCCAGGAGACGAAGGAATAACCTTTCCTCATACTGATTCGAAAGCCGGGCAAAATGCCCGGCTTTTTTGGTCGAACAAGTGCGAGCTTCGTTCTTGCAGAGGCCTTCCAGCGTGTTTTCAATGCCGCCAGTTCCCAGAACGAATTATGAATCGATCATCCCATTTCACCCGTCGGGGCCTGCTCAAGGTTGGCGCCGTTGCCGCAGTTGGAGCCGCCCTTTCACAAATCACCCAGATCGGTTTCGCCCGCAAGGCGACCGCCCAGATCGATCCGAACTGGAAGATCAAGAAGGGCCGCATCCGCCAATCCGTGATGGGCTGGTGCTTCAAGCAGAAGCCCAATCCGATGAGTACGCTCGAACTGGCCAAGGCTTGTATGGATATCGGTATTCCCGCGATGGAAGGCATCTCGCACAGCGACTACAAGATGGTCCTCGACATGGGCCTGAAGATTTCGCTCGTCAGTGGAGGACATGGTTTCAAGAACGGCCCCTTCAATCGGGCGAATCACGAGGCGGTCATTACCGGTCTGACCAAGTCCATCGATCTCGCGGCCGAGATTGGCACCAGGAGCGTCATCACGTTCACGGGTATGAAGGAAGCAGGCATCTCGGATGCCGAAGGCGAGCGCAATTGCATCGAGGCGTGGAAGAAGGTCATCGGCCACGCGGAAAAGAAGAAGGTGAACCTGGTACTGGAACACCTGAATTCGGTCGACGATTCGCATCCGATGAAGGGACATCCCGGTTACTTTGGCGATGACGTCGATCATTGCGTCGACATGATCAAGAAGGTGGGTTCACCCAACATGAAACTCCTCTTCGACGTCTACCACGTTTCCATCATGAACGGCGACATCATCCGCCGGATCCGCAAGTACAAGGATTACATCGGCCACTACCACACCGCCGGCAATCCTGGCCGCGCCGAGCTCGATGGTTTCCAGGAAATCAACTACCCGGCCGTAATGAAGGAAATCGTCAAGACCGGCTACAAGGACTTTGTTGCCCAGGAGTTCATCCCTACCTGGGACGACAAGATCTCCGCCCTCCGCCATTCCGCGAAGGTGTGCGACGTGTGAGTGCTGGCCTCAATTGAGGCCCAACGGGCCGACCCATAATAGCCCAGGCCGACCGCAGGAAGGCCTGGGTTGAATATCGGGCCTTAATTCGCTGGCGCGCTGTTGCCACGCTGGCACACCCGGCAATAAAACGTGCTTCGCGCAGCCTGCACGATCCGCCGAATCGGCTCACCGCACGCGCCGCACGGTTCCCCCGCCCGATCATAAACCAGCAGTTCTTCGTGCTGATACTCAGAACCATCCGAGCTGCCGAAGTAGAACAACCCGTCAGACCCGCCATCAAAGTCCAGCGGGATCGTACTGCCTGTATCGATGGCATTGGACAAGGTATCACGAACGGCGTGATATAACCGTTCTGTCTCCCTGCCGCTAAGCCGCTTGGATGCCTTCTGCGGTGATATCCCCGCGCGATGCAACGCCTCACTGGCATAGATATTTCCGACGCCCGCTATCAGCGTCTGATCGAGTAGCTTGACTTTGATCGCCTGAGACGAACGCTTCAATGCCTCGCGAAAACCGTCGATGGTAAATTCATTACCAAGAGGTTCGGGACCAAGCCATGCAATGGATGACAGATCCAGAGTCAAGCGGCCGAAGTAGCGTGTATCCTGAAAGACGAATTGGTGTTTGCCCAAAGACATGGAAACAGCCGTATGCTTGGGCAGGTCCTTCTTCGCGGGTTGAACGAACATCCGTCCGGTCATGCCCAGATGGCCGAGCAGTTCGAAGGGCCTGCGACCTTGCTTCAATTGGAACAGGAGGAACTTCCCCCGACGTTTTACTCCTTTGAATCGTGCGCCCGTCAGTTCTTGCTGAAGTTCTCCCTCAGAGTAGGGACGAATGACCCGTTCGCGATACACCCTTACTTCGCGAATCGTCTTCCGCTTCAGCAGGGGATCGAGATGCCGCGCGAGAACCTCGACTTCGGGGAGCTCGGGCATGCGATCAGATGAGCATCCCGACCACGGTCGCGGTGGTGTAACTGGCGAGAACGCCACCGACCATCGCACGCAGCCCGAGTTGAGCGAGATCCTTGCGACGTTTCGGAGCGAGCGCGCTGATGCCGCCAATCTGAATCGCGATGCTCGCAAAGTTTGCAAAGCCGCACAGCGCATACGTTCCCAGGATGTAACTTCTCGGATCGAGCGTTTCCTTCATCCCGCCGAGCGAGAGGTAGCCGATGAATTCGTTCAGCACGATGCGCTCGCCCATCGCCTGACCAACCGAGACGCAATCCTGCATGGGCACGCCCATGAGGAACGCAAACGGACTGTTCACCCAACCGATGATCGTCTGGATCGGGCGTTCGGTTTCCCAACCGAACCAGCCAAACACCCCGGAGAACAGGTAGTTCGCCAGGGCAACCACCGCCGTGAAGCCGATCAGCATGGCCATGACGTTCATGCTGAGCTTCATGCCATCGCTGGCGCCCTGACACATCGCTTCCAATCCATTGATGGATTCTCGCTCAGCGGATGCGGTTGCCCCGGAGGCAGTTTCGCTATTCTCCGTTTCAGGAATCATGATTTTCGCGATCACAAGTGTGGCGGGCGCACTCATCAGCGACGCGGTGAGCAGATGCCCCGCATCAATGCCCATACCCACATAGGCTGCCAGCACTCCACCGGCGATCGTCGCCATGCCGCCTGTCATCAGCGCCATCAATTCGCTGCGTGTCATTGTGTTCAGGTAAGGCTTGACCACCATGGGCGCTTCCGTCTGGCCCATGACCACGTTCGATGCGGCCGCCAGGCTTTCACTGCCGCTGGTGTGCATCACCCGCTGCATCACCCACGCCATCGCCTGGACGATCTTCTGCAATATGCCGTAGTGGTAGAGCAGGCCGGATACCGTCGCGACGAGGATGATTGTTCCGGTGACGATTACAGCGAAGACAAACGCGTTTTCCGGTCCGAAAGGTTCGGCCATCAGATCAAATTGTCCGAGGGGACCGAAAACGAGATTCGTTCCTTCATTGGCGAAGGACAATAGCTTGGTGGCGGCTTCGTGAAACTTGGTGAAGAGTGCCTTACCCCAGGCGGTTTTCAGCAGCAGGAAGCCGATGAGGATCTGCAGGCCAATGCCCGGCAACACGGTCTTCCAAGGGAACTTCTTGCGGTGTTCGGAGATGGCCCAGGCAACCGCGAGAAACGCGGCCAGCCCAAGCAGGCTGAGCAGTTTGAGTCCCATGGGCCGGGAGAATTGAGCAGGGGCTGCGTGTTGTAAATGCCCGAATCCGGCGAGTATTCGAGATGCCGAAGAAGTCCCTAAACCGGGAGCGCGGACCAATTCGCGCGATTCCAGACGCACTACCCAATCATGTGGCATATGTTACATGATTGGGTAGTTGCAAGCGTTGGGCCCAACGACGCGGCCGCCCACGATTCTCATTGCCGCAGCGGAAATGAATTCCAAGATTCATCGGTGTCCAGTGTCTTGGAATGACAGCAATGAATATCCGGATTCTCTGTCAGATCGTTTTTCTCGCCACTGCGTTTCAGACAGTTGCCTGGAGCGGGAAAGTCTCGCTGGTGGGCCCTCTCTGGGCCCGTTGAAGAAAAACGATCTGGTAGCGGAACTCGGCGAGAAATACACCGTCAGAAAAGCCAGGCCAAATGAACTCGGCGTCTCCCGCAGCACCCATCCGGATACTTCCATCATCCACAATCCAACCCGTGAGAACCTGGTGTTCAATGTGGCCATCAAGGGCGATGAAGTTTTTCGTGGCAGCACGTTCATGTCCGTGTCCCACGAGACCTGGCTCCCAGCTGGGGCGCGTTTGGTGGTCAGCAATCTCTACTGGTCGACACCCGCAATGGCTCGGGACAGGGTGAAGGAAGAGAAGAAGTAGTCGGAAGATCGGAGGCCCAACGGGCTTGGATCGGATGCAGACGCCTCAGCGAAACTCGATGTGTAGGCGGGAAGCAAAAATGCCAGGAACACCGCAGCAGACACGAAGCAAACTGCCGCTGCTGCCTTCCGGCCCTGACGGGATTCGTAAGTCCGCGCTCCACGGGTCCTGGCGTGCGGAAGTAAAGAGATCGCCACTTTCGTCCGCAAGCAGATTCGAAGCGCGGGCTTGAATTGCCCCGGCCAGGCAGCACAATCGGCGGCCCAATTCATGCACCGTTATTCGAATCACATGAAGCTCTCACGCATTCTGCTCCTGCTGCTTGCCGCGCTTGCCCACACACAGGTTTCCGCGGCTGAAAAACCGAACATCATCGTCGTCATGGCCGACGATCTCGGTTACGGAGACCTTTCCTGCTACGGTGCGGATTCGTTCAAGACGCCTCACATCGATCGCCTTGCTGCAGAGGGAATCCGTTTCACAAGCGGTTATTGTTCCGCGTCAACCTGCACGCCGACCCGCTATTCGTTTCTCACTGGCAACTACGCTTTTCGCAAGAAGGGCACGGGCATCGCCCCACCAAACAGCCCGGCGATCATCCAGCCCGGTACGGAGACCATCGCCTCGCTGCTCCGATCGGTTGGATACAAGACTGCGGTCATCGGGAAATGGCATCTTGGGCTCGGTGGACCCAAGGGGCCGGATTGGAACAACGAATTGAAACCCGGTCCGCTGGAAATCGGATTCGACTTCTGCCACTTGCTGCCCACCACCAACGATCGCGTGCCCCAGGTCTACGTTCGCAATCATCGCGTGTTGAACCTCGATCCGAAGGATCCGCTCTGGGTCGGAAACAAATCGCCCGGTCCCGAACACTGGACGGGGAAGAGCCATCGCCATCTCTTGAAGATGGACTGGACCCACGGTCACAATGCGACGATTCACAACGGCATCAGCCGAATCGGATTTTACACCGGTGGGCTTTCCGCGCGATTCCGCGACGAGGATCTCGCTGACAAATGGGTCGACCAATCCGTCGATTTCATGACGAAGAACAAGGATCGCCCCTTCTTCCTCTTCTTCTCCTCGCACGACATTCACGTTCCGCGCATTCCGCACGAGCGGTTCCGGGGCGCAACGACACTGGGCTATCGCGGTGATTGCATCATTCAACTCGACTGGTGCGTCGGCGAACTGATGAAAGCTCTCGATCGCCTCAAGATCGCGGAGAAAACCATGATCGTTTTCTGCTCGGACAACGGTCCCGTGATGGATGACGGCTACAAGGATGACGCCCTGGAGAAACTCGGCGGCCATCGAGCCGGCGGACCGTTCAGTGGTGGCAAGTACAGCGTATTCGAAGGAGGCACGCGGACTCCGTTCATCACGCGATGGAAGGGCCGCATCAAACCCGGCGTGTCAGACGAGGTGGTTTGCACCATCGATCTGCCCACCAGCTTTGCGAAACTCACCGGCGCGCGGCTCAAGAATGATGCCTGCGTCGACAGCCTGGACGTCATGGGCGCGTTGCTCGGTCGCAAAGGCGCGAAAGGGCGTGATCATCTTGTTCAACAGGATAACGGACGCGGAAACAATTACGGATTCCGGGTCGGCAATTGGAAGTTGCAACGGCACGACTCCAAGCGCACCCGCAACCTCGTGGTCGAACAGAAACTCGCCAACCGACCGGTGGATCAATACCAGCTTTTCGACCTTGCCGCAGACCCCGGCGAGACGCGCAATGTCATCGGAGCGAATCCCCAGGTCGCCAAGCGCCTGCAAGCCCGCCTGCAGAAGATCCTCGACGACGGCCGCAGCCGTTAAGCGGCGCGAAGAGCGCACGAAGTAGGATGGCCAATCTGGCCGTCCGGATACGGGTTGCGAGTTATTGAGTCGTCGGATGTGACTCAAGCGTCTCTTCTGCGATAGCGTCGCCTTCGTTCTACAAAGATCGTCCAACTGAAACCGCATGTGACGCTGCCGCGGGAGATCGGAGGAACTCCGGTGGCCACCACGCGTAACTGGACGGCCAGATTGGCCATCCTACCGCATCAACCGCTCGATCGCGGCTTCCATCCCTTCCAGGTCTTTCGATACATGAACCGTGCTTTCAATTGATCGTCCGGAAAACCCTTTCGAAAGACGGTTGCGTTCATGACCCGAGGTGGATCATCCGGTGAATGAAAGCAGGCGTGCCGATGGAGAAGTGCCTCACGGGAACCACCTCCATTTCCCCGCACATCCACGATCAATCCACGCGCGTCCTTGAACTTCGGCATCCAATCTCGAATCTCACGCGTGGCCCGGTCGTTCATGCGCGGGAGGCGGAGGTAGCCGATGTTTTCTGCGAGCAATTTGGACTTCGTCCGAGGCCACGTTCCATAAGTCGGGAACTGCTTGGCCACCGGCATAGCAAGTTTGTTCGTCTTTCCTGTTGGTGAACGCACTACGACGACGACGTCACCGGCGTTTGTGCTGCTGCGTTCGGAACGCAGCCATGAGATGTAGCGGAGATAGCGGAGATAGCGGAGGTTGTGATGGGCTCGATATTGCGGTGAGCCTTTGCACACCACGGTCTGGGTGGTTTCGAACCAGTTCGTCAGCGGGAGTCCATCGATCGATTCGAGGTACGGGAAGCCCGGCTTGAGAAAGCCGCTGCGATCCTGCTTGAAGGCCACGAAATCGGTCCCCGCGGGTTTGACGAGGAAAGGCGTGAACCCGCCGGGCAGTTTGAAATCCACTCTGGCGTGCCCGTCGATCCCCATCGCGATGATTTCTTGGAATTTGAATCGGAACTCGTCGGCGGGCATTCCGTTCGGCATTCGACCGTGCAACTCGGCGATGGCCGAGTCAAAATCGGCTGCGTTGGTTCCACCCGGCAAAGGCGCGTGGTAGTAGGACCATTGTTCGCGCAGCGCCGCATGCATTTCATCCAAGGCGTGCGTGTCAATGATCTCGCTGCACTCCCGCCTCGCGGCATAGACGGAACTGCGATTCGCAAAAGTCATGCGGACGCGTCGCGTTTCCTCGCTTCCGGTCTCGGGATTGGCAAGCCCGAGCTTGATTTGCAACGGGACAAAGGGCACGAAAGCCTGACCGCAGAGCATGGCTGGAAGATCTTCTGCAAAGCGTTTCCGCCAACTGTCGCGTTTCTGACAGTGGGCGATGAGGGCCGATGTAGGGACGTCGTTGATCGATTTTAGAAGAAAGGACGTTCCTTCGACCGTGACGAGGACGTTCGTGCCGGTGTGAGTGACTTCAGTGAATGGGGAGAGTTTCTGCCACGGGTAGACCAGGAATTGCAGTGACACGAGGAACAGAAGCGCAATCACCGCGACGATCATGGCGGTCGCGAGCAGCCTGCTTTTTCTGTTGGAGTCGAATCTGGTACCGTGCCGTTGATGCTCAGATCATACGACGAAGTCTCGGGGAGGAAAGCGCCAGAATGCGTACAGCTCAGGGCGAGCGTGGTTGATCGCGACTGAATTGCTCTGACCCATTGACCCGCACAGGGGCCTTCCCTACACTCCCCCGCTCTGTGCGATGAACATAGTGATTTGTGACCCAATTTCGCCGAAAGGAATCGAGCATTTTAAGGCTCAATCGGCATTCAATGTAAACGTCCTGCCCAAGCCGCCAAGTGACGAGGAACTCGCCGAATTGGCCAAGACCGCGTCTGCGATGGTGGTTCGTTCTGAGACCAAGATCCGCAAGAACGTCATCGATTCTGCTCCGGCATTGAGGGTTGTTGGCCGTGCTGGCGTGGGAGTCGACAATGTGGATATCGATGCTGCGACCTCCGCCGGTGTCGTCGTGATGAACACCCCGGGTGGTAATACAATTTCCACCGCCGAATTGACTTTCTCAATGTTGATGGCGCTTGCGAGGAAGATACCCCAGGCGCATTCGTCGATGAAGGATGGGCATTGGGCCCGGAAGAATTTCAAGGGCACCGAGGTCTGTAACAAGACGCTGGGTATTCTCGGACTGGGTCGCATCGGTGCAGAGGTTGCCAAGCGGGCACAGGTCTTCGGAATGAAGGTGGTTGCCTACGATCCGTTTCTCTCACTCGCCCGGGCAAAGGCATTGGGCGTGGAATTGTTTGAGAAGGTTGAAGATCTCTATGCCGTTTCGGACTTCATCACATTCCACCTGCATCTCACCGACGAGACGCGCGGAATGGTCGACGCCGATGCCTTCGCAAAAATGAAAGACGGTGTGCGGATTCTGAACTGCGCTCGAGGTGGTATCGTCGACGAGGACGCCTTGATCGATGCTATCGACAGTGGCAAGTGCGCTGGTGCGGCCCTTGACGTTTACGAAACCGAACCATTGCCCGAAGACCACAAGTTGCGCTCGTGCGACAAGATCATTATGACCCCGCATCTGGGGGCGAGCACCTCGGAGGCGCAGGATCAGTGCGGAATCGAAGTCGCCGAGTTGATCACGGATTTCCTGCTGCATAGCGTTGTGCGAACGGCGATCAACATGCCGAGCTTGGATGCACAGACCTACGAGTCGGTTAAGCCATACCTCACACTCGGGGAGAAGCTGGGCCGTCTGCTCGGACAGTTGGCTCCTAACCGAAATGATCGCATCGTCATATCCTTCGGCGGCAAGGCGGCTGATATTCCCAATGACCCCGTGCTTCGATACGTCCTGCGGGCGTTTCTCGAACACGCGGGCGGCAAGGATGTCAATCTGGTCAACGTAATGAGTTTGGCCGAAGGACTTGGAATCCAGGTGGACGCGGTGAAGTCGAGCGAAGACGTGGACTTCAATGAATGGCTGCACGTGGCGGTGCATTCCGGCGACACGAAGGTTTCAGCGGGTGGTACGATCTTCGGCAAGAGCAGTCAGCCGCGCATCGTAAGACTCAATGGCCAGCCGGTTGAAATCATGCCTGAAGGCGTCGTGTTCATGATGAACAACAAGGACCGTCCTGGTGTCGTCGGCCAGATCGGTTCGCTGATGGCCAGCCACCAGGTCAACATTGCCAACATGACCCTTGCGCGTGATTGTGCGGGTGGACAGGCTTTGACCGTGCTCAATCTCGACAGCATCCCTCCTGACACTGCGCTCGCAGAAATGGAGAACGATACTGATATCAGCAACGTCAGAATTGTGACATTCTGATTCAAACATGCGCCTCTTTCCGACCGAACCCATCGTGTCCGGCCTTGCGGTTTTCGCGCTTTGCCTGGCTTCATCCGCGGCAACGAAGAAGGTCCCGATCGACCAGTTGTTCCCGGACAAGACCGTCGCCAAGGGCAAGGGCTTTGAGGTCAAGGAAAGCGAGATCGACAAGGCCTATCTGGAGTTCAAGTCCGCTTCGGCGGCCAACAGACAAGTCGTCTCCGAAGCCGAACGCCCCGATCTCCTCAAGCGATTGCTGGAAAAACAGATCTTCCTGAAAATCATGACCCAGCGGGCGACATCAGAAGATCACGCCAAGGGAATTCAGCGTGCGGAAAAGCTGATCGCCAAGTTTCGGGATGGGACGGGTTCAGATGCTGCGTTCAGCCGCTATCTCAAGTCGATGGGGCTGAACTATGATGACTTCCGCGCAAAATTTGTCGATCAAGCCGTGGTTGAAGAAGTGCTGATCCGTGAACTTCACAAGAAGATCCCGATTGAGGACAGTGAGGTCCAGAAGTACTACAACGACAATCCCGAGAAGTTCACGCAGCCCGAACGATTGCGCGTCTCCCACGTTCTCATTGCCACCATGGACCTGCAGACCAAGCGTCCTTATCCGAAATCGGACAAGGAAAGCCGGCGCACGCGTATCGGAACCATTCGCCGGCGTGCCGTGTTGGGCGCCGATTTTCAGGAGCTGGCCAAGGAGTATTCGGAGGATCCCGCTTCGAAGGAGCGAGGAGGCACGTATGTCTTCGCCAAGGGTCAGATGGCGGTGGAATTTGAAACGGCAGCATTCGCTCTTCGGATTGGAGAAATCAGCCCGGTTGTGGAAACCGCCTATGGGTATCACATCATCAAGCTGCTTGACCGGACACCTGCGAAGAAGATCACGTTCGATCAATCCAAGGAGCGCATCAAACAGTCGCTTATCAACGACAAGGCCAATGAACTCATGCCCAAGTTCACTGCCGATTTGAAGTCGCTGTACAATGTCGAGATCCTAGACGACAAGTACAAGCGTTGAGTTGAGGCATGGCATTGGGGCCGAACATTACGCTCAAGGAAGGTGACAAGGCGCCCGCGTTTTCCGCGGTCACGCAAGGTGGTGGAAACGTTGCCCTCAAGGATTTCAAGGGCAAACACGTCATCCTCTATTTCTACCCCAAGGACAACACGCCCGGTTGCAACAAGGAAGCCTGCGGCTTTCGCGATCTGCATAAGAAGTTTGAGAAGAAGGACGCGGTCGTTATCGGAGTCAGCATCGATCCGGTGAAATCACACGACAAGTTCGTCGAGAAGTTCAATCTCCCCTTCACGCTCCTTTCGGATGAGGACAAGAAGATCGTGAACGCTTACGGAGTGTGGGGACGCAAGAAATTCATGGGCCGCGAATTCGACGGCACCCATCGCGTGACCTTCTTCATCGATCCCAATGGCAGGATTCAGAAGATCTGGCCCAAGGTGAAGGCCGAGACGCACGCCGCGGAAGTCCTCGCCGAACTCTGACTCTCCACGCCATGCCTTCAAACGTTCTCGGCTCCGACTTGAAATGCTGCTGCACCGATCCGCTCACCGGATTCTATCGCGATGGCTATTGCCGAACCGGGCCTGGTGATTACGGCGTGCACACCGTTTGTGCGGTTATGACCCGCGAGTTTCTCGAGTTCAGCCAACTGCGTGGCAACGACCTGAGCACACCCAATGAGGCCTGGGGTTTCCCGGGACTCAATCCCGGTGACAGATGGTGCCTCTGCGTGCAGCGCTGGGGTGAAGCCTTCGATGCCGGCGTCGCTCCGCCCGTTTATCTCGAAGCCAGTCATGCATCCGCCTTGGAGTTCGTTGACCTCGAAGCTCTCCAGCAACACGCACTCGACGAAGATGCGTAGCTGAATTGGATCGACCTAGCAGTTGAGTTCCTCCATGCCTCTCGAAACGGAGTCGCCATGAAAATCACCTTCACCATCGCCCTGCTGTTCGTCGTCATTCTATTTGTCGGCCCGGCACCTGCCGCACCGCAACCGGACATGTCTCCACAAAAGCCGATGGCAGTGGATGTGATTCTGCCAGGCGATGACGTGAAGCTGAGCGTCTATCGAGAGCCCGACCTGAACTTGGAATCGAAGGTCGCGTCCGATGGAAAGATTAATCCTCATCTGGTCGGACCCATTTCTCTCGCGGGAATGACCGTTCGCGAAGCCGAAGTGGAAATCAAAAACGATCGAGGTCAATGCGAAGAAGATCCTCTCGGATGAAAAGGCCGACGATTTCAAGGTTCGGGCGGGCGATGTGATTTTCGTGCCGGAGACGTGGATTTAAGAACCATGTGCGTGGAGACCGCGATGGAAACGTGCGCAAATGAGTGTTTTTTGGCTGATTATGGCAAAACGGCAGGATTGGTGCCGAAAAGCGAAAAACAGCAAAGATTTTTCAGTATTTCGTTGACTTCCTCTTGCGCTTTTATATCTTCCCGCTCCGCTTAAGTGCCGGAACCGAGTTGGACAGACCGCTCAACCCAGTGATTTGCTGGAGCAGAACACAGGTTGTAGCGTTCTTTTTTTCGTCTCATTCGGCGGGCCTGAAGCGGTAAGTGACCCGGGCTTTTGCCCATGTAGCTCAGTTGGTAGAGCACATCCTTGGTAAGGATGAGGTCACCGGTTCAAGCCCGGTCATGGGCTCCATTTTCGGCCTGACCGCCGGAAAGACTAATAACAGAACAGAACAGATAAACAGGACACACTAGAATGGCAAAAGAAGCGTTTCAACGGACCAAACCGCACGTAAACGTTGGTACTATCGGACACGTTGACCACGGCAAGTCGACCCTGACTGCCGCAATCGTCGCAACCCAGTCTCGCCGTGATTTGGCTGAGACCATCTCATACGCGGATATCACCAAAGGTGGCACCGTGCGTGACGAATCAAAGACGGTGACGATCGCTGCTTCACACGTGGAATACCAAAGTGAAACGCGCCACTACGCTCACGTCGACTGCCCCGGCCACGCCGATTACGTGAAGAACATGATCACCGGTGCTGCCCAGATGGATGGTGCGATCCTGGTTGTCGCTGCAGATTCCGGGCCCATGCCCCAGACCCGTGAGCACATCCTCCTCGCCCGTCAGGTTGGCGTTCCCGCGATCGTGGTCTACATGAACAAATGCGACCTTGTGGACGACGACGAACTGCTCGACCTCGTCGAGATGGAAGTTCGCGATCTCCTGAACAAGTATGAATTTCCCGGTGACGACATTCCCGTCATCCGCGGCTCTGCCTCTGCTGCGCTCGAAGGCGACGCGAAAGGCGAAGAGGCAATTCAGGAACTGCTCACCGCGATTGACGAGCACGTGCCCCTGCCCCCGCGTGACACGGAACTTCCGTTCCTGATGTGCGTGGAAGACGTGTTCAACATTGAAGGTCGCGGCACGGTTCTTACCGGTCGCGTCGAGCGCGGAATCCTCAAGAAGATGGAAGAAATCGAAATCGTTGGTCTGAAGGAAACCCGCAAGACCACCGCGACCGACATCGAGATGTTCCGCAAGCTCCTCGATTCCGCAGAAGCCGGTGACAACGTCGGTGTTCTCCTGCGCGGCGTGAAGAAGGAGGAGGTGGAGCGCGGCATGGTGCTCGCCAAGCCCGGTTCCATCACTCCGCATACCGGGTTCAAGGCTCAGCTTTACGTTCTGTCCAAGGAAGAAGGCGGCCGTCACACGCCGTTCTTCGGAAATTATCGCCCGCAGTTTTACTTCCGCACCACGGACGTGACCGGTCAGATCACGCTCGAAGAAGGAACTGAAATGGTGATGCCCGGTGACAACGTCTCCGTGGACGTCAAGCTCATCGCTCCGGTGGCCATGGAGAAGGGGCAACGATTCGCCATCCGTGAAGGTGGCAAGACAATCGGTGCCGGCCAGGTCACTGAAGTCATTGAATAACCCCGCTATTTAGGCAGTGAGGGAGGCGGGTTTTGCCCGTCTCCCTCTTTCCGCCGAAAGACACAATTTGGTTAGGGCAGTAGCTCAATTGGCTAGAGTTGCGGTCTCCAAAACCGTCGGTTGGGGGTTCGAGTCCCTCCTGCCCTGCCAGTCCAAGTTCGAGCGGAGGGGTGGCAGAGTGGTCGAATGCGGCGGTCTTGAAAACCGCTTTCCGGGAAACTGGAACGGGGGTTCGAATCCCTCCCCCTCCGCCAGGACCGGAATTAGAAAGTTAACGTGCTAAGTACAACGCAAATCGTTCTGTTGGTCATCGCGGCGATCGTCCTGATCGTCGCATGGCGCAAAGGTGGATTGTTGAAGCTCGCCAAGTATGTCGGTGAGACCAACGTCGAGCTGAAGAAGTGCAACTGGCCCTCCACCGATGAACTCAAGAGTTCGACCGTGCTGGTGATGGTCTCGGTGATCTTCATTGGCTTCTTGACCTTTGGGATAGACTGGCTGTTCGCGCAAGTCGTCCAGGCCCTGATGTAACATGAGCGAAGAACTTTCAGCCAAACCTCAGTGGTTCGCCCTGCAAACCCTCTCCGGCCAGGAGATGAAGGTGCGGGACAGCATCATGAAACGCCTCAAGGCGGAGGAGATGCAGAGCTACATCGAGGAAGTGCTCGTCCCGATGGAGAAGGTCGTGGAAGTGCGCAACCAGAAGAAAACGGTTTCGCAACGCAAACTCCATCCCGGTTACGTTTACATCCACATCGCCCTGCTTGATGAGAACAACCGGATCATGGACAAGCCCTGGTACTTCATCAAGGACACCCAGGGTATCATCGGCTTCGTCGGTGGTGAGCGCCCGATTCCCCTGGACGTTGCCGAGATTGACGGAATCAAGGCCCAGATAGCCGATTCCGAGGACGTCGAGCGTCCGCGAGTCAATTTCGACGTCGGCGAGACCGTCAAGATCAACGACGGCCCGTTCCTCAACTTCAGCGGTGTGATCGAGGAGATCGATCCGGAGCGCGGCAAGTTGAAGATCACGGTGGATATTTTTGGCCGGAAGACTCCGGTGGAACTCGAATACTGGCAGGTCGAGAAGACCTGACCGGAGAATTTAGAAACAGCTTAGAGAAATGGCGAAGAAAGCAACTGGACAAATCAAGCTTCAGATCCCGGCCGGACAGGCGAACCCTGCGCCTCCGGTGGGTCCGGCACTCGGTCAGCACGGCGTGAACATCATGGGCTTCTGCAAGGAGTTCAACGCCAAGACCAAGGACAAGGCCGGCCTGGTGATCCCCGTGGTGATCACCGTCTATCAGGACAAGAGCTTCACTTTTATCACCAAGTCGCCCCCTGCGGCCGTGCTCTTGAAGAAGGCCGCTGGCATCGCATCGGGTTCGGGCACGCCGAACAAGAAGAAGGTTGGCAAGGTCACCCGCGCGCAGTTGCTGGAGATCGCCAAGACCAAGATGGAAGACTTGAACGCTTTCGATGATGAGGCCGCGATCCAGGTGATCGCCGGGACCGCCCGCAGCATGGGCATCGAAGTCGCAGACTAACCCAAAAGCGGGAGAGCCCCACGGTTCGCTTGCACCGCAAAGAAAAATGCCCAGCAAACGCTACAAACAAGCACTCGAACAGATCGACGCTGAAAAGAAGTATCCGTTGAAGGAAGCGCTCGATGTCCTCGGCAAGATGCCGAAAACCAAATTCGACGAAACCGTTGAGGTCTCCCTCAAGCTCGGCGTCGATCCCCGTCAATCCGATCAGATGGTCCGTGGAACGGTTCCCCTCCCTCATGGAAGCGGCAAGAGCGTGACCGTCGTCGTTTTTGCCAAGCCCGGACCTGCGGCAGATGCAGCGAAGGAAGCCGGTGCCGAACACGTCGGATTCGATGACATGATCAAGAAGTGCGAAGGCGGTTGGACCGGATTCGATGTCGCAGTTGCGACGCCCGAAGCCATGGCGGAAGTCCGGAAGCTCGGCCGTGTGCTCGGTCCCCGCGGACTGATGCCCAATCCAAAGACCGGCACGGTCACCGACGACACCGGAGCCGCGGTCAAAGCCGTGAAGGCCGGACGCGTTGAATTCAAGGTCGACAAGACCTCCAATCTAGCCGTTGTCGCCGGCAAACGTTCCTTCTCCGCCGACCAGTTGGAGGAGAACATCCGCACGATTTTCGACGCCATTGTGAAGGCAAAGCCGGACAGCACCAAGGGCGCCTACGTCAAGAGCGCTGCGGTGTCCGCCACCATGAGCCCCGGCATTGCGGTTGACTTGAAAGAAGTCGCATCCGCCGAATAACCCCAACCAGAAAGATTTAGTTAGAATGCGCGAAGCAAAAAAATTCATTACGGCTGAGTATCTCGATCGACTCGAGAATTCTCCCTACTTCATCGTCGTCGATTACACCGGCCTGACCGTTGATCACTTCAGCGAACTCCGCACCCGCCTCCGAGGCGTGCAGGCGGAAGCACACGTGGTCAAGAATCGGATCTTCAAGGTGGCCGCCAAGGAATCCGGTGTCGAACTCACCGGAGCCATGAAAGGCCAGCTTGCGGTTGTGACCGGTGCCCAGGACATTGCCGGTGCGGCCAAGATCCTGAAGACCTTTGAGTCGGAATTTGAGAAGCCGAAGTTGCGATTTGGCTACATGGGCGAGGAACGCTTGGAGGAAGATCAGGTCAAGGCGATTGCCGAACTGCCTTCGCTAGACGTGCTCCGTGCCAAGATCCTCGGCGTGCTCAACGCGCCGGCCCAGAAGCTCGCCACCCTCATCAACACCCCGGGCACGCAGTTGGCCCAGGTGCTCAAGGCCAAGGCGGAGAAAGGCGAATAATTTGAACGATTTCATTCCCGGCGAGTCGGGAGTGAGTTAACCGAAACCAAAGAGCAAATCGACGGGCGGCTGGCAGTCGCCTCAAAACACCGGGAGCTCCCGGGAACGTCGAGACTAATAGAAGAAAGAAGAAAGACATGGCAGACCTCGACAAAATCGTGGATGAGCTCAGCACGCTGACCGTTTTGGAAGCAGCTGATCTCGTGAAATCACTGGAAGAAAAATGGGGCGTGAGTGCCGCAGCACCTGTTGCTGTCGCTGCAGCCGGCGGTGCAGCCGCTGGTGGCGATGCTGCTCCCGCCGAAGAAAAGACCGAATTCGACGTCATCCTTGAAGACTTCGGTGGCAACAAGATCGCGGTCATCAAGGCCGTTCGTGCCGCCAAGGCTGGACTCGGCCTCGCCGAAGCCAAGGCTCTTGTCGAAGGCGCACCCAAGCCCTTGCTTGAAGGTGTGTCCAAGGACGAAGCCGAAGAGGCCAAGAAGAAGCTCGAAGAAGCGGGCGCGAAAGTCTCGGTCAAGTAAGACCTTTGTCGGGGTGGCGGGCGATTCCCGCCACTCCGCTCCGGTTGGTTTCGGTTCTACTCAACGCAGATTTGTTGATTGTTTTTAGTTTACAGAAAATTTTCAGGCAGGTTCCCGGTGCGGTGCCGGGGGCGTGTCTGGTTTTGTCATAATTAAACCAGTCCGGCTTGACAAACCGGACGAGCAAAAGCGCATATGGCAACCAAGAGCGAACGGATAAACTTCGGCACTATCAAAGAGGTCATCACACCTCCGAACCTCATCGAGGTACAGGTGAACTCCTATGTCGAATTCCTGCAGGACGGCAAACCCGTCGGCAAACGTGACAACCGGGGACTGGAAGCGGTCTTCAAGGAAGTTTTTCCTATCGAGAGCTATGACGGCAAAACCGTCCTCGATTACAAGGGCTACGAAATCAGCGAGCCAAAGTTGAGCTGGCTGGAGTCACTCCGCGAAGGCGTGACTTACGGCGCGGCTCTGCACGTCACGTTCATTTTGCGGGATGAAAAAGACGCCCGCGAAGAAAAGGTGTTCATGGGCGAGATGCCCCTGATGACGCCCCAGGGTTCCTTCGTGATCAACGGTGCGGAACGTGTGATCGTTTCGCAGTTGCACCGTTCGCCCGGTATCGCGTTCGAAGCCACCAAGCATCCGAACGGCAAGACCCTGCACAGCTTCCGCATCATTCCTGACCGCGGTTCCTGGTATGAGGCGCAATTCGACACGAGCGACATGCTCTACGTCTACCTGGATCGCAAGAAGCGCCGTCGCAAGTTTCTTACTACCACATTCTTCCGCGCCATCAGCGGTCTCGATGAAGAGAAGAAGCCCAAGAAAGGCGAAGTTCGTGGAACCGATGACGAGATCATCAAGCTCTTTTACGACATTGAGGAAATCAGTCTTCGCAAGGCCGACAAGATTGAAGACATTTCCACCCGCGTCCTGGTTGAGGACATCATCGACGAAGACAAATTTGTTGTTGTCGCTCGTGCCTTCGAGCCGCTGTCCAAGGCGGTTTTGAAGCAGATCGCCGATCTCGGCGTGAAGAACATTCGGGTGGTCGATACGTCAGTCGACGACGGCATCATCATCAAGTGCCTCAAGAAGGATCCGACCAAGAACGAGGAAGAAGCCCTCAAGGACATCTACCGTCGTTTGCGACCGGGAGATCCGCCCACTGCGGCAAATGCCCGTGCGCTTATCAAGCGGCTCTTCTTCGATCCGAAGCGTTACGACCTCGGACGTGTCGGTCGCTACAAGATGAACCAGAAGCTCGGTTTCGAAGATACCTTCGACACCCGGATTCTGACGAAGGAAGACTTGGTCGAAGCAACCCGCTATCTCCTGAAGCTCAAGCTGGGCGACGGTTCGATCGACGATATCGATCACTTGGGAAGCCGCCGTATCCGGACCGTTGGCGAATTGCTCGCCAACCAATGCCGCGTCGGTCTTGCCCGTACCGAGCGCCTGGTCAAAGAGCGCATGACGCTCTTCGATCAGGAAGTCGACACGATGACGCCTGCCAAGCTCATCAATCCAAAGGCACTCTCGGCGGTGGTCCGCGACTTCTTCGGACGCAGCCAGTTGTCGCAGTTCATGGACCAGATCAACCCGCTTGCCGAGTTGACGCACAAACGCCGTTTGTCCGCTCTTGGCCCTGGTGGTCTTTCCCGAGATCGCGCCGGCTTCGAAGTCCGCGACGTTCATCCTTCTCACTATGGCCGCATCTGCCCGATTGAAACTCCTGAAGGTCCTAACATCGGTTTGATTGCATCGCTCGCCTGCTTTGCGCGGGTGAATGACTTCGGCTTCATTGAGACTCCCTACCGCAAAGTCGTGAAGGGCAAGGTGAGCGCGAAGCTCGATTACCTGACCGGCGATCGCGAGGAGCAATACATCATCGCCCAGGCCAACGCGCCGATCGACGACAAGGGCAAGTTCCTCAACCCGACGGTGACCTGTCGTTGCCGGGGAGACTTCATCGACGTTGCTCCGAACGATGTTGATTACATGGACGTTTCGCCCAAGCAGCTCGTTTCCGTTGCTGCCGGGTTGATTCCTTTCCTTGAGCACGACGACGCCAACCGCGCGCTCATGGGGTCCAACATGCAACGCCAGGCCGTGCCTTTATTGAACACCGAGGCACCGTATGTTGCGACCGGAATGGAAACCCGCGTGGCGCAGGATTCCATGGCCGTCGTGACTGCTGCCGGCAACGGCATCGTGGCCAGCGTCCAAGGTGACCAGATCATCGTTACCAAGGACGGTATCGTGCCCGAGACCAAGAAGAAGCTGAGGCACGATCCGGGCAGTGGCATCTATATATACGAACTCCGCAAGTTCATGCGGTCCAACGCTGCGACCTGCGTAAACCAGAAACCGCTCGTCAAGGTCGGCGACAAGATCAAGGCGGGACAGGCGATCGCCGACGGACCTTGCACCGACGGTGGGGAACTCGCCCTCGGCCGCAACGTGCTCGTCGCGTTCATGCCTTGGAACGGTTACAACTTCGAGGATGCCATCCTGATCAGCGAACGGATCGTGAAGGACGACGTCTTCACCTCGATTCACGTTGAGGAATTCGAAGTCGGAGCCCGCGACACCAAGCTCGGACCGGAAGAAATCACCCGTGACATTCCGAATCTCGGTGAAGAAGCGCTCAAGAATCTCGGACCGGACGGCGTCATTCGCGTCGGCGCCGAAGTCAAGCCGGGCGATATCCTCGTCGGCAAGATCACGCCGAAGAGCGAAACCGAACTGGCGCCCGAAGAACGGCTCCTCCGTGCGATCTTCGGTGAGAAGGCCGCAGACGTTAAGGACACCTCCCTGAAGGTGCCTTCCGGCACCTACGGCATCGTGATGGACGTGAAGGTTTCCTCCAAGAAACTGGACGGCACTTCCTCCATTTCCGCGATCACGGTGAACAAGGATCAGAAACGCGCTTCCAAGCAGATCGAGGACGATTACAAGAGCAAGAAAGACACGTTGAGCGAACAGCTCACCGAAGCTCTCTCGAACATCCTTCTCGGTGAAAAGATCCCCTTGGATGTCGTCAACAGCGAGACCGGCGAAATCATCATCCCCGCCAATCGCAAGATCACCAAGACGCTCCTGCGCAAACTCGCCCAGGTTTATGATCGTATCGAGATCGATCCCTCTCCGATCCGCAACAAGATCAACGAGATCATCGGCAGCTTCAAACGCAAGTTCGACGACTTGCAGATGCAGCACGAAGAAGAGATGGAGCGCACCGAATCCGGCGAAGAGGTCGATCCCGGTGTCATCAAGTCCGTGAAGGTCTTCATCGCCTCAAAGCGCAAGCTTTCCGTTGGCGACAAGATGGCCGGACGACACGGAAACAAGGGCGTCGTTGCCAAGATCGTTCCCGAAGAAGATCTCCCCTTCCTCGAAGACGGAACGCCGGTCGACATTGTCTTGAATCCGCTGGGCGTGCCTTCCCGTATGAACGTGGGTCAGCTCCTTGAAACTCACCTGGGCTGGGCGGCCAGCGTGCTCGGCATGAAGTTCGCCACCCCGGTCTTCGACGGCATCAAGGAAACGGACATCCGCAAGTACATGCAGGACGCCGACAAGATGATGAAGAAGGAGAAGGGCGCGGCGCTTGTGAACGAAGCCGGCAAGGCGCAGCTTTACGACGGACGCAGCGGTGAACCCTTCGATCAGACGGTCGTTGTTGGTTACATCTATATGCTCAAGCTCGGCCACCTCGTTGCCGACAAGATCCACGCCCGGGCCGTTGGGCCTTACTCGCTGGTTACCCAACAACCGCTGGGTGGCAAGGCGCAGTATGGCGGACAACGATTCGGGGAAATGGAAGTGTGGGCCATGGAAGCCTACGGGGCGGCTTATACGCTTCAGGAACTCCTCACCGTCAAATCCGACGACGTGCAGGGTCGAACGAGAATCTACGAAAGCATCGTCAAGGGCGACAATTCGCTTGAGGCGGGCGTGCCGGAATCCTTCAACGTTCTCGTGAAGGAAATGCAATCCCTCGGCCTCGATGTGAAGGTCGGCTTTACGAACCAAGCGGGGCAATCGCAACAAACGAGCGCCGACGCATTTGCCGCCCTCGCCAGCTAAACTTGAATCAACCGAAACACACCATGATCTCAGCAAAAGAATCCGCTCGCGAATTGCTCGGCCTCGACAAGGTCAACCTGGTTGATTACGTCTCCATCTCGGTGGCCTCGCCGGAGAACATCCGCGCCTGGTCCAAGGGTGAAGTCAAGAATCCCGAAACCATCAACTACCGGACTTTCAAGCCGGAAAAAGGTGGCCTCTTCTGTGAACGAATCTTCGGTCCCGTCAAGGACTGGGAATGTTCCTGCGGCAAATACAAGCGCATCAAGCACCGCGGTGTTGTCTGCGACCGTTGCGGCGTTGAAGTGACCCTCGCTCGCGTTCGCCGCGAACGCATGGGCCACATCGAGCTTGCTGTTCCGGTCTCCCACATCTGGTTCTTCAAGTGCATGCCCTCGCGCATCGGCCTGATGCTCGACATGACTGCGCGCAACCTTGAGCGAGTGATCTACTACGAGGACTATCTCGTGATCGATCCCGGCAACACGCCGTTGCTCAAGCACCAGCTCTTGAGCGAGATGGAATACCGCGAAGCTCGTGAAACGTTTGGAGCCGATGCGTTCACCGCGAAGATCGGTGCGGAAGGTGTCCGCGACGCACTCGCCAACATCAACTTGGAAGATTCCGTTGTGGAACTTCAGCAGGCGATGACCGAGACGCGTTCCAAGCAGATTCGCAAGAAGCTCGCCAAGCGCATCAAACTGCACCAGGGCTTCCAGACCTCCAAGGCCCGTCCCGAGTGGTTGATACTCACTGTCCTGCCGGTCATCCCTCCGGATCTCCGGCCACTCGTGCCGCTGGAAGGCGGCCGTTTTGCGACCTCAGATCTGAACGATCTCTATCGTCGCGTCATCAACCGCAACAATCGTCTGAAGAATCTGCTGCAGCTCAAGACGCCGGAAGTCATCATCCGGAATGAGAAACGCATGTTGCAGGAAGCCGTCGACGCCCTGTTCGACAACGGCCGTCACGGTCGTGCCGTCACCGGCGCCGGTAATCGCTCACTCAAGTCCCTGTCCGACATGCTCAAGGGCAAGAGCGGTCGTTTCCGCCAGAACCTGCTCGGGAAACGCGTCGATTACTCCGGCCGTTCCGTTATCGTCATCGGTCCGGACCTGAAGCTGCATCAGTGCGGTTTGCCCAAGAAGATGGCGCTCGTGCTCTTTGAGCCGTTCATCATTCGCAAGCTCAAGGAACGCAACTACGTGCATACCGTTCGTTCTGCGAAGAAGATGATCGAGCGCCAGTCCCCCGAGGTTTGGGATATTCTGGAAGAAGTCACCAAGGGCCATCCGGTCATGCTGAACCGCGCCCCGACCCTTCACCGCCTGTCCATCCAGGCCTTCGAGCCCGTGCTCATTGAAGGGGAAGCCATCCGTGTTCATCCGCTGGTCTGCACCGCTTACAACGCCGACTTCGACGGCGACCAGATGGCGGTGCACGTTCCCCTCTCGGTGGAAGCCCAGATGGAAGCGCGCATGCTGATGATGGCGCCGAACAACATCTTCAACCCCTCCAGCGGCAAGCCGATCATGACGCCGTCGCAGGACATCACGCTTGGTTGCTACTACCTGACCGCCGAGCCGAAGGAAGCGAAGAAGGAAGGAGAACGCCTCCCGATGTTCGGCAGCAAGAGCGAGGCAATCTTTGCGCACCACGACGGCGAACTCGGTTCACACGATCGCGTGATGCTTGCCAACCCGGATCGGGGCAAGGACACCGTCTTCGGTGACAAGGAAGCCAAGGTGGTTGAAACCACCATCGGCCGTGTCATCTTCTCCGAAATCTGGCCCGACGAACTGGGCTTCCCGAACAAGCCGATCAACAAGGGCGCCTTGGGCGACATCATCGGCAGCTGTTACAAGCACTGCGGACACGAAGCCACCGTCAACGCGCTGGACGAACTCAAGGCTCTCGGGTTCTTCGAAGCCACCCAGTCTGGTTGTTCCATCGGCATTGATGACATGATCATTCCGGCCGAGAAGAAGAAGGAAATCGACGCGGCTCAGAAACAGATTCAGCAGGTTGAGAGGCAGCACAAGAACGGTGCGATTACCTCTGGCGAACGCTACAACAAGATCATCGATATCTGGACCCACTGCACGGACCAGATCGCAAACGTGATGCTCGCGACTCTGAAGGCCAACAAGGGCAAGGAAGAATACAATCCGGTCTACCTGATGGTGGATTCCGGCGCGCGGGGTAACAAGGCGCAGGTCCGCCAGCTCGCCGGTCTTCGCGGCCTGATGGCCAAGCCGTCCGGTGACATCATCGAAAAGCCGATTCTTTCAAACTTCCGCGAAGGTTTGACCGTGTTGGAATACTTCATCTCCACGCACGGAGCCCGCAAGGGCTTGGCTGATACAGCGCTTAAGACCGCCGACTCCGGTTACATGACTCGCAAGTTGGTTGATGTTTCTCAGGACGTGATCGTTCGCGAGCAGGACTGCGGAACCAACAACGGCATTTTGATCAGCGAGATCAAGGAGGGCGAAGACGTCGTCATGACCATCGGCAAGCGTGTCGTGGGCCGCTTCAGTGCCGACGACATCGTGAATCCGGAAACGGACGAAGTGGTTGTCCCTGGCAACACTCTGATCGACGAACCTCTTGCCCGCGCGGTCGACGCTGCCGACCTGGAGCGTGTGAAGATCCGATCCGTCCTGACCTGCGAAACCAAGCACGGCACCTGCATCCATTGCTACGGGCGCAATCTTGCGACCGGCGGGCTGGTCAAGCCGGGTGAAGCGGTCGGCATCATTGCCGCCCAGTCCATCGGTGAACCGGGAACGCAGCTCACCATGCGCACCTTCCACATCGGTGGTGTCGCGGCTGCTGGATTCACTCAGCCGGAAATTACCGTTCGAACCAAGGGCGTGATCAAATACAAGGATTTGCGCGTCGTTGAACTCGAAGACGGGAACAACATCGTGCTCAACAAGCACGGCAGTATCGAACTTCAGGACGAAGAAGGTCAGGAAATCGAGACCTACAACATCGTCATCGGTTCCGTCATTTCCGTCGGTGATGGTGAGAAGGTTTCCAAGGGCGATACCATCGTTCAATGGGATCCGTACAACGTTCCGATTCTCTCCGAGAAAGCCGGTAAGATCCGTTTTGTGGATGTCATCGAAGGTGTGACCATCAAGCAGGAAGTCAACGAAGCCACTGGTCAGGAAGACTTGGTTGTCATCGATCACAAGGAAGATCTTCATCCTCAGATCATCGTTGATAATTCCAAGGGCGAAATGCTCGCCCACTATGCGATTCCGTCCGGCGCCCACATCGTGGTGGACGAAGGCGACAAGATCGTGGCCGGCACTCTGCTCGCCAAGACGCCTCGCCAGACTTCCAAGACGAAGGACATCACCGGTGGTCTTCCGCGTGTGGCCGAACTCTTCGAAGCCCGCCGTCCGAAGGACGCGGCCGAGATCGCCAAGATCGACGGCCTGGTTGATTGGGGTTCCACTGTCCGCGGCAAGCGCTGTCTCATCGTTCGCGATCCGCAGACCGAAGAGGAAGAGGAGCACCTCATTCCGATCGGCAAACACGTCATCGTGTTCAAGGGCGACTTCGTGAAGAAGGGCCAGCAACTTACCGAAGGTCCCGTCGTTCCGCACGAGATCCTCGAGATCTGCGGCACGCAGGAACTCCAGGAGCACCTTGTGAACGAGATTCAGGAGGTCTATCGTTTGCAAGGCGTGACGATCAACGACAAGCACATCGAGATCATCATCCGCCAGATGCTCCGCAAGGTTCGCATCACCGAGCCCGGCGATACGACCTTCCTCTGGGGCGAACAGGTCGACAAGATCAACTTCGAAGAAGAAAACGAACGCGTCGAAGAGATGGGTGGTAAACCCGCCGAAGCCGTTCCCGTTCTCCTGGGCATCACCAAGGCCTCGCTCGAAACCGAGAGCTTCCTCTCCGCGGCTTCATTCCAAGACACCACCCGTGTCCTCACCGAAGCTGCCACGATGGGCAAGATGGACTACCTCCGCGGATTCAAGGAGAACGTCATCATGGGCCACATCATCCCGGCCGGCACCGGTTACGACCTTCACCGCGGAGTCGAACTCAAGCCGCTCGCCGAAGAAATTGAGCCCGAGGAAAGCAACCCGCTTGTCGACGAAGAGCAACCGCCCCCACAAAGCTCTTCTCCGCTCCCGTCGCTGGTTGGCTGACAGACTCAAACATCAATTGCGAAAGCCGGTCCGAAAGGGCCGGCTTTTATTTGTGTGAACGCCGAATCGACTACTTCGAACCTGTGCAATCCAAGCAAATTGTATCAATCCCCACTTTGGCCACGACGTTCATCAGGAAAACGGCCAGTGTTGCAGCGGCGGGCAATACAGACCCGATTGGCTGGCTACTGTTCATATCTGGCGACATGAGTAATAGGGGGTGTCGAGGCGCCCGAGGTATCCGTTCCTACGTTCCTAGCCGCTTACGGTGTACGGTGCTCTTGAACTCGCCTCTGGAGACTCGCGTGTTGAGCTCCGCACCTTTCTTCACTTTCGAAGCATTCTGGATGATCTTGCCGGTCTTGTCGTCCGTTGTGATGGAATAACCGCGATCGAGAGTGGCTTGCGGCGAGAGGAGACGGAGGCGCGTTTCAAGTTCCTTCAGCATCTGGGCCTGTTGCTCGACTTGACGGGACGCACACTGGCGGAATTGTCGCGCGACGGATTGAAGCTGTTGTTGTCGCGCGTCGACGAACTGTGAGAGCCGGATGGAACGCAAACGTTGTTCCAGATGGTTTAGTCTCAGGCGTTCCGTTTGGAGACGACCGCCTGCCTCGCTGTTCAACTCGTCCCGCAGATCATCCAGCCGCTGATGCAGTTCATTCACACGCTTCAACGGATGTGCCAGCGATAACCGATGGCGTTTCTCACCTGTTTGCTGCTCCCGATCGACGAGGGCTTGATCGATTAGTTGATCGAGCCGTGCTCGTGCGGTGGCAATGAACTGCCGGCTGCTGAACATGCCTTCACTGATCTGTTCGGCGGCAGCACTTGGAGTCGCAGCGCGTAGATCAGCGACGAAGTCGGAGATGGTGAAATCGATTTCGTGTCCGATGGCCGAGACGATCGGAATCTGCGATCGATGGACGGCGCGGGCGACGATCTCTTCGTTGAAAGCCCAAAGGTCTTCGATGCTGCCACCACCGCGGGTAACGAGAATCAGGTCCAACGGCAGTTGTTCGTGGAGGTGGTTGAGCGCGGCAATCTGTCGTGCGATTTCGCGACCCGCTCCGTCGCCTTGAACGCGGCAGGAAGCGAGGATGATTTCCAGAGCTGGATGTCTCCGCTCAAGGACATGGATGACGTCCTGAATCGCGGCGCCGGTCGCAGACGTCACAAGGCCGATTCGTTCGGGGAACATCGGGATCGGTAGCTTGGGTTCCGAATCGAACAGCCCTTCCGCCTGGAGTTTCTGCTTCAGTTTCTCGAACTTCAGTTGGAGTGCGCCCACACCCTGAAGTTCGACGTCAGTGACGATGAGCTGGTATTGACCGCGCGCCTCATAGACTGTGACGTCGCCACTGATGAGGACTTTCTGGCCGTCCTCCAGGTATTCGCGATGGGCAATCGCTTGGGAACGGAACAGCGCGCAGTTCAGCTGCGAGCCGGCGTCCTTTAAACTGAAGTAAATGTGTCCGCTCGACTGGGTGCGGAGATTGGTGATCTCGCCGGAGATCCACACCTGCCCGATTTGCCGCGTGAGGAGTTGCTTGATGAGCGAGGTGATCTCCGAAACCGAATGCACCTTGCGCGTCTCCTCGGGCTCGAAGAGTTCGCCGAAGTCCCATTGTGAAATCGATTTGGATTTGCGCGGCATCTTGTAACCGGTCCGGGCGGATGGCGCGTCAGATTAGTGGCATGCACATGCCGGGTCTACGGGTTTTAAAGGGTTTCTGTTATAGAGTGGGTGAGGCGTTATGATGAGTAGGATGAGGTTGTTTGGTTGGACGGAGGTGAGTTGCATGCCCTTCACCGCTTCAACCCTTTAACCTTTCACCAGCTCAACCCTCCGCCTTCGGATCGAATGCATCACGCAGGCCGTCCCCAACGAAGTTCAAGGCGAGGAGGGTTGTCACCAGCATTCCTGCGGGAAATGTCAGCAACCACCAGTAGATTCGAATTGAATTGATCTGCATCGCGCCATCGGCGATGAGCGTGCCGAGGCTGGCCTGTGGCGGTTGAATGCCGAGCCCGAGATAGCTGAGGAAGGATTCGTAGAGGATGATCGCGGGAATCGTGAGCGTGAGGTAGACGATGATCAGGCCAAGTGAATTGGGGAGGATATGCCGTTTGAGAATCCGCAGATTCGATATCCCCAAGGCGCGACTGGCTTCGATGAACGGGCGCGATCGAAGACTCAAGACATGGCCACGAACGATGCGCGCCATCGTCAGCCATGAGATGCCGCCGAGACCGACGAACAAGGCCGCGAATTTCAAGAATGGAACCCACTCGGCGTTGATCGTTCCGGACTTCACAAAGCGCGGCAGGAATCCGTCCAACGTGGTCATAAACACGATCACGAAAATAATCGACGGCAAGGTGTAAAGGACATCCACCGTCCGCATCATCACGGCATCTGTTCGCCCGCCTTTGAATCCTGCAATCGCTCCCCAGCTGACGCCGATGACAAGGCTGACCAGTGCGCCGATTGCGCCAACGATGAGCGAGATCCGTGTCCCGGACAGGACGCGGCTTAGTAGATCGCGGCCGTGAATATCCGTACCCATCAGGTTGCCACCCGTTGGAGCCGCGAATTGCTCATCGGAATGGGCGTCGGGATGATGGACCCAGCCCTGCATCTCGGAATGAGCGTCCGGAACGACAAGCGGCCAGAGGAACACGGCGCCTACCACACAAGCCGTCATCAAAAGACCGAGCACGGCCAGGCGATTCTTCAGGAAGCGTCGCAGCGCCCGCTGGTTCGGACTCAGATTGGTGGGGACGTCGCTCATTCGAATTTCACCCGCGGGTCGAGGATTCCATGCGTGAGATCAACGATGATGTTCGCGAGCAGTAGCACCACTGCATAAAGCAACACGAGTCCGATCAGCATCGTGTAATCGCGGTTCAGGGAACTGTTTACGAGGAACACGCCAATGCCAGGAATTCGAAACAAGGTCTCGACCACAAACGATCCGACCATGAGATCGGCAATCATTGGACCTGAGTAGGAAAGCACGGGCAGCACTCCAATCCGAAACGCATGGCGGGTAATGATCGCGCTTTCCGAAACTCCCTTCGCGCGGGCCGTGCGGATGAACTCAGATTTCAAGGTATCCAGCATTCCTTCGCGCATGAGTCGTGAAATGCGTCCGGCGAAATACAGGCCAAGGGTAATAACCGGCAACACGAGGTGCATGGGCGTACCGACCAGGGCGACGGGAAACAGCTGCCACCGAACGGCAAAGATCGTCACCAAGATCGGGCCGACCACGAGCGCCGGAATACAAATCGCCAGGATCGAGAGCGTTCCGACCAGGTGATCCTGCCACGCTCCTTTCCCCACGGACGTGATAAACCCGGCTGGAATTCCCACACCCATCGCAAACGCGAATGCCATCGATCCAATCAACAACGTGATCGGCAACCCGCCGGCGATGATGTCCGTCACCGAATGGCTTCGGTATTTCAATGATGGCCCGAAGTCCCCTTTCACTACGCCGGACAACCAGATCCAGTATTGAACGTGGATGGGTTTATCGAGGTGATACTTCGCCTTGATGTTGCGCTCGATTTCCGGTGAAGCCGGCGCACGCTCCTTGTCGAAGGGACCGCCTGGAGTGATCCGCAAGAGCACGAAGGTAAGCATGCTCACCACGAGCAGAAGTGGGATCATGAACAGGATTCGCCGGACAAAGTACATCGATCAGTTGGATGTTCCGATATCAGGGACGTAAAGGACCAATAAAAAAGGCGGCCACTTGGGCCGCCTTTCGAAATGAGAGGGTTAGTTACTTCACGGTCACCGTGATCTTCTTGGACATGACCGGAGGATCGTGTGGCACGTGAGCGTAGTCAGCGAAGAGGAGCTGCAGCGTGTGTTTGCCCGGCTTCAGTTCCAGCACGACTTCCGTCTGGCCTTTGCCGAAGTGCTTGATGGTATCGGGCTTGTCTGCGGGAAGGGGCTGATCCATCGGAGGCAGCTTGTCGACATTGACGAGCAGGTGGTGATGACCGGTGTTCGGGATCGGCAGGCCGCTGGCGGTGATTCCAGCTGGGCTTACTCCCATGCCGCTCAGGCCGAAAATGACCTTGAACTTCTTTTTCACGTTCTTGCCGTCCTTTACACCCACAAGGTAGACCTTGGCACCCTTGGGAGATTTGTTGCGTTTGGGTTTGTCCGCGCCGGACGCAGGCAGGGCCAGGACCATGGCGGCAGCGATGATGCAGTGGAGTTTGTTCATAGTGTTGTGGTTACCAAAGACCGGACGATTCTGCCGCAGGCGTATTCGGTCGCAATGTTTTTCGCAGGGGATTGAAGCGGGGACGCATCGTAAAGAAGAAGGCCGCAGTCCTCGATAAGAGGGTCTGCGGCCAGTGTTAATTTGATCAGCTTGGAGCTTACTTCGCAGCCGGCGTCAACTTCGTCAGATACTTCTTCGGATCGGCCTCGAATTTAGGCAGGCAGCCATCGCAGCAGAACTTTACCTGCTGTCCCTCATGCACGATCACATGCGGCTCGCCCATGGATCCAAGCTTGCTTCCGGCAACGATGCAGGTCTCCAACGGGTACGCCTTCACACCGGCGGGGAGTGCGGCCGCGGTCTTTTCACCGTCTTTCTTCTCTCCATCTCCGTCTTGGTCGTGGCCCTTGCCTTCTTCACCATCTTTGTGTCCTTTCGCATCCTTGTCATGGCCTTCGCCTTCCTTGGCTTCACCCTTGGCGTGCTCGCCACCGTCACCACCCTTGGCATGTTCGCTTTCGCTCCCGTGGTCGTGGTCGTGGTCGTGGTCGTGGCCTTCGCCTTCCTTGCATCCTGTGAACAGGAGACCAGCGGCAATGGCGAGAGCGGGAATAATCAGTTTCAATTTCATCAGTCGTTTTCTTTGGTGGGTTGAATTTCGTTCGTTTTGGTGGCGGGCACGCTGGATTGGGATCGCACCGGCGTCAATAGTAATCCGGCCAGTGATTGGTGAGCGGGCGTATTCCACATTATTGCAGTGAGTGCCGGCGCACCCGCCAACGGTCGTATGGAATGCAGTTTGCGCTGCGCGACCAGGCCACCGCAGGCAATCCGGTGAGCACTGTGTTGCGGCTGAACAACGTCGGTGTCACCAACGGGATCTTCCAGGCGACGCTGGATTTCGGAACGAACGTCTGGAATGGCGCCGCCCGCTGGCTGGGCATCAGCGTGCGCAATGCGGGCAGCCAGGCGGCCTTCACATTGCTGGTGCCGAGCCAGCAGGTGCCGTAAGCCCTCTATGCGGCGCGGGCGCGCGGGCTGGACGCGTCACTGTCGAGCGCCCAACTCTCCGGCGCCTATTCCGAACAGGTCTTCCTGCTCAACCCCGGTAACGTCTTCGGCGGCCAGGGCAGTGGACTCACACCCCTCAACGCCGCACGGCTGTCAGCCAACATTCCCCGATTGAACGTCGGGGCGTCTTTTAATGGCGCGGTGACCGCCACGACGCTTGCCGGTGATCCGTGAAGAAGATGAAAGTCTGTACTTCAGGCTGCGGAATACGACGACGTCGCAGTTGCCCGGTATCCGTGATGTTCAGCCCAGGATCTTGCGCAACTCTTTGCAGACCTTGATGAACGACTGAGCCGGAGCTTCGCCCGGATCGGCCACCACAACCGGCTGCCCGGAATCACCCGCTTCACGGATCTCGGTGAAGATCGGAACTTCACCGAGGAAATTTGTCTTTTGCCGTTCCGCTTCAGCCCGCCCACCGCCGTGTCCAAAGATCTCGATGCGATCGCCGTTTGGTGCGGTGAAATAGCTCATGTTCTCCACGATGCCGAGAATGGGCACGTTCACCTTTTCAAACATGGCGATGCCCTTGCGCACGACACCGAGCGAAGCTTCCTGGGGCGTGGTCACAATCACGCCTCCATCGAGCGGAACGGTCTGGCAAAGTGAGAGCTGTGCGTCGCCCGTGCCTGGCGGCAGATCGACGAGCAGATAGTCGAGATCACCCCAATCCACCTGCATGATGAACTGCTGGATGGTCTTCATGATCATCGGACCACGCCAGATCACCGGCTGGTCGCCGTCCAGCAGGAACCCCATGCTCATGAGCTTCACACCGTGGGCGTCAGGAGGAATGAGCTTTTCCTGTTCGCTCACCTGCGGACGTTCCTTGATGCCCATCATCAACGGAACGCTCGGTCCGTAGATGTCGCAATCCAGCAGGCCGACCTTCGCGCCAAGTAGCTTCAGGCCACAGGCGAGGTTCACCGAACAGGTGGATTTGCCCACGCCACCCTTGCCGCTGGCTACCGCAACGATGCGCTTGATGGTGTCAACCTTCTCCGGGCCGGTCGCGCCTTCCGGCGCCGGTGCGCCGGCCTGTTGTGGAGGAGGCTGTTTGACCTGGATGCTGACCATGTCCACGCCGTCGACCGCCTTCAAGGCCGCCTCACAGTCCGCCTTGATCTTCTGTCCCACTGCGCGATCGCCCGTGGTCAGTTCGAGTTCAAGGCTCACCGCGCCGGCATTGGCCGCGACCTTCTTTACCAGCCCAAATGAGACGATGTCCCGGGAATAGCCCGGATAACTCACGCCCTTGAGCGTTTCCATGATGGATGCTTCGTTCAACATGTTCGGGAGTTCCGACCGCACACGGCGACCGAGCGCGGATAGATAACGCAAGGGGGTGGCTTTGGCCAGTGTCCGTTCAAATCCATTGTCCCGAAACGGACTCACATGGGAAATGTCGGCGCCAGTTCGATCGAAATTGACTTGAATGGCCGCGACAACAACATGTAACATATGTGACTTGTTTATTGTCGGCTCAGATCAGCCGTGTTCCGCGCTGGGATGTGAATTCTATTCTCTGGCCAAAGTCCCGGAAGCGGTTTAAACGAGTGCTCCCATGATCACACGATTCGCCGCGCACTGCCTCCTCCTGATGGCGGTATCCCTCTCCGCGGCCGAAGGTTCGAAACTGATTCCCAACTTCGTCGAGTTCAGGCGCATCTGGGACAAGGCGCCACATAGTGCGTTCACGGATGTCGCCTATTTCAAGGGCAAGTGGTATTGTGTCTTTCGTTGCGGCGCGGCGCATGTGTCTGCGGACGGATACCTTCAGGTCCTGTCCACTTCCAATGGGCATTGGTGGGAATCCACTGCGAAATTGAAGATGGAGGGCTTCGACCTGCGCGATCCGAAGCTCTCAATCACCCCGGAAGGCGACCGCATGATGGTCACGGCTGCCGCGGCAATTCGCGAGGAAAGCAAGGCCGCAAACGCGACCCTGTCCCTGACCGCGTTCACTAAGAATGGGAAGGAATGGGAGAACATCAATTTTGTCGGGCCCGAAGATTACTGGTTATGGCGGGTGACTTGGAAGGATGACACCGCATGGGGCGTTGCTTACGACGTCAGTCCGCAGAGTCGCGAGTCCGGCGAGTACGACAGCATGCTGTTGAAGAGCGAAGATGGACGGGAATTCGAGGTCGCCGTTCCGGAACTGTTGAGTGGCAAGGAATCCCGTCCCACCGAGGCGACTGTTCGTTTCGGCCAGGATGGAACGGCCTTCTGCCTGCATCGTCGCGACGGCGAGATCGAATCCGCCATGCTCGGCTCCAGCGAAGCCCCATACACCGAATGGAAATGGCTCGACCTCAATCTCTACTTCGGCGGTCCGAATTTCATCCAGCTTCCCACCGGCGAATGGATCGCCTGTGGCCGTATGCGCAACGTCGGCAAGCAACGCAAGAACCGCACCGTCATCTGCGAACTTGATGTCGAAACTGGAAAGCTCATTCCCCTCAGTTCACTGCCCAGCGGAGGCGACAACAGCTACCCGGGATTGCTCTTTCATGACGACGTTCTCTGGATCACCTACTACTCCTCCCACGAAGGCAAAGCCGCGATCTACCTCGGCAAGATCAAGTTTGATCGCAAACCTGATCCTGAACCTGAGGACGACGAATCAGAGAAGGAAGAAAAGGACGACGACAATAAGGAAGAGTCCGAATCCGAGAAGGGTGACGTGATCAGTGAGGAGTAGGGATTGTTGATTTGGTGCGTGCGATGTTGTGGGTCAGGAGACCCATTCACAACGCAGTGCCCCTCACTTAACAAAAAGGGAGGGAACCAGGAACAGCTCTCTCCCTGCGTTTGTTTTATCCAATGGCTTTCGCTTCCGCGGCGATTTGGAATGACATGCCATTGCTGTCATCCGAATGTGCCTTGCCATCCAGGAGCGTCGCTTTGACGCCGATCACCGGATGACCAAGAACGCCCTTGCTCGTCGCAATCGCAATGCCGAGGTGGCAGGCCGAGATGAACTCGGTCGGGATCGCACCGCCCGTGACACGGTTTTCGATGACGATGCCTGAATCGGTTGCACCGGGTTCAACTTCCAGCACGACGCGGGCATACATGCCACCACCACCATGTTGCTTCGCCAGCAAATCCTCAGACGATCAATCTGATCGCCTTGAATCCTGGTCGCACTTATCGCGTGGACTTCTCCGGCATGACCCAGTCCGGAACCATTTCTCTCGGGGTTGTCGCGGACGCGGTGACCGATGGCGGAGGCCAAATGAATCCGGCGATCCTTCCGTTCGCTGTCAATTGGGAACCGTACGTCGACGACCTCGCACCTTTGAGCGACGAGTTTGGCAGCGCGTCAATACCACGGAAGGCTGGAACGCCGATCAGCTTCGCAACTGGTCCGTCCACACCGATCGCGCGACAAATTCCATTGCCGCCTGCCATCGAACCGATACCTTCGCGGCGTGCAACATTCCCCCGGCTTTTTGAAGCTTGTTGAAGAGGCGCAGCCGCGCGTAAAGGAACTCAATCCCAAGCAGGCGCAGGAACGTCTCGACAAGAATCCCAGGGTGATTCTGCTTGATGTCCGCGAGGATCATGAGTGGCTGGGGGGCCACATCGCGGAGGCGGAGCATCTGGGCAAGGGGATCATTGAGCGCGATCTGGAGCAGCGTTTTCCGGATACCGATGCGGAGATCCTGATGTATTGTGGTGGCGGTTATCGATCCATCCTTACCTGTGATGCCGCGCAGAAGATGGGTTACCCGAATGTGTATTCCATCTCCGGCGGCTACAAGGGCCTGCTCGCGGCGGGCTGGACGACGGCCCAAGGTTGAACGAGCCTGCGGACCTCGGGTCCAATTCGAGACATGAGCGACGCGTCATCCAGCCCGAAGCGGTCCCTGCTGAAGCCGCTCATTGCGGTGATGCTGATCGCAGCGGCCGCGTCCTGGCTGATTACGCCGAAAGACACCGACGTCCGCAAATTGCTTCCTCCGGTTCCCGACGCGGAACTGGTGACCTTGCGGCCAAAAGTCGAGCCCTATGAAGGGTATGCGGGTTCGGACAGCTGCCGCGATTGCCATGAGCACAACCACCAGACCTGGTTCGAATCCTGGCATCGGACCATGACCCAGGAAGCGCGCCTGGATAACATCATCGGCAACTTCGACAACGTATCGCTGACCAACGGTCACGGACAGTCGGTGGATCTCTTCAAGCGCGACGGCCGCGCGTGGTTTCGCAAACGATTCAAGGATATTCTTTTCATCGGGCAAAACACCTCCCGGGAGGAGTATCCGATTGTGATGATGACCGGTTCGCATCACATGCAGATTTATTGGTATCCCGCGGGCAAGGAACGCACGCTCGCGATGATGCCGGTGGTTTATCTCAAGGAGGATCAACGCTGGGTGCCGCGAAACTCGGTCTTCCTGATGCCACCTGATGGTGGCTACTATGTTAATGAGATCTCGCGCTGGAATTTCACCTGCCTGAAATGCCACTCGACGAATCCCGACCCGGCGCATCTCACCGACGGCCTGGGGCGGCAACGATATGACACCCGCGTATCTGAATTGGGCATCACCTGCGAAAGTTGCCATGGGCCCGGTGCCGATCATGTGAAGATCCATTCCGCCAAGGACAAGTCAACGGTGGCCGATCTCGTGGATCGCATCGTGGATCCCGGCGTGATGGACAACAAGAAGTCATCGCAGGTCTGTGGCGCCTGCCACTCGGTCAGCAATCTGCACACGAATGACGATCGTTGGCGCGACTACAAGCCGGGCATGGACTTCCATGCCAAGCGTGAGCTTCAGGATGGCAAGTATGCGGGAAGCGGAGATGTTGTTGACGAGGATTCTCACCAGCAGGTCACCTTCTGGCCCGACGGGATGGTTCGCGTGTCCGGCCGGGAGTTCAGCGGCCTCGCGATCACCGATTGTTACACCAAGGGCGAACTTTCCTGCATGTCCTGTCATTCCGTTCATCAGGACAGGAATGATCCGCGTCCACCCAAGGAATGGGCAAACGACCAGATGCAGCGCGACAAATACGGGAACAAGGCCTGCGTCCAATGCCACGAGTCGAAGGAATTCGAAACGCCGGCACACACCCATCATGCGGCCGGATCCAGCGGAAGCCTTTGCTACAACTGCCACATGCCTCATACGACCTACGGCTTGGTAAAGGCGATTCGCAGCCACACCATCAAGAGCCCGAGTGTCAGGGAGACGCTGAATGTCGGCCGTCCCAACGCCTGCAACTTGTGTCACCTCGACAAACCGCTCGCTTGGACCTCGAAGCACCTGCACGAGTGGTATGGCCATGAACAACCCAAGTTCAAATCAGAACATGAGGAAGTCGCGCAAAGCGTCCTTGAGACTCTACGCGGTGATGCCAGCTTGCGGGCATTGGCCGCGTGGCACATGTCCTGGAAACCGGCGGTGGAGGCGTCCAAGGCGGAGACCTGGGTGCAACCGTATCTGGCGCGCCTGCTCAAGGATCCCTACGACGCGGTCCGCTACATTGCCGCGCGTTCGTTGCGGACATTCGATGGGCATCGCGGCTTCGAATACGACTACATAGCCGGAGCCGAGCAATTGGAACAGTTCGCCAGCCAAGCCCATGCGGACTGGGATATTAAGAAGGCCGCTGATGCGCCACCGACCGTGCTGATCGGCAAGGATGGCAAACTTCATGAACTGTTTGAGGAGTTGTTCGCCCAGCGAAACGACGTGGAGATTTCGCTGCTGGAATGAGTGAATCCAACATCATCGGAATCGACCTTGGCGGTTCGAGCGTCAAGGCCGTGCTGGTCGATCGCGAGGGTGAAAAGATCGACGATCGAAATTGTGCCTTCGACCCCACTGAACGGATGTCGTTTGCGGAGACCATTCGCGCCGTCGTCGCCCATCTCGAGTCGGCGCATGGAGAGGTTCAACACATCGGACTCTCAGCTCCAGGACTTGCGGCCAAGGACGGATGCTCCACGGCGTACCTTCCCAACCGTCTGGACGGAATCGAGGGCTTGGTCTGGTCCGACTACCTGGATCGTTCCCACCCCATTCCCGTTCTCAACGACGCCCACGCTGCTCTGTTGGGAGAGGTTTGGCTTGGCGCCGCGAAGGGATTGACCAACGTGATCATGTTCACACTTGGAACCGGCGTGGGTGGTGCGGCGATGGTCGACGGAAAACTGCTTCGTGGTCACACCGGCAAAGCCGGGCATCTCGGACATCAATCGCTGAATCCCAACGGAGAACCGGACATTTGCGGCACGCCTGGAAGCATTGAGACATTGATGGGCAACTGCACTATCGGCAAACGCAGCAATGGCCGATTCAAAACCACGCATGACCTCATTCGCGCGCACGAATCAGGCGACGCGTTCGCCACGAAGGTGTGGCTGGAGTCAGTGCGCGCGCTTGGATGTGCGATCGGTTCCTGTTCCAACATCCTCGATCCCGAAGTCTGTGTTATTGGGGGAGGGATTGCTCGGGCGGGAGATGCCCTGTTTGAACCCCTTCGCAACATCGTCAACGAGGTGGAGTGGAAAGTCTGCGGGCACGATCTGCGCCTGGAAGCCGCGCAGTTGGGCGAACTTGCCGGTGCCTTCGGCGCAGCGCGAAACGCTCAAGCGCCGTGACGGAAGAGCAACACATCTCCGTCTTTCACCAGGTAGTCCTTTCCTTCCATACGATACTTGCCGGCATCGCGCGCGGCAGCCACTGAACCGGCGGCGGACAGATCGTCGTAGGCAACGGTCTCGGCCTTGATGAACTTGTGTTCGAAATCCGTGTGGATGGCACCGGCCGCTTTTGGTGCCGTGTCTCCGGTGCGAATGGTCCACGCGCGAACTTCCTTTTCACCGGCGGTGAAGTAGGTGCGCAGCCCGAGCAGGTCGTACACCCCCCGAATGAGTTTTCCGACCCCTGATTCGTCCACGCCCAAGTCCGAAAGAAACTCCTTGGCTTCTGCCTCTTCCAGATCAATCAGCTCGCTTTCGATCTGCGCGGAGATCACCACGGTCTCGCAGCCGACATGATCCTTCGCGTAGTCGCGGACCTTCTGCACGTGCGGATTGTTGTCTGCGTCCGCCAACTCCTCATCCTTCACGTTCGCAGCAAAGATCGTGCGTTTACTCGTGAGCAGATGCAGTTCCTTCTCGGTTGCGCGTTCCTCGTCGCTGAGGTCTGCGGTGAGCGCGGGCTTGCCTTCGTTGAGGTGCGGAATGAGCTTTTCAAGGAGAGCATCGATGACCGCAGCTTCCTTGTCCCCGCGCTTCACGTCCCGGGAGATTTTTTCGCGGCGTTTGTTGGCGGATTCCAGGTCGGCGAGCACCAGTTCGGTGAAGATGGTCTCGATGTCACGGATCGGATCGATGTTGTTGTCAACGTGGGTGATGTCGCCGTCCTCGAAGCAACGGACGACCTGCACAATCGCATCGGTCTCGCGAATGTGACTCAGGAATTTGTTGCCCAGACCTTCGCCATCGGCCGCGCCTTTCACCAAGCCGGCGATGTCGGCGAACTCGATGGCTGCAGGGATGATTGTCGTGGTGTTCGCGATCTTGGCGAGCGGTTCGAGTCGCTCATCGGGGACGACGACCACCCCGATATTGGGTTCGATCGTGCAGAAGGGGTAGTTTGCCGACTCCGCCTTGCGCGTGCGGGTGAGGGCGTTGAACAGGGTGGATTTGCCCACGTTGGGCAGACCGACGATTCCGGCTTTCAGCATGGTTAAATCCCGCCGATCCAATGCGCCGGATCAGCGGGTGGGACAGGGTGCGAATCACGCGCTGGCTTGCAAGCGGAAAAGGCCCTGTTTGTCGGAACAAAACGCATCTGCGAGCGTCCAATCGAACATGATCCGATTCGTTCTCCTCTTCTGCTTCGCGTTGACCCTGCTTCCTCTTCAAGCCGCCGACAGCAAGCTTCGGCCCGTCTACACCGTGGCCAAGTACGATTCCAAGCGGGACCCGGAGGTGGACCTGGACGCAACGGTGAAGCGCGCGAGCGAGGAAAAGAAACGCATCATGATCATCGTCGGCGGGAACTGGTGTGGTTGGTGCCGTCGATTGGAACGTTACTTCTCGGAGAAACCCGCCTTGGCGAAGGTGTTGGCGGAGAACTACCTCATCATGAAGGTGAATTACGATGACGATAACACCAACGGTGACTTCCTCGTGGACTACCCGGACATCAGCGATTTTCCACACTTCTACATTCTGGATTCCAGAGGCAGGCTGCTGCACTCGCAGAGCGGTTCGAAGATGGAAAGCCGGGGCGGATACAAGGAAGCTGCCATCCTGGCGTTCCTCAATAAGTGGGCGAACTGAGCCGGCCCTGTTCGTGGCCGCCGGTCGATCCGCATTGCCATCCCCGGCACCATACCTAACATCCGCTCATGCAACCTACCATTGCATACCTCGCGCTGGGCAAGGTGCGGATCAAGGAGCCCGGCAAGAACGCGCGATTGCTGGAAAGCCCGTTTGCATCGACCATTCACGATCGATCAGTTCGCTCGCAGCAACGTCATTCCTGGAAGAGTTCGGACGGTGGAGGAGTTCTCTCCGGTCCGATGCTGTGGGGAGGTAATTCAGGCACAGGTCCGGCCCCGGTGTTGATCACCAGCATTTGTCGCGGTACGGAAGACAAGCAACTTGTCTACTCACTTACCAGCGGAAGCCTTTGCGCACTGCTTCAAGCCGAGAACCTGGGAGAGGAAGAAAAGCGAATCTGGAATGACAATCGCGATCACGTCATCCACGTGGACACCTGCCCCGCATCGGGCAACCACTGTTTCAGTGTCCAGCACGAAAACGTCACTGCCAACATAGGCGTGAAGCTGAAAGACGAATCCGGAATCTCCGAGGTAACTGAAGGTGATTCGATGGATACGGCACCTCGCTGGGTTCCCGGTGACGAACGACGCATCGTTTACCAATCCGCCGGTGTCGGCCGAAACCAGGATGGTGACTTCGGTGGCTTCGGACCGTTCGGCATCGAGTTGCTCAACGTCGACACCGCGGAACTTCGAACGCTGGCCCACAGCCGGAACTTTGATTTCCTCGCGCCGCGAATGACCGAGAACGGTGATCTCCATTACATCCGCCGGCCCCGGGGTGAGCACGATCGCATCCGTCCCTTCAACGTCATCAAGGACTTCTTCCTGCTCCCGTTTCGAATCCTCTTCGCCATCTTCCAGTGGATGAACATCTTCTCACAGATGTACACCGGCAAGAAACTCAGCACGGCGGGCGGACCCAAGAAAGCCGGGCCGGACATGAAACAGATGCGCATCTGGGGAAATGTCATCGCCGCGCAACGAAACGACGAAGATCAACCAGCCGAGCTCGTGCCGTCCAGTTGGCAACTCGTTCACCGCAAACCCAACGGACAGGAAAGCACCCTCGCCAAAGCCGTCCTCTCCTATGACATCGCTCCCGATGGAACGATCATCTACTCCACTGGATCGAAGATCTTTTCACTCGGTCCAACCGGCAAGAAAGAGACGATCCTCAGCGGAGAAATGATCGAACAGGTCGTGGTGATCCCGGAGGCTGGGGGATAGGATTATTCACGGACCCGCGTTGTGTGTTTCTACTTGGCGTTTCGCAACTGAAACCCATTCTTCCCGCGCACAATCATGAAACTCGTCAGGTTCATTTTTACGCTCCTCCTGCTCGCGCTCTCGATTCAGGGCCAGGCCGCCAGGCGACCTAACGTCATCGCCATCCTCACCGATGACCAGGGTTGGGGCGATCTGCGCATTAATGGGAATTACAATCTCGAAACTCCGAACATCGATTCCATCGCCCGCGACGGTGCGATGTTTGATCGCTTCTTCGTGTGTCCCGTCTGCTCGCCCACCCGTGCCGAATTCCTGACCGGCCGCTATCATCCACGTGGCGGTGTCTACAGCACCTCGGCTGGCGGAGAACGTCTGGATCTCGATGAGATGACGATCGCGGAGACCTTTCGTGCGGGTGGTTATGCAACGGGTGCATTCGGCAAGTGGCACAACGGGATGCAGTATCCCTATCATCCCAATGGACGCGGCTTCGACGAGTTCTACGGTTTCTGTTCGGGCCACTGGGGCAATTACTTCAGCCCACCTCTCGACCACAATGGGAAGGTCGTTCAGGGTACGGGCTTCTGCATCGACGATTTCACCGACAAGGCCATGGGCTTCATGGAAGACAGCACCAGGAAGGGTGAGCCGTTCTTCTGCTACATTCCCTATAACACTCCACACTCACCCATGCAGGTTCCGGATCGCTGGTGGAACAAATTCAAGGACAAGGAATTGTTCAACAACAACCGCGAACCCAAGAAGCAGAACGTCCCGCACATCCGCGCCGCGCTGGCCATGTGCGAGAACATCGATTGGAACGTCGGACGCATCCTGAAGAAACTCGATGACCTCAAGATCGCCGACAACACGATCATCCTTTACTTCTGCGACAACGGTCCGAACGGCACGCGTTGGAACGGTGGCATGAAAGGCCGCAAGGGTTCGACCGATGAAGGTGGCGTTCGTTCTCCCATGCACATCCGTTGGCCGGCGAAGATCAAACCCGGCACGCAGGTCACCAAGAACGGTGCGGCCATCGATCTCCTTTCGACCCTGGCTGACATGGCCGGTATCAAGGTCGCCAGCAAGAAGCCGCTCGACGGAATCAGCCTGAAGCCGTTGCTTCTCGGCACGGCCACGAAGTGGAAGAACCGGACCATCATCTCGCACTGGCGCAACCGCATCAGTGTTCGCACGGAGAGGCACCGTCTCGACAACAAGGGCGGCCTTTACGACATCGATCGTGATCCCGGCCAATACCGCAACCTCGCCAGGAGGATGCCCAAGCTCACCGCCTGCCTCCAGAAGATCGCCGATGATTTCCGTGAGAATGTCGTCAAGGGTTACGACATCGACAACCGCCCATTCGTAATCGGACATCCCGGCCACACCTACACGCAGATTCCTGCCCGCGACGCGAACTGGACGGGCAAAATCAAGCGTTCCAACAAGTTTCCCAACTGCTCCTACCTGAGCAACTGGACCAGCCTCCGCGACACGATCTCATGGAAGGTCCAGGTACCGGAGAACGGCACCTTCGAGGTCGAGCTTCACTACGCCTGCAAGAAGTCCAATGTCGGAGCGTCGTTCGACCTGACCTTTGGGAAGAGCAAGCTCAGTAGCAAGATCACCCAGGCAAACGAGGTTCCCGAGAAAGGCGGGGAGAACGACCGCACGTCTCGCGTGGAGTCCTACGTGAAAGATTGGAAGAAGATGAACCTCGGTCGGATCAAGCTTCGCAAGGGCAACGGCGAACTGAAACTCCAGGCCACGGATATTCCGGGCAAGGCCGTCATGGATTTCAGGTTGTTGCTGCTCAAACGGGTCGGCTCATAGGACCAATTTGTCCTATACGGCCCATAGGTCCTATCAAATACTAGACATTCTCATGCAACAAACCTCACGACGCGACTTCCTGAGACAATCCGCCATCGGTGTAGGCTTTCTTTGCACAACCGGCGCAGAAGCGGCCGACAAGGAACCCATCATCGATATCCACCAACACACCCATTATCACGGGCGATCCGACAAACAATTGATCGGACACCAGCAGGCAATGGGTATCACGCAAACCATCCTCCTGCCGTCGGGACGTCCAATGACCCGCCCCTCAACCCGCGCCGGCCGCTCCAACGGACTGGCCGCCCGCGTGCTTCCCAACAGCAGTGCCAAGGAAATCGCGGATCAACTTCCAGAAGAGTTCTACTTCGGCGCGAACGAGATCACCGACCACAAGGACGCGCGCAAGGAGATTGAGAAGTATCTGAAACTGGGTGGTGTTGTTATCGGCGAGCAGAAGTTCGATGTGCAGGTGGATTCCGCGGAGAGCCAGGACCTGTATCGCCTGGCCGCCGATCATGGCGTGCCGATCCTCATGCACTTCCAATACAAGACCTACAATCGTGGCTTTGAAAACTTCTGGAAGATGCTGGAGAAGCACCCCAAAACCACCTTTATCGGACACGCGCAGACCTGGTGGGCAAACATTGACAAGAAGTACGATCCAAAGACCGGCAATTATCCCAAGGGCCCGGTGGCCGCCGGGGGATTGACCGACCAATACCTGCAAAACTATCCGCACATGTTTGCCGACATGTCAGCTGGCTCGGGGTTAAACTCCCTGCTCCGCGACGAGGAACACACCATCGGCTTCCTCGATCGCAACCAGGACAAGATCCTCTACGGCAGTGATTGCGCGGACACCCTTGGTCGTGGTCCGTCCTGCCAAGGCTCTCGCACGCTGGCAACCATTCGTCGCCTGGCGAAGAACAAGAAGATAGTGCGCAAGATCTTCTACGAGAATTCCAAGAAGCTGTTCAAGCTCTGAACCAATCCACTTGGCCAGAATGGCCTGTGGTATATACTCGTGAGACGCGTTGATTCAGCATGCCAACTGATTTCATAGACCGGCTTTCGCGACGCGCCTTCCTCCGGGGAGTTGGGGGCGCGGCCATGGCCCTGCCATCCCTCGATGCCTTGGCCCGGACTCCCAAGACCGTCAAGCCGGCACAACGGGTGGCGTTCATGTACGTCCCGATCGGCGTGGTGCGCCGGGACTTCTTTCCGGGCGAGCAGGACTTCAAGGTTGCCAAGTATCAGGGAACGGAAACTGCAAGGTGGAAGGGGCCGGAATACGCAACGGGTTTCCGCGATCTGCAGCTCACGCCAACTTTGAAGCGATTGGCGGCTGCCACGGACAAATTCACGCTCGTAACCGGTCTGGACCGGACTTTTCAGCACGGAACGGATGTGCATGCCCAGTGCGCCTCGTGTTACATGAGCAGCGCGGCACCTTTCGCCATCAAGCGTTCGGCCTGGCCGCTGGACCGCACGCTCGATCACCTCATCGCGGATGAGGTCGGTGGTTCGACTCCCTTTCGCACGCTGGAATTGAGCTGCAACAGCCACAAGGACAATCTCGAATCCATCTATTTTGACAATATATCCTGGTACGGCACGGGACACGTTGCGCCGTCCATCCGGGATCCACGCAAGGCGTATCGTCGCCTGTTCAGCACGCAGGACATCGAGAACTTCCGGAACATCACCGACCTCGTCCTCGAAGACGCGCATTCGTTAAATCGTGAACTGGGTTATTCGGACCGGCAGAAGTTTGAGGAGTACTTTGAATCCATCCGCGCGATTGAGGGGCAGATGGACAAGCTGGAGCAGATGAAATCGGAGTTGGAAGAAGCTCCGATTTCCGAACCGGCAGCCGCGCATCTACCGCGCAGCAGGTATATCCGGTTGATGGGGGATCTCCTGATTGCCGCTTTCCAGACCGGGTTGACGCGCGTTGCCACGATGATGGTCGGGCCCGAGCGTTGGAACACACCGTTCATGTACGACGGCATCTTCGACAAGCCGATGAGCCATCACAAGATGTCGCACAACCAGAAGACCTTCATCGATGAGCTGGCTGATGTGGATCGCTTCTACATGGACCAGTTCGCCTACATGCTTGGTAAGATGGACGCGATCCAGGAAGCGGATGGAAGTTCATTGTTGGACAACACGGTGTTCACCTACGGATCCGGCCTGGGTGATGGGGCGACTCACCAGTATGAGAAGCTGCCGATCATCGTTGCGGGTAGGGGCGCCGGATTAAAGAACGCACAAGGGAAACATCTGGCGGTTCCCAAAGGCACGCCGCTCGCAAACCTCTGGCTTACCCAGGCACGCGCGATGGGTGTCTCCCGCGAGCGCTTCGCGGACAGCACGGGAACAATAAGCCAGTTGTCTGGTTAGGGCGTGTCTTTAACGTCTCATTTGAGCAGTCCAGGATCGCGGCCAACTGCACGAAACCCAGAAAATGGGCATCCAGTTTTTCGTATCGGGTGGCGATACGCCGGGCCTTTTTGATTCGTCGCGCAGTTCGACGCCACCAATCACGGTTTTCTTAGATTGAACTACTTTGAAGACATGCCCTAGTTGCCTGAAGCCCAATCACTTGGGTGACAATTGGTTTTGGTGCTTTGATTGGAAATCCAGAGCCGGACCAGCAGGCACATCATTTCCAGCGGGACTTTCCCACAGCCAAACCATGAAGCCCAACCTGGAAACCATGCGACGAATTCGTCATATCACCGAGGACGGGATCGTGACGGACGAGGAAGTTTTGTCGCTGGGCAACTACCTGAACGACAGCATGCCGGCCCGCAAGTCATGGCCGGGCAACGTGCTTTTCGACGTGCTTCAACAGGTTTTTGCCGATGGCCGGCTCGACGCCCATGAGTTGAAGGCATCGCGGCATTGAGCTGCAATGCGCGGGCGCGCTCGGTATCAAGGAAGCAGTCGATGACGGACTTCCCAAGCACATCAACTTTGAGGTAATCGATCTTAAGTTTCCGGCGCTCAACGTGCAGATCGAGGTGCAGTCCGCCGAGGGCGGCAAATCTTCCCAAGTCAACCTCATGACCCAGGAATGCACCTGTGGTGACTTTTCCTCACGACGATTCTCCTTTCCGGTGGGTTCGCCCGGTCGCGCCTGCCGCTGCATGGTGGCCGCCTTTCGGGATCCGGACGTGGAGTCACAGATTCCCCGAACGGATTGGAACACCAAGTTTTTCCAGCTCCTGGATCTTTTCACCGAGACCGGGGGAAGCTTCGATCCCGCGCCGGCCTGGAAGATTCTGCGGCATGAAAAACACGAGTGGCTCGTTTCCTGGGGCGACCGGGAATGGTGCAACATCTACATCGACAGCAGAACGGGTGTGGAGCGCTACTGCTACGACATCCGGGAAGGCCGGTGGTCCTACAGCTCGATGCTTTTCGGCGCCCGTGCACTCCGCGCCTACTTCGCCTCGAACAACCCCAGCGCTTCGTTCACGGGAGAGACTTCGATTTTCCAGACGCCGTCTTAAGAAGACAGAAGTTCAACCTGCACGTCGGTTTCATACAGGTTGAGCAAAACCCGCTCGTTCTATTTCTGCCAATCCGGACGATTTGCGAACCCGTGCCCCCTGATCAGTAGGGCAATTCGCGGATATAGATGTTCTTGAAGAACAGCTCGCTGCCGTGGTGCTGAAGTTCGATCTGGTCGGCGCGGGCGAGGGGTTCGACGCGTGAACGATCCCAGAAGTTTTCGAGTTCGACGCGATCAAGGATCTGCTTGCCGTTGAGCCAGAGGCTGACGTTTTTTCCAACCATGCGGATGAAGAAGGTGTTCCACTCGCCGGGTTTCTTGTCCGCGACGATGGTGGGCATGTTGCGGGCGCGGCGATTGTTCCAGAGGCCGCCGGAGCCGAGGTTGTGCCCGAGGCGGTAGGCCTTTACCCATTCCTCTGCGTTGGTGGGTTTCCCGCCCTTGTGCGACTGGGGTTTCCAGGGATCCCAGATCTGAATCTGAGGGGTGCCGCGCAGGTAGATGCCACTGTCGGCACCGGCGGGAATCTTCCAGTCGACGTACATTTCGAAGTCACCAAAATCCTTCGCCGTGCAGAGGCTCCTGCCTTTGCCGTCGTAGGTCAGCACGCCGTCGATCACCGACCAGTGGGCGTTCATCAAGTCATCCGCAGCCAACTGGGCTTTCTTCAAGTCCGCGCCTTTCAGCGCCCGACGCTTCGGTGCGTTGCCATGGGCCAGGCCTTTCCAGCCCTTGAGATTCTTGCCGTTGAACAGCGCGCTGAATCCGGCAGGCGGGGTGTTGTCCGGCTTGGTGTTCGGAGTGGAACGGCTCGGTGTGAAATCGGCGAGCTTGATGTTGCGGAACTCAACATGGTCGTTGTGTCCGGCGAATTGGATGCGCCCCTTCTTGCTCCGCATGCCCTGGTGCGGCAGACCATTCACGGGGGTAACGTCTTCGAGGAACACATCGACGATCACAGCACCGTTCAGGATGACCAGGATATGATCTTCGATCGCGACGATCGTCTCCTGATTCCATTCGCCAGGTTTCTTCAGGTAACCGGTCCTGGCGGGATAGATGCCGTAGATGGAGCCGTGATATTGCCATGGTTTGAGCCAGCTGACCTTGCGCTTCTTGCCGGCGATCTCGGCTTCTCCCTGATACTTGCTGCCGTTGTGATCGAGGACCTGGATTTCCATGCCGTCGCGTGAAGGGTAGCCGTTTTCCGGCACCCGAATGCCGATGCCGTTGTTCCCGCTCTCCTCCAGCTTGAATTCAAACGAGAACGCGAAGTCGCTGTAGTCCTTGGCGGTCTGCAAAATTTTCGCGCCCTTTTGGCAGACCAGCACGCCATCCTTGACGATGTAGCCCTTCGTGTCGCCGGTCCAACCATTGAGGTTCTTGCCGTTGAACAACGAAGTCCACTTGGCAGATTTCAGGATCCCCAAGGCGCGCTCGGCAGCAACGCGATTCGGATCAGGCTTTTTCGGCGCAGCGCCGACGGCAGAAGCAAGGCAGAGAGATAGAGCCAGACAAGCAATGAATTTGTGCATGGGCGGATTCGAGCACAACAATGCAAGAGAGGGAAGTTCTCGATTGAAGGTTTTTCACGCCTTCACGGCACGAAGCGAAGCCGAACGACCCGGTCTGAGTTCAGCGAAAGATCTCCGACTCCCGGAACGCTGATCAATGCGTTCGTCTGGTTCATGCGGGAAAGGGTTCCGGAAAGACGTCCTCGGCCCTGCAGGTATACACGTGACTCGTTGGTGCTGTGTTTGTTCAACACGGCATCGTTTGCAAAGTTCAGCTGGCGGACATCGTCGTACTTCCGCTCCTGCCATTGTCCATTTGATTGAAAACGAAAGACGCCATTCGTCATCACATCCAGATGTCCGGCGGCCACCTTGCCCGCGTGATCCAGCAGGAGATCGACTTTCGGATGCGTAATGACGGTCAGTGGCGGGAAAGTCTTGGCGTCCCAAGTGCTCACGCGAAACTCGCTCAGGCGAACTGCGCCCTGGCCCTGGTGAACGAAACGGATGCCCTTCCCACCGGCGCTCCAACCGTTGGTATCGACCCATTCATGGATCAGTCGGCCATCCGCCATGATGCTCACGGACTTTCGCTTGGCACTGCCAAAGACGGAAATCAACGCGTTGGTCTTGGCAGGGGGAAAATTGAGCGGCACGCGCGCCATGTTTCGGATGTCGCCCTCCTTGGGAATGACGCGGAGTTCCGTCACCGAGTTGTCCAGCCAGAGACTGTAAAACGGAGCGAAGTCCGGCTCCAGATGGCGTGCGCCGAGGCTGATGGGTTCGAGTGAATCCGTGTGCAACCCAATCGCCAGCCGATAGAAGCCCTGCCATTGCACGCGAAAGTCGAATCGCACTTCGTTGGGAAGGTTCAAGTTGCGTGCAACGGAGGCCGGGATGGCCGAAACAAACGCACCGTTGTTGAAGGTCCATTTGCCAACATTGACCCCGGCCGTTGTGTTGATGTCGCCATGAGTCCAGACCGCGTCGCTGTTTGGTCCTTCATACAACACGGAATCATTCGTGCCGCGTGGCCAAACAGTCGCCACCTGGTTCCGGGGTATGAGAAGCTTCCCGGCGGCTTCGGTTTCGAGTTCGAAGCCATTGGTGGTGATGGAATGCAGCCTGCCCATCAATTCATCGCCGTTGGCAAAGCGGATGACGCTGCGTCCCCAGCCCACATCGTTGGTGCTTCCCAACGAGCGCAGGAAAACGCCTGACAAATTGCTCCGCCCAAACCAGGCCGGCTTGGTGAACGAAGCGTGTTGCCATTGCACGCCCTGCCTCGAATCGAATCCGTGCATCTGGCCGCTCAGGGTGTCGCCATTGCGGAAGTAGATCCGCTGGGCTTCGGCTCCGTGGCCGGCTCCGAACGCCGACAGGCCGATGAGGATCAGCCCGAGCGCAAACGCATTCGTTCGCTTAATCAAACAACCACCTCGCATTCTGAACGCGGGCTGCCTGCTCCTTCCGAACGGCTTCCGGCAGCACGCCAAACTTCATCTCAGTCACCCAATCCGCGGCAAATTTCATCGGACCAAACAACACCGCATGTCCGCTCGCGCGGCGATTGGTCACTCCTCGGTCGGGCCATTCGAGGTCCTTCAACTTCAATGTCAGGCGTTCGTCGGTCGAAAGCGTCGATTGCACTCCCTTGATCTCCAACCCGTAGATGGAAAACAGCGGCTGGGGAAACTCGATTTCGCGGACGCGTTCAATCGGCACGTCCAGGTCAAGCTTGTCCGCCTTGAACGAAAGACTGCTGCCATCGATCACCTTCACCTCGCCTGCAAAGGTGTCACGGTTCATCAGGCGTATCGTCGGGAAGATCGCATTGGTCTTGGTGATGGAACCGGCATCCTCAAACCCACCGTCCCACTCTGAAACGCGGATGGGCCCGATATGCGCGGAGTAGGTGTGGCTGAGAAAGGTGAGTCCCTTGTGATCGCCGATCAGTTTTCCGTTGTCCTTCCACTTCTGGACCAACTTCCCCTCGATCAGCAGGGCCACCACCGACGCAACCTTGTCCACCCGAAGCTCGACGTTCATCGGCCGGCCGCTCATGACCGGCAAAGCGCGCGAGCTGCCGATCACGACCATGCCCGATCCCGTTCCGCGGCTCACATTCACGTAGCTGCCCCCGAAGCCGAATTCGTACCCCCTGTGCCCGTAGTTGTGCCGTTCGAAATTGTCCGTGAACAATCCCACGCGCAGATTGAGCGAGCCCTCCCACGCGATGCGCATCTTCAAGCTCACGCGCTCGGGCAGTTCCAGTCGCTTGGCGATGAACGCGCCCTGACCGCCCACCAGCGTTCCGTTGCGCAGCCACCAGGTGTTGGGCGCACCCACGCGCCATTCCTGCAGTGAGCTTGGCCCGGCATAAACCGCCGGACCACTGTGCAGCAACGAGATCGATTTCAGAGCTTCCCGCGGCGCCGTGAGTTCGCCCGCAAACCACGAACGGAACTTCAATTCGGTCTGGCTGAGCGATATCAGATCACCAAACAGCAGATCCCCGTTGAAGAATTGAAAGCGGCAGGAATAGCCGGAGGCACTCGCGAGATTCGGCACTTGAGAGAATGCGATTCGATGCACCGACTCCGGTGTCATGCCGATCGCCTCGCTGGCAGCCGGTGAATTCCACTGGATTCTCTCCGAACCAAACGAAAGCAATTGCCCACGCAGGCGCGAACCGTCCATGAAATACACGTCGTCCTGCGCCCGAACAAAGTGCGCGGTGAAGACGAGCAGGAAGACTGACAGATGGCGATGCATTCGCGTAACGGACCGGGAGTCTTCGCCAAATGTCAGGATAAGTCCAATACAGGTTTGCCTGCTGGGGCGGTGATCTTCCCGATTCGTCGCAATGATGGAACGCAATTACCGGTGATTCTCGTTCCCAATCCTTGAACGTCGTTTCCACTTATGATCGCGTACAGTTACGCAGGTGAGCATTATGTGGGAGAATCAAATCAAACCAGCAGCAATTCTGGCGACTCCAGTGGAGGCGTTGCTGGATTGGGCATCGACGACGGGGACCCCGAGCTTGGCCGAGCGAATTCTTGTCCATGCTTGATTCTGCGCTCCGCCTCCGGCCGTAAAAACACGTTTTAAAGTTGGAGCGCCAAGCTCCTCGAGTGCGGTGTATGCGATTCGTTCGATTTCGCTTAATCCCTCGAGCAAGGCTTGAAAGAATTTCAAATCGTTTTCCGGACGAGGAGTTAGACGAGGTTGCAAGTTCGGATCGTTGATGGGAAACCGTTCGCCCGGTCGCGAAAGCGGGTAGTAGTCAAGACCGGTTGGTGATTCGGGTATCAGTTCGGTTTCCATCTCACTCATCCGTTGGGCCGTGAAATGATCCAGCAAGACTCCGCCTCCTGAATTTGACGCTCCACCGGGGAGCCACATGTCCTTGATGCGATGACTGTAAACGCCTCGGGATGCATCGGTGACGGGTTTTTCGGACAACAATTTGATCGCCAAGGTCGTTCCCAGCGAGGTGACGCCTTCCCCGATTTGGGAAGCTCCGGAAGCAAGGAACGCGGCATTGCTGTCAGTCGTTCCAGCGATCACTTTCACATCGTGCGAAAAGCCGAACTGCTTCGCAATCGCACCTTCCACAACGCCAAACATCTCGCCGACTGGTTTCACGTCAGGGAGCAGATCGAGTTCAACCCCGCAGGCGCAGAACCAATCGGGCCAAATTCGTTGCTCAAGATCAAAGCCCATTTTCAACACGTTGGTTTCATCGGAGAATCCACCCTGTCCCATCAGTTTCGCGGCGATCCAATCGGCTTGATGCAGAGCGTGTTTCGCCGTTCCTGCATTGACCTGCTTTTGCAAAAACAACAATCGAGCCAATGAGAATCCAGCACCGCGAGCCATGGATGTTTCAGGTGCGTACCGCGCGATGGCTTCGGCCTCGGATGTGAAGTTTGCCGAGTTGTACAGGTAGCCGAGGGTGAGCGGATTCAGGTCGGCATCGGTCAGCAGCAAGGTCCCGGATGTTCCATCGACGGCCATGGCCGTGATTTCGTCAAATTGCCGGCCAGCTTCACGAAGACTCGTGGCTTGGTCCCGCAGGCACTGACGGACCGCTTCCCACCAGATCGTGGCGTCCTGGCAGGGACGCTCGTCGATGCGAATCGGAGCCGGCATATTCACAGAGGCCGATGCCACCTCCGTGTCGGTATCGCCGATTACGGAGGTGCGAACGCCGGATGTCCCGATGTCGATTCCCAGGTAAAGCGGCATGGTCAGCCGTTCCGTTTGGCCAGTGCCTGGCGATACTTTTCCGCATCCCAGTTCAATAGCTCTGCTTCCGCATCTTCGCCAATTGGAAGCAACGCCCAATCCGCTGGAATTCGGGTGAGCACGTTGTAGATGCAGTCCAACATGGCTCGCTGAGCCGGCTTGGCATCGGTTTTGATATACACTCCCTCGCCTTCGACCAGCACGGTCGGAACGGGAAATTCTGCGGGGTCCAGTTCTGCCAGTTCCGAACGAGACAGGGCAGGCATCGCCGGCCCCAGAAAAACAACGTGGTCCGGGTAATACGTTCCCGAGGTTGCGCGTTGGAACAGATTGGGATCGGTGGCCAGGGCGGCTACGTCGGGAACGCACATCCAACCCGGGTAATCGGCCGGCGAGTTCACGGTCTTGCTTTCGTGAACAGGCAAATCCAGGCGCTCCTCGATGTCATAAATCTGATCTCTGACTTCGTCGATCGTGTTGCCCACGATGATGATGCCATGGTTGTTCAGCACGACGACTTGAATGTCTCGCGTGCCGACTGCTTCGCGGATGGCCTTGGTCAGAGGTATTCCGGGCTTTCGGTAAGGGGCCGCAACCCACTGCAATCCGGACAGCTTCTCAGCCAAGGCATTTCGTCCTTCCTCCGCAATCGCATGACAGATCGCAGCCACGGAATGGAAGTGAAAGACGAACTTGTGGTCGAACATCGCGTGGAAGGTCGTTTCGATCGACGGCCGCAAGCCACAGTCGGAATCGATCAGAGCAGAACGGCAACTGCCATCGCCGGCTCCATGCAACTCCTGCATCGCCTTGGCCGGATCAACCGCCACGAAGATGTTCTTGTCCAATGCCTCAGCGAGTTCCGTCCCGGATGCCTTGATCCACAGCTGACCGTCGATCTTGACCGAAGTATTTCCACCCGGACCCTGCACGAGCAAGGGCCGGGCGCCGATTTCCTGGGAGAGCGAAATAAATTCAGGAGGCAGTTTCATTTTTGATGATCACGCGAGCATGTTCAGGCTGAAGTCGGGCGGTTGAATGCGGTTTTGTTTGGCGAGCGATCGCAACGTCGCCTCGATTTGATCGTTGCCGGCTGAATTTGGGAAATCACTGGTGTGGATTCCCCCACGAACAAAGGCTGTTTTGAAACCAACGTTCTGCCCGCCGGCAATATCGTGTTCCAGACTGTCGCCAACCATGAGGAAACGGTTGGCAGCCAGTTCCGGCCGACAACGCATGACGGCTTGGAAAACGGGAGCGTGAGGTTTGCCATACCAAATCACTTCGCCTCCCATCGCTGCGTAGCGATCCGCCAACGCTCCGGGTGACATGACAAAGCGATCGGCGCGGGGAGAAGTCTTGTCAGGGTTTGAGCAGATCAAGGGAACCTTGAATTCCAGCGCTTGCTGGAATGCCCCATCGTACTCCGTTTCGCCTGTGTCATCGGTCAAGCCCATCAACAGAATGGCGTCGCAAGATGGATCGATCTCGTCGGAGATCTCCGCGTTGCTGCCGGACGCCCAAACTTTCGGATCATCCGGGTGCCCGCAGATGGGATAAAAGCGTTTGGGAATCTGTCCGGCCACACGAATTCTCGATTCGTTGACATCCTGCCACAATGCTTCGCCGGAAGTGACAACCCACGAGATGGTCTCCACCGGCAAGCCAATCTTCCCGATCCGATTCAGATTCAGATCAGAACGTTTGCCGGAATTGGAAAGAACGAAGACTTCCTTTCCCCGCGCCTGCAGCATTCGCATCGCCCCTCCGGCTGAAGCGTAGCAGGCTGATCCGTTGTGCAGCACGCCAAATTGATCGAGCACCACAACATCGAACGACTCCAGAACTTCCTCCAGGCTATCGATTAGTATCGGTGCGCTCATTCGTTTTCAGATTGTTCGTTCAACCGTCCGCGTTTTCACAGATCAAAACTGCTTTGGGTTGGTTGAACGGAGCAGACGAAGAGAACGCAAAACCGGTCGTAGACGACATTGGCAGACGGATGAGGCGATCCATCCTGCTTTACTCACCGGCGAATCGGCAGGGCAATAAGCGCGCTGCAAACACACGCGATGGCGACGATGACAAACACCAGGCTGGTGCTGTGATTCGTTTCGATGATCCAGCCGATCAAGGGTTCGCCGAAGCCGGCAAAGATGTAGGCGCAGGTATTCATCACGCCAGTCCCCGTGCCGGAGCGGGTTTTGCCGAGCAGGTCCGGACAGAGCGCCCAAAACGCGGATTGGGGTCCGTAGGCAAAGAAGCCGGTGAGGAACAGCAGGGCAATCCCGAGGGAGCTGTCCTTGGGCAGGAAGAACATTCCCAGCGACGACGCGGCTGCCAGAATCATGAACAACACGATCACCTTGGAGCGGTTCGAGCCGAAGAGCCGGTCGGACATCCAACCGCTGGTGATGGCGCCACACGCCATGCCGATCGGCAGCGAGATGCTGATCCATTTGGTGTCCGAGTTTTTCCAGTCTTCACCGAGAAAATGCACGGGCACCCAGATGAGCAATCCGTAGCGAGCCGCGCTTTGAAAACCGATCGCGAGGGACGCAATCAGGAATCGACGATTCGAAAGGACGCTCCGGTAGCGGCTCCAGGATGTCTGGGTCGTCTGCTCGTTGTCGCTTTTCTCATCGTCATCCGGAGGCGTGAATCCGAGATCCTCCGGACGATCGCGGACGATGAGGAAGTAGCCGATCCCACCAATCAAAAGCAACAACACCGGCAGGCGGAAAATCCAACGCCAGTCGAGTTCGAGTTCGAGGATCAAGGTGGAGGTGGAGAAGGCCAGCACTGACGAGAGGCCGGCGGCAAAGACGTAGAGTCCGTAGACCTTGCCGCGTTCGCGATGGCTCCACCAGTTGGAGAGCACGCGACTGCCCGGCGCCCAGCCCATCGATTGGGCGTAACCGTTGGCGGCCCAGGGGACGACCAAGGTCACGAGGCTGGAGCCGAAGCTGACCACCCAGTTAAGGCCGCAGGAAAGCACGGCGCCCAGGCTCATCATCCGTCGACCGCCGAAGCGATCTCCGAGATTGCCGTTGATCCACTGGCCGAGGGCGTAAGCCCAGAGCAAAGCCGCGCTGGCCCATCCGAGCGCCGTCTTGGAGATGCCGAGTTCCTGCTCGATGCCGGGAATCGCGAAGCCGAAGGTCTGCCGCCCGGTGTAGAAGAAGAGGTAGCAGAACATCGTCGCCAACAGAATCCGCCATTGGGCACTGCGGAAGTTGGCGGTCGAGGAAGACATCGGGAGGAACCTTGACGCGAAATGGTTGTGCGTTCCAACTCCTTTCGACCCGACATGAAAGGAGGAGGCGGAGGCACACGCGAGTGGTAGAATGGATTGCCTAATCCGTTCGATTCAGGCATTGAAAGTCGACCAGCACGGATTAGGCAATCCATGCTACTGCATCTTACCGCTCCGCATTGATGAACCCAAAATCAACAACCATATCCGCCAACGGCCGCGAGTACCGGATTCCCAACCGCCCGGTTGCCGTGATCTGCATCGACGGCTGCGAAGACGAATACATCAACGTGGCGATCGCTCACGGGCGAGCCCCGAACCTGCTGAGGATGTCAGCGGCCGGTTATCGAGGAATGACACGGGCGGCTTTGCCGACCTTCACGAACGTGAACAACTGCGCCATCGTCACCGGCACGCCGCCCAACCAGACCGGAATCGCGGGAAACTACATTCTCGATCCGGAGACCGGCGAGGAGGTCATGACGAACTCGAGCAAGTTTCTTGAGAACGAAACGATTCTGGCCGCGGCCTCACACGCGGGTCGCAAGGTGGCGATGGTGACTGCGAAGGACAAGTTGCGCGAGTTGCTCGCGAAGAACATGGACGGCATTTCGTTCAGTGCCGAAAAGGCCGACGAGGTGTCCGAGGAAGTGCATGGAATCGCAGATGTGGTGGGTTTGGTCGGACCGATGCCGCAGATTTATTCCGCTGACGCGAGTCTTTACGTTTTGCGCGCCGGCGTGAAGTTGCTGGAGCAGGGAACGTCGGATTTTCTTTACCTTTCGCTGACTGATTACATGCAGCACAAGTACGCGCCGGACGAACCGGAGTCGCTCGATTTTTACGAAGGCATCGACCGGGAAATCGGCCAGCTGCTTGAGTTGGGCGCGATTGTCGGCGCGACAGCGGACCACGGAATGAACGGCAAATGCCACGCGGACGGCTCGATCAACGTGCTTTATCTGGAGACCGAATTGGAGAAAAAATTTGGAGAAGGTTGTCGGGTTATTTGTCCGATCACCGATCCTTACGTCGTGCATCACGGAGCGCTTGGTGCGGCGGTGAATGTTTATCTCAGCGACGGACACGACCGCGCAGCCGTCGGGCGCTGGATTCTCGCGCAACCGGGCGTGGCCGAGGTTTACGATCGCGAATCGGCCGCCGAAAAGCTCGCACTCCCCGCGAACCGGATCGGCGATTTTTTCGTGTTGTCCACCCGGAACGCGGTCATCGGCCGGACGCCGGAACACCACGATTTGTCGAAGCTGGACGGTTCGCTGCGTTCCCACGGCGGACGCTATGAAGAGATGGTGCCTTTGGTTCTGTCCGAGCCGCTCAACGCCGATTACCGCGCGCGCGCCGCGGCCGATCCGCGCAACTTCGACATTTTCGATTTCGTCTGCAACGGTGTCGCAACCTCTTGATCCTTGATTCGATGAGCACGATCGACACGCCCCTCGACCTTCCTTCCTACATTGGTGGTGAGGCTGTTTCCACGGGGCGTAAGCTCGACGTCTCTTATCCTTGGGACGGTTCGTTGACCGGCGCGGTCGCGATGATCGGTCCCAAGGAACTCGAGCAGGCGATCACCGCGGCCCTAACCAAACGCGAGCGCCTGACGCGTTACCAAAGATTTGAAATTCTTGACCAAGCCCGGCAGCTGCTGGCCGCGCGGGCCGAAGAATTTGCGCATCTTATCCGGCTCGAAACCGGACTCTGCATGCGCGAATCCCGCTACGAAACCGGCCGCGCGCAGGACGTGCTTCAATTCGCGGCGATGGAAGCGTTGAACGACGATGGCCAGACGTTTTCCGGCGACATTTCGCCCCAAGGAAAGGCGCGCAAGATCTTCACGCAGCGGGAGCCGTTGAAGCTGATCGCCGCAATCACGCCGTTCAATCATCCGCTGAACCAGGTCGCGCACAAAGTCGCTCCCGCGATCGCGGTCGGCGCTCCGATCCTTCTCAAGCCATCGGCCAAGACTCCCTTGACCGCGATCCGCTTCGCCGAACTTCTCTACGAAGCCGGACTGCCCGGCTGGATGCTCAGCGTGTTCGTCGGCGAAATCGGCGACGTGGTCGAGCCGATGATCCGCGACGAACGCATCAACCTCGTGACCTTCACCGGCGGAACGCCCGTCGGCAAACGCATCGCGTCCATCGCCGGCTACAAAAAGCTCTGCCTGGAATTGGGCGGCAACTCACCGCTGATCGTGCTCGCGGACGCGGACCTCGATCTGGCCGTAACGCTGGCTGCCGAAGGCTGTTACCGGAACAGCGGACAACGCTGCACCGCGGTCAAACGACTTTTGATTCACGAGCGTATCGTCGAAGAATTCACCGAACGGCTGGTGGCGAAGACCGCTGGATACACCTGCGGCGATCCGGCCGACGAAGCGACGCGAGTCGGCACGGTGATCGATGAGGAAGCGGCCAAGGTCTTGGAAAATCGCGTGCAGCAAGCGGTTGACGAAGGCGCTCGTGTGCTCTTCGGTGGCACCCGCACCGGAGCCATGCTCGAGCCGACCGTCATCTCCGATGTCCCACGTACGACCGAAATGGTCTGCCAGGAATCATTCGGCCCGCTTGCACCGATTCTCCAAGTCCGGGACCTCGATGACGCGATCGATGTGGCGAACTCCTCGAACTTCGGCCTCTCCTCCGGCGTGGTCACCAACGACCTCGCTGCCGCCACCAAGGCGATCAACGCGCTCGAAACTGGCACCGTGAACATCAACCAGATTCCCGGTTATCGAATCGAATTGTCGCCCTTTGGCGGCATCAAAGATTCCGGCCTTGGCATCAAGGAAGGAGTCATCGAGGCGATGAAGTACATGACAAGCGTCAAGACCTTCTCGTTGCCTTGGTGAAACAATAGGAGGCGCGCAAATCTCAAGTTCCGTGTCGAGCCGATGCGGTCAATTGTCTCCCACGAGCTTCACGATCGCATGCGCCGATTTGCCTGACACTACTTCGAGCGCCGAGATCGTCCAATCTCCTGATTTTTCGTCGAGACTCATGGGAATACGGCCCGTGTATTTTCCGCGCTGCGCCAATGCCTTGGAGGCGTACATTTTGGACGGCTTGCCGTCGGGATCAGTCAAATGGATTCGTAACACGTGTGATCCGGCCTCCGCGCCGCTGGTTTGCACTTGGACGTCGAAAGTCATGACCTCTCCCCGCCCGACTGTGGCGTTGGATGGTGTTACCGACAGCGAATCGATCTGGTAGTCCAGCGCGGCGAACAGGTGCGGCTCCCCCGGTTGAACGGTGCGCGAGATTTGGTCGATGAGTCCGAGATATTTTCCTGCCAGCACGTCGTAAACGTGCTGTGGTTCGCCCAGTTGGAGCGTGATGTCGCTGCGGCGCTGCGCGATCTTCTCGAGCACCGGCATTGGGTTGTAACCCACCCCGGGCATGAAGGGCGCGGCTTCCTGCAGCAGACCCATTAGATGAACGCCGTCGCTTTGAAATCGGTAGAGGTGGCAACCGGGTATCTGGGGTGTCATCGGCACCTCGGGAGCAATCCCGCAAAGTTTGAAAACACCCCGGATAAATTGCGCGCTCTTTTCCGCTGTCGCTTCGTCGGTAAAACGGATGAGCGAGCGGGAACCGAACATCAACTTGTGGACCACGTAATCGGAGATGGCGAAGTTGAACAGAACGGCTTTACCCGCGCCAACGTCGTTCACGATAACCGCCGGGATTTCGTTCACCTTGGCCAGCGCTGTTCCACCGGACAGTTTGATCGAAGCGTCCGCATGGGTCATCGGAAGCTTCCCATCAATCTCCCCAATGGCATCGAACAACTCGACGGCGCCTTTCCGCGGCGCGGGGTTTCTCGTGTCCTGCCGGACGCCGAAGAGATCGTCCAACGCGCCGAGCGCGTGAGCTTTGCCGTGCTCATCGGCGACAGCGGGTCGCAGATCAGCCACGATCGCTCCACCGTCCTTGACGAATGCGCGAATCTCCTCGACCTCGGCGGCGGAAAGAGCCTGGGCATTGGGCAGATACAGCAAACGAATATCTCCCTCGCGAAGCACGCCTCCTTCCACCTGTTCGGAGGCGATCATGCGATATTGAAAATTGCTTTCGGGCAGGATCACTGTCAGCGCGGACATGCTGTCCCAGCGTTTGGGGAATTCCGGCGTCAGGTTCGCCATCAGCATGCTCGCCGGTGAGTAGAGCACGGCCACGCCGTCATCGCTGCGGCGTAGAGACATGGCCAGCTTGCCAATGCCGCCCTGGATGCGATTGATCTCGCTGAGCCCTTCGCTCATGTGGTCATACCACGTGAAATCGGGCGCGATCGTGGCGCCAATGGTGTGTCCGGAGGCTCCCCCGCTGCCTTGCCATAGCCAGAACGAGTTGGCGCCGCGCAGAAACGTGTACCAGATGATCCACCGATGCCACGGGCCGTGGCGCGCACCGCGAAACATGCCGGAATACCCGCCGAACCAGCCGCCTCCGATCAGGGTGCCGGGATCGGCGAAGTCGCGAACACAATCCAGTTGCAGCGGCCAAAAGTACGGGCCGGACAAAGACATGTTTTGCGTGAGTTGCCACAAGTCGTCGCCGCCGAGGCCGCCCAGCCGGGGCGAATGTCCGGGATCGTTGGACGCGTCGCTGCCGATCTTGATCTCAGGCAGGAATTCGGTCGCGCGCTCCTTGATCAACGCATATTGCTGCGCCCATTCACGGTCCATATGACGTCGGAAATCGATCCACAATGGAATCTGATCCGTCTCGACCGCATGGGCGTAAGGCACGGGCTTGATCTGCTCCCAGTCGGCATGCTTGCTGCCGTATTCTTCGTTGAGCCGATCGATGTTGCCATATTCGTCCTTCAGATACCGTCGGAAAGCCTGCACCGAATGAGGACCGAAGCAGACCTCGCGTTCGCCGTGCGTCAGCGCCAACTCACTGCCGAGGGTGTAGTGACGGGTGGAAAACTTTTGGCAGTTCCGGATCGCCTCGGCTCGCATGTCGACACTGCGCTCCAGGTAGGCCCGATCACTCACGCAAGGTGTGCGAATGAAACCGCCTCCAGGCGCCGGTTTCGGATCGTGGTAAGAACGCATTCGGATGGTTTCGGCGTCGCTGGCGCTGGGACCGAAGAGCGTGGCCATCTCGTGCATGTTGGCGCGCAACAGGCTGGCGTCGGTAAGATACTTCTTGCCGGGATAGTCGGAATAGTACGGCAGCCAAAACAGGGTGACGCCCGCGTCGCTGATGACTTTGTGCAGCGCGGGGTTGAGATAGGTGTCCCCACTGTAGCCCTGCCACAAGACGACATGCACGTCGTCGTCCCACGCGAACAGGTCGTTATAGGCGAAGGTTTGGCTGCGCGCGTCCAGAACGGCATCGCCATCGATCAAGCGGACTTCGACGTCCTGCAGCACGGAAAGCGGTGTTGACGGGCGCAGGCTGAATTCGATCCCTTCCTGAACTTCGTCGCCGGCAATCGGAATCCGTCGGCGCGCCACCAATCGCCCATGGTTGTCGCGCTGACACACTTCGGCCACCTGTCCCTCGCGCGCGCCGGCAACATTGAACCGTCCGGTGATCGCGTCTTCGCAACTAAAACTCCTGACGATGTCGTCCTTCTTGAAGTCGTCGCCCACAAGCACGAGATCCGTAACGCGGCTCTTCGAAGTCACCACCAGATGACGCGAACCAAAGGCGGCCGTCTTGCCCTTCTGCTCTACCCACAGATCCGCAAAATAGGCACCGGCCACCAACACCGGCAACGGGAAGATGATGGTATTGGTGCCAGCTCGCACCTCGACCGATCGCTCCTCCGTTTTCAACACCTTCCCGCTCAAGCCATGCCGCAGGGCGAAGTTGACTTCGAACTGTCCCACTTGCTCCGATTCGATCACGAACGAAACTCGGGACAACTCTGTCCGGTCGGCGCTAAGGGACGCAGAGTTTCCACCGAGCACTCGGATGGAACTCGTTCGCTGTGAGGTCCAAGCCATCAGACGCCCAGCCAAAGCCAGGTAGTAGTCATAATGAACCTGATGCCAGTCTGCAAAAGAGGATGTGATCGCAGGCACGACCATCTGATAGGTCGTAGACTCAAAACCCTTCAACAGTGCGACGCGCCCCCGTCCGTGCTGAGCCAGATCGAGCGTGGCGGTCGCGAACTCACCTCGATTCTTGTGCGAGGAAAACGCCGGCAAACCAGCGAAGGGAAATGCCCCGACAATCACATCGGGATCAACGTCCGCTTTGTTGGCCATGATAGCGCCCAGCGCAGCGTCATATTTATCGTTGATGTAGCCGGTCAGCCCCGTACCGGCAGCGACCTTTTCCCGGATGGTTTTACGCGCCCATTCGGGAAACGCTTTCCACGGCAGATTCCCGATGACAATGCAATCGTAGTCCAGCGCGAGCTTTTCACGCAGACGCCTTTCCTGATCGGCTGGGGAAGTTCCGGGAAAAACCTCGAACTGCGTTGGATTCACCTCGCCGGCAAAAGCCCTGGGGCGCTCGAACGCGAACACCTCACTCTCGACATCGAAACGCTGACATATCTCCACAACCTCACGCATTCCCACGCGATAGGTGATGAAGAGCACTCTCATCGGCCCCTGCGCGTGCGGCTTGGCCCACTTGATATGCGGCGTCACGTACTCATCGCCTGGCTCAAGCCACTTTGGTTCCGTTGCCCCCGCCCCCGCGATCAATGCCATTGAGACGAGCGAACGAACCAACAATACCGGGAGACTTTTTCTCATGAGTTGTTTCTGTTGGTCGTGGCACATTCTATACTTGCCAACAGATAGGACCGAGTTAGATCGAAACAGTATTCATTGGCAACACATGTCGGCAGCTCGCGGCTGAGCAAATGCCATGTTCCGGGATTTCAAGGACGACGAAGGCCGGAAGCCTCGATCGAGACTCATCACCATTCCCGGATCAGCAGGAGCTTCTCCCCAGCAATTGAGCGAGTGATTTGGCGGTCCGATAAATCGTTTCACAAATCCTCCGCAGACAATCAAGATTCGCTGGATGGCTGTCCGGCGATTCAATCGGAAGAAGACGAGTTTGCGCCCCCGTGAATTCCGTGGGGGTGGATTGGGAAAAAAGATTGCCGCGCCGGACGATTTCCCCGATCGCGAAGGGGCTTGGGCACAGATCAAGTATTGGAGTTTTGCTCCCGCAGTTTTTCCGAACATGATTTCGTCCGTCTCCACAGAAGCGAAGGCGGGAGATTTGATCAAGGTTTACGACAAGGAAGGCGGTGAGTTCGGACACGGGCTCTATAATCCCAAGGCAAAGGTGCCGTTGAGGATGATCCATCACGGCAAGGACGATATTGACGAATCTTTCCTCGATATCGCGTTGGATCGCGCCCTCGCTCTACGCTGCGAATCGTTTGATCTGCCTCGGAACACCGAGGCATTCCGCGTGATTCATTCGGATGGCGACGGGCTGAGTGGACTGATCGTCGACAAGTATGCGGATGTGCTGGTCGTGGACATTCACAGCTTGGGGATCTTCCAGCGCATCGATCGCTGGCTGCCGGCGCTTCACGAGCGACTGGGCACGAAGGAACATGCCATCCGGGTGGATCCGGAAATCGCGAAGCTTGAAGGGATCGACCGGAACAAGATTCCCAAGACCAGGCTCCGGCCGCTGAAGATCAAAGAGCACGGAATTCGCTACGAGGTAAATTTTGAGGAAGGACACAAGACCGGTTTCTTCTGCGATCAACGTGACAACCGGAGCCGGCTTTCAGAGTTTACGGAAAACAAGCGCGTGGCCGACATCTGTTGCTACACCGGAGGCTTCTCCCTGAACGCAAAGATCACCGGCAAGGCGACCGAAGTCACAGGCGTGGATCTGGACGAGAAGGCGATAGCGCAGGCGAAGCGGAACGCCAACCTCAACCAGGAAAGAATCGAGTGGGTTCATTGCGATGCCTTTTCCTGGATGCGCCAGATGCAGACGAACAGCCGCAAGTGGGACGTGGTGGTGCTCGACCCGCCGAAGTTCGTCCTGTCGCGCGAAGAACAGGAGGAAGGCATCCGCAAATACGAAGACCTCAATTCGCTTGCCGTTGAAATCGTCGAGTCGGGCGGCTTGCTGGTGACGTGTTCGTGTTCCGGTCTGTTGCCCGCGGAACTCTTTGAAAAACACGTCATCCGCGCCGCGCATCGCAAAGGCAAACGCCTCCAGATTCTCGATCGAACCGGCGCCGGCCCGGATCATCCGACCATGTCAAACAGTCCTGAGAGCCGATACCTGAAGCTCTTGTGGTGCCGGGTGATTTGAGGGGCACTCTTCGCTTGAGTCCGCTGAGGTGTTTGGTTGTGAGGAATCTGTCACCAACATGCCTTCAACCAGTTTCTGAGTTCCCGCGACTACGATTCGTTCATCTACAGCAACTCCGCTCTGCACCTCCACTTTGCCCGGCATGCGAACGCCAACCTGTACCATTCGCTGCACAGCGGTCTTGTTCGAGACAACAAAGATCGAAAAACCACGAAGGCCGGCGATCAGGGAACTCTCGGGAACGACCGGTCGTCGTAGGCAGCCACAGAAACGTTCACGAGCTGGCCGACCTTGATTTCGGCAAGGCGGCGCTCGGCGATCTTGAACGTGACTTCCACCTCCGGCCGTTCCTGCTTCGGCCCCATGAGGCAACCGCCAGCGCAAAGCAAGGTGGTTGCCAACAGAACTGTTTCGAAACGAATGGAACGCTCGTGTCTCTATGCAGCGCCCATCGTTCAAATCGGCTCGGTCGAATCAACGGAATTTGTGGATGTCCCGGTCGATGCATTCCGGAAAGTTTATGAACTGTCTGCATTTACATCGGCTCCGGCGTGGTTAGCATCCGCCGATGCAATTCCGACTGACCCTACTGCTGCTGTTTGCACTTCAATCGATTGTCACTGCCGCCGGGCAACCCACGTGGAAGGCGGGCAGCGCCACGACCTTGATCACCCCGGAGAAGCCGCTTTGGATGGCGGGCTATGGAGGTCGAACAAAACCGGCCGAGGGAATCGTTCATCCGCTATGGATCAAGGTGCTCGCGCTCGAGGATGCCAACGGAGAGAAGGGCATCATCCTATCCAGCGACACGCTTGGGATTCCGAAGACGATCTATGACAACACCTGCGCTGCATTGAAGGAAAAATTTGGCCTTGAGCGCCGGCAGATCATGTTGCACGCCTCGCACACGCATTGTGGTCCGGTGCTCCGGGGGGCTTTGCTCGACATCTACCCGCTGGACGAGGAACAGACTGCCCGCATCGAGAAGTATTCCACAAAGCTCGAAAGCAATATTGTCGCGACGGTGAGCAAGGCATTGGAAAACCTGGAACCGGCGAAAGTCTTTTCCGGTCAGGGCATTTCTCGCTTCGGTGTAAATCGTCGAAATAATATGGAGAACGAAGTTCCCAAACTGCGCGCTGCTGGAAAACTGCGCGGACCGGTGGATCACTCCGTTCCCGTGCTGATTGTCCGCGACATGGAAAACAAGTTGAAGACGCTGGTGTTCGGCTATGCCTGTCACAACACGACACTGAGTTTCTACAACTGGTGCGGGGATTATGCGGGCTTTGCGCAGATCGCGTTGGAGAAACATCATCCGGGAATCGTGGCGATGTTTTTCGCCGGCTGCGGCGCGGACATCAATCCGCTCCCCCGGCGCACGGTCGAGTTGGCCCAGCGTTATGGCAACATGCTGGCTTCCGCGGTGGAGGAAGTCCTGCTCGACAATCCGCGCGGACTTGCGCCGAAGCTTCAAACCACGATGGAGATGGTCTCGCTCGAACTCGATGATCCTCCTGCACGCGAAGAACTTGAGACCACGGCCAAATCGAAAAACTATCGCGGCCGTTGGGCTCGCCGGTTGTTGAAGGAGATGGATGAGGGCAAGCCGTTCATCAAGGAGTATCCGTTCCCGCTTCAGGCCTGGCGCCTGGGCAGTCAGCTCTGGTTCACGATGGGTGGCGAGGTGGTGGTCGACTATTCGCTCCGCTTCAAAAACGAATATGGTCCGCAAACTTGGGTCGCGGGCTACTGCAATGACGTGATGGCTTATATCCCCTCGCACCGTGTATTGGTGGAAGACATCCCTCCGCGTCACAGTCGTCGCTGGGGTTACGAGGGCAGCACCTCGATGGCCGTGTACGGCATGCCCGCCCATCGTTGGAAAGCCGATGTGGAAGATCGCATCGGGTTCGCTGCACGCCGATTGTATGAACAGTTGAACTCCGACAAGTGAGGCAAACTTAGGCATCCCTTGTCTCACGCATTGCGGAGCTTCATCCTGCGTAGGTCTACCCATCATACCTTTCGGTAGTTTTCTATTCGGCCGGAACCGGCTATGTTCCCGCCTGCTCAATGAAAGTCATCACCGACGAACGTTGCACGCGATATCGCGCGATCGGTCATCCCGAGCGTCCTTCACGCATTTCGGGATCGGTTGAGCATTTGAAGAAGCAGAAAGAGATCGAGATTGTCTGGGAGAAGCCGGTCGAGGTTTCCCGAGAGCAGATAGTGCGCGCTCATTCCGACGCGCACTTCGCAACGATCAAGAATCCCGAGCAGGCCTTCGATGGCGACACGCCGAATTACCCAAACATCTTCGACCACGCAAATCGTTCGGCCGGTGCAGCGCTGAAGGCACTTGAGTTGGCGCGGGCCGGTGAAACGGTTTTCAGTCTCATCCGTCCGCCCGGGCATCATGCGACGCAGAATCGGGCAATGGGTTTCTGCTATTTCAACTCAGTTGCGATCACGGTGATGGAAGCCTTGGCGACCGGGGCGAAGAAGGCGGCTGTGTTTGATTTTGACGTTCATCACGGCAACGGCACGGAAGCGATTTTGCTGAACCAGCGGAACACGGAGTTCTATTCGATTCATCAACATCCCTGCTATCCGGGAACGGGGACAAAAGATGTGGGCAATAATTGCTTCAACTTCCCGGTGGCTCCTGCCACGCCGCGTGTCGAATACCGCAAGGTGTTGGAGCGCGCGCTGGAGCAACTCAAGAAGGGCAAACCCGATGTAGTGATCGTTTCCGCGGGCTTTGATGCGTATGCGCGGGATCCGCTCGCGCAGGAGACGCTCGAAGCCGAGGACTTCCACTGGCTGGGCGAATCCATTCGCAAGATCGGTATCACGACGGTGAGTTGCCTCGAGGGCGGTTACAGCGATGATCTTCCGGGCTTGGTGTTGGCTTATATGAAGGGACTTGTTGGAGAATAGGATGAGAACTGACGGGCAACGGGGAACGCGTAATCCTGAAGCTTTCAGAGCAGAATGACTCCGCCTGAAATTCCTGAAAACGAGGAAGCCCGGCTCGAAGCGCTCCGGCGTTACAACATTCTCGACACCCTTCCCGAACATGCCTACGACGATCTCACCTATCTGGCCGCTCAGATCTGCGATGCGCCGATTGCCCTCGTCTCGCTTGTTGACGAGGATCGGCAGTGGTTCAAGTCTAGCGTCGGACTCGGTGTAAGAGAAACCCCGCGAGAACTCTCGTTCTGTGGTCATGCCATTCACCAGGACGGCTTCTTCGAAATACCCAATCCTTACGCGGACAAGCGATTTCGAGACAATCCGATGGTCGTTGAAGAACCGAACATCGAATACTACGGAGCCGCGCCGCTCGTCACGCCCGATGGATTTGCGATCGGGACCTTGTGCGTGATTGATCACCATCCCCGAACGCTGAACGAAGACCAACGCAACAGCCTGATGGCCTTGGGTCGGCGCGTGGTTTCCGAACTGGAACTTCGCAAGTCGGTGAAGGATCTGGAATCCGCAAAAGGTCAGGCCGAAGAAGCGAGCCAAGCCAAGACAGACTTCCTCGCGAACATGAGCCACGAGATCCGGACACCGATGAATGGCATCATCGGCATGACGGAACTGGTCCTGAAAACGGAGCTATCCGATCGCCAGCGACGTTACGTGACCAGCGTCAACGATCTTTCACAAAGCCTGCTCCAGATCGTGAACCACATCCTGGACTTCGCGAAGATTGAGGCGCGCCAATTTGATCTCGATTACAACCCCTTTGAGCTTCGCGAGATTGTCACGCGCGCGGTCAATCCGCTGGCAGTGAAGGCGCAGAGCAAGGGAGTGGAGTTTCACATCAGAATCGCGCCCGACGTGCCCGACAGGCTCGTCGGTGATGTCGGTCGCGTTCGCCAGATCCTGGTGAACCTGGCTGGCAATGCAGTGAAGTTCACCACTCAGGGAGAAATCCTGATTGAAATCAAGCACGCGGAGATACCGCCCGCAGACACCAACCAGGCTCGCCTGCATGTTTCCATTCGGGACACGGGCTGCGGCATTCCGGCCGACCAGCAAACAGTCATTTTCCAACGCTTCACGCAGGCAGATTCCGGCGTGTCCCGGCGTTATGGCGGAACGGGCCTGGGGCTGGCCATCAGCCACAACCTGGTGGACGCCATGAACGGACGCATCTGGCTCGACAGCGAAGTCGATGTGGGAACCTGCTTTCATGTCGAGGTCCTGCTCGACACCTATCCCGAACCGAAAACCGCCTGGGTCGATGAAAGTATCCTCGCTCTGGCCGGACATCGTTTCCTGCTCGTCGCGGAATCGGACAGCAGCCGAAGGATCGTTTCCGAAATGATCTCCTCCTGGGGATTGGATGTGGACTCCGTCGACAACAGCATTGCCGCGCTTGACCACATTGAGAAAGCCGATCCGCAATATCGGGGAGTTATTCTGGAGGCCGAGATGAGCGACGTGAGCGGTTGGCAGCTGGCTTCCATCATTGGCAAGGAAACCGGGGAAAACCTGCCCGCGGTTCTGTTGGCGAATCAGTCAGCCGAAAGCCGCACCCAGTTCCTGCGCAAGGAACAGATTGAATTTGAAGCCATCCCCAACCCGCCGAGCCATGCGGAGTTGAAGGAAAAACTGCTGGACCTGGCAAAGAACACCGCGCCGGCCCAACCGGACGCCTCCACGACTTCGGATACCAAACTGACTCGTCGACCACTGGCTATTCTTCTGGCAGAGGACAATGAAGTGAATCGTGAGGTCGCGATCGGCATGCTCGATTCCCTCGGCCATGAAGTGACCACCGTGGTCAACGGACGTGAGGCCGTGGAAGCATGGCGCTCTGGTGAATTCGACCTCATCCTGATGGATGTGCACATGCCGATCATGGACGGGTTCGAAGCGACCCAAGCGATTCGTGAATGCGAAAAATCGATGGACGAAATTACGCCGATCATCGCCATCACGGCCAACGCCGCACGCGAAGACCGGCAGGCATGTTTGGAGGCAGGCATGACCGAACATCTGGCCAAGCCGATTCATGAGGATGCATTGCGCGAGAAACTGACGCCGTTCATCGAGAACCGGAAACCGCGGAAGAAACCCGCGTTCCGCATTCCCGATATAAAGCCCGCGCTGTTCAAACGACTCGCAACGATTTTCATCCAGCAGGCGCCCTCGTTGATCGGTGAAATCCGTGAGGGACTTGAGGAAAACGATGCGTCGCGCGTGCAGGCCCGAGCCCACACGCTCAAGGGATCCCTGATCGAGTTCAATGCGGCCGAGCTGGCCGAGCTGGCCGCCAGCATCGAACGGGCCGGGAAGGAGAATCAGCTCACCGGACTGGACAGCTCGATTCAGAAACTCGATGAGCAAACCACCCAGTTGGTCAGGCAATTCGACCAACACCTCAAGTCAGAACGGAAAGCCGCCTGATCCGCCGGTTCGCAACTCCGCCTGCGGCTGCGCCCTAATGAGGAGTGGGGCGTGCACCCCGATTGAGAGTCATTGCCCCAGACGTATCGTTCATGGCAAGCGAAAGCAGTGTCATGAATCCCAAGAATTGATCCTCCAATCCCCAAGCCGAAGCGCAGCACATCAGCGTCAACTTCCCCGCCAAACGGGTGGTGTTTCTTGATGTGGTGGTGCGCCGGTTTGCACGATCACGCCGACACTTGCCACCGGTTCCATCTGTTCATATTCATCGCGAGAACGCATCGCCACGGCGATCAGGCGGTTCCCGTCCAGCACGTCCGCGAGCATGAACCGATTTCGCGGTTCGAACATACACAACGAACAAGGCGTTCCTGGAAACAGGCACACATCAGACAGGATCATTACCGGGAGGCTGGAGGGGATCTCGATATCCACGGTTCCGCGAGGTTCTTGGTATCCGCCATCGGCCAATCAATCGTTGCTGCTGCGGAGGCTAATTGGACTGATTCCCGAACTCCATCAACAGACCCAGGAGCTTTTCCAAACGCTCCTCCAAATCCAGCGTCGCCAACAACTCCTGCTTTCGCCTCGGATCGGCGACCAGGGCAGGCGGAAGCATGTCTGATATCAAGTGAGGTGAATCGGCGGCTTCGAGCTGGTCGGCGAATTGATTGAACGATTCACTGCCCATCTTTGATACATAGGCTGCCTCGTCATCACCCGTCCCGCCTTTTGGCGCCTGCCTGCGAATCAGGTCTCCGGCCAGTTCCTTCACCTTTGTTGCGAGGGCGATCGCCTTCATGCTCGGTTCGTCGTTTTCAACCACCGGCTCCACGTCGATTCGGGGATACGGATCGTATCCGGAAACGCGCTTTACCAACACGCGAGACCAACCATTGAGAATCAGGTGGCTCGTTCCATCATCGTTTTCGACCGAAGCGCGGATCAGCCCTACGCCCGCCACGGGTTCTGGGACTTCACCCGAGTCATCAGGCGACCGCATCGCCACCGCAAACAAACGATCTCCTTCCAATGCCTCCTTCAACATCTGCCGATAGCGCGGCTCAAAAATGAACAATGGAAGCATCATTCCCGGGAACAACGATACCTCTGGAAGAATCATCACCGGGACGTTGTCTGGAATCTCAATGGCCACGCCTGAAGATGGACTGGAATCCGATACGGATCAACGCGGACGTCCCTTGAGCACACCTTTCAGCATGTCCGCCTTTGAAGGTCGTGGGCGAATTCGGGCGGGTGTGGCCAATCCGGTTTCACGATCGAATTCATCGAGCGTTCGGATCTTGGGGATGTAGTCGTCGAATTCCTTTTGCCAGTCGCTCAACGCGCTCCGCATGGATTTCAAAACGGAAGCATACTTCGGGTCGGTCGCCAGGTTCTTCAGCTCATGCGGGTCGGCGTTGCAATCGTAGAGTTCTTCCTCCGGGCGAGGCGTGACAAAGGTCCGCTTTTGATGCGGCTTCAACTGGCCGGCGTCACGCAGCTTGATCATCTCGCGATACATCGGGCTTCGGACTCCATCGGCGGATGGGGTGAGCGGAAGGTCGGGATAGAAATTGCGGATGTATTTGAACTGCTCGGAACGGACTGCGCGCGCCTGATCTTCATAATCATGCCAGTGTTTTTCCGCGTAGGCATATTGCCGGATCTTCACCTTCGGATTCTTGAACAAACGGGCGAAGCTCTTCCCTTCCCACAATGGCGATGGTCGGAATCCCGCCAGCTCCAGGAACGTCGGTGCAATGTCCACCGCGCTCACCACGCTCATGGTTGACGTGCCGGGCTTGATGCCGCGTGGCCACTTCATCAGCCAAGGGGTGCGGATGCCGCTGTCATACAATGTCGTCTTGTCACGCACGAAGGGACGCCCGTTGTCGCTCAGGTAGAGGATCAAGGTGTTGTCTGCGATTCCCTGCCGGTCCAGTTCGTCCATTACTCGCCCGATATAATCGTCGAGCCGCGCAATTTCGTCGTAATAGAGCGCCAAGTCTTTTCGAACGCTGGGATGATCGATCACATACGGGGGAATCACGATGTCCTCCGGCTTGAACGGATGCTCACGAATGTTCTCGTCATAAGGCCGATGCGGATCGAGTGCGCCAAGCCAGAGGAAGAATGGTTTGTCCTTGGGACGCGCCTTCAACGTGGGCACCCATTGATCGCAGCCACTGCGCGCATCGCCTTGCATCTGCTGGATGAATTTGCCCTGTGCCTCGGCCGCACCGGTAGGGAGTTGAAAGCCCGACACGTCCGCTTCCTTTACCACGTCGAAGTGTTTCTTCACCGCCTCGCCCAGATGCCACTTGCCGGCGGCTGCCGTCCAGTAACCGGACTTCTGCAGCAGTTCCACAAAGGTCAGCGTGCCTTCGGGGATCGGCCAGTGAAGTTGCTCGGCCCCGGTGTGGTGCGGGTAGCGACCGGTGATGATGCTGGAACGGCTCGGGCTGCAGGAACTGCTGGTCACGAATCCGCGATCGAAGCGCATACCCTCGCGCGCCAGTCGTTCCTGGCTCGGCAACTTGAGATGCGGATGACCGTAAACGCTGCTGTCATCCCACGCCTGGTCATCGCCAATGATCAGGATCATGTTAGGACGATCGCCCGTGTAGGACGCCGCTCTCAGGGACGCAACTCCGAGGACGAAACTCAGCGCGGTGAAAACGAGTCGGCGAAACGGCATGGCCCCGGTTGTACCAATCGTGGCAGGCGAATCAACTTCACGTTTGCATGGAGGTTGATTCCGCGTATTTTCGCGGCTTCCTAAGCCCGTCATGACTCCGAAAAACAAAATCACCCGAATTATCACCGCCTTGGTGATGCTCGCTACCGTCGCCGTTCTTTCTGCTGCCGACAAGCGACCCAACATCCTGTTCTGCATCGCGGACGATGCATCGTTCCCGCACATGGGCGCGTATGGAACGAGCTGGGTGAAGACTCCCGGTTTCGACCGCGTGGCGGAGAAGGGAATCCTTTTCACCCGTGCTTATACGCCCAACGCGAAGTGTTCGCCCTCACGCGCGTGCATCCTTACCGGGCGCAATACGTGGCAATTGGAGAATGCCTGCAACCACGTCCCTTTCTTCCCGGCCAAGTTCAAATCGTATTGCGAAGCGTTAATGGACAACGGCTACACGGTTGGGGAAACCGGCAAAGGCTGGGCGCCAGGTGTGGCCAACGACAAGAACGGCAAACGCCGACTCATTACCGGGATTCAGTACGAGAGCAAGAAAACCAAGCCGCCGGCAAAGCACATCTCGGCCAACGATTATGCGGGCAATTTCCGCGACTTCCTGAACAAGAAGCCCCTCTCAAAACCCTGGGCCTTCTGGTACGGATCGACCGAGCCGCACCGTGCCTACGAATATGGGGTCGGCGTTCGGCTTGGCGGCAAGAAGCTCAGCGACATCGACAAGGTGCCCTCCTTCTGGCCGGACACGGAGGAGGTTCGCAATGACATGCTCGATTACGCATTTGAGATCGAGTACTTCGACAAGCATCTCCTCAGCATGCTCGACCTCTTGGAGGAACGTGGTGAACTGGACAATACCATGGTCGTGGTGACCGCCGACAACGGCATGCCTTTCCCGCGCATCAAGGGACAGGAATACGAACTCTCCAATCACCTGCCACTCGCCATCATGTGGCCGCGCGGGATTGAGAACCCGGGCCGCACTGTTTCCGATTACGTGAGCTTCATCGACTTTGCACCGACCTTCCTCGAACTCGCCGGACTCGACGCGAAAAAGGCCGGCATGCAACCCATCACCGGGCGCAGCCTCACCGAGATCTTCAAGTCGACCAAGTCCGGTCGCGTCGTCCCGGGTCGCGATCACGTGCTCATCGGCAAGGAACGCCACGACATCGGCCGGCCGTACGATTGGGGCTATCCGATCCGCGGCATCATCAAGAATGATGTGCTTTTTCTGCGCAACTACGAGTCCACCCGCTGGCCCGCCGGCAATCCCGAAACCGGTTACCTCAACTGTGACGGTGGCGCGACCAAGACCGTGCTTCTCAATGCCCGACGCAATCACACCGACAAGGGCGGCTTCTGGCAGTTGAACTTCGGCATGCGTCCGGAAGAGGAGATGTATCGCGTCAACACCGACCGCGATTGCGTGAACAACCTCGCCGACAGTGCCGGTATGAAACGCCTGAAGATCGAACTCGAAAAGCAGATGGTTCGCGAACTCACCGAGCAGGGCGATCCGCGCATACAGGGCAAGGGACACATCTTCGACGAATACCCTTACGCCCATCCGGCGACCAAGGACTTCTACCGCCGATACGTCAGTGGCGAGAAGATGAGGACGGGTTGGGTCAATAATTCGGATTTCGAAAAGGGTCCGTTGGATTGACCCACAACCAGTCCTACGTGGACGGATTCCCCAATGGAATGGGGTGTTTTTACAGCGAAGAAAAAACCGTGCCAAACGGGGGTGTTTCCGTTGACACGTTAAAAGCCTCTGATAAGTTCGCCGCTCATTTTGCGGTTTTCCCCCTGAAAACCCCAATCAATGCACTAAATCACACACCATCAAATGGCTAAAGCGAACAAATACGTATACACGTTCGGAAACAAAAAGGCCGACGGAAACGGGACCATGAAGTCCCTGCTCGGCGGCAAAGGAGCTAACCTTGCGGAAATGGTTCGCATCGGATTGCCGGTGCCTCCGGGCTTCACGATTTCGACCGACGTCTGCACCTACTACTACGATCACAAGCGCACCTATCCCAAGGAACTGCAGAAGCAGATGGAAGCCGGTGTGAAGAACATGGAGAAGATCATGGGTTGCAAGTTCGGCGACACCAAGAAGATGCCTCTTCTCCTCGCCGTTCGCTCGGGTGCCCGCGAATCCATGCCGGGCATGATGGACACCATCTTGAACCTGGGCTTGAACGACGAATCTGTTAAGGCGGTCGCCGACGTCACCAAAAACGAATTTCTCGCGTGGGACTGCTACCGTCGTTTCATCCAGATGTATGGCGACGTTGTCATGGGCGTGCAGAAGGCTCCGGATGAAGACGAAGAGCCGTTTGAAATCGTCATCGATCAGCTCAAGAAGGAGCGCTACGACGACCCTCATTATCCGGACACTTCCCTGACTGCCGACGACATGAAAGAACTCGTTGGCCGCTTCAAGAAGCTCGTCAAGGAACGCACCAAGAAGAACTTCCCGACCAATCCATGGGATCAGCTCAAGGGTGCGGTTGGCGCCGTCTTCGGTTCCTGGATGAATGACCGCGCGATCGTCTATCGCCGGAAGTACAACATTCCCGCTGCCTGGGGAACTGCGGTGAACGTTCAGGCGATGGTCTTCGGTAACACCGGTGAAGAATCCGGTTCCGGTGTCGCCTTCACCCGCGATCCGGCCACCGGCGAAAAGGTCTTCTACGGCGAGTTCCTGATGAACGCGCAGGGCGAAGACGTGGTGGCCGGCGTCCGCACTCCGGATCCCGTCGAACTCCTCAAGAAGAAGCAGGCTTCCTCCTACAAGGAACTGCAGCGCATTCGTGGCGTGCTGGAGAAGCACTTCAAGGACATGCAGGACTTCGAGTTCACCATCCAGGACAAGAAGGTCTTCATGCTTCAGACCCGCAACGGCAAACGCACCGGTCTTGCTGCCGTGCGCATCGCCTGCGAAATGGTGAAGGAGAAACTCATCGACTGGAAAACGGCCGTCGGACGCGTGCCCGCCGAACAGCTTGACCAGGTGCTCTCCCCGATCTTCGATGCTGCCGCGCTGAAGAAAACCAAGCAGATCGCCAAGGGTCTCCCCGCCGGTCCGGGTGCTGCCTCCGGCAAGATCTACTTCAATGCCGATCGTGCGGAAGCCGCCGGCAAACGTGGCGAACGCATCCTCCTCGTCCGCGTCGAGACTTCTCCGGAAGATCTCCGCGGAATGATCGCAGCTGACGGTATCCTCACCGCCCGCGGTGGTGTGAGTTCTCACGCTGCTCTCGTTGCCCGCCAGATGGGCAAGGTCTGCGTCTGCGGTGCCGCCGATCTTCACATCGATTACGACAAGAAGACGCTCACCGTGGGCAAGCAGGTCTGGAAGGAAGGCGATTCCATCTCCATCGACGGCACCAGCGGTGCAGTCTACGGAGAGGAAGTCAAGACGGCTCCGTCCGAGGTCATCCAAGGCCTGATCGAAGGCAACAAGAAGGCCCAGAAGAGCGGCGCCTACAAGAACTTCAAGCAATTGATGGACTGGTGCCAGAAGGCCACCCGCATGGACGTTCGCACCAACGCGGACAATCCCGAACAGACCCAGAATGCCGTCGCCTTCGGCGCCGTCGGCATCGGCCTCTGCCGCACCGAACACATGTTCTTCGAAGGCGATCGCATACTCGCGATCCGCGAGATGATCATTGCCGAAAACGAAGCCGATCGTAAGAAGGCTTTGAAGAAACTCCTGCCGCATCAGCGCAAGGATTTCGAAGGCATCTTCAAGGCGCTCAAAGGCCTCCCGGCCACGATCCGCCTCTTGGATCCGCCCCTGCACGAATTCCTCCCGCACGACGCCAAGTCGCAGAAGGAACTCGCCAAGGCGCTCGGCGCCAAGCCCGCCGACATCAAGAAGCGCGTCGATGGACTCCACGAGTTCAACCCGATGCTTGGTCACCGTGGCTGCCGTCTCGCGATCAGCTATCCGGAAATTGCCGAGATGCAATGCCGCGCCATCTTCGAAGCGGCAGCCAACTGCACGAAGAAGAAGGTCAAGGTCATGCCGGAAGTCATGATCCCTCTCGTCGGCTTCAAGCAGGAACTCGATCTTCAGGTTGAAATCGCTCGTCGCGTGGCGAAGGAAGTGATGAAGGAGAAGGGCGTAAAGTTCAAATACCTCGTCGGCACCATGATCGAAATTCCGCGTGGCGCACTGACCGCCAACGAGATCGCCGAGACCGCCGAATTCTTCAGCTTCGGCACGAACGACCTCACGCAGACCACGCTCGGCATGAGCCGTGACGACGCCGGCGCTTTCCTCGGTGACTATGAGGAGAACGACATCCTCCCGACCAACCCCTTCGCCAGCATCGATCAAACAGGTGTCGGCCAACTGGTCGAAATAGCTGCCGATCGCGGACGCGCCACGCGCCCGAAGATCAAGCTCGGCATCTGTGGTGAACACGGTGGCGATCCGGACTCCGTTGCCTTCTGCGACCGCGTCGGACTGAACTACGTGAGCTGCTCACCCTTCCGCGTCCCGACCGCCCGTCTCGCAGCTGCCCAGGCCAACCTCAAGGCCCAAGCCGCTGCCAAGCCCGCCAAGAAGGGCAAGAAGACGGCCAAGAAAAAGAAGTAAGCCGGTACTAAACCAAGTGTGATTCATAAGCCCCGGTGGAAACGCCGGGGCTTTTTGCTTTCAAATAATGCAAGAGTCCCTGGGTTGGACCTAAGTTTGATGTTCTATGGTATGCCGTCAGCACAGGGTCTTGTGAGTTGAACTTCAGATGCCGTATTGAGAGATTTTGGACCAGAACTGTTGCCAGCGTTGGTTCGAGAACTCAGCTGATCCCGTCGAACGCGGGCACGCCGGGGGAATAGTCGTGGACTTCGTCATTTAGGGAACGCCAGTCAAAGCTCAATTCAACATCCACGTATCCCGCGACGTCCACGAGGAAGCTTGCGAGATTGGTGCTGAACACCGCGGCTCGGACCGGAAGCGCACCACTCGATTCGCTTACACCGGCACTCCGACCGGAAGTCCAGTGTGGCGTCCGGATACTGGGTTGCCTTGGAGCATTCGAATCATACACTCCGCGCATGATCCGATTGACCCTAGCTGTCTTCCTGCTCGGTGCGTGCCTCGCGCAATCCGCCCGGCAGCCAAACATCGTTTTCTTTTTCACCGACGACCAGACAACGAGCACGCTGGGTTGCTACGGCAATCCGATCGTGCAGACGCCGAACATCGATTCCCTCGCCAGGCGGGGAACCTTGTTCCGGAACTCGTTTGTCAGTCATTCCATCTGCTGGGTAAGTCGCACGACAATTCTTACGGGGCTCTACGGTCGGAGCGCCGGCACACCGGAGAATCCGGAACAGGCCCGTCCGGACGTGGCCAGGGAATTGTATTCGGACATTCTCCGCGACAACGGCTATCGCACGGGTTACTTCGGCAAGTGGCACGTCCGGGCGCCTCGGGGTTTCAAGCGCGAGGATCATTTCGATGAGTTTGAAGCCATCGGACGCAAGCCGTTCTACAAGCGGCAACCCGACGGCAGTCTGCGACACGAGACGGAACTGATCGTCGATCGTGGAATTGAATTCATTCGCGAGCAACCCAAGGGCAAGCCCTTTGCCCTGAACATGTGGTTCAATGCCTGCCATGCCGAGGATGGTGATCGTCGACCGGGCATTGGTCATTTTCCGTGGCCGCGCGCTGTGGACGGCATGTATGACAATGTAGAGGTGTACAAACCGCGGCTCAATGATCCCGCGATCTTTGAGAGTCAGCCGGACTTCCTGAAGACCACCATCAATCGCGAACGCTTCTTCTGGCGTTGGAACACTTCACAAAAGTACCAGACCAACATGCGCGCTTATTTGCGAATGGTCAGCGGCATCGACGGCGCCATCGGGCGCTTCATGAAGGAACTGAAGAAGCTCGGGCTGGCGGACAACACCATCATCGTTTACTCGGCGGACAATGGCTACCACATGGGCAACCGTGGCTTTGCCGGCAAGTGGTCGCACTACGAGGAATCCCTGCGCGTGCCACTGATCATCTGCGATCCCAGAGTGCCAAAGTCACAACGCGGCCAAGAGACGGATGCCCCCGCATTGAACGTCGATCTGCCCGCAACCTTTCTCGATTGGGCAGGCATCGACGTTCCCAAGCGTTATCAGGGGCACAGCCTTCGGCGCGTGGTCAATTCAGGCAAACCCGACGATTGGCGCACGGAGACCTTTCACGAACATTTTGCCGTGCGCTTTCGCATTCCGCCCTTCGAAGGATTGCGCAACGAAAACTTCAAATACGTCCGATACTTCGACCACGGCAATCGTGAGTTCCTGCACGACCTGAAGAACGATCCGGACGAACTGGTCAACCTTGCCGACGATCCAAGGCACGCCAAGACGCTGAAGGCCATGCGCGAGCGTACCGACAAACGTGTGGCTGAACTCGGTGGTCCCCTGGCTCCCATGAAGCGCGAGTTCACTCTGTCCACGCCACCGCATCCAAGGGCCTCGGCTGCCGTCACGGTGAAGCCTGGAGCGGACGGTTTTCAAAGACTGCTCAACGGCAATCGCCTCGGCCAGTGGTCCGGCGACTCAAACTACTGGTCCATGAAAGGGGGCGTGCTGACCGGAGTCACCGATGGTTCCCTGAAGAAAAACCGCTTCATCACGTGGAAGGGCTCGACCGTCCGCAACTTCGACCTGCGCATGAAGGTGAAGGTCTCACCAGGGGGCAACAGCGGCATTCAATATCGCGGCACCTCCCGCCCGGACCTGGGTCTGGATATCGTGACCGGTTATCAATGCGATGTTGTTGCCAATGTTCCCAAATACAACGGCATGCTTTACGAGGAAAAAGGCCGTCGCATCCTGTCGCACACGGGCGAAAAGGTGATCATCGACGACCAAGGCCGTTCCTGGGTGGTCGGGAAACTGCCACTCAAGGAGTTCAATGCCGGTGAATGGCACGAGTATCGCGTGCTCGCACGGGGCAATCACCATCAGCACTGGATCAACGGACACCCGACTGCCGACCTGATCGATTTTGACGAGAAGGGCCGCAAACTCGAAGGCGTACTCGCGATGCAGGTCCACGTCGGACCTGCGATGACCATCCAATACAAAGATCTCCGCATCAAACACCTCCCCGACAATCTTCCACTGCTCAAAGCAGTGGACCATTCGATCCCCATCGATGCCTATGGGGTGCGACCACAAGGCCGCCTGCCCAAGGGATGGAAGCCGCCGGTATACGGAGACACGGCCGCAAAGTGATTTTACCGGTAGCGGTGGCCTCTGAGCCGCCGACTGCAGAGTATTTGTCGGCACATTGCGTGTAGCCGAAGCCGCTTGGGGCATTCGAGAGGTCCCCGAATTGAGTGAATTCTGTCTGTCGCGATTTTGTAGAGCACTCCGACCATGCTGGCAGTGACCACGAGCCCACCGAGCTTGCCTCGGTGGTGAGAAAGACTGGCTGGCTAGCGAGCAGGCTTATCGAGCAGACCCCATTGGCCTCGTGCCAATGGGGTCCAAATTCAAAATTGGATTGCACTGGCATCCAAACTCCGTAGAAACGGCCAAATTCTGGGGGCACCTCTCGAATGCGCCCAAGCTGCTTTCGCTGCTTCCACTTTGCTCGACAGCTGGGGGTCTTTAAAAACAATGGCGGCTTCGGACAATATGTCGTTCCCATACCATCCTCCGCGAGTCGTCCTGGCGGTCGGCTTGTTCGCGTTCGCGTTGATGGGAGCACGCAGCTTCGCGGCATCAACGGACGCCGACTGGAATTGCAGTCTCTGGACGATGGCTACGAGCCCGCGCTTGCCTTGCGGAACACGCGCGACCTGATCCACACGAACGGGGTGTTTGTACTGGCTGGATACGTCGGCACGCCGATGATGCGAGAAAGTCTTCCCGGGATTGCCAGCACCGGGATTCCCTGCATCGGACCATTCACCGGCGCGGGGTTTCTGCGCCGGCCCAACTACACGAACGTCATCAACATGCGCGCGAGTTACGCGCAGGAAACTGAGATGTGGATTTGAATCGTCCCGTGTTGCCGCCCGGAAACGAAGCGGAACCGGAGGAGAATGACAGGGAATGAAATCCGACCTGAAACCCGCCGAGCACGAGCAGTGGCTGCGCGAGCTGCAGGAGATGGTCGTCATGCGCCGCGGGACAATGTATCGCTACATCGCCGAGACCGTGCGGATGCTGGTCTTCGCCAATGCTGGCGGCATTGAGTTGATCGTGGGCTTTTTTCCCGGAACGATCGGCGAAGAATCATTCCACTGGATGTCACTGGCGACGATGTGCTTCTTCATTGTGGGCGCTTTGGCGGCCGCGCTGACCCAGATTTTTGTCACGGCCGTGACAGTGCGCGAAGCCCGTGGAATGGAGACCGCACTGCTCCAGTTCACCAAGGGCAAGCTCAAGCGGGAGGACGTGATGTTCTATCTTGAGAAGGAAACGCTGAAGGTGGCGAATTTTGCTTCCGGCTTCGGGGTGGTTAGCGCGGTGTTTTTTCAATCGGCTGCGTCATGGGATTGGTGCAGTTGATTGTTTTCTTCTGAGATCAATTCATCCGAGCCTCAAGGCTCGATGATCCGATAGACGCGCCGCGTTACTGATCCGGCGGGCACGTCTTCGAATCGGAACTGACCATTGGTAAACACCAAGCCGTTCGACAGGGTCTGCCACGAAGTCAGGTCCGAGGAGAATTGAACCTGGAAGGGGGGCAGGTTGCCCTGCGTGAACTGCGAACCGAGCGCATTGGTGAGTGCAAAGGAAAACTTTCCGCCGACGATGCCGGGCTTGTCCAGTTTGGGCGGGTAGAGCACGGTCAGGCTGACCGGTGTGCTGTCGATGAAACCAGCCGGATTGAACACCCGGACGAAGTAGTTGCCCACGTGCTCGGTGGCCGAACTGACCGTGGACAGTCGCATCGATTGCGCACCTACGAATCCCACGATGTTGGTCGCCTGCGAGCCGTCCTTGAACCACTGGAACTGTGGCTCCGGCACGCCTTGGGCGGCTACGGTGAAGGTCGCTGACAAGCCGGAGCGGGTGACGATCGACAAGGGCTGTTGTGTGATGGTCGGCACCGTCCAGACCGTGACCTGGATCTCACGTGTATTGGTCGATCCCGCATCGTTTGAAATGATCGCCTGGTAAACGCCCCCATCGGCGAGCGTGACATTGGCGCGGGTGATCGACGTGGTGGTTTCCGCGGGGATGACAATGCCATCCTTCACCCATTGGAAATTGAACGGTGGCGTTCCGGAATTGGTGAATGCCAGGGTCATGGTGTTGCCGGCATTGATCGTGAGATCGTTCGGTTGAAGCACGATGCCGGGGAATTCCGGTATGATCACCGACAGCGTGGCATTGCTGCTGGTCACCGTGCCGAACGCATTAGAAACCACCACCTGATATGTTCCGGCGTCGGCGGGCTGCACATCGAAATCAAAGTACTGGCTCTGCAATGCACCCGGGATGATCGAGCCGTTCCGTCGCCAGGCGTAGCTCAACGGAGCCTGGCCCTCTGCGGTCACATTGAACGACACCACGCGGCTGGCATTCGTAGTGACGTCCTGCGGATGGGCGGTGATTCGCGGCAGGACGTTGGTCGAAAAGATCGTCAAGGTAGCGGCAAAACTGTTCGTACTGCCGAAGGGGTTGCTGACGACAGCGTGGTAATTTCCGGCGTCGGCGGCCATCAGATTGGACAGCACGAGCGGATTGTTCGTCCCTCCGTTGATTGGATTACTGTCCTTGAACCATTGATATGAGAATGGCTGAGACCCGAATGGTGTGACTGAAAAGTTCGTGCTGAATGTCTCGATGCCGAATTTGCTGGCCGGATGCGAAATAATCGTAACCGACTGGTTTACCGTCAACATGGCATTGCTGCTCGTCACGGCACCGAGATTGTTGGTGACCACCACCGCGTAGCCGCCCTGATCCAGAATTGAGATATTGCTGACGGTCAGGGACGAATTCGTCTGTCCCGGCAAATCCGATCCATCCTTCTGCCACTGATACGAGAGTGGCACTCCGCCACCTGCGACGACGTTGAAGGTGACGTTTGTCCCGGCGTCGTTCGTCTGTGAAACCGGATGCAGGCCGATAACTGGCAGATCGTTCACTCTCGCAAAGAACGCCTGAACGTCACCAACCAGAGTGTTGGTGATAAGCGTGCCGGTAAACTCAGTGATGGTTGCTGTCGCCTCACCGGAACCGAAGATGGCTCCATCCGACAGCTGGCCGACTGTCCGGACGGCATCACTCGAATCGGAACTCACGTTCAAGGTTGACAGCACCGCGCCATCTGCCGCACGCACACGAACCAGCAGTCCGTCATCAGAGGGCTGCGCAAACGCGTCCTGCACTGAATTAAAATTGAACTCGGACAGGGCCATTGAGCCCGAATACTTCATTGCGAGATGCACCGTGTCTGAGGTGATGTCGTAGAAGAGACCGTGCCCTCTCGCACCACCGGAGGCGTATGATTCCAGTCGCCACGTCAAGCTGCCAGTCGAACTCACCTTGGCCAAAATCAGATTGGTGGAAGTGATGCCGTTCGTTCCCAACGCCTGGGCGCCGAAGACCGGAGCCGCAGCACCAAAATCGGACAGGAAAAACAGATCACCGTCCGGCGTCAGGGCCAGGTCCCCCGCGCTTTCGTTTTCGGCGCTGCCCAACCGGATCTTCCACTGCATGTTGCCGAGCTCGTCAAAGTTCGCGAGTGTCACATCGACTCCGCCGGCCGGGCCGAGTGAGGAGGTGAAATGAGGCAACGCAGCGTAGATGCTGTTGTTCGTGTGAATGACCAGCCGGCCTCCGGATGGGTAGGAAGACGTCGTGCTGATTTCAGCGAGAAGCTTCGCCCATACCGCTTGCCCGTTGGTGTCGTATCTTGCGAGAAACGCATGACTGCCCGCAGCATTGCTGAGCACAACTCCATTACCGAAATCCGCGGTACCCGTTGCAAATTCTCCCAACACCACGGTCGTGTTGTTGGTGTCGCGGGCAAGATCGCTGATCGTCACCCCGGCGATGCTGCCAGTGAAGGTCATGGGAATGGGAACCGCCCAGTCGAAGGTCCCGGAAGTGCGCAGCTTCGTGAGCCAGCCACGATTCAACGCTGTGAAATTCTGCAGGAGTGTCGCACCGAACGTGGCCGTGCCTCGGAACGTGCCGGCTGCGTAGAGACGGTTCTCCGATTCGGCGGCAACGATTCCGGACGAGGTGGCGTCCTGGGTTGCCGTAACATGGGCGCCCCAGTTCACCACGCCGTTCTCGTTGAAGCTGACCATGATCGGATCGGAAAGGGCGTCGGTATTCTGAAAGACCGTCGAGCCGAGCGTAAGATTCCCCTGGCTGAACCCGCCCGCAAAATAAACCCGGTTCCCCATCGTTGCGGAATAGGGCAGGCGGAACAACAGATTGCCCAACCCACCCTGTTCAGTTCCGTACAGGTTCACGTTCTGCCACTCGGTCAGCTTTACGTCGAACTCCACCCGACGGATGAGGTCATTGGCATCATCGGCAATGTACAGGGAATCGTCTGGCCCCATGGTCACGCTGCTCGGACGGCCGATGCCGGCAAATATCGGAAGCCCGCCGTCTCCGGAGGCCGTGCTGGACCCATTGCCCGCGACGGTGGATATGATGCCGTTGGTATCGACCTTTCGAACACGCTCATTGGAGTTATCCGCGATAAAAACTTCGTTCAATGAACTCACGGCGATTCCTCGAGGGGACGACAGACGTGCATTGATCGCCAAGCCGCCATCTCCGAAGAAGCCGGCTGAACCGAACCCTCCACCGCCCGCTCCCCCACCCGCGAAGGTGGTGATGATACCGGTCGTAAGATCCAGTGCCCGAATGCGATGATTGTTCCGATCGGCAATGAGCAGGGTTTGGTTGGTGTTCATGAGGGCCAGACCCCACGGACGATCGAGCGCTGCAACGGTTGCTGCGCCGCCATCTCCAGAAAATCCAGAAGTCCCCGTGCCGGCGACCGTGGTGATCACCCCCGCAGGGTCTATTTTTCGCACGCGATGATTTCCCCATTCCGCAAAAAACACCTCGTTGGCCGGGGTTACCGCGACATGCATTGGAAAGTTGATCTGCGCGAAGGTTGCCAGGCCACCGTCTCCGCCAAATCCTGGAACGCCATTGCCAGCAATTGTCCTGATGATGCCGGCGGTGATGCGACGAATCCGGTAATTGCTGGAATCTGATATGATGACATCACCGCCACTGGATACCGTCATGCCCCATGGACCGGCGATCTGCGCAGTCGTTGCGGATCCGAGGTCTCCCGAATAGCCGCTGAAACCGGTTCCGGCGATGGTGGAAATGATCCCGTTGGTGTCGATCGCACGAATCCGGCTGCTGCCTTGGTCGGTCAGATAAAGTGAACCATTGGGACCGAAGGTGATCTGCTGGACCCGGTCGAGGCGTGCCTGAAGGGCATTGACTCCGTCGCTGCTGAGAAATCCACCACCGGCAAAGGTGGAAATCCGCTGGGCCGTGGCAGTGAGGGGCAAGAGGGAAACAAGCAACAAACCCAAAGTTCGGATTCGTCGGCGATTGATGGGATGGCTCATATACTGGTCAAGCGGTTGCTCGGTCCGGCCGGTCGGACGATCGGTCAATTCTCGATCCTGAATATGACAGGATCATGACGCCACAAGAGGGGCCGGCCCGGAGTCGGTTCGGTGCCAAATCTTCGTCATAAACTGACAACTGGTCAATTTCGCCTTATACCTGAAATCCCTTTGCAAAGCAATTCCCGGATGTCAGTGTGAATTTGTGCAAGTCGCGAAGTACGACCGGCTTACGAAGCTGATCAGCTCGTTCAAATCCTGCCTTGTGGCCTATTCAGGTGGGGTAGATTCCGTGCTGCTGGCGCACTTGGCCGCCCGGATTCTGGGGGAGAACGCCCTCGCTGTGATTGCCGATTCTCCCAGTCTCCCCCGTCGGGAATTGAAGGAAGCCGAGGAACTTGCCCGTAAATTCGGTTTTCCACTCGAAATCATCCGCACCGGCGAATTCGACAACCCGGACTATTCCTCCAATCCCGTCAACCGCTGCTATTTTTGCAAAACCGAACTTTTTACGCACCTCGAGAAACTGGCTGCGGATCGGGGTTTTTCCGTAGTCGCCTACGGAGAGAACGCCAGCGATGCCGGGGATTATCGCCCCGGCGCTCAGGCCGCCCGCGAGTTTGAAGTCCGATCCCCCCTCAAAGAGGCAGGTCTCACCAAGGACGAGATCCGCGCCATCTCAGCCGAACTGGGACTGCCGACCGCCGACAAGCCGGCTGCTCCATGCCTGAGTTCGCGCATTCCCTACGGTGAAGTTGTTGATCGAGACAAACTCGCCATGGTCGAGCAGGCCGAAGACTGCCTTCACGACCTGGGATTGCGCGAAATCCGAGTTCGTCACCACCAACCCACAAACGACCGGCCAATCGCCCGGATCGAGCTGGGTGAAGAAGAAATGCGAATCTTCAAAGAACGCGAACTGGAACCAACCCTCACAGCTCGGCTCACCGAGATGGGTTACGCCGATATCACCATTGACCTTCGAGGCTATCGGCGAGGAAGCCTCAATCCCGACTCCGTAAAGAAGTAGCCGCGGAGGCTGCGGCAGCGCGCACTTCACGGCAGCATCGTGGCGTATTATTTACTAGTATTGCGTCATTCGTGAATTGACGGGTTGCTCCTGATCCTTGTCTCAATCTCCTCACCAATCCGAGATCAAGACGAGGAGTTAAGACAACGATTACGAACCAGGCAAACTGTCATTTAATTGCTGACGGAGGACTGGTTCCACTCCGTCATTCACACAAACCACCTCAGAGCCTACGCTCCGCCTCAGCCATGAAAGCTTTTCTCCTTGCCCTGCTGATTTCACTGACGGCTCTCGCCGAGCGGCCAAACTTTGTTGTGATCTTCACCGATGATCAGGGCTACGGCGACCTGAGCTGCTTTGGCGCCACGCATGTAAACACACCACACATCGACCGGCTCGCTCGCGAGGGAACGAAGCTGACCAGCTTCTACGTCGCAGCTCCGGTCTGCACACCGTCGCGGGCCGCCCTGATGACCGGTTGCTACCCGAAACGCGTGAACATGGCCACCGGTTCGGATTTCGTGGTCGTGCTGGCTGGCGATCCGAAAGGATTGCATCCGAATGAAATCACCATTGCGGAAGTGCTGAAAACCCGCGGATACGCGACGGGAATCTTTGGCAAATGGCATCTTGGCGACCAACCGGATTTTCTCCCCACGCGGCAGGGATTCGACGAGTTCTTCGGCGTGCCGTACAGCCATGACATCCATCCCTTTCATCCCCGCCAGAATCGCTTCAAGTTCACCCCGCTTCCGCTTCTGGACGGCGAGAAGGTCATCGAATCGGATCCGGACGCGGATTACCTGACCAAGCGCATCACCGATCGCGCGGTCAAGTTCATCGAGCGAAACACGGAAAAGCCGTTCTTCCTGTATATACCGCATCCGATTCCCCATGTGCCCCTGCATGTTTCCCCGCCCTACATGAAGAACGTGAGCCAGGCACTGAAACTCAAGCTTGCCGATGAAAAGGAAGGCACCGTCGATTACCGCACGCGCAATGGATTGTTCCGGCAGGCGATCACAGAGATCGACGACTCCGTCGGCCGCATTGTCGATACCCTGAAGAAGTACAAGCTCGACGACAACACACTCGTGATCTTTACGTCGGACAACGGACCCGCGGTCGGAAAAGCCGGTCCACTCCGCGGCAAGAAAGGCAGCGCATTCGAAGGCGGGATGCGCGAGGCAACGGTCGCCTGGTGGCCGGGCAAAATCCCCGCCAACCACGAAAGCGCCGAACTTGTCACCGCGATGGATCTGCTGCCGACCTTCGCAATCCTGGCCGGCGCCCAAGCACCGACCGATCGTGAGATTGACGGCAAAGACATCTCCAATGTGCTGCTCAACCGTCAGGGCAAATCTCCGCACGATCGCTTCTTCTATCATCAGGCAAACAACCTGCGTGCTGTTCGCGCCGGCAAGTGGAAGCTCTACGTCGGTCCCATTGGAAAACGCGGCGAGCAGAAGGTTCAGACGACGCTCTTCAACCTCAACGCCGACATTGGTGAGAAGATTAATCGCGCCGCGCAACATCCCCATGTCGTCAAGCGCTTGCGCGGATACATGAACGCCTTCGAAACCGAACTTGGCAAAGGCAACAACCTCACCAAGAACTGCCGCCCAGCCGGGTTCGTGAAAAACGCCAAACCGCTCGTCCCGGCCAGGTAGAACTAAATCGACAGGGCTGTGGCTCGGATGCTGTTGAATATCGATGGTGGCGTGCCTGAAGCTGGGGTAACCTGCGCGGAATGAAACCACCCGTCTTGGTCTTGCTCTGTGCGTGGCTTCCCGCTTCAGCGCAACCGGTGGGTTTCAATCGCGACGTCCGGCCGATACTTTCGGACAAATGCTTTCGTTGTCACGGTCCGGACCAGGCCACGCGCAAGGCGGGCCTTCGGCTGGATCGGACGGGACACGACATCGGCGAGGAATTGATCGCGCGGATCACCACTTCCAATATCGATGAGCGCATGCCACCGGCGGATTCCGGGCAAAAATTGAGCGCCAAACAGATTTCCACAATGCGGCAATGGGTCGCTCAGGGAGCGAATTACGAGAAACATTGGTCGCTCATCCCACCCTCCAGACCGCGCGTCCCGAACTCCGCGGACCCACGCGTTCGAAACGCCATCGATGGCTTCGTCCTGAGTCGGCTTCAGCGGGAGGGGATGAGCTTTTCCCAAGAGGCCGGCCGCGAAATGTTGATTCGCCGATTGACGCTCGCGATCACCAGCCTGCCGCCGGCCATACGTGAACTCGACGCCTTTCTATCCGACGATCAACCGGGGGCTTATGATCGGCTGATCGATCGTCTTCTTCGCTCGGCGCATTTTGGTGAAAGCATGGCCGGGCCTTGGCTGGACGCGGCGCGCTATGCGGATACCAACGGCTATTTCACCGACAACGAACGCACGATGTGGCCTTGGCGGGACTGGGTCATCCGCGCCTTCAACGCAAACCTGCCCTTCGATCAGTTCACCATCGAACAACTGGCCGGGGATCTTTTGCCTGAGCCTACGCTACAGCAGAAGATCGCGACGGGCTTCAACCGAAACCACATGGTGAACAACGAGTCGGGTCTCATCCCGGAGGAATTTCGCGTCGAATACGTCGCCGATCGGGTGAAGACAACGTCCACGGTCTGGATGGGCCTAACCGTGGAATGCGCCCGCTGTCACGATCACAAGTACGACCCAATTTCACAGCGCGATTACTATCGGTTCTTCGCGTTTTTCAACAACGTCCCCGAGAGAGGTCTCGACGGGAGTCGCGGCAACGCAGCTCCACTATTGAATGTCGCGTCACCAGAACTGGAAACGGTCATCGCGAGTTTCAAGAAGCGGTTTCTGCAGGCTGAAGCGAAATTTAAACCGATCCAAAAGGAAATCTCCGAGGCTCAAGCGGAATGGGAGGACGCGGCTCTTGAGAACCTTTCGCCGTCACCGACCAATGGGCTGGTCGCCCACTATCCGCTGGAGAAGAGCGTGGGCCGTCCGGCATCTGTTCCGGCGATGCTGGGCAATGGGGTGAACTTCAAGGGCGGTGAGGTGATTGGAATCGATTCCGCGCCCGCTCTGTCCGCCAACAAACCGTTCACCATTTCAGTCTGGGTAAAGCCAAGCGCAGCCGGGTGCATTCTCTCGCGGATGGATGAAGCCGATCACATGCGTGGCTTCGATCTGGTTTATCGGAAGAACAAGATTCTCTTTCACCTCGTTCACAAGTGGACGGAAAGCGACATCGAAGTTCGCACGATTGAATCGGTTCCCGGCCGACGATGGTCCCACGTCATTGTTTCCTACGATGGATCCTCCACGGCGTCGGGAGTCGCCATTTATCTGAACGGTGTTCGCCAGGCGCTCAGCATCGATCGCGACGGACTCGGTGGATCGATTTCGAACGATGAACCGCTGCGCATCGGTCGACGCAAGGCAAGCGCATCTTACAAGGGAGTGATCGACGAGCTGCGATTCTACGATCGGGAATTGTCAGAGAATGATATCCGGCAGTTGGCCACCGAACAGTTTCTTGGTGGCGCGCTCGCCAAGGATACGAAGAAGCGGGACAAATACCTCACCGCCCGGCTTCGGGAACACTACGTCGCAAACCACGCCAGCGAAATGCATCGGCAGGCAGATCAGCGCATCACCCGCAAGCGGAAGGAACTTGCCGAACTTCAATCGTCCCGTCCGGTCATGATGGTCATGTCCGAAATGAAGAAAGCCCGGCAGGCTCATCTGTTGGAGCGAGGCGAATACAACAAGCCGCGTGACAAAGTCAGCGCAGGGGTCCCCGCTGTCTTGGCGAACCTTTCCAACACCGTGATGTCCAATCGTCTCGACCTCGCCCGTTGGTTGATGCACCACGACAACCCGCTGACGTCACGCGTGATTGTAAACCGTGTCTGGTCTCGGTTCTTCGGGCGCGGCATTGTGGCTACCGCCGAAGATTTCGGAACACAGGGCGCGTGGCCCGATCACCCGGAATTGCTGGATTGGCTGGCTTGTGAGTTTCGCGATTCGGGCTGGGACTTCAAACGCCTGATCCGTCTCATCGTCACATCCGCCACCTACCGTCAGACATCCCACGGCTCGCCCGATCTTAATCAGCGCGACCCCGGAAATCGCCTGTTGGCCCGCGGTCCACGGATACGACTGGATGCTGAAACATTGCGTGATGTTGCGCTGGCCGCCGGCGGCCTGCTCGTCGTGCGCCAGGGCGGTCCCAGCGTAAAGCCTTACCAACCAGCGGGCCTTTGGAAGGAAATGACCTATGATGGACAACTTGGATACGACACTGGCTCGGGCGCGGATCTCTACCGGCGCAGCCTCTACACGTATTGGAAACGCCAGGCGCCTCCTCCGAACATGTTGCTCTTCGATGCGCCCACGCGCGAAACCTGCGCGGTTGGTCGGCCTCGAACCAACACGCCTCTTCAGGCCCTGGCATTGATGAACGATCCGACCTTCCTCGAGGCGGCTCGTTCGCTCGCTGAGAGAATGTATTCGCAAGCAACTCCGCTTAGGTTTGGATTCAGGGTCGTTCTTTCGCGCGAACCCACGTCCTCCGAACACGATACGCTCAGCCAACTTTTTCACTCCCAGCTCAACGCGTTTCGGAGCGACCTGGATGCGGCGCGCGGTCTGATCTCCATTGGTGAATCCGAACCTGCCGCGGGATTGAATCCCTTTCGACTCGCTGCCTTGACGACGGTGGCGAACATGATCCTCAGTCTCGACGAAGCCATCACCCAGCCATGAGCACGCCATTTGCAACTCGTCGCGGATTCTTGGGAACAACGGCACTTGCGTCCCTGCTGAGTCCGAAACTTCTCGCTGGCGCGGCAACGCGCGTTGCACCGAAGGCCAAGCGGATCATTCATCTTTTCATGCATGGCGGTCCGCCCCAGATGGAGCTGTTCGATCCGAAGCCGGACTTGATCAAGCGCCGTGGTGAGGAATTGCCGGAATCCGTTCGCAAGAGCCGGCGACTCACCGGCATGACTTCCGGACAAAAGGCCTTTCCAATCGTGCCGGGTAGTTTTCGGTTTGAACAACATGGGCAATCGGGTGCGGCCATAAGCGAACTTCTTCCGCACCTCGCCGGGGTCGCGGACGAGCTCTGCTTCATAAAGTCCATGCACACCGAGGCGATCAATCACGATCCTGCGGTGACGTATCTGCAGACCGGCCACCAACAACCGGGCCGGCCGAGCTTTGGGGCGTGGCTCAGCTACGGCTTGGGCAGTGAGAACAGGGATTTGCCTGCATTCGTTGTATTGCTATCCAATGGCAGTGCGACGCGTCCCGCCGATCCATTGCATGCGCGGCTTTGGGGACCAGGCTTTCTTCCCTCGAACCATCAAGGTGTTCAGTTTCGTTCGGGAACCGATCCCGTCCTCTACCTTTCCAATCCCCCGGGTATCAATGCCGGGTCCCGCGCCCAAATGATCGAAGGACTCGCAAAGCTGAACCGTGAGCAATACGAACTGGCTGGCGATCCGGAAATCCTCACGCGCACCAGGCAATTTGAAATGGCCGGCCGCATGCAGATGTCCGTGCCGGAACTGACGGATCTTTCAAACGAACCCAAGAGCACGCGCGAGCTGTACGGGAGCGATTCGACACGGCCCGGTTCATTCGCGCGTAACTGCGTGCTGGCACGTCGGCTCGCCGAACGAGGCGTTCGTTTTATTCAACTCTATCACCGCGGTTGGGATCAGCATTACAACCTGCCCACCGATCTCCGCCTTCAATGCGGGGACATCGACCGTGCCTGCGCGGGCCTCGTGAGGGATCTGAGGCAGCGCGGCTTGCTTGAGGACACGCTCATTGTCTGGACCGGCGAATTCGGACGCACGATCTACAGCCAGGGAACGCTTGAGTACAACAACTACGGCCGCGATCACCATGGCGGCTGCTTTTCGATCTGGCTTGCCGGTGGGGGAATCAAGCCCGGCGTTTCCCACGGCAGCACTGACGAGTTCTCCTTCAACGTCGCCGAGAACGGAGTTCATGTGCACGATCTCAATGCCACGCTGCTCCGTTGCCTCGGTATCAACCACGAACGCCTTACTTTTCGCTTCCAAGGCCGCTACTACCGCCTCACTGACGTTCACGGTCATGTGGTGAACCCCGTGCTGGCGTAGTTTGGCGCATTCGATACGACTAGCAGAAGGGACTTCCAAATCGCCGGCGACGATGGACACCTGAGCGCTCACCGCATAATCTGCGCGTTCCGTCATGCGCGTCCTGATCCAATTCGCACTTATCGTTGTCCTTTGCCTCAACGCCACGGCGGTTGTTGAGAAAATCACGTTCCGTTCGGGGACAAACCAACTTGCCGGATTGCTCGCTCTGCCGGAACGGATCGGAAAGCATCCGGTCGTTCTTTTTGTTCCTGGCGATGGTCCGGTTTCCAAGGAAGCGTTTTCGACCCCGGGAACCAATCGCAACGATCAGCTGCATCATTCCGTCGGCAAATGGGCACGCTTCCTGGATATGGGTTTTGCCTGTTTCGCCTGGGACAAGCCCGGCATCGGTGAATCGCCGGGCGATTGGGAGAAGGAAACCGTTTTTGAGCGGGCAGACCAGTTGATTGCGGCCATCGATTACCTGACCAATCGCACGGAGATCGACCAATCGCTCATGGGACTTTGGGGCATCAGCCAGGCCGGTTGGGTCATGCCCAGCGTGGCTGCGGAAATCGACGAGGTGAAGTTTGTAATCGCTGTGTCCTGTCCCGCGCAGACGATCGTTGAAGAGTCGGCCTATCTGATCGAACAACAACTGCTCAAGCAGGGTGTGGAATCAGAGAAAGCCACGCTCGCCCGCGAGTTGTATATCCGGAAGTGGGTTTCGCTTCGCGCCGGCGTTTCGTTTGGTGAGGCCACGCGTGCGGCCATGCACAATCAACGCCAACTGGCCGGAGTGGAGCAACCCTGGCTCGCGCCATTCACGCGCGAGGATTTCAACATGCTTTCCACGAACCGAAATCGGTTGGAGTCTTTCTTCTACAATCCCCTGCGGCATCTCACGGAAATCAATGTGCCGGTGCTCGCGATGTTTGGCGGCAAGGACACCCAGGTGAACCCGGGCACGGGTTTCGAAGGCTACAAGAAGGCGCTCACCCAGGCCGGCAATCGAAACGTCATCTTGAAGGAGTTCAAGCACGCCGATCACGTCATGGCTGCGGCCAAGACCGGCAGCCTGGAGGAAATCAAGGCGCGCACTGCCTTCCGGCCCATCCCGGAATACTGGATTTCAATTCAGGAGTTTCTCGAACAGCACTTTCCGACCGCGCTCGGACGCGACCGACCGGTGGCCAAACAGAAGGACACCCGTTTCGCCAACATGAATATCCGTCTGACCTTTAAAGACAGGCGCACGCTGGAGTACGAACTCAACCTCGAGAACATCATCCGGCGCTCGCTGGCTTCCTACACCAACCTCTTCGGCGGATTGCCCCGCAAGGAAAATGGCAACTTCTACGACTACATCGATTTCGACATCTACTATGGCAACATTTCAGGTGAGGCGGATCCGCAATTCGTCGCCATTGATGTTGGGCCGCAAAAGGTTTTCGGTTACCTGACTTGGGAAACAGCTTTGATTCACGAGATCTTTCATCTCTGGAGCGCGGAGACCTTTCGTTACAAGGACTATCGGGAACAGTGGTTCAACGAAGGCGCCACCGAATACTACGCAATCAAACACGCGCTGCGATTCGGCGTTCTCGACCGCGCCGAAGCAGTTGATGTCTGGTCGCGTTCGCTGTCGATGTATCTCACCGCCAATGGCGCAGGCTCGGTTTCTTTGCGGGAAGCCGGACGCAAGGATCTCAAGCGGCAGAACTACTTCCTCGTCTGCCACGGCGGCTTGCTGGTCGCGCTGATCCTCGATCTCGAAATTCGTCACTTCACCCAGAACCAACGATCACTCGATGACCTCATGCGCTGGCTTTACAAGAACCACAATCGCACCAACAAGATGTACGGACTGGACGACATTGTCGTTGGACTGCAGCAACTGACTGGTCGCGACTTTACCCCCTTCTTCTCCCGGCACGTGCACGGCTCGGATATCCTTCCGGTTGGAAAGTTCCTTTCGCGCATGGAGCTGGAGGCGATTCGGGAAGGCAAGATCGATGAGATTGAAGCCACGAGACGGGAGATCTTGAAGGCCGTCTTGGAATTGCCGTAGCTTGCAGGAACACAAGCAACTATCCGCAGATACACAACACGCAGACCTTACCATGTCTGAAATTAACGCTCTCGATCTCTCCAAGGTGTTTCCACGCAGCCCCCGCGAAAGGCTCGGCGGTTACGTCGTCGCCGGCCGCATGCTGGACAAGTGCCGCGCGGTCATCGCCGGCACCAACGGCGACTACCACTTCGATTGTCCGCTCGACAACATGTTCCTGGGATTCGTCGAAATTACGGCGGAAGACTTTCGGGCCTTTGTTGAAACCGGCGCGAGCGATGACGAGGTTGGTGAGTGGATTCAGAAGAACGCCAAGGAACGTCCGCAACGCGAAATCATCCAGTGGAACAACGACATGCGCGATAAACGCATCAGCACCATGCCGATTGAGTTGCAGGAGTTTCTGGAGGGTTACATTCCGGAAAACATTCCGGCCGGGAAAATTGTCCGCGTGTGGTTCGATGTTTACGACATCGAGGAAGGGCGGATCTGAGCCGCCGGCTTACTTCAGCGTGTCGAGGAACTTCTTGAGCTGGTGCACGTGCTTTGGCTTGGCGCCGAAGAACCAGCGACGCTCGACGCGATGGTAACTGAATCGTTCGCAGTCGCCGGACTTTGATGGTCCATACACATGACACCAGATCGGGCCGACATGGCCGGCGAGGATCTTGTCGTCCTGGAATTCAAGCAACTGCCAGGTGAAATCCAGTTGGCCACCGCAACCGCGTTGATCGAGATCTTCCAGTAGCACACGCGTGTGGGTCGGCACACTGTCTTGACCGGAAAGCGTGTCACGAAATGCGCGCGCGAGATGCGAACAAAGACGGCCGGGATCTCCCAGGTTCTGCCCCTGCCGAAAATCCTTCCAGTCGCTGCAGGTGCAGGATTGATTGCTCAAATCCAGATCTCGGTCCGGTCAAGAATTCCGGCGTCCGTGATCCGGCGAATAAAACGCAAAGTAGGTTGGTGCGGGCGCTCCGGCATGAGCTCAAGTTCTGTCAACCGCCACCAACGTAACCGATCGTGTTGGAAAGTTGATTCCGATTGCGCGAGTTCATGAGCTTCGTGGCCTGATCCATTTGAATTGATAAATCCATTCGTTCCGAAACACTCCCAGCCATGAACCCCAGCTCGAATGCGAATATGAATCGCCGTTCCTTTTTGCGCGCAGCCGCAGCATCCGTGGCCGCGCCGGCCATCCTTCCATCCTCCGCGCTTGGTCTCGCCAATCGTCCCGCGCCGGGCAACCGGATCAACGTCGGCGTCATCGGACTGGGCGGACGTGGCAATGCCCTGCTTCGCTCCTTCGTCGGCAAGAGCGAGGTTCAGATCACCGCCATCTGCGACGTGCACGACGAGCACTATCGCGACCGGGAGTGGGGCAAGGGCAAGGCAACTTTTGGGACGGCACCGAACCTGGAACTCGTCAACAGCCATTACGCCCGCAACAAGTCGGGCGGGAAGTTCCGCGGCTGCAAGGTTTACGCCGACCATCGAAACCTCATCGCCGACAAGAACGTGGACGCGGTAATCGTCGCGACCCCGGATCACTGGCACGCGTTGCAGGTCCTTGAAGCGCTCCGCGCGGGCAAGGATGTGTATTGCGAGAAACCACTGACCCATGCATTCGCCGAAGGCCAGGCCATCTATCGCGAGGTTGCGAAACGAAAGGCGATTTTCCAAACCGGCTCGCAACAGCGCTCCTATTGGAACTTTCGCCGTGCGGTTGAAATCGTGCAGAACGGATTGATCGGGAAGGTGTCCCGGGTCGAAGTCGGCCTGCCGGCCGGACACAACGAATGCCAGGGACCGGAGGTGGTTCAGGAGCCGCCTGCGAATCTGAATTACGAAGCCTGGTGCGGGCCGAGCGAGAAGTTGCCTTATATTGCGGCTCGTCATCATCGGCACTGGCGATGGCATCTTGCCTACGGTGGTGGGAATCTCATGGATTGGATCGGCCACCACAACGACATCGCGCATTGGGGGATGCAGTTCGACAAGACCGGACCTATTGAAGTGGACGCGAGCGGTTGGACCTGGTCGGAGACCGATGTCTATGACTCCATGGTCGATTACTCGGTCAAGAGTCGCTATGCCAACGGTTCCGTGATTGAAATCAATTCTAAGTTCACCAAGGGCACGAAGTGGATTGGAGAAGACGGCTGGGTTTATGTGACGCGAGGCAAGATCACGGCTTCGAACCAAGAGTGGGTGAAGAAAGACTTCAAGACCGGCAAGAGCGCTTATACTTCTGACGACCACACCCAGAACTTCCTCGATGGCATCAAGTCGCGGAAGGAATGCATTTGTTCGGCCGAGACCGGGCATCGCTCGATCACACCGGGGCACCTTGGATATGTCTCAGCAAAGCTGGGCCGCAAGTTGAAGTGGGATCCAAAGAAAGAAATCGTGAAGGGCGACGCCGAGGCAAATCGTCTGCTGAAGCCGATCTATCGATATCCCTGGAGTTTTGCGTGAGCGTATGACTAGGGCATGCCTTGGCGTGATCTGCCCGCGCGTTTCGGAAACTGGAAATCGGCCTGCACCCGTTGGAGCCGGTGGAATCAGAGCGGAACCGGCTTCTGGGATGTGTGGCAAGCAAGGCCAAAGGCACACTGCGCTGTATTGATGTCACTCACATCAAGGCGCATCAGGACGCCAGCAATCCCGA
>PBAL01000003.1 GCA_002715965.1 Verrucomicrobiales bacterium | reverse complement strand
ATAAACAGTGCCTCCCTTCACACCGGCGCCAGCCATGAGCGTCGTGAAGCCCCATGGACCATGGTCCCTTCCCGCAATGTCCATCCGCTTCTTGCTGGACATCTGGGCCATCGGCAACCTGCCAAATTCACCGCCCCACAGAACGAGGGTGGAATCCAGCATGCCGCGTTGTTTCAAATCCGTTATCAACCCTGCCACTGGCAAATCGGTGTGAACACAGGCGGATGGAAGGGAACTCTTGATGTTGTTGTGGTTGTCCCACATCTGGCTGCGCGTATAGAGCTGGATAAATCGCACACCGCGCTCGGCCAAGCGACGCGCCAAGAGACAACGACGCCCATAGCTGTCGGTCGCCTTTTCACCAATCCCATAAAGCTTCTTCGTCGCATCCGATTCCCGGTCGATGTCCATCGCGTCCGTGGCAGATACCTGCATGCGCGCAGCAAGTTCGTAATTACGGATGCGCGAATCAAGTTCCGGTTGAAACGGTCGATTTGTTTTATGCATGCGATCAAGTGACGCCAACAGATCCCGCTTGGCCATGGTCACCGATTCCGGTTCCTGGAACTCCGGTTTGAGATTCAGCATCGGCGAACCAGTCATGCGCATCTGCGTTCCCTGGTAGAGCGGGGGCAGGTAACCGGACATCCAGTTTTCCACCGAGTTCACCGGCAATCGATCATCAGCCAGCACAAGATAGGCGGGCAGGTTCTGGTTCACCGTTCCCAAGCCATAGGTGATCCAAGAACCGAAGGTCGGATGACCGGGAAAGATCTTGCCGGTCTGCATCTTGTAGATCGCCGGCTCGTGATTCGGATGCACGTTGTACATCGAACGAATCATCGCGAACTCGTCGATAACGCCGGACATGTGCGGCAGCAATTCCGAAACATCCATGCCGGATTGTCCGCGCTTGTCGAAGGCCCACCGGCTGCGAAGCAGCTTCGCCGTCCGCACTTGAAACGATCCTTCCAGAATCCGTTTCGGTACATCCTCTCCGTGATGGCGATCCAAATCAGGCTTGGGATCGAACAAATCAACCTGGCTTGGGCCGCCCTGCATGCACAGATGAATGACAGTCTTGGCCTGGGCCGGGAAATGCGGCTGCTTCGGTGTCAGGTCCAAGGCGGGCATCTGCGGCTGCGCATGAGGATCGGAAGCAAGGAGGTCGTAGCCCAGAAGACTCGCCAATGCCGCGCCATGCAGACCGTCCTGCATGCGATCGAAGAAGCTTCGGCGCGTTATGGATTGTCCGCTTGGGGAACTCATGAGTTAAACAAATCAAACACAATCGCGGGCAATTGCACGTCGAATCCTCAGTCGATGTAGAGGAACGCCGCGGAGTTCAGCAGGGTGTGGCAGAAATCAACAAGTGCCAGTTGGTTCGGCGCGCCCTCTTCGTTGCTTTCAACACTCTCCCGATAGCGTTCAAGTGAGGTTAGAGAATTGCGCAAGGTATTCATCTCAGCGGTGCTGGGCGAACGCGTAAAAGCGAGGCGATAAGCCGTTCGAATCCGAGCATCGGTGCCTTGCACACTCTGTTCCACTCGCCGCGCAAATGACGCGGCCAGGTCATGCACGAAAGCGTTGTTCAACAGGTGCAGGGGCTGGGTGACGACGGTTGAGGGCATGCGTTCGATGCAACTGGGATTCATTTGCGGCAGATCAAAGGTCTCCAACATCGTCGGCATTTCCTTGCGCCGCTGGCGCACGAAGATGCTGCGACGATACTTTCCGTCCTTACCGTTGGCCGTCACGAGGCCGTCTCCGCGAACGGTCACCTGGTCGGGTTCACCGAAGGGCTTAACCTCCAACGCGCCGGCAACTTGCAACAACGAATCGTGCACCTGTTCCGCGTCCATTCGCATCATCGGCATGCGCGAGATCAATCGATTTTCCGGATCCTCACGCAACGCTCCAGCCGACACACGCGATGTCTGGCGCCACGCGGTGGAATTCAGGATGAGGCGGTGGACGTGCTTGACGCTCCAGTCGTTGTCCATGAATTCCCCGGCCAGCCAATCGAGCAGTTCCGGATGGGACGCACCGGTCCCGGTCTTGCCGAAGTTGTCCAGGCTCTTCACCAGCCCGGTGCCGAAGTGGTGTTTCCAGATCCGGTTCACCATGACGCGGGCGGTAAGGGGATGGCGCTTGTCGGTCAACCACTTGGCAAAGGCCAGACGGCGTCCGGTTTGAGTTGCACCTTCCCACGGCTTGTTGATCTGAAACGAAACATCACCCGCGATCGCCGCAGGTACTCCCGGATCGACGCGTTCCGCAGCCAGCAAATGATCCCCGCGTCGATACACATAAGTCTCGGTCGGCCGGCCGCGATCCCACAGTGCGCGAATCATGGGTTCGGGCGGTTCAGCGGCCTTGAGCGCGGTCAATTGCTTGCGAAGGTCGCGGGCATTTCCGGCTTTTGCCGCATTGGCTTTCTTTACCTTCGCGTCCAGGACCTCGACTTTTTTCTTATGCTCCGCCAAGCGTTTCTTCCAATCGGAGACGTCCTCCGGAAGTGCAACCGGCAACTGACGGTATTTCACCTTCTTCCACTGGTTGGAAAACTTCTGAGGCGTCAGCCAGTCGTATTCGTCGAACGCGCCCTTGAAGATAGCCGCCAGGCGGTAGTAATCGCGCTGGCTCACAGGATCGTACTTGTGATCGTGACAGCGCGCGCAGTCCATCGTGAGCCCCATGACTCCGCGGGTGAGAACATCCAGTTGGTCGGCAATCACGTCGATACGATCACGCACGCGATTGACCGGATTGGCGGTGGTTCCATCCGGTGCCATACGCATGAATCCGGTGGCGACCAGGTTGTCGTAGATGGCGCGGGTGATCTTGTTGCCGTCGGAATAATCGGCGAGTTCATCGCCAGCGATTTGTTCGATCAGGAAACGATCGTAGGGTTTGTCTTCGTTGAAAGAGCGGATGACGTAGTCGCGATACTTCCAGGCGTATTTGCGAATCATGTCCGCCTGGCGTTTGCCCTCTGAATCCGCGTAGCCCGCGAGGTCGAGCCAGAAGCGGGCCCAGCGTTCGCCGTAGCGGGGTGACGCGAGATAGCGGTCCACAAGATCGGCGTGCGACATTTCCTTTGATTCAACGGCCTCCATGGCCTCAGGTGTCGGTGGCAGTCCGGTGGTGCCAAGTGCAAGACGTCGCAGAACTGCGTCGCGGGAAGCAGGTTCAGAATACGAGAGTCCACTCTTTCCCAGGTCGCGCAGGAGGAATGCGTCGATCGGATTTGCAACAACTTTGGAGTTGGATACTTCCGGTGGCTTCGGCCGTTTCACCGGCTGCAATGACCAAAGGTCAGAACTCACCGGCTTGGTCTTCGCCAGAGGGGAATTGCCCTTGGCTCCGTCATTTATCCATTCCTTGAGCGTCTCCAATTCATCGGCTGGAGTGATCTCAATTCCCGCGCGACCGCGATCTTCGCTGGGCGGCATTTCGTCACTGGCGATTTTCTTGATGAGCAAACTTTCATCGGCATTGCCCACCTTGATGGCGCTGCCTGACTTTCCGCCTTTCTTGATCGACACGACCGTTCGCAAGTCCAGTTCCCCATCGCGGTAGCTGCCGCCGTGGCAGATGACGCAACGCCGTTGAAGAATCGGAATGACATCGTCTGCTGTGACAATCTCCTTTGCCGGCAATGACGTCGCGCACGCAAAAACCAACACTGCGAGGAACGCAGAAGTTCGGTATGCAGTGCGAAAGGCCATTCGCACTATCATATTGGGGAGTTCGGTTTTGTGGAGAGGAAAACTGCCGGTGTTGCCTAACTGTCCAATTCCTTCGCACGATCCTGAAACAGGTCAACCAACGACCTCCCGATCACACCGAGCTTGCCCTGCCACATCGCGCCCACGGCGATTTTCGGAAAGTCGTTCAACGGCAGAACCCTAACGGCTTTGGGAGGTTTGCGTTTCGGGATGGCGACGGTGAGACCGATTCCGAAGCCGTTGGACGCATAGGTCTCGACGAGATCCAGGGCATTGACCTCCATGCCCACCGGCCATGCCATCTTGCGCTTGTTGAGCTCAGCCAGGAACACACGTGAGAGCGAATCGTTGGGTGGCAGGCTGATGAGTGTCTGCGAAATGCGATCCTGTTTGAGGATGGCATCGACGGTCTTGAACTTCAGCGAGGTCGGTACGAGGAGGACCATTGGTACTTCAAGGATGGCTTCCTGGTGAATGCCTGCTGGTGGCTTGCCTTCTAGCACGGTCACGCCGAGATCGATTTCCCCATCGGTCAACCAGGTGCTGACCTCTGCCTGAACGCCTTCGCGCAGGGTCATCTTCAGCTTGGGAAATTTCTTCCGGATATGTGGCAGCATCTCGGGCAGGTGATCGCGCAACACGATTGCCGTCGCGGCCACACGGATATTCTGGATCGCGCCACCGCGCAGGCGTTCGGCCACGGTTTCGACTCCGTCAAAGAAGGGTTTGACGAACTCGTAAAGTTCTTCCCCCGCCGGTGTGAGTTGAAAGGGCCGGCGCTGAAACAGGGGTCCGCCAAGGTATTCTTCCAGCTGCAGGATCTGACCGCTCACCGCGGGTTGCTGGATGCCGTAAGGGATGTTGCGAACCGCTGGCATGATGCCTCCATGGCGCGCGACGTAGTAAAACAATTCGAGATGGTGGATGTTCAGCATGTCCTCTGGAGTGGAGGTAATCTGGCATTGAGGTCGGAGGTTGGCGAGCTTGCAGTCCGGGTGGAAACTTCAATCTCCGAAACCCAAGCCTCAACTGCCGTGGCCATTGAAGATTCGCTGTTCGGGAGTAATGTACTGAAGACGAATTCGTCATCTGCGCGTCCGAATTCCGAAACCCACGATTGCCGCGCGGGTTTTTCATCTCAGGATATTTTTCTTTTCATGGACGCAGCTCCTGAAAGAATCCGCCTCGTCCGTTACGGATGAAGACCATCACCTCGCAACTTCTGGGCATCTTCCAGCACCGTGTCAGCACACGAAACGTCCGCATGCTGCGCCTGTACCTGCTGGTGTTTGTCGGCATGGTGGGCGCGTATACCGGGATCTTCCACTGGTTGATGGCCGAGGAGAACCAGAAACACAGCTGGTTCACCGGCCTGTATTGGACGCTTTCGACGATGTCCACGCTGGGTTATGGCGACGTCTCGTTCACGTCCGACGCGGGACGTGCCTTTTCCGTGCTCGTGCTGATGTCCGGCATGGTGTTCCTGCTGGTGATGTTGCCGTTCACCTTCATTGAGTTCTTTTACGCGCCCTGGATGCAGGCCCAGGAAGAAAGCCGTGCACCGCGCAGGCTGAAGGGAGAGGTCAGCGGACACGTCATCATCACCAATTACACACCGGTCACCGCGGCACTCATCGTGCGGTTGCGCCAGTACGGCGTGCCTTACGTATTGATCGTCAGAGAAGTGCCCGAAGCGCTGAAGTTTCACGATGAGGGAATCAACGTGATTGTCGGCGAACCTGATTTTCCTGATGTATACGAACGCGCGCGTATCGACACCGCGGCAATGGTCACGGCCACCAGCACGGACACGATGAACACCAACATCGCTTTCACTGTGCGGCAATTGGCTACAACCATTCCGATCGTCACCACGGCGAGCGACGTGAATTCGATGGATGTCCTTCAATTTGCCGGCGCCTCGCACGTCATCCGACTGAGCAACCTCATGGGTCAATGGCTGGCGCGTCGCACCATCGGCGGTGATGCGGAAGCCCATGTGATCGGAACCTTCGACGAGCTGCAAATCGCGGAAGCCACAGCGGCTGGAACACCCTTGGTAGGCAAGCGGATCGGTCAGACCAACTTGCGCGAAATGGTGGGCGTGTCCGTGGTTGGCGTGTGGGATCGCGGACAGTTCACGGCTGCGACGTCACGGACGGAGATCAATTCCACGACCGTATTGGTACTCGCAGGTTCGCAGGATCAGTTGTCCGCCTACGATGCCATGTTCTGCATCTATCATCGCGCCACCGCGCCGGTGATCATTATTGGTGGCGGGCGCGTCGGACGCGCGACCGGGCGAGCGCTCGAACAACGTGAGGTCGACTTCAAGATCGTCGAACGCCGGCCGGAACGCATTCGCGACGAGATGGAGGAGAAATATGTGCTGGGCAATGCCTCGGACATCGAGGTTCTGGAAAGTGCCGGAATTCGTGAGGCGCCGGCCGTGATCATCACCTCGCATGAAGACGACGTGAACATTTACCTCACGATTTATTGCCGCAAACTGAGACCGGATATCGAGATCATCAGCCGCTGCACGCAGGAGCGCAACGTGAACACCATGCATCGCGCGGGTGCTGATTTCGTGATGTCGAACGCTTCAATGGGAGCCAACATCATGTTCAACCTCCTGCGCAGCGGGGATCTGCTCATGCTTGCCGAGGGACTGGACCTGTTCCGGGTCGACATCCCCGCGCGGCTGGTCGGGAAGCCGATCAAAGCCACCAGTATCCGCGAGGAAACAGGCTGCACCATCGTTGCCTTGAGCATCGACGGAAAGATGATCGCCAACCCGGAACCGGATCATGTTCTGGAGGCTGATACCACGATGGTTCTTATCGGCACGGCGGAGGCTGAATCAGAATTCCTCAACAAGTACCCCGGCAAAAACAACGCCTCCGTCACCACCTCTTCCTGACCGGCAAGTTCCGCGAATACCGGCCCGCCGTCCGCGTCGAACCGCCATTCTGACAGGCAACTGATGCTCAGAGCATTTACATACGCGCTTCTACTTCTGCTGGCTGACGACATTGTCGCCCAGTCCGGCCTGGACTTTCGCAAGGATATCCAGCCGCTCTTGGAAGATTATTGCCACGATTGTCACGCCGATGGAGCGAAGAAGGGGGATCTCGAACTCGACCAACCATCCGACTTCAAAGAACTCCTGAATTCCCATGAAAAGTGGCTGGCCGTCTGGCGGAACCTTCGAGCCCAGACAATGCCACCGGCGAAGAAGACGCAGCCCAGTGAAGCCGAACGCGAGAAGATCATGCGGTGGATCGAACGCGATGTTTTTCAGGTCGATCCCGCAAATCCCGATCCCGGCCGGGTCACCATCCGGCGCCTTAATCGCCAGGAATACAGCAACACCATCTGGGATTTGTTCGGCATCAAATTCGACGCCACCGAGGAGTTTCCTCCGGACGACACCGGCTACGGCTTCGACACGATTGGCGATGTCCTGAGCATCTCGCCCTTGTTGATGGAAAAGTACATCAAGGCAGCCGAGAGCATCGTCGAGAAAGCCGTTCCCACCAAAGGTCCGAGAATCCCCACATCCACCATAGCAGGCAGTTCGTTTCGAAGCACCGAAGACAAAAAGATCACCGGCACGCGACTGGTCTTCGAGAAGCAACAAAGAGTGGAGTACGCCCAATCGACCAAACGCTTCGGCCAGTACAAGGTGACAATGGAGTTTGCGGTCAGCGGTTCGATGGAAGCATCGGCCCATGCCGCAGACATCCGACTGCTCGGGCATGGCGCCGAGTTCAATCGCGCCGAGATTGGCTGGGACAACCGTAAGTCGATTTACCTCTCGGCCAAGATGCCGCTGAAGGTCGGCGACAATACGCTCGCCGTGGAATTGATCCCCAAGCGTGAACCAGAGCCCGGCGAGGAACCGCTTCGGCTGAACATCAAGCGCGTGTTCGTGCAGGGGCCGATGGATGGCAGCGAGTGGAAGTATCCCGGCAACTACAAACGCATCTTCATCGACGGCCCTCCACCGGATACCGAAGGCGAACGCCACGAGTACGCGCGCGACATCCTTCGCCGAATTGCCGACCGCGCGTTCCGACGGCCGGTCGACGATACCACCCTCGATCGTCTCGCGGACTTGGCCATCTTCGTCGACAATCAGCCTGGCCAGCTCTTTGAGAAAGGCATTGCCCACGCGGTCACCGCCATCCTCGTTTCACCGCGATTCTTGTTCCGGGCCGAAATCCAACCGGAACCAAACAACCCCGGAAAGATCGTGAACATCGACGAGTTCAGCCTCGCGTCACGCCTCTCCTATTTCCTGTGGAATTCGCTTCCGGACGAACGGTTGTTCGACCTCGCCAGGAAAGGCGAGTTGCGAAAGAACCTGCGCGCCGAAGTCGATCGCATGCTTGGCGATGGCAAGAGCACGCGCTTCGTGGAGAACTTCGTCGGTCAATGGCTTCAGACCCGCGATGTGGAAAACGTGAATGTCGATGTCCGGCGTATTCTTCGAACTCGCGATCGTCGCGCGGCCAGCCGGGTATTCAACTACAACATCCGGCGCGCCCTTCGCTATGAGACGGAAACCTTCTTCCGGCATCTGCTGAAGGAAAACGAACGCGTGCTCGACATTCTTGATGCGGACTACACCTTCGTCGACCGCCATGCCGCGCGCTTCTACGGCTTCGACGACTTCAAGGGGATCTACGGCCGATACGACAGGTATGCGCTTCCCGCCGACAGCAAACGTGGAGGGATTCTCACCCAGGGAAGCTTCCTGATTGTCACGTCCTATCCCACTCGCACTTCACCTGTGAGACGTGGATTGTTTATCTTGGAGAACATACTCGGCACGCCCGCGCCTCCCGCACCGCCTGATGTTCCCGAACTTGAGGAAACCACCAACCAGCAACGCGACCTGACGATGGCTCAGGCCCTGGAAGTCCATCGATCAAAGGCTCTCTGCGCCTCCTGCCATTCCCGTTTTGATCCGCTCGGTCTCGCCTTGGAAAACTACAACGCCCTCGGACTCTGGCGGGACACCGATCGTGGCAGCCGGATCGAAACCGGCGGCCAACTCATGACCGGCGAAGAATTCAATGGTGCGAAAAACCTCGGCCAGGTGCTCGCCACAGAACGCAAGACCGACTTCTACCGATGCCTGTCGGAAAAACTGCTCACGTACGCAATCGGTCGCGGCATGGAATACTACGACACCCCCACCATTGATCGAATCGTCGCGCAGCTCGAACGCGAGGATGGGAAGATGCGTTCCCTGATCTATGGTGTCGTGGAAAGCGCACCGTTCCAGAAGCGCCGTGGGGATGGGGAGAGGTTGAAGTAAGAAAGCTTCCAGTCTCAAACCCCAAACTCCACACCTCAGTCAGACTATTCGGGTTGCCCAGGCGTTCTGACTGAATCTTGATGCTTGCAGATTTCCTCATGCCGGCATCACCCGCATCAGATCACCCATGCGAAACGGCTTGGCGATGAAGTCATTCGCGCCTTCACGCTGCATGCTTGAACCGTTGGTGAATTCCCCGCTCATCCCGATGATCGTGACTTCCTTGTCCGAATCCCCGATTGCGGCCACGCCTTCGGCACCGTTGGAACCAGGAAGGTTGAAGTCCACCAGGACGACGTCGGGATGAAAGGATTCCATCTCGGTCAGCACATCCGGGAGGCTCGCAGTGCTGTGTAGTTCAGGGAATTGTTCCTGCAGCATCATGNGCAGCAGGTCGGTGATGTCTGGATCGTNATCGNCGATCNGGACGCTCAGATCTGTTGTGCACGCTGCATTCATGCCTGCACATGAGCTTGGGACNTGCCATACGCAAACCTCCTATTTGCAATNACTTGCGACGAGCACGCCTTGTAGAAAACGGGCTGAAAGGTGCCCCCGAACGCAACAATCAAACCGAACCTACTCTGCCCTGCACGCCCCCATCGACTCACTCTAAATGTCCTGATGGAATTCGCCCTGCCACTTGCTGCGTGTATTCTCACCGGTGCCCCTTCTGGCCGGTGCCGGGCTGGATTTACGCGCGACGGCAAGGTAGAGAAGCGCCGATTTCCACGTCCGCTTTGGTAGCGCGTGGTGGGCGGGTTGGCTGCAGTGGTGGGCTTGTCCGTGATCTATCATTCCTTTGTCAACTGGGTGGGTTACTCCGAATGGCACACGGGACCTATCCCGTTGAACTCATTGAGCTTTAACCGCAGTTCGTTGAGGCACTGCCAAAGGATTTGTTTGATCGGAAGCCTATTCATTACAAGCGAGTGAACGATGACAGTTTTGAACTGTATTCAGTTGGTTGGAACATGAAGGATGAAGGAAGCATTCCAGCCAAGAAGGAATGGGGCCAAGAGGAGGGAGATTGGGTGTGGTAGGTCGTAGCAGCGGGCGTGAGCGAGCAGAATGGTGATGCGTTCAATCTGCTCGCTCACACTCGCTGCTACATTCAATTGATGAAGGTCAGCTCGTTGGTTTCCAACAGGACCTGGGCATACTTTTCCCAAGGGTAAAGCCGTCGGCTTCCGCTTGGTGCTCGAAACTGGCTGGCGGACTCCCAAGTCTCGCCGGTGGCAACGGGAGGATTCTGCGTGTCGTCCAATCGGCGGATGCTGACCGGCCAGGTGAAGTTGTCACCAGTGGGATTGCTTCGGCAATCGACCACGAACTCGACTGTCTCGCCCGCTTCAACGCGAAGACGTGGGATAGCCGTCGTTGCCGAACTGCGAGCCGCGCCCCAACGACCGATTGTCCCGATCTTGCTGTAGAGGATGAGTCCGCGGACACCGTCTCCCGAACCGTTGTTGTGGGAAAGGTTGCCGGTGATCTCGACGAGCATGTCATCGGACGCAGTCCAGCGTCGAATCACGGAACGGCCACGGCTGGGAGCGGCTCCTCCCTGAGAACTCAGGAAGGCGCGGCCGTAGATGCGATCAGGAAAGGATCGGCCGGGCTGCCAGCGACGGGAGCGTTCGTTGTAGTAGATCGGCCAGAACTGACTGAGGCGGCCGTTGTAACTAAGCAGGCCCACACCGTATTCCCATGGCGGCTGGCCGGGAAGCGGTCCGCGAGGCGCACTGAACTCGCTGTTCAGATACATCAGCCCGAGATTGAGTTCGGTCTGGTTCGGATAACGCGAGTAGATCAGCCGATAGAGCATCTTGATGCGTTCGGCATTATTCGGCAGCGCCAGCAGATCACCCCGACGAACGGTGGCCACGGCCTGCTGCATCACAAGCATGCTGTTCATCATGAAAAGGGCTTGTTGGGGAACGATCGTAAAGTCGCGCTTGCCGCTGGTGCTGTCCGGATTCGGAAAGTCGAAGGCGCGGAACATGTCCGGGACATTGGAGCGATCTACGAGTCCGTAAACGCTGCGCCGGCGCGGATAAGGTTGGCGATCGAGCCGAACGGGTGGGCCGCCCATGACAAGATCGAGCCGGCCGCCAATATGAAGAATGGTGTCGCGGAGGGCTTCGAAGTCGAGTCGCCGGCGGTTCATCTGCCAGAGCCAGATGTTGCCGGAGTCCTTCTCGAACTTGCGAGGATTGTCGTCGCTCGATTGCTGCCAGGTGTAGGACATCATGATGTGCTTCTGCAGCTTCTTGATGGACCAGCCTTCTTCCATAAACTTCCACGCCAGGTAATCCAGAAGTTCCGGGTGAGAAGGTCCGTCACAACGAGTTCCGAAATCGTTGGGCGATCGCACGATGCCCTGGCCGAACTGATGAAGCCACACGCGGTTGGCCATCACGCGGGCGGTGAGCGGATTATCCTCGGTGGCGATCGACTCCGCGAGTTCCAAGCGCCCGCTGCCATCGCGGAAGTGGTCGCGCTGGTCGGGCGAAAGGATTTCCAGGAACCGGCGGGGAGCAACGGCACCACGTTGCCTGCGATTGCCCTTCACGTAGATCCGCGAGTCCCCGCCATTGCCGGCATCGACCAGAATAACCGGACGAGGAGGCGCACCGGGATGTTCGAGTCTTACTTCGTCGATCTCTTCAACGAGTTCCTGCCTGTCATCGCGCAGTTCACGATCGCTGCGCATCAGGTTGCGCGCCATGCGTTCCCAGCGCTTGTTGTCCATCAGGAAGGCGGGCGATTCTGTGTCGTAGATCACCTGGCGGATTTGTTCGTCGGCCTCGTTTTCCAGCCCTTTCGGCTCGGGCGTATCGGGTTTGGATTGGCGCTTCTGAAGATACTCGTAGTAATCCGACTGCCAGCGTTTGTCGGCCTTGAGGAGCAGGTTGGCGTAGTTGGTCGCCACATAGCCCATCGTCCAGGGAGGTGAGATGAATGCTCGATAGACCTTCCCGTTTATCTTCTCCTTACGCCCTTCTTCCTTGCGGATGTCACGCATGAGTTGAATGCCTTCACGACGGAAGTTCTCACCCGGCAGCTTCTCGTATTCAAACCAAAGGCCCATGACGGGATCGTCCTTGCCGCGCCATTTATCGATCGCGTCCCGCCAGAGCTTTGCGACGCCCGGATCGAGTTCCAGCTCCTCCATGAACTCGTCGTAATCTTCCTCGCTGTTCGACCTGCGGTAGACGTAGTTGGCGTAGAGATACTTGCCGGTGTCGCGAAGTGTTTCCTGTTTCACGCGATAGAGAACGCCGCGATCGAATTGATCGACCTTGGCCTCCGCATAGCGGATCGCCTGAAGATAGGCCGCGTGAATCGGCGTGTTGGTATCGACATTCAGCGCGGGCAGATCCTGCGGTTCGCGGCTGCTGCGGAAGATGCCGTGCAGCGAGTAGTAGTCGGCGGTGGGAATCGGATCGAACTTGTGATCGTGACAACGCGCGCAGGTGACAGTCAGACCGAGGAAGCCCTTGGTCACCACGTCGATCCGATCGTCGATGATGTCGTCCTGGCTGTTGTTAAAGCGATTGCCCAGCGTGAGATAGCCCATTGCCGCGAGGTTGAAATCCTTGTCGTTCTCCACCAGACGATCGGCCGCGATCTGATACTTGACGAACTCCGTGTAAGGCATGTCGTCATTGAAGGCCTTGATGACCCAGTCGCGATAAGTATAGGAGTGATTGAACCGAGTGTTGCGCCGACCGCGTCCGCCGGTGGTGTCGCCGTATCGTGAGACGTCCAGCCAATGGCGTCCCCAGCGTTCGCCGTAGCGTTTGGATTCGAGCAGGCCATCGATGACCTTCTCAAATGCGTTCGCGTTTGTATCGGTGAGGAAGGCGTCCACTTCCTGAAGCGTTGGCGGCAGTCCCGTTAGATTGAAGGTGGCGCGTCGAATCAGTGTGACCTTGTCCGCCTTGGGTGAGGGCGAGAGTTCATGTGTGGGAAGCTGCGCGAAGACGAAGCGGTCGATTTCGTTCTGAATCATCGGCTTCCAGTCCTTGCGCACCATGGGCGGAATGGGCTGGAACACGGGCTGGAAGGACCAGTGTTCCTTCGGGGACTTGGGGCGGACGAATGACTTCTTGCCATCCGCTCCCCGTGGATCCGCTGCTCCATCGCGAATCCACGTTTCGAAGTCGCGGATCACATAGTCCGGCAGCTTGCTGTCATCCGGAGGCATCTGCAGATCGGGGTCGGTGTATTTGAGTGCCTTGATCAAAAGGCTGGCCGAGGGATTGCCGGGAACGATCGACGGTCCGTTGTCCCCTCCTGCAATCATGGCCTGACGCGTATCGACGTGGAGACCACCTCGACTGCGATTCGCGCCCTGGCTGTGGCACTTGTAGCAGTTGGAAACAAGGATGGGTCGGATGCGTGATTCGAAGAACTCAAGTTGTTCGGAGGATGCGGCCTGAGCTGGGGCGTTCGAGATGAGGAGCAACCACAGATGAACACAGATAAACACAAATGAGGCTGCAATGGTGGGGCGAAGCTCCTGCTGAGCTGCGCGGGCATTTGGTGTGGGTGAAGCGAAACCGCTGGCGCGCTGAAGACGCTCCAGCAGAAATTGAAACAAATGACGTCCGCGGCTCAGCTGGAGCTTCGCCCCACCGAATCTGTGTCCATCTCTGTCCATCTGTGGTTTTAAGTTATGATGTCCTTCACAACTTTCCCGTAGACGTCCGTCAGGCGGAAATCGCGACCGTTGTGTCTGAAGGTCAGTTTCTCGTGATCGAAACCCATCAAGGCGAGCACCGTGGCGTGGAGGTCGTGAATGTGGACCTTCTTCTCCACCGCAGCTCCACCCAGTTCATCCGTCGCGCCGTACGCCATACCGCCTTTTATGCCGCCTCCCGCCATGACAACGGAGAAGGCGCGCGAATTATGATTGCGACCGGGATTACCACCGGCGTTTCCATCCGCGGCTGGCGTGCGACCAAATTCACCGCCCCAGAGAATCAATGTTTCATCCAGCAGCCCCTTGCGTTCGAGATCGGTGATGAGCGCCGAGAACGGCCGGTCTATTTCACCAGCCTTGCGTGGTAGGTTTTGCGCGATGTTGTTGTGATGATCCCAGCCGCCGTGCCAGACCTGAACAAAGCGAACACCTCGTTCGACAAGTCGGCGGGCAATGAGCATCTGACGTCCCGTGCCGGTGTTGCCATACTCTTCCTGCACTGAGTCCGGCTCCTTGTTCGCGTCGAAAGCGTCGATCGCTTCCATCTGCATCTTGAACGCGAGTTCGTATGCCTGCAGCCGCGCTTCCAATTGGCCGTCCTTCTTCATCTTCTGCTTGTGCACTTCGTTCAGGGAATGAAGCAGGTCGAGTTGGCGACGCTGTTCCGGAAGGGAGATGTTTCGGTTGCGAATGTTGGCGATGAGATCCTCGACGCGGCGCGCGTTGGTATTCACCTGTGTGCCTTGGAATGCGCCGGGCAGAAAAGCAGCCCGCATGTTGTTTGCGTTTACGTTGCCGTTGGAGAGCGCAACAAATCCGGGAAGGCTCTCGTTGTCGCTGCCCATTCCATAGAGCACCCAGGAACCGACACTCGGCATGATGCGTCGCAGGGAACCGGTGTTGAACATCACCTGCGCGGTGTCATGCGCCGGAATGTCCGTATGCATCGAGCGAACGACCGCAAGCCGATCGGCATGCCGACGAAGTTCCGGCCAGACAGGACTCATCTGCAAACCGGACTGACCAGTCGGCGCAAAGTCAAAGGGCGAACCGAAAGCCGTTCCTCCTCGACCGCGCCCCGAGATATTCTGGCCATCGCGACGTTTGAGTTCGGGCTTCGGATCCCAGGTATCAATGTGCGTCGGGGCGCCTTGGGCAAAGATCTGGATGATGTGTTTGGCCTTGGCGGCAAAATGCGTCTTCTTGGGCGCCAGGGGCGAAAACCCGCCGTCTTGACCGAGGACTTCAATTCCGGGCAATTCGCCCATGCCTATCAGGGCCGCAAGCGCCGTGAGACCGAAGCCGGAGCCACTCCGCGCAAGCATTTCACGGCGGGTCATGAATGCATCCGTCAAGCTGGGGGGAACGAGGGGGGAATCGAGGTTCGCGATAGGATCATACATACGGCGAAAGGGTTGGTGGTTCAGGCGATTCTCAAAAGCTGCCACAGCAAATGTCCAAGACAAGGTCATTCGAAGCATATTGCCCCCCATGCAGACGAAGATGCGTTGGAATACGTTACAGGGTGTTGTGTTTTACCTGAAAAACTGGAAAGGGCAAAAATTGCCGGAAACCGGCTCTAAAACGTTGACGCTCCCATACCCGTCCCATAAGTTCTGCCTCCCCTTCGCGGGGGCGTAGCTCAATTGGTTAGAGCGCTGCCCTGTCACGGCAGAGGTTGCGGGTTCGATTCCCGTCGCTCCCGCCACTTTTCTCCCCGCCACATCCATCGCTGCGGTTATTCCCCGTATCTCGTGAGACGAAGCGCCAATAAGTGTGGAATGGATTCCGTTGGGCGGTGTCATTAGGTTCAAAGCGCCTATTCCCGGTCCATGATCGAATTCAAACAATTGAGCCAGTGGTTCGAGTCCCATTCGCGGCCGATGGTGCTTTATGCCAGCCAGTTCGTGGATCGGGCGGAGGCCGAGGATGTGATCCAGATTGTGTTTCTACGGCTGCAGTCGCTGGACGCACCCCCGCGGGATGTCAAAGCCTGGTTGTTTCGTGCGGCCAAGAACACAGCCCTGAATTCTGCGCGCTCACGAACCCGGCGTCTGGCCCGTGAGACGGATGTGGGTGCCTTTTCCGCACCGTGGTTTGAATCCCGGCCCGAGGATGTGATTGATGCCGGGCAGGCGCGCCAGCTTCTCGCCGGTCTCGACGAAGAAGCCCGTGAGGTGGTCGTCTTGCGAATCTGGGCCGGGTTGACCTTTGATCAGATCGCCGAGCTGAGCGAACGCTCCCGCTCATCCGTTTTCCGTCTTTACGAACAGTCTCTCACCGCCATGCGCAAACAATTGGAATCCCCATGCAAGAACCTGAAGAATTGAATCCAGCCGATCGCGAATTCGAATTGGCACTGGGCCGGATGCAGCCCGCGAACACCGGCATCGACCAGGGCGAGTTCGCCTTTCAACTCGGCCGGGCTTCAGTCCAGCGCCAGGTGAATTCCTGGCGCGCAACGAGTGCGGTTTTGGCGGTTTGCCTGGTCGGCTTGATGCTTGGCACCATTCCGCGGAACCACGGACCTGTTTTGGTCGAATCGCCGGTGTTCATCGAACCAGTTGCTGACGAACCTACTTTGAGAAGCATGGCTTACCTTGGCGTTCGTGACGCGGTCCTGCGCGATGAAATGGACGAACTCGACGATTTCCTTGGCTCGGACGAGTCCTCAACCAGCCAATCTCCCAATCCCTCCAACTCATATTCCGCGCAGGCATTGCGCAACGAACTGATCAATTAAACATCGAACCAGCCCTATCATGAAATCCTCCACCAAAACCCATTACTCGCTGACGCTGTCTGTGCTCGCGTTCATCTGTTTCAACAGCATTGCCGGCGCGGCTGAAGAACCCGCCCGCATCAAGCTCAGCCTCAGCCCCCAAGCCAATCCACGCCTGGGCCTTCAATACGAACTGCTCCCGAAACTCGAGACGCAGCGCTCGGGCAATGCTGCACTGGCTTACTACAACATCATTCTGGCGAACCGTGATTCGGGATTGAAAAAATTTCTCGAAGAAACCGGCAAGTCGCTCGGAAAGAATCCTTCGAAGGACGACCTCACCAAGATCGAGAAGACTCTGAAGGGTTATCGACCAACGCTCGCCAACCTAGCGCGGGCCGCCAGCTACCGGCATTGCGATTGGCAGGCGCATCTGGAGGATGGATTTGCCGCACTGCTGCCTTACCTTGCGGATCTGCGCCGGCTCAGTGAACTCGCGCTGTTGCAGGCAAGGGTTGATCTCACCAAGCGCAGGTTCGGTCAGGCGATTGGAAACATGCAGACTGCCATGGCGATTGCCGATCATGCCTCCCAGGATCGCACCTTGATCGGCAGTCTTGTGGGCATTGCAATCACCAGGAAGGTGGGGGTCGTCTTGCAGACCTACGTGCAGACCAAAGGAGCGCCCAATCTTCACTGGGCCCTGTCGGATCTGCCGCGTCCCATGTTTAACCTGCGCGACGCACTACATTGGGAACGTTCCTGGCACAAGATCCAGGTTCCCGAACTGGCTGAGGTCGGGCCGGAGAACGTGCGAGTTCCCATGGAAAAGATTTCCAAGCTCATGCGTGAACCTACCGGGAGCGACCCACAGGCCATCGACCGTTCGGCTGACAAATCCGCGCGGGAAGCTGCCGTGAAGTCCGCACGCACGCGCCTTCGCGGACTGGGGGTTACCCCGGCGCAATTGTCAAAGCTCTCGCCTCTCGAGACAGTGTTCCTCTCGGAGTTCGATCGCTATCGCGAGCTGTCCCATGACCTGTTCAAGTGGGCCAACCTGCCTTATCCGCAGAACCACACCCACATCGCCGCCGCCGGAAAGAAGGCATCGGAGTGGGGTGCGGAAAAGCGGGGCAAGTATGATCCCTTCCCCTTCCACACCTTCTTCCCCGCGCTCTCGAAGGCCAATGAACGCTTCGCCACCACAGAGCGAAACCTGGATGCATGGCGCTGCATCGAAGCCATCCGGCATCACCTCGCCAATAACAACGGAAAGTTCCCTGGATCGCTCGAACAAATCCAGGGAGTTGCCGTGCCGCTGAACGCCATGACCGGTAAGGACTTTCGTTACGAACTCAAGGGCAACACAGCCACCCTCACCGCCAGGACTCCTGCCAATCACGACGCGGGTGACACCACGGTTTACGAATTGAGCGTTCGGTGATCGAAGATGGGCGGATTGAGATTCGTCTGCCTTGCATGCGAATTCTCCCCTGCCTCTTTGCCGGGGTCTTCACACTCAACGCAGCCGAATACCGGCACGTTCGCGCAACGACCGATGAGCCGTTGCGCGATTCTCTGTCTCTGGAACTGGCGGCCCGCTCCATGGACGCCTCGGCATTGGCCTGGCAGGCGGATCACGATGGCAGCCAATGCCATGCGAACATGATGCACCTGATCGCCCGTCCCAAACTGACGGGCGTTTTGCCACCGCGAAAAGAGATTCGCAAATTGTTCGAATGGCGCGTGAACGAGCGCTGGAAAAAGTAGGGGCTGAAGCATCCCTCCGAGGCTCCCGTGATTGGATTGCCGCTGGCGATGAACGACCGGCAGACGAGCGGCAAGCTGCACGCATCCACCAGGGTCACCTTGGATCGTCTCACCCGAATCATTCAACCGAGCGGCAAATGGCGCTTCGTCTACGGACAGCGCAAGGCCTTCCTGCGCGATTACGAATTCGTGATGCTGGCGCTGAATGCCTGCGAGCTCATTCCGGATTGATCATTTGCAATCGCTCCCTGCACGGAATTACCTGGGCCTGCTCCCGGACCGAGGGCCGGATTTGGAGCGACCTCGGGAAGATGGGACTCCACGCCTGCCACCACGACCTCGGCGATCGATCTCTCCATCGCCATCGCGGTCCTCGCCGTACTCGACGGCACTCTCGAAGTAGATCTGCAGCTGACGACCCTTGCTCACATGCTGGTTGTAGACTTTCTTGGGCGTCGAACTCGTGAATGCCCTCCGGGCTTTCTCCAAGCTCGCCAGGATCTGTGCCGGTTCGGCCTCCAGTGGCAGTTCTTCCAGCACCTCTCCATCCAGACCAAATTCGTCGGGCTTGATCATGAAGATGCGCTTGCTTGATTCGGCGCCGCTGACTTTGCTCAGCCATTCAATTCCAGCATCGAAGTCAAAATGATAGCGGCCGATTACGGCGGGGTCATTGGCGACCTCACGAAATGTTTTGCGCAGCAATTCGAGCTTCTCCTCCGCGCCCGCTACAAGGACCAGAACCCGTTGATCGGCGGACGCGACATTGAGCGCCTGTTTCACACTGTGGAAGTCCTCGACCAGGGCATCATTGAGATTTCCTCTGACGTTATAGCGACCGGCGATCTCCGTCATGCTTGCGATCGCCTGAGGGGCAGAGCCCAGAACCTGATGCGGTCCGCGTGATGCCCGTGTCAGCCAGGTCTGTCCATTGGGCGCCAAGATGCAGAAGACACTGTTCTCGAATCGTCCGTTGAGGAAACGCCTGACCCACTCCTGATGCCGCGCACTCTCATAGGAATCCAGGCGGACGCAAACAAACCTGCGGGACAAATCGATGAAGTTTTTTTGCGAGAACAGACCGTTCTGCGTGGCAGTGTAGCCTGGTCAGAACACCCCCGATATGCCGCTGCATTGGGTGGCTGCAGCAACGAACATGATGGGCCGATTGCTTCGCTTGGCTTCAGCTTCGGCTGTTTCCCAGGTGGTGTACCAGGCGATGCCCGCTTCCCCCAGATCCAGGGGCGAGGCTCCCAAATCACTGGGGCGCGGACCAGCCGCGTTGACCGTGCCCGTTCCGATGATCAAGCCACAAATCCCAACCAGCTTTCTCAGAAAACGCATAAGTGGATAAAACGCCGGGTTCATCTGCCAGGTCAACCGCAAGTTTGTAAAGGGCGAGCGCCTACTCGCAGTCTGTTTTGTCAAGACAGGCATCCGACACATCGCCTGAAGGATTCGGTTCGGAGTGTTGGCGCATTTCGTGTTGGTCGCGTTCTTCATGGGAGTCACGGTCTCCTTCCTTGAACTGGCATACACCGGACAGGTTTACCTTCCGACCATCACCTACATGATTCAGTCCGGCGAAACCGGAGCGATGGGCCGGCTCCTGATCTACAATCTCGCCTTTATCCTTCCGCTCACGATCATCTTCATACTCGCGTTCCGCGGTCTCACCAGCGAAACGTTGCTGAAGTTGCTGAAGCGTCATGCAGCCGTGGTGATGTTCTCAACTGCCGGGCTCTTCCTCCTGCTGTTCGTCTTCCTGATCTTCGGCAACCAGCTTCTCCAGTCCGCGACGAATTGAAGCGGAGGGAAACGTCTGTCTGCCGGGCAAACGTAGGAGCAACAGGTTCGTTCCGAGAATCCAAACTCCAAGCCTCAAGCACCGAAAAAGCTCCAAGTTGCATTCCAACAGATCGCCGGACCACCGGCGGCTCAGACTGAAGCTTGGAGTTTTCTCCCGCAACCGGCTATTGACTGGCGCTCCGTGCAACCAGTCTCAGGCGGGAGCCTGGGCGTCGGTCTGGATTTCGATCATCAGTGTGCCGATCTCCAGTTTGTTGCCCCCGTAGAGCGTGTGGGTGGTGTTGGTCATCCGGTTTTCCATTTCCACGCGGCCGTCCTTGAAGGTGACCAGCGCCGCAATGTCGGGGAAGCCGCGTTCCTTGGGGATGTAGAGATGAACTTCCTTGCCGCTTCCCAATATGACGGGCTCCGTACCGAGATTGACCACAGTCTGTTCGTTCGGATCCCAATGAACAATCAGCGCGGCTTCGCGGGCCAGGCGTTCTACCAGGGCAACGACCAGTCCGATGGTGAAGCCAAGGATGACCGTGCCGATCAAGCGGCCCGCTGAATCAGCAATGACGGCCAAGGCAATGAGGAACGCGACGCCACCGACACCTCCGCCGATGAGTCCGGCGAGCCCCGCCTTGATGCGCGCGAGGTTCGGAATGAAGAACGACATCCCGATGCCGAGCAGCGCACCGAGCAATCCCCAGCCGACCACCTGGCCTGATTTCACCAGCCATGGCAAGTCCGCGGCTTTGTCCCCGAGAAGACCAACCACGTAGGAAAAGATATATTGGCTGACAATTCCGGACACGAGTCCGGCCGCCAATCCGCCACTCACCACCAGGCCGATCTGCTTGCTGCTCAAGGGACGGCGCATGAGAAAGTTTTGCCCGAGCACCAGCATGAATGACGCGGCCACGGCAAAGAGCGAAGTCCACACGCCGATGATCGCCGTCGCGGTCAACGAGACGGTTGGCCGTTGGGACTTCACCTCGGTGAGCGTGCGTTGAGGCGCATCCTTCATTTCGAATTCAAAGATGGTCCGCTGTTGCTGATGATTCAGAGAGCCGGTGAACTCCTTCACCTCGCCACCCCACTTGACCGCGACCGTGTATTCGGTGGTGTTCACTTCGTCATGAATGTCGTAGTGCTCGACGAAGACCGAGTAGCGTCCCTGTGGTGCGCCATCGGGAGGCCAGAAAATATTCTCAACTGGCTGCCGCGAGTAGGGTTCGTTGGCGTTCATGTCCACGTCCAGTTCACCGCCTGAACGCGACTTCTTGTTATTGTAGAAGATCTCTTGGCCATTGGGATCGATGCAGTGGAGATCGATGTCGTTCATGTTGTTCCACATGAGCGAGATTTGGACATCGCCGGACTTTGCGCCTTCGCGTTCGAGCCGCTGCTGCATTTCGTTGTTGAAGACGAGGACCGGAGCCACCTCTTCGTCAAACTCATCGGAATCCGCCTGTTTCTCCGGCTTGATGACGGACAACACCGGCTCGCCCACCGCCCAGGCGACGACACAGCCCATCGCTCCGAGTAATCCGAAGAGAATCGGCTTGGGCAGTTTATGGATCAGGCTGCGCACGTGTAGGGGTGAATAACAAAATCAGGGAATTAGGCCAGTCTCTCTTGTCGTTCCCGTGTTGTTGGCCGCGCGAACAGACGAAGGGTCCGAAATCGGGGTTACGGGAAAGTCGGTTCGAACGCTCCAGGCCAGAGCTCAGTTGAACACCATTTCCCGTAGATCCGCTCGATCCAGATCCACTGAAAAATAATGTTCCTCTCCGCCGGCTCGCAATACGTATTCGATCACCACAACGGCTTCAATGTGGCAAGTTCGGCGCAGCTCTTACAGTTGGAAATCCCACCGGCCAACCCGTAATTCTGCCTTGCCCAAGCATGTGCGGGCGTTCCCGTTTCGACGAGAGTTGCGCGTAATTCTTCACACAAAAACAAGCCGTAATGCAGCCAACTCAAGCCTCGTCCTCTCTCGTGATCCCGACGTCAATTTGCCGTCAAAACGATCCAAATGACCAAAAAACACCTGCAAAACAATTCATCAGCGGAATGCTTGCCAAACTTGTGGGCGCTCCGCATTCTCTGCCGATTATGAATAGCAAAGTCGCTGTAGTCCTGCTGGTGGCGATCTGCGCCCTGTTGGGCGTGGGGTTGCTGATGACCCACAACCAAGCACTGACGGACAAAGAAGAAAACACCAATCTCGTGGGCCAATTGCGTAATGAACTTGACGCGCTCAAAGCAGCCAGCGAAGGAGCAACCGCGCCCGCTCCCCCTCAAGCCCAGCCCGCAACCACGCAAACCGGTGCCGCCTCGCCAGCTCCCACGCCCACGCCAAGCGCTGCCACCAATACCGTGACCGTGCAGAATCCGGTGAACAGCGAACTGCAGTCCGCTCTGCAAAAGGCCAAGTCGGACGCGCTGGCCGCCCGGGAAGCCGTTGCCAAGGCCCGCGCTGCCGCGGAGGAAGCCGACAAGTTGATTGCAGCCGAACGCGCAAAGACGGAGCAGGCCAAAGTGGAAGCGGCCACCAAGCTCGCAAATCTTGAAAAGTCGAAGGACACCGCGATAGCCGCACTCGACAAACGCGTCGTCAAACTTGCCACCGACAAGGAAGAACTCAACAAGACCGTCACCAACCTCAACGGTGAAATCGGCAAGCTCAACACCACCATCACCACGCTCAAGAGCCAGATGGCTACCGCCGAAAAGGAATTGGAAACCACCAAGGGCGACAAGGAATTCCTCCTCAAGGAACTACAGCGGATGCAGACCGACAAGGAAGAGATGGAGAACCACATGAACGATCTTGAATTCGTTCGCGAACAACTCTCCCGCCTGAAGACCGAACGAAACGTCGCCCGCCGCATTGAACTCATCCGCAAGGGCGTATACCTCACCGGCCACAAGGGCGCCAAATGGATGGTCGCCCGCACGCGCGGTCAGGCCAAACCCAAGATGGAAGCCGGCGAAAAGATTGCTCCGAGTCCGCTCGAGGTTGAGATGAAGAAAGACGGCACCGTCTCCATCAAGCCCGCCGAGCCTGCGCCTGAGCAGAAGCCTGAGAATCCCGGCGAACTCAAGCCCAAGCAATAACCGCACGCGAATTCACGCGGTGCCAATCGATCCCGATGCCGGCCGCGTCTCCAATCCAGGACACTTTCGGACGCTCGATGCGCGACCTGCGCATCAGCATCACCGATCGCTGCAACTTCAACTGCCTCTATTGCCTGCCGGAGAACGAGGAAGCAGCCAACTTCTATCGCAAACGGGCCGATCCCGGAAATGCCAAGCCGATCAAGTATTCCTGGAAACCCAAGTCCCACTTCCTCACCTACGAGGAGATCATTCACATCACCCGACTCCTCGCCGCAGGTGGGATCGACAAGGTCCGCATCACCGGAGGAGAACCGCTTTTGCGTCGCAACGTCGAACGACTCATCGAGGGACTTGCCGCGATCCCCGGCATTGCTGATATCGCGCTGACCACCAACGGTTTCTTGTTTCCTCGCCACGCCGAAGCCCTTCGCCGCGCCGGACTCAATCGCATCACCATCAGCCTGGATTCACTCCAACCCGACAGCTTTCGCCAAATCACCGGACGCGACGGACTCGAACTGGTCCACGAGTCCCTCAGTCTCGCTCACAAACTGGGCTACTCCCCCATCAAGGTAAACGCCGTCATCATTCGCGGCATCAACGATCACGAACTGGAAGACCTTGCGGAATTCGGTCGCGAACAAAACGTCGCCATGCGCTTCATCGAATTCATGCCGCTGGATTCCAAGCGTTCATGGCAGAAGGAACACGTCGTCACCAAGCGTGAGATGTTGGAACGACTTGAGAAACGCTTCGAACTCATCCCCAAACCCGGAAACAACCCTGCCGAGACCGCCAAACGATGGACCTTCGCCGACGGCACCGGCGAGATCGGAATCATCGCCCCAGTCTCCGAGCCCTTCTGCGGAAACTGCAACCGCATACGCCTGACCGCCGACGGCAATATGCGCACCTGCCTCTTCAGCCTCCACGAGCACGACCTCAAGACCGCCCTCCGCGATGGCGCCACCGACGACGACCTCACCCAACGACTCCGAGAAATCATCCTCACCAAGGAAGAACGCCACCACATTGGCGAACAGGATTTCGTGCAGCCAGCCCGCACGATGAGCTTTATCGGCGGCTAATTCATGAGCTTCCAGCTCACGATCTATTCACCTCGAATCGGGACGAACTTCAAAGGATACGTCGCATTCGATGCATCCTGCGCCACGTACATTGCCCCGTCGCTCGCCAGGCAGATTCCATGCGGATGATAAAACGCGTGGATGTTGTGATGCATCTGCTGCAGCTTCCCGTCCACGTATTTCGCCGGCCGTGCACCAAGGTTTGCGACGATCTTGAATTCACGATTCAACACCGAAACGAACCCCGGATTGTTTCGTTCCTTCGGCCAATCATCACCAAGGTGCGGAATGTAGATATGGCCGCGATGAAAGATGATGTCGCGGGGATTGCCACCGGGAATCGGGATCGTGTCGATCCACTTGCCGCCCATCGTGAATCGCTTGATCTTCTGTTGATCGCTGAGTCCAAGGATGATCACCGGCGCCTTCGGATCTTGGTAATCCACGATGCCACCATGTGGTCCCCAATGCGCGAGCCGCGCTTCGCCCTTTCCGAGATTCCCGCCAAACGCACTCTGGTATTCTCCGTTCTTGTCGAAGCGCAGGATGTAGTCGCTCCCGTATCCATCAGGCACAAAGAAATCTCCGCTTCGTGTCGTGATCACTTCGGCCGGTTTGAATTTCTTGGGATCAGGATAAAGGCCGGACTCGACCGGACACGAAACAGTCATCAACACCTTGCCATCCAGCGTCGTCTTGAAGACTTTGCCATCGGCGGAGTTGTCGGCGATGAACAACACCTCCCGACCGCCTTCCTCGTGCAAGGTCAAGCCATGCGCGCTCTTTGCAAAGTCACCCCACGCATCGAGCACTTTGCCATTGCGATTAAGCACGATGACGCATTGCTTGCGGCTGCCGTTGAGAAAGTAGAGCCGCCCCTTGCTGTCCTCGACGATCGCCTTGCCGTTTCCAATCGGAAACGGCGCCTTGTTCTTCTGCGCCCAACCGGGAACGAGCCGATAGCGAAACTTCGCTTCACCGATTTCCAACGGAACTGCGGCCGGGACATACTTCGTGGGAGGCACATGTTGATCGTGTGCAAATGCTACGCTGCAGATCAGGAGGGGGAGGTATCTGAACATGTGCGAAAGATCCCGCGCGGCCTTTGAGAATTCAATCGGATTCGCGGGCGGGCGTGTGGATCAACGACCGCCTTTTTTCTTCTCTTCAGCGAGAATGCGCTGATTGAGAAGATTCAGCGTGCCCATCAGTTTTCCGAACGTGACGGGCTTGTACAGGACGATCGAATTGTTTGTCTTGAAGAACGATTCAATCTTCGGATTCCCCTCGTAACTGGTGACGAATATGAAGCGCTTGCATAGTTCGGGGCGCACGCGTTCCTCCACCGCGACGTAAAACATGTCACCCGGCATGTGAGGCACCATGATGTCGCAGATGATCGCATCGTCGCTCGAAGTCATGAGGTATTTCAGGGCGTCGACCCCGTTGAGCTGAGCGAAACAAAGGCCGTTGTGTCACGCAACGTAAATGTAACGTTACGGGCGGGCATTCAAGGAATTCTCAGCAAATCCACGCATTCATGTCTTCCGCGCCACAATGAACGAGTTGAACATCATATACCTCGTGAAGGTCAGATTCAGCGCCAGATCCACGATGCCAGGAACGTAGCGGTCGGTGCATTCATTGCGCTCGATTCGGCAACCGTTTTTTTCGAGGAAGAACATCATCTCCAACATATTCGTCACGACAATCGCGTCGTCATCCGGCTGAAACTTCTCCCGGATGATCGGTTTCATACGTTCGAATTGCACTTCATCCGGCTTGTTCTTCATCTGCGAACGCTTTGCCATCAAACGCCGAAGGTTGCTCAACTTGTTGCCGATCCCGCGCATGCGGTAGTGGTAATCGCGAAATCCCAGAACACGCAGGAAGTTGGGACTCGAGATCACGATCTTGCCATCCGGTTTCGCAACCCGAACCAGATCGGCAATGAAGGCCTCAGGCTCATCCACGTGTTCCAATACGTTCAACGCACCGACGCTGTCGAAGAAACCATCCTCGAATGGCAACCGCCTGCCGTCATAGGCCTCGACGCGATCGGACACTTCGCGCGCCTTCTGAATGTTCGGTTCCGAAACGTCCACTCCATGTGCTTCAACGCCTTTCTTGTCCAGTTGATGAACGACCTGCCCCACGCCGCATCCGACATCAAGCGCACGACCCTTCGGCCAGTCCGGCCGCAAGGTATCGACATACTTCCCATAGAACGCGGGGTCCCATCCGGAAAGGAATTCCGCGTAGGCTTCATTGTCTTTGTAATACGAATCCTGATGACTCATGCGATCCCGGCGCGCGGATGATGCGACGAAGCTGCGCGTTGATCCAGCCTCCAAGTATCTTCGACCAGGTGGAGTTACTTCTTTGACGCCATGCCGGCGGGGAGGAACTTGATCTCGCGATCGTTGGGGACGGTCTTGCCGGGGGTGCTGCGACCTCTGGTGATTTGTTTTTCGAGCAGAGCAAGGAGTTCCTTCACCTTGCCCGGATGCCTGGATTCCAGGTTGCTGCGTTCACCGGGATCGGAGTTGAGATTGAAGAGTTGCGTGGGCGGAAGTCCCTGCTTCTGGGCAGCGCGTTCGCGCGGGGCGCTCCAGCCGCCACTGCCCGCGGACAGGCAGAGCTTCCAGTTGCCTTGACGAATGGCGAAAGAGCCCCCGATGGAATGACTGATCAGCGTCTCCCGTCCACTCGACTTCTTGCCGCGGAAGACCGGCAGGAGATTGTAGCCGTCTTCACCGCCCAATGCTTTGCGTCGCTGGCCGGTGATGGCTTCGAGGGTGGTGTAAATGTCGGTGAGGCAGGCGAGAGCATGCGTCTTCGAACCACCGTTTATGCAGCCGGGCCAGCGGGCAATGAAGGGAACGCGGTGGCCGCCTTCATAGATGTCCGCCTTGTGCCCTCGAAATTGTGCGCTGGGATGATGGCCGTGTCCCTTGAGCAGATCGAAGTTGGCCTCGGGCGAACAGCCGTTGTCACTGGTGAAAATGACGAGGGTGTTGTCGTTGAGACCATTGTCTTGGACGGCCTTGAGCAGTTGCCCCATGTGATGGTCCATCTGCATCACAAAGTCCGCGTAAGGGTTGAGCTTGCTGGCGTCCTTGAATGGTGGGACAGGAACAATGGGCGTATGAGGCGCGGGCAGTGGCAGATAAACGAAGAATGGTTTGCCTGACTTGGCCGCCTTGGCGCGTTGGTTGACGAGGGCGATCGTCTTGTCGAAGAGATGGGGCAGGACTTCGGCGATTTGAAAGTCGGAACCGATCGGGCCTTTGCGATACCAGCCGTAGCGATCGTCCTTTCGGGTCACGCCTTCTTCGCGATCGGGTTGCGCGGTGATCCTGCCGGTATCGACCCAGACGTAGGGTGGCATGTCAAGTGAACCGCAATGGCCGTAGTATTGATCGAAGCCGTTGATATCAGGACCGTTCTTCACCGGCTTGGTGAAGTCGATCTTGCCTTTCTTGTCCTTGGCCCAATCCCAGCCGAGATGCCACTTGCCAATCATGGCGGTGTGGTATCCGGCTTTCTTCATCAGGTGTCCGAGCGTGGGTCGGCCAGCCGGGATCAGATGATTGCTGCGTCCGTTCAATACTCCGCGCGACAGACGTGAGCGCCAGTTGTAACGGCCGGTCAGTAGTCCGTAGCGGGTGGGCGTGCATACTGAACTGGTGGTATGCGCGTCAAAGAAGGTCATTCCCTCCTCCGCCATCTTCTGCAGATGCGGGGTCTTGATCTTGCACTCGGGATTGGTGGGTGTGATGTCGCCGATGCCCAGGTCGTCCGCCATGACGACAATGACGTTGGGCTTTTGTGCGGCAGTGGCGGTGAGGGCAAATGTGAGGGTGAGGACGGTGAGTAGATTGTTCATCTTGGGTAAACGACAAAGGTGATTTCAAGTGGTGCTGGGAGATCTGAGCGAGCCCACGCCCGCTGCCATGAATTATTGTTTGGGCATTATTTTCCTTCGGAAGCCCATTTCTTCATGATTGCGATGTTGTCAGCAATGAGCTGGTAATGTTCGGGCGTGGACCGTTTTTTGATCGTGTCCAGATAGACCTTCATATCGCTGTCGAACATCGTTGCCGACTCGGCCTTGCGGCCTTTGTCGCCGGTCTTCTTCATCCATTGATTGAGGCGACGGCGCATTTCCTTGAGCTGCCTGGCATACTTCGGATTGCCGGCGAGATTGTTGATTTCGTAAGGGTCGGCGCTGACGTCGTAAAGTTCCTCCTTGGGACGAAGCTGCCTGGTGACGAGTTTTTGGGTGTCATTGAGTTTGCCAGCCGCGTCCCAATCTTTCACCGCTTGGAGAATGTTCTTGGCGTCTTTGTAGGCGCAGGGTTGCAGATAGGGGCGCTTGGGAAGGAAATTGCGGATGTACTTGAAATCCCTGGTGCGCACTGAGCGCATGTGATCGACGGTTTCATCGCAGCGATCGCGAGCGGCAAACACGGCCTGACGCGGCTGGTAGTCTTTCGCGAGGATGTCCCTGGCCTGCATGTACTCGGGTATCTTGATTCCGGCAGCACCGAGGGAGAGTGCTGCGATGTCGATGTGCTCGACGACATCGTCGCGCAGTGAAGCAGCCTTGATGCCCGGGCCGCGGATGACGAGCGGGACGCGCAGGCCTTCGTCGTACATGAACTGCTTCCCACGTGCGTGGCTGATGCCGTGGTCGGTCATGAAAATGACGAGCGTGTTTTCAAGGATTCCTTCCTTTTTCAGGCGCGCAATGACTTCGCCGACCATTACATCGGTCATGCGCACAGAATCGAGGTAGGCAGCCCAGTCGCGAACGATGTCCGGGTGTGCGGGATAGTACGGCGGAAGTTTGACCGCACTATCCGGTGTGCGTTTGCCAAACTTCTTCTCAGCCGCGCTCTGGATCTTTTCCCAGCCGGTTTCATCTTTTCCACGAAGCTTCCCGCCCGGCGTCATAATCTGACAGAAGAACGGTTGTCCTTCCTTGCGGCCGGACCAGTCGGCGCCGTCGTAAATCGATCGATCCCATTCGAAGTTGTAATCGGTCTTACCGAGCCTACCTTTGCGTCCCGGCCAACCCGTGATTGATGTGTGATAGCCGGCGTCCTGGAAGAATTTGGGCACCAGCTTGATGTGCTCGGGCAGATGGATTTTCTCCGTTCCACGTCCACTGCGGTGATGATGTGCGCCAATGCTCGTCTGATACATGCCCGTGATGAAGGCGGAACGGCAGGTGGAACAAACCGGAGCGGTGACGTAGGCGTTGGAGAACTTCACGCCCTGAGCCGCCAACTTGTCCACGTGAGGTGTCTGGATCGCAGTCTCTCCGTAGCACGAGAAGTTCGCGGACATGTCGTCGGGAATGATCCAGACGATGTTGGGTCGCCGGTTCTCGGCTCCCGCCAGGAAGGGGAATATTACGGAAAGTGAGAGGAGAAATCGTTTCATTTTGGAACGCGCGGTTTATCTGCGTTTTGGACGGCAGTCGCAAAGAATTTATGCATTGTTGTCCCAGCGCTCGGGTGCCGCAGCAGGGCGCACGCAAGGAGCGATTTTCTGGTTGCTCACGCTCACTGCTGCAGAGTGTGGTTCAGCTCGTTTTGGCGTAGACCTTCATCGAAGCCGCCATGTCCTTGACCTCGATTCCCAATTCGCGTGCGATGGCCATGACGTTTTGCCAAAGGTGTTCCGGTAAAAATTCCTCTCACATTCGAAGGGCGGACCTTCATTAAAGACAATCCTCTTCGAGTCCCCACCCTGGTCATCGAACCAATATGCGCGGGTCCGCTTACCGCTGGCAAAGTGGTAGAACTCAATGGAGTCATCCGCATCACCAATAGCGGCTCGAAAAACCTCAAAACGGGCGGCCAGATTCTCGGTGACGTCTTTTGCGTGGCCGGAGTTGTAGAGCGTGTATATCCGTCGTCGGCAAATGCCGTCCATTCGTCCAATCTGGAAACATGTGCCAATCGATCGGTACGGGGTTGCTCGGTGAGGCAGTAACCTTTGAGCTTGAGGCGTTTCAGCAGTTCGGCATCGGACAAGCGTCCATCGTCTCGAATGAAGATGTCGTGTCCCGCCCCAATGATCCCGTCAATGATTTCGACCAAGTCCATGCATCGGCGTCAGTTCTGCGCCAGAAAGGTGAGGAGGTCGTTCAGTTCCCGATCGGTCAGCGTGTAGACAAGTCCGGCGGGCATGAGGGAGGTATTCAGGTCACGGATCCCAGCGACCTTGTCCTTGTGGAAGGTGATGGTGTTGCCATTGATGTCGCGGAGCTGCTCGCGGCTGTAGCTGCGCAGGCGAATACCTGTGTGCGTGTCTCCGTTGGTAAGCGTCAATTCACGCGGCTGATACTCAGGGGCCATTTCCGCGCTGGGCTGGAGAATGGCCTTGAGAAACCAGGCGCGGTCGTGCTGGCGACCGGCGTGCGTCAGGTCCGGCCCGACGATTTTTCCGCGACCATCATGACGATGGCAGCGCGAACAAAGCGCAACGCCCGCGTGGTGAAAGATGCGCCTGCCGCTGTCGATATTCGGTTTCAACTTGAGTGATATGAGATGCCGGTCCCAAGCACCCGGATCATCGGAAGTCGGTCGTTCGGCCGCAAGCGAGGCGGGATCAAGAACCGCAGCAACGAGATCACGCCGTGAGGCCTTGCGGATCTTCGCGCGTTGCTCCGGCGTGAGTGATTGGTTGCGCAACGAACGAAGAGCTTCCTCAGCAATGGGCGCCGAAGGATGAAGCGCCAATTCGACAAGGTCATCGAGGTATTCCGCCGCTACGGCAGCCAGACCAGCGATGGCCTCGGCGCGCAATTGGTCGGGTCGCACCTGATTCTTGGCGAATCTTGCAAGGACGTGTTTGCCAGCCGCGGGGTGTCCACCGAGAACGCGCAATGTTTCCATCGTGAGTTCGTCGTTCCCCAAATGAAGCAGGCCTGCGAGGAGTTCGACGGTGAGGCCTTTCGGGAAGGTGAGAATCGAGAACGGCCGACCCGGCGTGGCGTGACGATGCATGATCGGGAGCATGCGCAGCGCATAGGTGCGCAGCTTGAACGAGCTGTTGGAATCCTTCACGCGGGCGATGAGCAGATCGGGATTGGCGAGGCCGAGCTGGGGCTTGCCCTGAAGCGTGTTGATCGCCGCGATGCCGGCCTCAAAGAGTTCGAAGTTCAGGTCGTGGCGCTGGAGCAGTTTTTCTACATCGGGAAGAAACTGCCGCATGCGCTTGTCGAGCAGGCTGGCTTCCGTGAGCCAGCGGAGCGTTTCGAATTGAACGTCGACGCTGGGGTCATTCAGTCCACGGAGTATCCATGTATCCGGATCGGCAAGCGCAATGTGCAGGGCGCGTGTGGCGGAGATGCGGTCCAAATCGTTCCAACGCGCGATACCGGATGGCGTCCATTCATTGACTTGGCGGCTGAGTCGAACGAGTGCCGCGCGGGCAATGAAGGGGTCCTTGTCTCGCGCGTGTTTCAGGAGCGCTTTGGTCGAATACTTTGCCTTCCCCGCTCGCAGTTGTTTCGCGAGCCTTGCGGCTGCATTCGGCTTCGGAAGTTGCAGCGATCCCAGCCAGTTGGCCTGGTTCAGATCCACCTCGAGTTTCCAGATCCGCCCGAAGCCATGCACGTTGTAGCTGCCGTCCACCCAATCGGTCAGGTACCAGACCTTTATGTCGCGACTGCTGTCGTATTCGGAGGCGGCAATGCAGGTGGGCCGAAAATAACGCGTGCCCTTGGCCAGTTCGATCCGCGTCGCAGAATAACTCGCGCCCTTTCGTTCAAGCGGAAAGAAATCGATCGAGTGATCGCCCCAGGAGGGAATCAGCAGGCCTCGCCCAAACGGAACGACGCCACACGGCGCTTCACCCGAGGGATGAATCATCGGCAGCGTGCCTCGCATCTCGCCGTTCCAGCAAACGAAGGGATGATGCGCCGCGTGTCCATACTCGCGCTGAAAGCCATAGTCACCCCCTTCAACGATGTGGAGCACTCGGCAGGGAGGACGTTCGCCGGGATCGTTTTCGGCAGCAAACATCTCACCGTCTTCCCGCACGCAAAAGCCGAAGGGATTCCACATGCCACGGGCAATGCGGGTGAGTTCGCGGCCGTCGGGCGTGCAATGAAACACGCCTCCCTCACCGGTGCCGGTGGCACTGCGACCGTCAGTTCCCGTGAGAATCCACTCCTGGTTGAAGTTTTCCCCGAGCGTGAAATAAAGCCGGCCATTGGGATGCCAGGCGAGACCGGCGAGACCGTTGTGCGGATAGGTCGCTTCCGACTTGAGCACGGCGACGTCTTCCTCTCGATCTGCTTTGCCGTCACCGTCGGTGTCGCGCAGGCGAAGGATCCGGTCACGCTCGGCAAGATACACCCACCCATCTGAACCCAGCTCCAGATCCATGGTCTTCTCAGTGCGGTTATGAAAAACCCTGCGGCTTCCGGCCCGGCCAAACACCAGCACTTCATCGTGCTTCGGCCCCTGGTAGTCCTTCGGCGGAAAATGCGTGTGGCTGGCAATGACCCAGATGTTTCCCTGCGCATCCACGTCGATGCCCGTGGGCGTCACGAGATCCGGATGTTCGCTGACCAACGACAGGGTAACACCGGCCTGCACTGCCTTGGCGTTGTGGGGCCGTTCGGACGCCGAAGCAAACGCTGCCAAGCCGGTAAGTGCGATGAAAACGCGAAACGAGAGCATGGGCCGATTGTTTGGTGCGGGAAGGAGTAGGCAATCTAAATCTTTCGAAGTGTCGGCTCGTCGCTGCCCTTCTACGGGTGGCGCTCGAAGCCACTTTCCTCAATACATCGTTCATCGAATCAACCACCCATGCCACCACCATCGGCATGCTGAAGATTTACGAGATGCTCCACAGCCCCTAATGCATACCGATCACGCGGATGTTGCGGGCGGCTGGCGAACAATACGAAAGCGTCATCGTGCCGAACTGGGACCGGAGCGCGGTGGTGCGGTTTACGGATGGAGCCTATTACCAGGTGCCCGTGTTGGTGCACGGAGAGAAAGTCATTTAAGAGAGTTCTGACTCATCGATCGCGAGTTTTGTGCTTCGCGTTTGTTTCCGGACCGCATCAGCGGGATTCACGAATTGCTGATCAAGCACATCGAATGCGAACTGGAAGGATATTCGTTCAAACTCTGCGACATCCACCACCTCGCCGCGATTGAGGATGTGGCCAACCGGACCGACGTGATCCGCCACAAGGAACGGAAGTTCGGACGCGGCTGCGTGGGTGCGTGGCGGGAGAATCAGGCAGGAATTCGCTGTGGATTTGTTGCGGCTTTGAATCGGTTCAGGGGGACATTGACCGCGAACGAGTTCTTGTTCGGAGGGGATCCGGCCTACGCCGATTTCGCGTTGGCAGGCGTGTTGGAGAACTACCTGTATCCGGAGGCCAACGATCTGGACGACCAGCCGTGGCTGCTGGATTGGCTGAAGCGGTGGGACGGAATCACCTTCAAGTAAATCGCCGTCAGGCCACTGCTTGATTGTCTGAACCTCTTCTTACCTATCGCTGACACGCTTCTGACATCTTGTCCGCCAGGCTCACTAGTCTGGTTGCGTGGTCAACGCATTGTTCAGGACGGTTTGCTGGATCGGATTCGTTTACCTGTCCTGTATCGTCATTGAGAACAGCTGGGGGATCGTGGTTGCGCGCGATGAGGTTCCTTTTCTGCAGGAACGACTCGACCTTGCCGGCACTCCGCTTTGGCGATCCGCGCTGGCTTTGCACGCAGCTGCGGGGGCACTTTGTCTGGTTGCCAGCTTCCTTCAGTTCTTCCGACCGATCGTAAAGCACCGGCCCGCGCTGCATCGATGGCTCGGGCGGATCTACACCTGGAGCATCCTGGGAGTGCTTTGCCCTACCGGGTTTCATCTCTCGCTATACGCGAAGGGTGGGGCGGCTGGTGCGGCCGGATTCATCGTGCTCGGAATCTTCACGTTTCATTCCACCTGGCAGGGTTGGATCACCATCCGCCGGGGACAAACGCGGGATCACGTGAAGTGGATGATCCGGTCATTCGCCATGGTCACGACGGCGATCACCTTCCGCATTTACAACATCTTCCTCACCGAAATCGGCATGCACTACCAGACGGTCTATCTAGTCGCGCTGTACCTCAGTCTCATCGGAAACGCCGTGGCAGCCGAATGGCTGATCGGACGCATCCATCCTTCAAAATCAATCGAAACCCAGAAAAACAACGAACATGAAATACAACCATATCCCAAGTCTCCTGCTGCTCTCAGCGGGAATCCTGTCCACCAACGCGTCCGACCGGGAACTCGCGCCTGAGAAGAAGAAAAAGATCGCCACGCAAATGATCTACCAGCATTTCGTGACTCCAATCACACCCGCAAAATCCATGCGCGCGTTCATGTCGCGCCGGGTTGCCATGCCGGCCATGTGGTATGAGACCGAAGTCTTTGATGAAGATCCGGAAACGCCGGGCGAACTCCTGTTCCGCGTAAAGGAACGCCACCTCACCGCGGGCAAGAAGCCCCATCCGCGCGACGGACTGATCATCCACACGGGATTCTTCAAGACCGATACCAAGAAGACCTATGTCTTCGATCGCAAGTCCAAGAAGCACTTACCTGCGGACAAACATCCGGCAGTGGTGCAGGCGTTGAACAAGAAAAACGAACGAATCAAGAAGCAGGTCAAGTCGATCCGCAACTTACAGGTTTTGTTGAACGCCAGAGGCTTCGATCAGAAGAAGAAGTGAGGGATCAATACAATGTCAGCAGACAGCGTATTTCTTCCTCATCCTCCGCCGGTGAATCGACGGTCACGGAGACTTCGCCGCGAAGGAGTTCGCCATATCTCCGGCGCAGCCGAAACAGGGCCACCTTGACCGCCCCGGCGTCATCCCGATTCGTTCCGCCAGGGATTCGTAGTCGGACTTGGCGCCGGCGAGGTGCCCGTTTAACGCGTCGAAGACCCGTTCCTTTCCACCGCGTTCGTAGTCGCTCCGCAGACGGAACGCCACCCGATCAAGGCGGGGCAGAAGGTATGAGCGGAAGCGTCCTTTTTCGGGGTCAATATCGCGTCCGGAGTTCTGGAGCAAGCCGGCGAAAAATCCCTGTGTCAGATCTTCGGCATCGTGGCGTGCCCGGCCCGATCGGCGCACAAAGGCACACAGCGGAAACCAATACGTGCGACAAAACTCCTCCAGCGCCACTCCCGCCCTCGAATCCGAATCCATCGCCCGGATGACCACCGACCAATGCGTGGTCTGAAACTGCCGCTTCCCGGCATGGGCACCCGGCGCGCTGGAGTCCCTCACTTCCATGATCGTCAACGCGCAGCTCGTCGAATCAACACAGCTGCGCGTTCGTGGCAATACGTTTCGAGATGGGTGTATCCATTCGCGCCCAACCGGCTTGAATCGCCTGGATCGGAAGGATTAAGTCCCACGCGTTTCTCCCAGGTGTCGGGAAGGCCGTCGGAGTCGCTGTCGGTGATCCTGAGGGAACTATTCAGCGCACGGCGGTCGGCTTCAATGTCGGCTGAGTATCCCTGTTTTCCGGTGCCGGTTCTGGTTTCGGTCACCATTCGCCGACTGGTGGCGTCGTGCGGGAGAGCGCCCGCGAGAGAGAGAACGCTGGACCACGCTTGCCGTGCGGTTTCGATCCGGTTGAGACGGAGATTGCCAGGTGTTCCCTGATCGGGAACGGGCGGGCCTTCACTGCCATCACGTTTCACGGAGACGCAAGCCTTGATGGCAATGGCATTGTCACGAACAGGGATGGGCCGCTTGCGACGGTCGGGGCCAAGCTTGAAGAAGCAGTTGGCAATCTTCAGTCCTTCGCCCGCGGCGCCCCAGGTTTGCTGTGAATTGGAGTAGTTGTAGATCACGTTGTTGACCGCCTCCACATACGAACCGGATCCGGCCAGTGGATTTCGCTTGCTGTGATGGGCGAAGAGGCAGTGGTGGATGGAGATGTTCCTGGATCTGGAATACAAGCCGCCGTAGTTGTGCCATTGGCCGCTGTTCTCGAAATAATCCGCGTGTGCGCGTTCCTTGCGGGATTCGTCGTAGCCGGTCCATTGGATGGTCACGTTGTTGGCGCTGCTGGTGGAGATCGTCTCGTCGCAGGCGCCGGCGAATGAGCAGTGATCGACGATGACATCACCCGCGCGCCAGATCAGCAGGGCATCGGGATCGTTCTTGGTATGGATGCGCGTTCCGCGAAATCGCATGAATCGCAGGATCACCTCGCGCGCGCCGTTCTTGATTTCGAAGCGCCGGTAGTTGTAGATCGCAATGCCACCGGGTGAGGTCTCGCCGGCGATGGTCACCTGGTCGTTGTCGGCGTTGATGAGGAAGCCGATCTCGTTGTTGCAATCGATCACGCCCGAGACGGCGAACACGATCGTTCTCGGCACCTTAACCTCATTGAGCGCCCAGGTGAAACTGCCGGGGCCGCGCTTTTTCAGATTCGTCACCTGCACCACGCGTCCGCCTCGACCGCCTCTCGCAAAGGCGCCAAATCCATCCGCGCCGGGAAAGGCGGAAAGATCAGCTGCGTTGAGGAGTGCAAGCTGCGTGCAGGTCAATACGGTCAGGACAGAAACGGTCTTCACATGTGGAGCATCGGAAACCTGTACGGAGAGGCAAGCCGAGATTGAGGTTCATGGAGACGGACCAGGCTGATCCCATGTCCCCCAAATGCGTGATTGGCTGTGGCGCGCGAATGACGGAGATTTGGGCTTAGCTATCACATGCCGTGGCTGAGGTTTATATCGGCGATTCTGGGGTTGGGGTTCGCCATGACCGCGCAAGTTCCATGCTTTGGCGCGGACACGGTTGCGGAGCCGTCCGCCATTACCACCGTCGAAGCCTACTACTCCCTCGACAGCGACGAGGTGCGCCGGGCTCATCCCATCCGCCTGGAGGGTGTGGTCACCTATTCAGATAACGAGTGGGGACTGTTCTGGATCCAGGACACCACCGGCGTACTCTTTATCGAATTGCCGGATACATTCGATTCCACACCTTCCAGCTCAAAGGTGATCCTGACCGGACGAACCGCACTGATTGACGGGAAACGACGACTGAATGACCTGAAGATCAAATCCATCGGCAAGGGGCAACTCAGGCCACCGATCGCTTTTAACTCTGCCATGGTGGAAGGCAGGCAGGCCGTTCACGAGCGCGTTTCAATTGGCAGAAGCGTGATGGAGAGCCGGATGGAGGACGGGTACCTCTGGCTGGTCGTGGCTTACCTCCACCGATATCAGGTGCGAGTGGTGGTCAAGGACCGTGGCACCCTCCAGGCCGAATCCCTTCGTGGCGCGCAGGTTGAGATCTCCATTGCGGACACGGGCACCGGTATCCCACCCGATCAACTTTCACACATCTTCGAGCCCTTTTTCACCACCAAGCCGGTGGGCAAGGGCACGGGCCTGGGATTGTCGACGGTGTTTGGCATCACCAAACAGCATGAAGGCTGGATTGAAGTGGATTCGGAGATGGGCAAGGGAAGCAATTTCCGCGTGTATGTACCGGCCAACGCCGCCCCGAACATAGACGATCCCGACAAGCCCTCGGACGAAACCCGCAGCCTGGGAGGGACGGAAACGATTCTCGTTGTCGAAGACGACGTGCCCGTGCCCTGTTCCCTGCTCGCGCTCTTGCGGCGCGCAGGATATGGCGCCTTGGAGGCCGGCGATGGTCCCGAGGCGCTGGAAATCTGGTCTGAACATCGCGATGAAATCGATCTCCTGGTCAGCGACATGATCATGCCCGGCGGGATGTCCGGCCGGGACCTGGTGACCGAGATCCGCAAGACCAAACCAAGGATCCTGGCGATATACTGCAGCGGCTATAGTGAGGAATTTACCGGACTGTCTTCGCTCTCTGAACGCGAACGTCTCATTCCCAAACCCTTCGAACGGAAGGTGCTTATCAAATCCGTCCGCGAACTGCTCGATCTGCATCACCCCGCTTGAGGGATAGCAGCAAGCGAGGGCGAGCAGCCCCCCGGATGTGAGTTGTGAAGTGGTCTTCCGACCGCTTCACTCACCCGCCCCAAGGTCTCCTCACTCAACTGACAACCCGATTCCATTTATCTGAAGCAATCCGGCGCTTGCGGTGTGAACCTCGGTGCACAATGGTGAGTGCGCGAATTGATGGATGAATCGAAGGACAAGTTTCGTTCACCGATACCACTTCTTCAGAAATGGTTGATCAACTCCTTGGCGCTTCTCGTTGCATCAAGCGTGATGCGAGGGATGCATTTTGAGGATTACCTTGCAGTCGGCGTCGCCTCACTGCTGTTGACTCTCTCGCACGAATTCCTCCGACCAATCCTCCATATCCTGACGCTCCCGCTCATGATCCTGACGCTCACCGCGTTTCGCTTTGTCATCAACGCCCTGTTGATCATGCTGGTTGGCGCACTGGTGCTGGGATTTCAGGTGGATACCTTTGGCGCGGCCTTCGGTGGCGGATTGATCATCAGCCTCATCGGCACCGCCCTCGGAAACGTCACCGGCGTGAAGGAACGCGAGTACGAGTTTCAGCGACGAATGCGCGAACGTCGCGAGCGGAACAACCAGCCAAAGCCACCGCGCGATCAAAGTGGAGGCGGCTCAAGCCCCGGTGGCGGCCCGATCATCGACGTTTGATCTGCCTGTCAATTCGTAGTTTGCGTAGCGCGTCGGAATATCCTTCGAATTGAACTCCCGTTCAAAATCCGTCCGGATCGCCTTCAAATCATCCGATATCTCAATGGCGGTCCAACTGGCCAGGCTTGCAAACACTTCCAACATCTGCTCATGGTAATTCTCATCATCTGTTCGCAGATGAACACAACCACCTTCCTTCAAAATTCGTGACGCAAGTTCCGTAAACTCCTCGTTGACGATCCGGTTCTTGCGATGCTTCTTCTTCGGCCAGGGATCGGGAAAGTACACATGGATCGCGCTGAAGGATTTCTCAGGCAGCAGATAGCGCATGAGATACCTCGCCTCAAGGCGAACCAGAGCGAGATTCGTCAGGCCCTCGCGCCGCGCGACGCGATCCAGCTTTGACAGGCGCCCCTTGAGTCGTTCGATGCCCAGGAAGTTTCGGGCGCGATGTTTCGCGGCATGATGAAAGAGAAAAGAGCCATCACCGCAACCGATCTCAAGCTCCAGCGGTTGTTGGATCGGATACCAGTCCCGAACCGGAAGTTCTTCAACCAGACTTTCCACCGGCCGCAGCAATGAAGGCCGATCCCGCCATCGCTCTGGATTCTCACCACTCACCATTCCACCGGCACGCTCATGTCCACGCCCAGCCGGTTCTTGAACTGCACCTGCTTTTTCGCCCGTCCGTACTCGTGCACGAGCTTGGTAATTTTGACGTCGTAGCAGCAGTATTCCGCGATCTCCATCAGCTTGCCCTCGCGGTACCACTTGACGGCCTGCAGGCCCTCGGCGGTCTTCTCAATACCCAGCGAACCGTGCGCAATCGCGTCAAGCGGGGGACGAAATTCCACCTTGTCCGCGACATCAACCATCATGTCCAGAGAGCAAACCTGCTCAAAATCAAAGAATTCGTTCTCACCCTGGAGGACCACGAAATCGAAGCCGATCACGTTGTAACCCACCACCAGATCGGCACGCAGCAACTCCTCTGACAACGGCACGGCATCGTTCTCCCCGTAGATCTTGTATTCACCCGACGCCGTGCTGTAGGTGACGCCCAAACTCATGCCCAGACGCCGGATACCATTGCGCCCGCCCACCTCCTCGAAACTCTTTTTCGTTTCGAGATCGAAGTAGACGATGTTTTGCGCGTCGGACACGGCGAGAGCGTAGGTGGTTGGGTCGAAGGGTTGAAAGGTTAAATGGTTGTAGGGCTGTGCCGGGCATCGTCCGCTCGCCGTCCAACCCTTCAACCAATTAACCATCCCGCACACTTTTCCCTCGACCTTCACAAGCACCCGGCCGCTAAATATCGTGCTGCCTGCGCAAGCTGGCGGGTAAATGAAACTGGCTCTAATTCGGCGCAAATTCTCGGCCACCGGTGGTGCGGAACTTTATCTGCAACGGCTCCTCGGCGCGCTGAAGGCGCACGGACACGAGCTTCACCTCTTCTCCGAATCCTGGGAATCCGCGCCGGACGATGTGGAAACGCATCCGATCTCCATCAACGCCAACCGCCACGAAGCACCTTTCGCCTTTGCCGCTGCGGTTGATACCGAATTGAAGCGTCACCAGTTCGACTGCGTGTTCAGTCTCGAACGCACCGTTCGTCAGGATGTTTATCGTGCGGGCGACGGCGTTCATAAAGTCTGTTTGCAGAGACGGCGTCAATTTGCCCCGTTCTGGCGCAGGCCCTTCGTGAACATGGGCGCATTTCATCGCAACATGCAGAAGCTGGAAACCGTGACTTTCGATCCGGAAAACACCCGCCACATCATCGTGAATTCCGAAATGGTCCGTGGCGAAATCATGGAGCATTTTAATTTCCCTCCGGGCCGCATTCACCTCATCCGCAACGGCATCGAGGTAAAGCGTTTCCAATCCGGCGAGCGGCGCAAGACCCGTGAGTCCTTTAGGATTCACGACGATGACTTCGTGATGCTCTTCGTCGGTTCCGGTTGGGAGCGCAAGGGGCTCAAGTATCTCATCCGAGCCTATGAAGTGATGTCGGGGAACAACGTGAAAGTCCTCGTGGTCGGTAAGGGGCGGAAGCCGTTCTTTGCCAACGAAGGCGTGATCTTCACCGGGCCGCTCCCAAATGTCGAGGAGGCCTACTTTGCCGCCGACCTGCTTGTCTTCCTCCCCATTTACGACCCCTGTTCCAACGTCGTCTCCGAGGCGCTTGCCGCGGATCTCCCCGTTGTCACCTCCAAATACAACGGCGCGCACGAACTCATTCGCGAAGGCCGCAACGGTTCTGTCATCCATGATCCCAGTGACATTCGCGCCGTGGTGAACGCCGTCGAAAGATGGCGCGCCAATCGTGGTCTGCCAGAAACCACTCCTGAATCCGAACTCAGCCTGAACCGCAACGTTCGCGAGACGGTTGAAGTGCTCGAAATGGCGGCCGCCGACCGAAAGCGCCAATGAAAATCTCCTTCGTGGTCATCACGCTGAACGAGGAAGACAACCTTGCCCGCTGTCTCAAGAGCTGCGCGGACCTCGCGGCAGAGATCGTGATTCTCGACTCCGGCAGCACCGATCGAACGGAGGAGATCGCCAGGGAATTCGGCGCGCGCTTCGAACACCAGGACTGGCTCGGTTACGTGGGCCAGAAGAACCAGGCTGTTTCAATGGCGAAGAACGATTGGATCTTCAGCCTTGATGCGGATGAGGCACTTTCGGACGGCCTGCGCAACGAGATTCAGGAAATCATCTACGACGGCGCGCCGCAGAACATCAACGGCTTCAGCATGCCGCGCTGCGTACAGTATGAAGAACGCTGGATTCGCAACGGCGACTGGTATCCCGATCGTGTCATCCGGCTGTTCAAGAAATCTGTTTCCAAATTCGCCGGCGGCAAGGTTCACGAGCGGCTTGAGGTGGAGGGAGGCGTGGAGGAATTCACCCACGACATCCACCACTACTCGTTCAAGGACCGTGAAGATCACTGGACGCGTTGCGAAAAATACGCGCGACTGTGGGCGGAGTCGGAACACGAACGCGGGAAAAAGGTCGGGGTGATCTCACCATACACACACGCGATCTTTCGATGGTTCAGAGGGTATATCCTGAAGATGGGATTCCTCGACGGCTGGCAGGGAATGCGCATCGCATACTACTGCGCCCACGAGGTGAAGCTGAAGTATCAACTGCTCCGCCAGATGAATCGCCGGCAGCGCGAAGAGCGCTAATTGCGCTCGAAATCCTGCCCATCGTCCAATTGACTGAGTCTCTCAAGCACCGAGAACTGGTGGTCGGCGCTTCGGTGGGTGTCGGTCGCTCAGTGTTTCTCCATGCTTTGCAGACATTCGAAGCCACCGTTACATCTCCCGCTTGCGCTCGGCGTTCGTGCCGATAGCCTCAGGCCAATGCGAGTTTTTCTGTCGTTCATGGTTGCGTTCGGACTTGTCGAGTCTGCGAACGCGCGGACACCTGCGGAGTGGGAGGCAGCCCTTCGAGAGGAAGCAAAGCTTACCCTGAACCTGGAGGTGCTGTTCCTGGTGAATGCCAACGGCCTGCACTTCAGCTTTGGTTCATCCACCGGATACGATCGAAAACGCCAGGCGAAGGAATTGGAGGCGGAGATCGAGGAGAATACAGCCGCCGGTAAAACCGAACTGAACGTGTCGCTTTACGAACGATTGATTGCCATTCTGGACCAGGTCGATCGCAAACAGGCGCAATCCGTTCGCTCCAAACGCGAGCGCTGGTTGAAGGAGCGGTATCAGGCCGATCCGAAGAACTTCGATGCCGCAATGGCCTATGCCAACGTGCTGCCATCGTTGATGAACTACAAGCGGCGCAGCATTTGCCTGGAATTTGCGCGCACGCATCCAACCAAGGCCGAGCCCTACGTTCAACTGGCCGACATGCTCTTCGCGAATTTCCTCGAGCGCGGATTGGGCGTGCGCAACGAGAATTGGCCGGCTGCGTTCATGCGCATTGCTGCGATCATGAAGAAGGATCCCAAAGCCGCATCGCAGGTTGGCAAACGTCTGTTGCAGGAGTTCGAGAACACCCTGACCGCCACCACCTCGCTTCTGGACAAGGCGCTGGAGCGCGAACCCGATTCACTGAGCGCGTTGTCTCACAAGAGACTCTTCAAGTTTTTGTCGGACATGATCCTGCGTACGGCCGAGCTCAAGTCCGACGCCGATCCCGATGCGGTCAAAGTCTTTGTCCGGCAGATGGTCAAGCAGTTCGGTGAAATGGCGGACACCAACCGCCGAAAGTTTCCGGACAACCCGATCATTCACGCAGGACCGCTGATGATGGAAATGCTGCAGCGGATGGTTCAACTGGTCTTTGACGATGAGAACGATGACATCTTCACCTCCTTGCGGACTCTGGGTGAGGAGTGGAATCGACGACCGGACATGTTGGCACGAGCGCGAGATGGGCTTCGTCAGATCAGCCTTCGCGCGGAAGAAAGTTCGGTGCGTTCGGCGTCATTGTCCTGGCTGGGCGTGATTGAACTTTTCACCGGAAACCGGGAGAAGGCGATGCGTCTGCTGGAAGATTCCATGCGCATCGATCCGGAGGAGGCCTTGGGAATCTACTCGTATGATCGGGTGGAGCATGACGAGGCAGCTGTTGCGGCGCAGTTCCTGGAATCCCTGCTTGAGAAGCAGGATTCCGCGATCACCCGAGTTTACTTGGCCAAGTTGTTGATCGACACGGATCAGTTGCCCAAGGCCCGTCAATTAAGTGCGTGGTTTTCGAAGAACGAACCGGAGCCCAAGCCGATTCGCGCATTGATTCATTCCGCGGCTGATCTCCGCTCCGGTACCCCAGCCGCTGAAGTTGCCATCCAACTCCAACCACTCACCGACGCGATTCTGGCCGGCAAAGTGTCAGGAATGAACGCCACGCAGAAGATTGATCTGATCGGCCACCTCTTGATTTGCCGCGCTCTGTCAAAGGAATGGCAGGCCTACGACAAATTGGTGGCTTGGTTCGAAAAAGAGGCCAGCAAGAACCAAACCTTCAAATCGGTGAGAGATTTGGTCGATGAAATCCGGAATGTTGAATAAAACAGCGAAAACAAGACGTTTTTGCTATTATTAATGCGAATTCTCCTTGCCGGTGCTCGTGCGGAACTTATGATGCTGAGTGTCTGCCTCAACACTTCGCTGTAAGCATTCTCGGCGCGAGGCAAATCTGAAGACGAAAGCAACAACATCTGCGCGAGCAGGACACCTGTGAAAATGAATACCAATCGCGATTGCGGCCACCACGAAACTGGCGGCCTTGAAGATCTTCCTCTCTACCCCACCCGTCGTTCATTTCTGAACCACGTCGGCAATGGCTTCGGAGCGCTCGCCTTGGCCGGCATGATGTATCCGGAACTGACTCGCGAAGCGAAGGCGCAATCCGCTGGTGGCATGCTTGCTCCGAAAGAGCCCCACTTCCCGGGCACCGCCAAGCGCGCCGTTCACATCTACCAGAGTGGCGCCCAGTCCCACTTGGACACCTGGGACTACAAGCCCGAACTCGCCAACGCAGGCGGAGGTGCTGCCGGCAATCGCGGCCGACGTCTTCTGGCTCCCCAATTCAATTTTGCCCCGCAGGGACAGAGCGGTGTGATGATGAGCGAAATCTGGCCCGAGCTTTCCAAGCACGCGGATGACCTCGCGATTGTCAACTCGATGCACACCGATGTCCCCGCGCACGGTCCGGCAACCCTCCTTCAAACCACCGGTGACTTTCGTCTGCCCAAGCCTTCGCTCGGTTCCTGGGTGGTCTACGGTCTCGGCACGGAGAACCAGAACCTGCCGGCGTTCGTTGCGATGAACCCGGGGGGATTTCCCGGACAGGGCGCCAAGAACTGGCAGTCGGCTTTCATGCCCGGTGCATTCCAGGGAACGTTCGTTGATCCGACCGCCACGGACATTGAACGGATTATCGAGAACATCCGCAACAAATTCACGACTGCGCAGGATCAGCGCAATCAGCTCGATCTGCTCAACAAGATCAACGAGATCCACAAGCAGAAGCGTCAGGTCGAAGACAAGCTGGAAGCACGCATTCAATCCTACGAATTGGCCTACCGCATGCAGGCCGATGCGACCGAAGCTTTTGACGTCGCCCGCGAACCGCAGAGCATTCTTGAGATGTATGGCGCGACCGAGCAGGACCCGGCGCTTCGCTCACAGGCACGCCAATTCATCATCGCGCGTCGTCTCCTCGAACGCGGGGTTCGCTTCGTTCAGGTTTGGAACGGCGGTTGGGACACGCACAACAACATCCCCAACAACGTCCCGCGCAATGCCGGTCGTATTGATAAACCGATCTCGGCATTCATGACTGATCTCAAGCAACGTGGTCTGTTCAGCGATACCCTGATTGCGTCCAGCACCGAATTTGGCCGCAGCCCCACTGAGGACGGCCCGAACGGTCGTTCGCACAACAACCGCGCGTTCTCCAGCTGGCTTGCCGGTGGTGGCGTCAAGGGCGGCCAGATCTATGGTTCCACCGACGAACTGGGTGGCGCGGCTGCCGATGATCGCGTACATGTCCACGAGTTTCATTCGTCCATCCTGCACGGACTTGGCTTCGATTCAGAACGCCTGACCTATCGCAACAGTGGTCGTGACTTCCGACTCACGGACGTTTCGGGAGCGCAGCCGGTCTTGAAACTCTTTTCATAGAATTCAACTCCCCGGAAAGCGCGTGGCTGACACGCGCTTTTTTTGGATCAACACAACATCTCTCAACCATGATGAATCAAATGAGAAAACTGACCGCCGGTCTTCTTCTCGGAGGCCTGAGCCTGCACGCGCAGGAGCAGCCGCTCAATCCGCAGCAACTCGAGTTCTTCGAGGCCAAGATCCGCCCAGCGCTCGTGGAGTATTGCTACGACTGCCACAGTGCGGAAGGCAAGGTGAAGGGCGGTCTCCAGGTTGACGGCAAGAAGGCGCTGCTTCAGGGCGGCTCCAGTGGTCCGGCCGTCGTAGCAGGCAAACCAAGTCAGAGTCTGTTGGCCAAGGCCATCCAATATAACGATGAAGACTTGCAGATGCCGCCAAGCGGAAAGATGCCCGATGGCGTCGTTGCCGACCTTTTGGATTGGATTCGCCAAGGCGCCCCCGATCCGCGCACGGGCAAGGCGGCCGGCATTCTGAAGTCCGATGAGGATCGCGAGAAAGCGAAGAAGCACTGGGCCTTCCAGCCCGTCGTCGATCCGCCACAGCCGGAAATCAAGTCCAACATTCGCAGCTGGGCCAGGAACAAGATCGATTACTTCATCCAGGCCAAGCTGGAGGAGAAGAACATGGTTCCCTCTCCGCAGGCCGATCGCGTCACGCTGATTCGTCGCGCTTATTTCGATTTGATTGGAATGCCCCCCAGCCAGGAACAGGTCGATGCCTTCGTCAACGATCGCTCGCCGCGCGCCTGGGAGACCGTGATCGATGAACTCCTCAGCTCCGAGCATTACGGTGAACGCTGGGGGCGTTACTGGCTGGATATCGCCCGTTATGCCGACACCCGTGGCACACAGAACAACAACCGCGGCATGCGCAATCGAATGGTTCACGCCTGGACCTACCGCGACTGGGTGATCGATGCCTTCAACAACGACAAGCCTTACGACAAATTCCTCCAGCAGCAGATCGCCGCAGATCTGCTGCCCTACGGCGACAAGAAGGACAAGGCCGCCCTCGCGCTCCTCACCATGGGACGCGCAGTGGATGGTAATCAGAAGCCCCTCGTCATTGATGATCAGATCGACGTGATCACGCGGGGCATGATGAGCCTCTCCGTGTATTGCGCCCGTTGCCACGATCACAAGTTTGATCCCGTGTCGCAGAAGGACTACTACGGGCTCTATGGCGTGTTCGACAGCATCCAGTTCGAAAAGAACCAGCCGCTTCTTCACGACAATCCCAATCCCTTGGAAGACCCGATCTATGCCGAATACCTCACCGAGAAGGCCCAGATCGTGTACGACATGGAGAAATTCAAAGCGGAAGCGGTAGGTGATTACCTTCACGAGGCAAAGACCAACACGACCCGTTACATGCTGGTTGCGCACGCCTTGGAAACTTCCGATCTCTACCGCTTGGGGAATCGCACTGACCAGGAAGAGTTCACCCGTGAGACCGAACTGGAAGCCGATATTGCACGCAACTGGCAACGCGCATTGGCCCGCGCCAAGGGCAACAAGCGGGACACGCTGTTCCGTCCCTGGAAGGATTACACCAAGCTGAACGCGGATGACTTTTCGAAGAAGGCGCGTGCGCTGTCCAAGACCTACTACAAGGACGGCAATCCGGCCAAGGGAATGAACCCGCACGTGGCCAAGGCCTTTTCCACGCCCGCCCGCAACCTCGCGGAAGTGGCCGCCCGTTACAGCTCGCTCTTCTTCAAGGCGGAGAAGGCGTGGGTGAACGCCGTGGCTGCTTACCAACGAGAAAAAGCCCGCAAGCCCAAGGAAGAAATTCCGATGATCAAGAAGCTTGAGGACAAGGACATGGAACAGCTTCGCCAGATCTTCTACGGACGCGGATCACCCGTCATGACCAGCTTCGACCGCCTGAAGCGCAAGCGCTCCATGCGCCGTCTCGAGAACGAGGAGAATTCGTTTTACAACGACATGGAGATTCTTGAAATGAGCCACCCCGGCGCTCCGCAACGCGCGATGTCGGTGACCGATCTGGCGCGTCCGAAGGAACCTCGTATCTTCATCAAGGGCGACCCCCGCAACCACGGCGATCCCGTCCGTCGCAAATTCATTGACATCCTGAACCCGACCAAGCAGCCCTTCCGCGCGTCCACCAGCGGACGCATGGAACTGGCCCGCGCGATCGGCAGCGCAAAGAACCCCCTCACGCCTCGAGTCGCCGTCAATCGCGCCTGGATGAACCACTTCGGCGCGCCGATCGTGCGCACTCCGACGGACTTCGGCCTGCGCGCCGAAGAACCCACCCATCCGGAACTTCTGGATCACCTGGCTGCTTATCTCATCAGCCGCGGTTGGTCGATGAAGGCGCTGCACAAGTACATCATGACTTCCGCCACCTATCAGCAGGCCAGCGACATCCGGCCAAAGAACATGGTGATCGACGCGGGCAATGCCTACGTCTGGCGCATGAACCGTCGCCGACTCGACTTCGAGGCCTTCCGTGATTCGCTGCTCAATATCTCCGGTGCATTGGACCCGACGGTCGGTGGCAGCCCGTTCCAAATCCTGGAAGCCCCATACACCATGCGTCGCACGGTATATTCCTATATCGATCGCCAGAACTTGCCCGCCTTGTTCCGGACCTTCGACTTCGCCAACCCGAACATGACCACGGGCGTGCGTTTCGACTCAACCGTTCCGCAGCAGGCATTGTTCATGATGAACAGCCCCTTCGTTGCCGAACTTGCCCGCAACCTGATTGAGCGCGAGGACGTGAAGACCAAGATCGATGAGCAACAGAAGATCGAGGCGCTTTATCAGGCCTGCTACCAGCGGCAACCCAACAAGCTCGAAATCAAGCTGGGCATGCGCTTCCTCGAACGGCAGGCGGAGATCGAGATCCAACGCAAACCCAAGCGCGTTTGGACCTACGGCTTCGGTGCCTACGAACCGCGCACCAAGCGTCTCCTGCGCTTCTCAGCCCTGCCTCACTACGACATGTTCGAAGGTGCCTGGCAAGGCGGCGAGGAGTATCCGGACAGCCGTCTGGGAGCCGCCCGCCTCAACGCCGATGGCGGCCATCCGGGTCCCGTTCGCACCATTGCGGTCATTCGTCGTTGGATTTCCCAGCACGATGGCCCGGTCAAGATCGAGGGCAACCTCGAGCATCTCCCCGGCGTCGGTGACGGCATCAATGCCTTCATCCTTTTCAAGGGCCAGTTCGAACTCGGTAGCTACGTCGTGAACGGCCGCGACGTGGAAACGAATATTGAAAAGCTCAAGGTGGCCCGTGGCGACTGGATTGACTTCATCGTTGAATGCCGCGGTTCGGCTGCCGGCGACACCTTTTACTGGTCGCCCACGATCGAAGTGGACAACAGCGGTGGAAACGCAGTCGGCTCGTTCGAATTGTCTACGACCACCGGCAGCGGCGCAGGCGGTGGCATGACCATGGGGATGCCTGGTGGCGGAGGAACGGCCATGGTCGGACCGAAGCAACGCTGGAATGCCGGTGAAGATTTTTACCTGGAACAGGAAGACGCCGAAAGCCGCGCACTGACTGCGTGGGAAAAATACGCGCAGGTCCTCCTCCTCTCCAACGAGATGACCTTCGTCGACTGATCCGATTTGATTCACGAAAGGCCGCCCAACCGGGCGGCCTTTTTATTGAGGCAGCGCGCCCCGTGGACCGACGGGACATTGACAACGGATGAATTGGTTGGGTGCGATTCCGAGTGAAGAATTGGAAACAGTCTCTCAATGCGCCGAGCGAGGTTGCGCAGATCAAACTGAATTCGACCGTTCTCCCCCTCACCCAACTCTTGACTAACTTTCGAATTATCCCACTTGCGGCAAAGAAACCCAAACGTGCGGTAAACTATCGAAAGACCAAACGGCTCGGCAGGAGTCTCGCCCACCGGGCTAACGTAATTCAACCGGGCTTGACCGCGCGATTGATGCTCATGGTTCCACCCATGAAGTTCTCAATGCGGTTCTCTGCATAACCGAGTCCATCCAACATCTCCAGAATGCCGCGCTGGGCCGGGTAGTGCTTCAAGGATTCGAGGATGTAGGCGTAAGCCTTCATGTCCCCGCAAAAAATCAAGCCAAACAAAGGCACGGCCAGATTCAGATAGGAATAGTAGGCCGCTCGCAGGATCGAATTGTCCGGTTTGCCAAACTCAAGAATCAACAGCTGACCGCCCGGTTTGAGAACCCGAGTCATCTCTTTCAGACCCGCGTCAAAGTCGGCCAGGTTACGCAGTCCGTAGCCGATCGTGATGATTTCGAAGGACTCATCCTCGAAGGGCAGTTGAAGCACATCAGCTTGGAGAAACTCCGGTGCAATCTTGCCTCGGCAATCCGAAGCCGACCGTTCCCGTGCAACCTTGAGCATCTCCGTGCTGAAATCCGCGCCCGTCACCACGCAACCCTGATGGGCAAAGAAGAACGCGATATCACCCGTGCCGCAGCACAGATCAAGCACCTTGGCGCCGGGCTTGGGTTGCGAGAGTTTCCACAACCATTTCTTCCAGACGCGATGCATGCCGGCGCTCTGAACGTCGTTGATCAGATCGTATTTCCGGGCGATGCGATCAAAGAGCGTCCTTACGTTTTCCGCACGCGTTTCGCCCGCCTGGTAGTAGGATGTCCGCTCGGTGCTCATTCGGTTTCTGCTTCCTTCTCCCTGGTGACGGTTTCAGATCTCGCCTCCAGGAACTTCTTCAATTCGCTCCCCGCCAAACCGCCAAACCCGGTGACCTGCTGGATCTCTTCCAGCGTGGCCCGGCGCAATCGCTGAACCGATCCGAACTTCTTCAGCAAGGCCGCCTTCCGTTGCTTGCCAATGCCGGGGAATTCGTCGAGCAGACTCTCGCTGATCCGTTTGAGCCGCAGCTGGGCGTTGTAGCTGTTCGCCACGCGGTGAGATTCATCGCGAACACGCTGGAGCAGTTTGACCGCGGGATGATCGAGTCCGAGTCGCAATGGATGCCTTTCCGCCGGGCGGTGGATTTCCTCGTATTCCTTGGCGAGTCCGATGACGGGGATCGATTCGAGACCCAGCTTCTTCAATTCGTTGTAAGCCATCTTGAGCTGCCCCTTGCCGCCATCGATGACAATCAAGTCGGGGAAGTTTCCGTGCTCGATATACTGGCTGGCGCGAACAATACCCTTCTTTACGGCCGCGCTGATTTCATCGACGAGTTGTTGAAGCTCCTGTGGAATTGCCTTGTCGACATCGTCTTTCCCGTCGGCTGACTCCACCTTCTTCTTCGCCTCCTTCAACAGCCGGGAGTAGCGTCGCATGACGGCCTCCTGCATGCACGCGAAGTCGTCCTGACCCTCTACCGTCTTGATCTTGAGACGGCGATAGTTGTTTCGATCCGGCCTGCCGTTCTTGAATCGCACCACCGACGCAACTTTGAACGTGCCGCTGATGTTGGAGATGTCGAATCCCTCGATCCGTTCTGGAGGCGTTTCCATGCCGAGTTCTTCCGCCAACGATTCCAACTCTGCCGCGGGATCAATCGCCACCGGGAGCTTGTACGGAAGCCTTTTGAATTTCCCCGTTTTCTTCGTCGTTCGCTTGAGATCGGAAATCAGGTCGCGCAGTTCAGCGGCTTTCTCGAAGTTCAGCTCCTCGGCGGCCTTCTTCATGTGCGTCTCCAGGTCCTTGACCATCTCACCGCATTGTCCGTCGAGGAAATCGCAGGCCGCGTTGACCTGCATCAGGTATTGCTCGTGGGTGACATTGTTGATGCATGGCGCCGTGCACACTTTCATGTGCGCGTAGAGGCAGTGTTTGTAATCCGCCTCGGTCGGATTCAACGGCCGGCAGCCGCGCAGATTGAATCGATGCCTGACCAGGTTCAAGGTGCGGCGCAGTGAACCGGAACTGGGAAACGGACCGAAGTAACGCGCACCGTCATCCGTACGCAAACGTGTCAGGGTGAACCTTGGAATTGAGTCGTTGAGGTTCACCTTCAGAAGGAGAAAGCGTTTGTCGTCCCGGAAACTGACATTGTAGCGCGGATGGAATTCCTTGATTAGCTTTCCTTCAAGCAAGAGCGACTCGGGCTCGCTCTTCACCACGTGGATGTCGAAGTCGTGGATCGCTTCCACCAAGGCATTGAACTTCAGATCCCAACCCATGCGCCGCGACGGCTGGAAATACTGGGACACGCGCTTTTTCAGATCGCGTGCCTTGCCCACATAGATCACCGTGCCAAAGCGATCCTTGTGCAGATACACACCCGGCTTGTGCGGGACCTTCGCCAACTTCTTGCGGATGTGTTCCGACACGGGCACGTGGATTAATTAACAGCGGGACCGGATTCGCGCAAATGCGTTACCCGTCAATCAAGCCCAACCGCTTGATTTCTGCCCCATATCCATCACGAAAAGTTGGATGGATCAGTTCCACTCCAAGCGCACGAAGCCGGGCGTTTGAAACGCGCTTGTTGGTGATCGCGCGTTTACGGCCGATGGAGGCCTCTCCGCGTGGTGGCATGGGTTTGCGGAGGGCCGCGCTCAGATACATGTAAAAGTCTGTTTGAGTGGTGGGCTGATCGTCAGCGACGTTGAGAACTCTTGGCGGTGAATCGTGTACAAGGAGCTGGCGGATCACTCCCGCAACGTCGTCACGATGGATCTGATTGAGCATCCGGTATGGATCACCGGTAATCGTTGCTTCGTCACGGAGGTACTTCAGGAAGAGATGCCCTCGTTCCGGACCGTAAATCCCCGCAACGCGCAGGATCGTGGTCTGGCAGTTCCAATCACGGGTTGATTCGAGAATCGTCCCTTCGGTATCGACGAGTATCTGGCCGGTCTCACTGGCCGGTTCGGTGGGCGAATGTTCGTCCACCGTCGATCCGTCCACCTGCCCGTAAACGCTCGTGCTGCAGGTGAACAGAAAGCGCGATGGCGGATTCTTGGCAAACCGTTGAAGCAGGTTTCGCGTGCCATCAACGAACACCTGTCGGTAGACGTCCACACCACCGCGGCTGGACGAGACGCAATACAACACCGCATCTGCGTCCGGGAGATTATCTATATCGCTTGGATTCAGAACATTGGCCTCACGGATTTCATACGATTTCGCTCCCACGTCGCCAAGCTGCCTGCGAACACCGACGACTTCGTGCCCTTCAGCGGCCAAGATTTCGGCCAGCTTGGAACCAACGTAACCGAGTCCGACGATGAGGACTTTCATTTGCTATCAGGCGGCTTGATCGGCTGGCTTTTGAAGTCCAGGTAAAGGTTGTAGCAGGCGACACTGGACGGGAAGAGAAAGCCCAGAATACCGACCGAGTCGTTCTTGCCGAAGATGAAATAACTCAGGCACAAGAGGCTGCCAATCACGCTCATGATCCAGAACATCCGTGGCACCACCGGCCGGCCCGCCTTGCGGGATGCCTGCATCTGCACCAGCCAACGCGCGGAAAAGGTGAACACGCCGAGGTAACCGATGAGCTTCCAACCGGTCACCTTGGCCCCAAGGATTTCAAACAGGATGTCGTGCATGAGGCGGAATCGTTTTGTGCATGCTTTATGTTGAACGGCTGGATTGCGAATCAAAATCGCAGGGTGGCAAATACAGGATGATGGCACCGTTGAAACAAGCCGCCTGAAGTGCGACGTTGCTCTGAACCAATGGAAGCCCCCTTCAACGAGATCGAAAGGATGGCCGAACCAGAGAATCAGGGGGTTCAATTGGCACATCGTATCGTTCCCCCAGTCCTGCTCGAGCTAGTGTGTCTATTGGGCCAATGGGGCTGGCGAGCAGAAATTCTGCACAGGGGATTTCCAAGCCCGAACGGCTACCACTTGCTGATCGCAATCGTTGAAATCAGCTTCTTGCAAAGACGACCAAGTTGGACTGAGAAGATTCTGATCGCTCTTCGTTCCCGACGCTTTTGTACCTACTTGACGCTGGCGAACTTCGCGATAGTCGTCGCCTGCTGCTCCATGTTCGCTCGGTGGTGGTTGAATACTGAATCTCACATGGCCCACCTAAGAGGCGGGTTGGTGCACCGGGTGCACCTTCATGGAAATAGGATACTTCATACCAGCAAGCCGATTTGGACCCCGGTGTATCACTACATTCAGGAAACAATGAGTTATCACTACGCCGGTTACGTCGCGATGGGCATAGATTCCCAGATGCTCTTCATTCGTCCGATGGATGGTTGGGAGGGCGAGTGGCCACCAACCAATCGAGTGATCTATCCCAAACAAAGTTTGTTGGAGTGGTTCGGAGTCCGCTCTTCGGATTCGCTGATACAAAAAAAGGCGGCTCATGTGAGCCGCCTTCGAGAGTGTTGCGGGTTTGATTACAGTCCCTTGTCGATCACGTACTTCACAAGATCACCGACGCGGTTGCTGTAGCCCCATTCGTTGTCATACCAGCTGACGAGCTTGAAGAAACGGTTGTTGAGCTCCATGCAGGCCTTTTGGTCGTAGATCGAACTTGAGGCGCTGTGGATGAAGTCAGTGCTGACAACCTGGTCCTCGGTATATTCGAGGATGCCTTTCAGGGAGCCTTCGCTGGCGGCCTTCATGGCCGCGCTGATTTCTTCAAGGCTGGTTTCCTTTTCTGTGCGGAAAGTGAGATCCACGACGGAAGAGGTGGGAGTGGGAACGCGGAACGCCATGCCTGTCAGCTTGCCCTTCACCGCGGGGCAGACGAGGCTCACGGCCTTGGCCGCACCGGTGCTCGCAGGAATGATGTTCTGCGCAGCGCCACGGCCATCGCGCCAAGCCTTGCGGCTGGGACCATCAACGGTCTTTTGAGTGGCGGTGTAGGCGTGGATGGTCGTCATGAGACCTTCCGCGATGCCGAAGCCTTCGCTCAACAGAACGTGAACGACGGGGGCCAGACAGTTCGTGGTGCAGGAGGCGTTGGAAATGATGTGGTGATTGGCCGCGTCGTAGTTCTCGTGATTCACGCCCATGACGACGGTGATGTCTTCTTCCTTGGCGGGAGCGGAGATGATGACCTTCTTGGCACCGGCTTCGATGTGCCCCTTGGCCTTCTCGGCCTGGGTGAAGAGTCCAGTGCATTCAATGACGATGTCCACGCCAAGTTCGCCCCAAGGCAGCTGTGCGGGCGAGGGAGCGCTTACAACCTTGATCTTGGCTCCGTTGACAATGAGCGTGTCATCGCCTTCGTGGGTGACTTCACCTGCGAAGCGACCCTGGGTGGAGTCATATTTCAGGAGGTAAGCGAGGTTGTCAGCGGGAACGAGATCACCCACGGCGACGACTTCGATGTCACTGCCGACGAGACCCTGTTCGATCATCGCCCGGAAGACCAGGCGTCCGATTCGGCCGAAGCCGTTGATTGCTACTTTTACAGCCATTTTTAGTTTTCAGTTGAGTTCTCCGCTTCAGAGCGGAGGCGCATCTTAGTGTCGGCGGTCGGGGCGTCAATCCTTGAAAACCGTGATGGAACGGCGGCCTTGCTCAGCGCTTCATCGCCGATTTGGGCGGGGTGCCTGAGCGATTGCGCGATTCAGCTCAAATGCAGCCAAACCTGAGGTTCAGGGTTGTCGAAGCAACGGATGACGCTCTCAAGAAATTGACGAGGGAAGAAGATGAGCGGAAGGAACCGATCTCCTCTCGCCGTCAGGCCTGACGGAATGCGAGAACTGAGAGCGGCTCACTCAAGATCCTTGATACGGATGTTCTTGAACTCCACCCACATCGGCGCGCCGGCGTGCAGTTGCAGGGCGAGGATGCCATCGAGCAGGGCGCGTTCGGGATGCTTGTCCGTGCAGTCGAGGATGAGGCGGCCGTTCATGTAGTGGCGGATGTGGTTACCCTTGGCGATGATGGTCACGTCGTTCCACTCATTCACCGTGAAGACGTCTGCAAAGCCATCGGCATCGATCACCGTGCCGACCTGCTTGCGTTTGCCATCCTCACCCCAGATGACTTTCTGTCCGGCGAGGCACATTCGGCCGCGACCACCGCCTTCGTCGTAGATGAAGCCCGCGACGTTGGGCAGCTTGTCGGAGTTGCGGATCTCGTGTTGGTAGCCGCGAACGACCCACTTGTTACGCACCTTGCCCTCGGTGACGTGGCGTGAGCGGTATTGGATGCCGGAATTATTCACGCTGGAGACGCGGAAGGACATGCGCAGGTCGAAGTTCTTGGTGCGGCCACCTTTCCAGATGAGGAAGGTGTTTCCATTGGCCTTTTTCTCCTTGGTGGTTTCGCCTCGAATGGTGCCGTTCTTGACCGACCAGAGTTCCGGGTCGCCGTCCCAGCCTTTGAGGTCTTTGCCATTGAATATGCTGCGCATGCCTGATTCAGCAGGAGCCTTGATTGAATCAGCGGCTGGCGCGGTTATGGCGAGAGAAGCGAGAGCGACAAATATGTTTCGTAAGTGCATATGGTTTCAACTGGTTGAGCGATTTCTATCCGCGAATCCACGTCATACCAACCATGCATGTGGATGAATTCGATCGAGGCAAAGGCGGATCGGCTCTGCGGAGGAGGCGGAGAAGTTTTTGTTCAAGCAACTGGGTTGCTTGAACAAGGACTACTATCCGTGGATTGCCGTTCCAAAGAAGGGTTCGAAACAGGGAGTTGGGTGGAGCCGATTGAACGCTCACTTCTCGCTGACGTCTCTACGCTCGTCGCTTGCATGCTTCGGAATGCATCCGAAGCTACTATTCTCCATGTGTGTCTTGCGCGTATGTTCGAAGTCCGTAGGGTTCCCCCGTGCTTGCCCGAGGAACTGTTCTCCGACGTGCCGAATTTCAGCTCGGGCGAATAGGCGATCCGGGCTCGTGATCGACAGCGAAGCGCCCGCAAGGAACCGAATGCACCATCCTGCCCGCAAGGAGATCGCCAAGGGCACTCGTGCTGCCTTCAGGATAGCGCGAACAGTCATTATATTTTCTCCAGATTCCAACATCGGACGATACAAAAAGCCCAAGCCGTAGCAAGCAATCTAAGGACGGGTGGCGGATTCTCGGGAGTGCTCGTGAGCCGGAATCAGGAGCCCAGGGAGAGGAAGTTCTTCATGATCGTGCGACCGCTTTCCGTGAGGATGCTCTCGGGATGGAACTGCACGCCCCAGATGGGATGCTCCTTGTGTCGCAAGCCCATGATTTCGTTTTCCTCGGTCTCGGCGGTGATCTCGAAGCAGTCGGGAAGGGTGTCGCGCTTTACAACCAGCGAGTGGTAGCGGGTGGCGACAAATGGATTCGGCACATCGGCAAACACGTCCTTCCCGTCGTGTTTGATGGGGGAGGTCTTGCCATGCATCAGGCGGTCGTTCACGACGACTTCGGCGCCGAAGCTGTGGCCGATGCATTGATGCCCCAGGCAAACGCCGAAAAGCGGCAGGCGCGGGCCGAATTCCTTGATGATGTCGTTGGACAGTCCGGCTTCGCGTGGCGAACACGGGCCGGGTGAAATCAGGATGCGTTCTGGATTCAGCTCGCGAATCTTTTCGATGCTGATTTGGTCGTTGCGATGCACCTGCATCTCTACGTTCAACTCGCCCAGGTATTGCACCAGGTTGAAGGTGAATGAGTCGTAGTTGTCGATGACCAAGATCATGCGTGGGAGTGTTTAGCGCACTGAAGGATTGAGGGAAAGGGTGGATTGGTTGAAGACTTGAACGGGGCGCGGGGCTGGTAACTCTTCAACCAACTCACCTCACTCTCCCAAGGTGAAGGCGACGAGCATGCCGCCTCGGGGGCGACCGGATTTTCCACCGCCGGCGGAAATGACGACGAATTGGCGGCCATCGATCATGTAGGTACTGGGGGTGGCATTGCCACCGAAGGGCAGTTTCGTTTTCCAGAGTATCTTGCCGTTTTCCTTGTCGAACGCGCGGAAGGTCTCGTCGGCTGTTGCGCCGATGAAGATCAATCCGCCCGCGGTGACGAGTGGACCGCCATAATTCTCCGTTCCGGTCGGAGGAATTCCCCGCGCGGTGAGTTGCTCGTATTCGCCGAGGACGACCTTCCACTTGAGTTCGCCGGTGTTCATGTCCACGGCATTGAGCGTTCCCCACGGCGGCTTGATTGCGGGGAACCCTTCGGGATCGAGCCAACGCCGGAAACCGCCGAATGCGTAGGAAGGTGGGTTGTTCTTGGACGTGGACTTGGGCAGGCCGGATTCGTTGCGCGAAGCGGGTGCGGGCGGATTTCCATTGTTGATGACGTAGTTGATAATCGCGGCGCGGCGGGCTTCGGGCATCGTTTGGTAGCCCGGCATGCGGCCGCCTCCGTTCCGGGTGACCGTTTCGATTTCTGCGTGGGTCTTGCGTTTGGCAATGTCCACCAAGGATGGGAACTGCATCTGGGCATTGCCTTCGCGTTGGAGTCCGTGGCACGCACCACAGTAGACGAGGTAGTCCTTTTCACCGGGAATGAGTTTGGTTCCGTCGGCCCGGCGGGTTTCAACCATCTGGAGAAGCCAGGGCATTTCATTGACGTTCACGTAGTAGATGCCGTCAGGATCAGCTGCACCACCGCCCCATTCCATGCCACCGTCGAAGCCTGGGAACATCACGGTCTCGTTGAGGCTCGGCGCCGGGAAGGGACCAAAGTTTGGTGAAGCCTTGATGCGATCCAATGTGAGTTGGTGCGTGGCGGGAGAAATGTTCGAGGCATCAGCTTCGGTGTAGCGCTGCCGCATGAGGGGAACGGGTTTGGTCGGGAAGGGTTGCGTTGGCCAGGCCTTTTCGCCGCGCAGATCGGATTGCGGAACCGGACGTTCTTCAATCGGCCAGAGCGGTTCGCCGGTCACTCGATTGAAGGCGAAGGCGAGACCGTGTTTCGTTCCCTGCACGACGGCGTCCACTTTCTTCCCCTTGTGGGTAACGGTCAGCAGGACCGGCGGACAGGCGAGGTCTTTGTCCAGAAGATCGTGGTGAACAATCTGGAAATGCCAGATGCGTTTTCCGGTTGCCGCGTCCAAGGCGAGAATGCAGTTGGCAAAGAGGTTTTTGCCGTGTCGCCGTCCGCCGTAGAAATCCGGTTCGGCAGTCTTGGTGGCCACGTAGACAATGCCGCGTTTTTCATCAAGTGACTGGCCGCACCAGGGCATGAGGCCGGTCGCGGTCTTGTAGGCATCCCTGGGCCAGGTGTCGTAACCCACTTCGCCCGGACGCGGGATGAGATGGAAGATCCAGCGTTGATCGCCGGTTCGAACGTCATAGGCGCGGACGGCTCCCTTCCCGCCAACACCACCGACGATCACCGTGTCCTTGTAGACCACGCCGGGAGTGTTCAAGCCGGAACCGAGATTGATGGATCCGTTCGTGCCGAAGCTGCGAATCGTCTTCCCGGTCTTGGGATCGACGGCAAAGAGATGTCCCCGGACGCCGGTGAGGATTCGTTTCTCACCGCCGTTCGCGTTCTGCCAGTAAACCAATCCACGTTGGCGGGCGCGTCCCGCTCCGGTATGTTCGTCCTTGGGATCCCAGATCCAGACCTCTTTGCCGCTTGCCGCATCCAGGGCAATGATCCGCCGATCCTGCGCAGGCGTGAACAGGATACCATCCACGATCAGGTTGTTCGCCTGGTACTCGTGCTTCACTCCGGTGTCGTACATCCACGCGACCTTGAGTTTCTTCACATTACCGCGGTTGATCCGCTCCAAGGTCGAATACAGGTTCCGTTCCTTGCCACCGAGATAGGTCGGCCAATCCGCTTCGCCGGGAGCGGCCAGAGAGATTAGAGGCAACGCGGCGCACAAGGCAGCGAGCAGTTTGAGCGAGAGATTCATCGTCGAATACATGGAGCCGTGGCGAAGGTGGAGCTCACCCGTTCCTGCCGCAAGGAAAAGTGAGCCGGGCGTGTCTTTGCAGACGGAGCGGGGATGCCCAATCGTTCGCCAATCACCAAATCCAAGTGAGCGAGTTGCCAATCAGAAAACAACTGGCCTGTTTCTCCGCGGCCGCGGCGCGCAGGACTGCGCAGCTGGAGAGAATCAGGAATTGCCGGAGGAGCATGACCGACGCCAAGCGCAGGCATTCATACATTCAATCTTTCCTCAGTCCCAGATCAACACCCCGAGCATCAGGCAGAGTGAGATCGATCCAAGTGAAATGACCGCTGCCACGAGACCACCTCCGGATCTTGGTCAGACCGGGTAGAACCCGGTCCGGCACCCGATGCGGCTCGCCGGTTAATCCTTAGGGGATGGCACTCTTAACAACTTGCTGGTGTGACTTGCCAGGAAACGCCCTTACGAGGAAGTTATTCATATGCCTAAATCTTGTGGCAGGTTCACCGTGAAAACACAATGGATAGAACACTTACCATCATGGTCACGGAAATGGTGGCATTCAGCACCCTCGCGCCACACCCGGTGGTATTCGTGGTGATTGCCGGGCCGCTGTTCCTGTATCTGCGCTGGATGGCGGTTTTCAGCAATCCACGCAATACGCCGGCCCGCCTGAGAATCGTTGGGTATTTGTCGAAGCACCCGCTCACTTGACGGGTGGGGGCTTCCGAAACCACGACTCGGGATAGTCGCCTCGTTGCGCCTTGTCTTTCAATCGCCAGGGGAAGGTCAAACCACGATCCGGCTTGAGCGCCAACGAATCTCCACCGGTCTTGCGCAGCTCCTCCCACAGCTGCTTGTTCATCTGCTTGATGACATCCTGATGCGCTTCGCTGAAAATCAGGTTGTTCAATTCTTCCGGGTCTTCCTTTATGTCGTACAACTCGTTCACGTCCCACAGACCGTGGTAGCGGATGTACTTATAGCGATCCCCGCGAATCGCGTGCATCGTCGGAGTGTGGGGGTAGTTCCATTCCCAGAAATACTCGTAGAGCAACCCCGTGCGCCATGGCGCTTTATTGCCCAGAGCGACCGGCATGAAATTGGACCCATCCATGTGCCCCGGTGCCTTCAATCCGGCAACCGCCAGAAGCGTGGGACCGATGTCGATGTTGGCGACAACCTGGGGAACTTTCGTGCCCGGCTGGAACAAGTCAGGGCAATGCATCAGGAGCGGAACCTTGATCGAGTGCTCGTAGGCAACTCGTTTGTCGATGAGTCCGTGTTCACCGAACTGAAAACCGTTGTCGCCCATGTAGACGAGAAGCGTGTCCTCTGCCATCCCCGTTTCCTCCAGATACGTCATGATGCGACCGACGGATTCATCCATCGCCAGCAAGGTCTCGCAATAGCGTTGATGGTATTCCTGAAGGTCGAAGTTGCGGAGGTTATAGGCGTAGTCGACACCGTGCCGGCTGTTGCGCTGGTTCTTCAGCCACATCGGTTTGTTGCGATAGTTCGCCTCAGTGTTGTGGTAGCTCTTCGGAAAGGGAAAGGTCTGGTCCTTGTAACGCCCCTTGTGCCGGTCATGCGCGACAAAGTCAGCGTGAACAGCCTTGTGTGAAAGGTAGAGGAAGAAGGGCTTCTTCGAACGGCGGGTGGACATCCAGTTGATCGCAAAGTCCGTCAGTTCGTCCGTGATGTATCCCTTTTGCGGAACCTTCTTTCCGTTGATGTTGTAACCGCCGTAGTAGTTTTGCGGAACCTTGCGCGTCGTTCCCCGGCCGTCGGGCCAATAGGTTCCCTGTCCTTTGAACGAAAGCCAATAGTCGAACCCACGCTGGGGTGTGTCGTCATCGCCCATGTGCCATTTGCCGATGAAAGCGGTCTCGTAGCCGCCCTTCTGCAGGTATTGCGGGAAGTAGCGGAGCTTGGGATCGACCGGATTGTAATTGTCGACCACGCGATGGTTGTGGGCATAAAGACCGGTCAGAATCGAGGCCCGGCTGGGCGAACAGAGGGATGTGGTCACGAAGGCGTTTTCGAAGTGCGCACCGGTCTTCGCCATGCGATCCAGATGAGGCGTTTCCAGATACGGATGCCCCATGAAACTGAAGGCGTCGTAGCGATGATCATCGCAGAGGATGAACAGAATGTTTCGCTTCTTGATGCCCTTGATTTTTGCAAGGTCGAACTCACCGGCGGAAAGTGAGAGCGACGTGAACGAGACCAGGACCGCCAGGAAAGTTCGGGCACGCGAATGCATGCGCGTTTTTGGCGCTGGAGCTGAAGGGCCGCAAGCAAAAAGCCGAAGATGATGACGCGCGACGCAAGAAACGAGATGGAGCATCAAGCCACGCTTCCGTGTGGACTTAATCCGGCAAGAGTTTTCGCGCACGTTGCAGGATCGCCGTGATTCATCGCCAGATGCGTGATCGACCCTGGTAGTTCACCTCGCGGATCGTGCCGAAATACGTGTTGTCGCGATCATTGTGCCCGGTCTCGATGATGATCCGATTCTGGTTCGCCTTCCCCGCATCCGAATGCGGGAAGTGCGAACGCACGCGGCCGATCTCGGTCTGCACCACCACATCCAGCCCGGCGATCAGGCGAAGCTAGGTCCTCTTCCCGCAACCCGACGGACCGACAATCGAAAACCACTCACACTGATGAACCTGCAAATCCAGCATCCGCATCCGCTCATCGTCTTCGGGCGTGGAGACATGCGCTCCTCCAAGCCTCAAACCCCAAAGAAGCTCCAACATCCGATACCCCCATGCAGCAATCCGTACGAGCTGTGTGCCCGGCACGGAAGGCTGAAATTGGTGCGCGGAGCGTGGCGATTGGAGCTCTTGGGTGCCCTGAAATAGCTTGCCTCCACCCACCCCCCTTCCTACATTCCACGCCCCTTGGGCAGCCGTAGCTCAACTGGATAGAGCACCTGACTACGAATCAGGAGGTTCGGGGTTCGAATCCCTGCGGCTGTGCCAGTTCTATTTTCCTGAGGCTCAAGCACTTACAGCTTGAGCCTCTTGCTTTTGATGAGTCGAAATCTCGTTGAATAATTCATTTGTTGTGGGAAGTGCTACGATTTCCGGTTGAAGCAGGAGCAGATACGACCAGAAGTTGTGGATGAGGGTGTGACGGGCATGTCACCGTGGGTTTGCTAAAAACCTAATGAAAGGCACCCAAATGAACACACCCGCCACGAGGCAAACATCCGAACCCATCGACTTCAACGCAAGCCAAGTCTGTCAGAGCTTGCTCGAAACCACCCTTCATAGTGGGGCCCAGCAAATGTTGCAACGGGCCATTGAGGCCGAAGTCACCGACTACCTCCACCAACATCGGGATCAACGCGATGAACGTGGGCATCGACTGGTCGTTGGCAATCGCCATCTGCCGGCGCGCCAGGTCCAGACAGGGCTGGGGCCGGTTGAGATCCGGCTACCCCGCCCCCGGACGCCACCCGCTGCCCGCCCATCTACCCCGCATCCCAGTTCATTGCCATCGCCCTATCACCTGCAGGTAGGCCCAACGGGCCGATCCCGTGTCAGCCCAGGGCAACGCCCCGGGAGATCCGAAGTGGCGGCTCCAATTTGACCGAATCTAGGACCGCCCACTTCAGGGCTTGGTCTCCTGCCGAACGAACACCCTGGGCTGACTTAGGGTTGGCGCTTTGGGCCGAGAAACGGACAGTTTGCAAAATTGAGGCAACTCGTCATTTCATGCCTGACGGAGGAATTGACTGGGAAATCTCTCAAACTGGAACTCGGAACAGAGCGGTCGAAAACGCGTTTCACAACAGCCGACGCGAAGCGTCCAAACTTTGGGTTTCTTGCGCGACGCGATTTTCCCTAGGCTTTCGCCGTGTTTCGACCGTGCATCGATCTGCATGAGGGCAAGGTGAAGCAAATCGTTGGCGGGTCTCTGCGAGATGACGGCGAAGGTTTGCGGACAAACTTTGTTGCCGATCGTTCACCGGCTTGGTTCGCAGGCCGTTATCGAGACGACGGATTGAAAGGCGGTCACGTGATCAAACTCGGACCGGGCAATGAAGACGCGGCCATCAAGGCACTTGCGGCCTATCCGGGTGGCTTGCAGATCGGCGGGGGAATCAATCTCGACAATGCCGCTCGGTGGCTCGATCGCGGTGCTTCACATGTGATCGTCACGTCGTGGGTATTCAGGGAAGGAAGAATCGACCTTGATCGCGTGGAGAGCCTGCTGAAGGCCGTCGGACGCGAACGATTGGTTCTGGACTTGAGCTGCCGCAAACGTGACGGGCGTTACTGCGTGGTGACGGATCGTTGGCAGAACTTTACCGATTTCGAAATCAATGCGCAGGGCTTGGAAACGCTCGCCGGTTCCTGCGACGAATTCCTGATTCATGCCGCGGACGTGGAAGGTCTTTGCCGGGGCATCGATCCGGAATTGGTGTCATTGCTGGCTGATGCTTCGCCCATCGAATGCACTTACGCGGGCGGTGCGCGATCGATGACGGATCTGGAACAGGTGACAGAGCTGGGGCGGGGGAAGATCCATCTGACCATTGGTTCCGCGCTGGATATCTTCGGGGGGGACGGAGTGAAGTACGAGGACGTGGTGGAATTCAATCGGCAGGCCGCCAGCTGAGATGTCGCGCTTCGCATTCAAGGTCAGGATCTTCACGATCGAAGGTTTGAACGCCATCTCGCTGGCACTCTACTTCCTGTTCCTGTTCTTCTTCATGCAACAGGAGTTCGGCTTCGGCAATATGAAGAACCTGATGCTCGGGGGATACGGTGGTTTCGTTTACATGGTGGCGTCCTACGCGTTTGGTCGCTTCGGCCGGGGGATCGGCTTTCTTCGTTGTCTCCGGCTGGCGTTCGTCACGGTCGCGCTGGCACTGGGGATCGGCGCAAAGGTCGAGGGCCTGACCGCGCATCTGGTGGTCTTTACGGTGTCCGTGCTGGCCATGGGGTTTATCTGGGCGCCGATCCAGGCGCTGAGTTGCGCGGGTGAACCGGCGGGACGTGTCCAGTACATGGTCGGCATTTACAACACGATCTGGGCGAGCTTGGTTGCCGTTGGCTACTTTGGAGGTGGTGCGCTGTTTGAAGCCTGGACGCGCGGAATCTTTGTCGTTCCCGCCATCATCGCGATTGTTCAACTGATCGTCTTGCAGGGAGTTTCAGAGGTGCCAGATGCACCGGTAGTCGAGGAGACAGGCAATGAGGCACCAGTTGGTGAAGAGAATGAAGGCTCAGTCCCTGAGAATATCGGACGCGCGTTCCGAACCATGTCTTGGATCGCCAATCCATTTGCCTTCGTCGCGGCGAATGTCTGCACCCCAACGATTCCAACCCTGGCGGAAAAGTTTTTGCTCACGCCGACCATGGCCGGTGTATTCTGTTCCGTCTGGTTGTTTTCACGGGCGGGCGGTTTTGTGTTGTTCTGGCGTTGGAACGGCTGGCATTACCACATGGGCTGGCTGGTCACGGCCTTTGTGTCGATGGTCGGTGGGTTCGCGCTGATCCTGATGGCGCCGAGTCTCTGGATGGTATTGATTGCGCAGCTCGCCTTTGGTCTGGCGTCGGGGTTGATCTATTCCTCATCGTTGTATTACTCGATGCACGTCGATACAAAATCACAAGGCGAACACGGTGGCGTGCATGAGGCCGTCATTGGAGCGGGCAACTTCCTCGGGCCCATGATTGGTGCAGCGGCAATCCTCGCATTCCCTGCTCATGCACACGCAGGAGCGATCGCAGTTAGTGTGGCGCTTGCGTTCGGTTTCATTTGGATCTGGCGCGTTTGGCTGGGGGCTTCACCATCCACCGTGCGATCATGAACAGGATACTGGTCACAGGCGCTGCTGGAATCGTGGGGCAGGCGGTCCGTCCTGAACTCGCGCGCGTTCATGAACACCTCGTGTTGTCGGACCTGAGGACGATCGACGATCTCGCGGCGAATGAATCTTTTGAGCAAGGCGACCTCGGAGACCTGGAGTTTCTCAAGTCTGTCGCGGCAAACGTTGATGCCATCGTGCACTTGGGCGGATTGGTCGGTGCGCATTACACGTTCCATGAAGTCATGCGGCCCAACCTGATCGGCGCACACAACATTTTCGAAGCGGCGCGGCAGGCGGGGATCACCCGGGTGGTCTACGCGAGCAGTGCGCATTGCGTCGGCTTCATGAAACGGGGTTCGGCAATCGACCACACTTCTCCCCCGCGGCCCAATGGCGAATATGCGGTGAGCAAGGTGTTTGGAGAATCCCTGGCGTCCTATTACGCGGACAAGTTCGGCATGAACATCCTTGCGATTCGGATTGGCTACGTCGGCGTTGATCTCAGCAAGGAACGACGATTGCGGACCTGGGTGAGTGCGCGTGATCTGGTGCAGCTCATCGAGATCGGATTGAGCCAGGATGTGGGCTTCGAGATCACCTACGGTGTCTCGGATAATCCCGAGCCCTTCTTCGACAACTCGAACGCATTTCGTCTCGGCTATCGTCCCCAGGATCGCTCTGTAAATTTCGTTAGCGACACGTCCGTTCTGAGCCAGGAACCGGACCTTCGGACACTCGAGGACGGCGTCGTTGGGGGGGGATTTGCAGCGGACGGATTTGCAGGCGATTTGGACCGGATTCTGGGTTGAATCATGGGCCTGTGTTCAGCGCAGACCAAGGGCGTTTTTGCCCGAATCTAAGGGACTTTACGGTTAACAAGCCCTCGTATCGCAAGGAGTTTTGGATTGCAAAGGCAAGGTGCCGAAAATATCAATGAACCCGCGATGGCCAAAGCCAAGATCAAGAACCTTTACCAACAAGCTCAACAAGGCGATCCGCAGGCCCAATACCAGCTTGGCTATCTTCACACACGCGGGGAAGGCGTGCCCTTGGATTACTCGATCGCGGCTGATTATCTCGAAAAATCCTCCCGCGGAGGTAATGGAGACGCGCAGTTTTTGTTGGGAGCGCTTTACCAGCAGAGCAAGGGAGTGGCACCGGATTTCAAGCGTGCGGTAGACCTCTATCGGGACGCGGCTCAATCAGGTCATCAACTCGCACAGTTCAATCTGGCGTATTGCTATGAAATCGGTGAAGGCACCTCGCAGGATTTGAACCAGGCCTTGATCTGGTACAAGAAGGCTGCCGATCAAGGTGACCCTGATGCGAAAGCCGCATTGGAGGAGTTGCAGAAACCGATGCCCGACGAGGAAGCTGAACCGGCCCCCACTCCCGCTCCGGCTCCCGCTGCACCGGCACCTGCCGCGCCTGCGCCCGCTCCATCGGAACCGTCAGCAGCCTCAGCCACGACTTCAGCTCCAGCTCCAGCCGCAGCACCTGCGCAAGACGATGTATTTGCGATGAATCCTGGTGCCACCACCGGCGAACCCCAACCCGCTGCTCCCCCGGGAACATCGACATTCACCGAGCCAGACCGCATGACCGAATCCGGCTTGGGTGGCATGCCCGAGTCCACCGGCACACCTCAACCGGCTCCTGTAGATCCAAATGCGAAGTTGATGGAGGACGCCAAGAACGGAGATGCCGAAGCGCAATTCAACGTGGGTGTTGCCTATGTGAACGGCGTGATGGGACCACAGGATTTTGTGGAGGCGGTGGGATGGTTTCGTCGCTCGGCCGAACAGGGATACTCTCCGGCACAATTCGCTTTGGGCGCACACTTCCATCGTGGCGAAGGCGTTCCGCAGGATTTCATCGCAGCGGTCGAGTGGTACAAGAAATCGGCACTGCAAGGGAACGCCGAAGCCCAATTCAATCTGGGCTACTGTTACGAGATCGGAGAGGGCGTTCCCCGGAACCAGGAAGAATCGATCCTTTGGTATAAACGCGCGGCCGATCAGGGCGATCTCGAAGCCAAGGCCGCGTTGGAAGAATTGACCGGGGGTGAATCCATCGATCCTTACGCGGAAACGGTGGTGCACACGCAGCAGGATGTGCAGGAAGCTGTCGCACCACCGGAGCCGGAACGCGCTCCGGCCGAGCAGCCGATCATTCACAGCATGCCGGATCCGTCTGAAGACGCGGATCCGGAACCCGTTGCGCCAGAACCGGAGCCCGAACCCGCGCCGGTGATTGAGGCCACCCAAACGGCCGAGCCCGCTTCCGGCGGTCAACCCGTTCCCGCCAGCGCGATGGACGTCGCTCCCTTCGAACAGGAAGACACGGTCGAATCGATCACCGGCGATGCTCCTCCCCATGAGCTCTACGAACTCGGCAAGAAGTATCTCGCCGGGCAGGACGGCGAGGCGGATCTGATCGCCGGTGGCATGTTGATCCAACAGGCAGCGGAAGCTGGAAACGCGGATGCGCAGTATCACCTCGCCGAATTATGCAGCCGTGGAGAAGGTGTTCCGCAGAACTACGCCGAGTCCGTCGTCTGGTATCACAAGGCCGCCGATCAGGACCACGTTCCCTCGCAGCACACGCTGGCCACCAGGTACGAGTATGGCGAAGGCGTTCCGCAGGATTACGCCGCCGCCGCCCGCTGGTATCAACGCGCAGCTGACAAGGGTAATGCAGCCTCGCAGTTTGCGATCGGTGTTCTATATTCCAAGGGTCAGGGCGTCGTTCAGGATCATTCCATCGCGGCGAACTGGTTTGCCCAGGCCGCGGGCCAGGGCAACGTGAGCGCCCAATATAGACTTGGTCTTTGCTTCAAGGACGGCCGGGGCGTGGATACTGATCCGGCCAAGGCCGCTGAGAACTTCCGCGCCGCTGCAGACGAAGGTCACCTGGAATCCAAATTCCTCCTCGGACAACTCGCCCTCAACGGCGAAGGCACACCTCAGGACGACAAGCAGGCCGCCGACCTGTTCCGCGCGGTCGCCGGCAACGGACATCCGGGCGCCCAATACATGATGGGCTGGTGCCACGAACACGGACGTGGAGTCGATACTGATTACACGCAGGCCACCGGTTGGTACAAACTCGCTGCAGGCCAGAACAACCAGAACGGTCAATTCCGGCTCGGCTATTGCACGGAGTATGGACGCGGAACCACGCAGTCCTATCCGATTGCGGTTGGATACTACCGCAAGGCCGCCGATCAAGGACACGCCGAGGCGCAATCACGTCTCGCCCGTTGCCTCGATCGCGGATTGGGCCTTACGCAAGACCACGGCGAAGCAGTGAAGTATTTCCGGCTCGCAGCCGAGCAGGGTGTTGCCGAAGCCCAGTCCCGCCTCGCCCAACTCTTCGACGACGGATTGGGAACAGGCCAAGACCAGACCGAAGCCGTCAAATGGTATCAACTCGCAGCCGATCAGGGTTTGGCTCCCGCCCAGGCACGCCTCGGACAATTCTACGAAGCCGGTGAAGTCATTCCCCAGAATTACGGAATGGCCGTCAAGTGGTACGAAGCTGCTGCCAATGAGGCGAATTTGGAGTCCCAGTATCGCCTCGCCAACTGTTACGAGCTGGGCCGGGGAGTCGCGCAGGACAACGTCATTGCCTACAAGTGGTACAACGTCGCGGCAGCCCTCGGTTATCAACGCGCGATCGAAGCCCGCGACAAGGTGGCCGGCCAGATGAATCCCTGGCAGATCACCGAGGGTCAGAAGGGCGCCTCGGAAGCCTATTCCGCCATGCGCGCCCGCCTCGTCGCCGGCAAGTCCACGACTGAGCGCCTCAAACAAATCCTCCACCAGCCCTGATCTCCGCCAGTTACGATCGGTATTGAATGTCCGGATCGCCTCATCCCAAGGACGACAACCTCATCAAGCACGCGTTGGTCGTGTTTGTGGTCTGTCTCATCGCATACGTCGGTCTCTACAAGTGGGACAACCACCTACGCGCCCGATACGGCCCCTGGGAAATCACCTTCGCAAAGGAAGCCGACGGCACGCCGTTCATCAGCATCGACCAGGAGCAATTCGCAATCTCCAACGTCGTCATCCGCTTTCCAGACTGCGAAATCACCGAAACCAATCTGTCACTCCCCACATTGGTCAAGTTTGACGTCCCGATGAAGCAACCGCCGATCGGCAAGCTCCGGTTTCGCGACCTGACTTATCAACCAGGCACGGTCACACTCCTGCTGTTCAACCACGAAATCGAGATGATCCGACGCGGCCTCTTTATCGATCGTCAGGAGCACAGATGGGAGGACGCGAAACGCTTCTCGTTGACACCAACGAACGCTCCCCCTCCCGCCCACGAAGCGAGGCGAAAACAAACGCCCTATTGAGGCTTACTTCGCCAGTAGTTCAGCCGCAGTCCAGGCGTGCTGATTGGCTGGGATCTTCTTCCGAACCTTTTCAACAAATCCAGCACCCACCGGATCGCTGGCATGGTTCCAGGCCCGCCGGATGTAGGTGATGACCGCGGCCACATCCTCGTCAGTGAAGGTCTGGTGCCCCGGCATGTTCATGTTGTAGCGCTTGCCCAAAACCGTGACCGGGCCGGTCATGCCATTGAGGATGATGCGGGCCAGGTGCTCGGGCGGACCCGCCACCCATTCGGAATTCGCCAACGGGGGAGCGAGACCGGGCATGCCGAATCCATGGGGACGATGACAGTTGCCACAGGTTCGATCGTACAACTGACGTCCGTTTTCAAATTGTTTCAGTTCAGTCTTCGTCAGCGCGCGGACCGGCGGTTCAGGCGGAACACCGGGCTTGCCGGGCCAGGCAAGGATCTCGTCGAGCTCATCATAGGCGTTTCGGAAATCGGCATTCTTCAGATGTTCCAATTCGGCGAGTGCCTTTGGTTTTTCCGCCAGCCGAATTCGTTTTCTAAGGACCGGCGGAAGACCCGGAGTCGACGCAATCTTTGGCGGGGTCATTCCCTTGACGGTTGCGATTTTTTGCCAGACCGGCACGCCTGGCCTGCCGATTTCGGACAGAATGCGATTCACGTTGGTCCGATCGCCCTGCGCGATGACGCAAGCGGCCAGATCGCTCAACAGGCGCGTGAGACCGGGAGTCTGCTTGGCGCTTCGTTTGTCGCGCATGATGGACTGCGCGAATTGACTTTCCCGGCCGGTGAGTCCGGAGATGACGGCATCGCGAAGGTTGCGGGTGTTCGCGTTTTCGGAGGCGAGAGAAACCAGTGCATCCGCGGCCTTCTCGTGTTTGATTTCCCCGAGAGTCAACGCGAGCTGCAGTTTGACGTCCATGTTTTTGGACTGCACGAGCGGCAGCATGGCCTTGAGGGCGTCGTCCTGTTCCCAGGAGCGCAGGATGGGTTCGCTCAAACGAATCGCTGCCGCGAGCACTTTGCCGTTGTTGTCCTTCTTCAGGACGGTGGCCAGCAGTTCCAGATCAAGATAACCCAGGCCTTCCAATGTCCACAAGGCGTGGAGTCTGCCGAAATGTGTTTTTCCATCGGTCGCGAGAGACCGCAACGCCTTGATCGCTGACGCCGGCGCTCTGTCGACCAACAGGCGTTGTGCGGTATCACGGTACCAGCCGTTGGCGTGTTCCAACGTTTCGACGAGTTGCTGCGTGGATGCCTTGGCGAGGTCTGGACCTTGGTCGAGGGGGCGCTGCCGGTGAACGATGCGGTAGATGCGGCCGCGCTGGGTCACCTTGTCGAGTCCGCGGCTCTCGGCCTGCTCGCGCAGATAGGTCGTGAGGTGAGCGTGGTGTTGGATAATGCCGTGATACATGTCCACGACGTACATGGCGCCGTCCGGTCCCATGTGTGCGTTGACGGGGCGGAAGATCTCATCGGTGGAAACAAGGAACTCCGTCTGGCTCCTGCCGTATGGATTGACGGCCTTGATGGTTCCGTTGTTTTCAGTGACATCGTCGCGTCGGACCAGATTGCCGGAGGGTTCGGAAACAAACGCGTCGCCCAGAAACGCCGGAGGAAAATGTGTTCCCCGATAAATCTCCACGCCACTTGCACCGGTGAAGCGTTTCATCGTCCCGTCCGGTCTCAGGAAATTGGGACGGTAGGCGCGATTCACGCCCGGTGTCATCCGGCCTGGCCAGACGGTTTGATTGGGAAGCGGTTGGATGCTGTAGGTCGCGCCTCGATAGAACGGATTGCGCTGCAGGTAGTGTGATGGAATGTGTTCGAGCCGAAAATGGTCGCTGTTGGAATTATATGCCAGACGGCCGTAGTCATCCTGCGAGATTCCCCATTGGCCCTTGAAGTACGTTGCGTCTTTCTTCCACTCGTCGTCGTGGTATCGATAGCGGCTGGTGGACTTGGCGTTGTAAAACCAATTGTCCAATCCGCGCATCAGGCCGTTGGGCGCGTGTTCGACATTCATCTTTCCGTCCACAGCCGAAGCTTGTGGCGCGTATTCAGCATCGACGACCGTGCGTTGACCGGGTTTGTCGCCATCGAGTATCGGATAGTAATAGAGTCCCGGCGGTTCGCAGACCAGTATGCCTCCCCGTGCGAAGGCCATCGCCCGGGGCATCACCAGCGAGTCGAGGAAAACGGTTTTGCGATCCATGCGGCCGTCCTTGTTGTCGTCGTGTAGAATGGCCACCTGACTCACCGGCACGTCTTCTCCCGTCCCATCGGAGTTGGGCATGAAGGAACGCATCTCCATCACCCACAGGCGTCCGGCAGCGTCCCAGCGGATGATGACCGGGTTGACGATCATGGGTTCGGCGGCAACGAGCTGGATTTCGAAATCGCCCTGAAGGGTAAATGTTTTCAGTGCATCGTCCGGGGCAAGTGGTGGTGCCGGAGGAATTTTGTCCGCGGGAATTTGCGAGGACTGGACTTCGCCCTCGCGGTCGCCGGTTTGTGCGCATACGGAAACTGTAGCCGTCAACAAGGCAGCCAGCAGTTGAGTGAAACGTTTTGGTACAATCATCTTCAATTCGGTTTGATGAGGAGGGATTCGATGACCCAGTTTCCACTGGTCGAAGCCAGATGAACGCGGGCCGGATCTTCAGGTTCCCAATTCGGGTTGTGTGTCATCGGTGTTGGATCGCCGGTCCAATTGACGAGCGTTTCGTCCTCCAGATTCGCGCAAATGTTCGCCTCGCCGTTTTCCAGGGGCGTATAGGAAATCTCGAATTGATGCATTCGTCCATTGCCGGGGAGGAATGACTTGCGGGTGACCGAAGAGTTTTCCGTCGCTCCGTCCACGAGTTCCATGCCGGCAAAGCGATTGCCTTGGCGATGTGCGTCAAAGAGAAATGTGCCCCACGCGGATTCCACGGGAATGAGAAAGGCGATCGGTCCGGCATTGAACAATTTCCGCACGGTCATGCGAACGATCCATGGGGAGTGTGGTTCCGTTATTGGCAATGGCGGCACGGAGCCCTTGCCGAGATTGCTGACCATGGCGCGCTTGTTCACAATCCACAGCTTGGAACCGTTGTCCGTGGGGGAATAGACGAAGTCCTGCCAAAAATTGATCCATCCCTCGGGGGTGGGAGGCCGCTGGGGGCGCTGCATGCGATTGAGAATATACCAGCGCGCCGCACGAAAACCGCTTTCAACGCGTTTGCCCTGATAGATCATTTTGTTGAGCCGTTCCTGTTCGCCGAGAAGATGCAGCAGGCCAAAAAGAAAAGTGTACATCATCCCCACGATGCCAAGCATGATGGTGATTGCCGATGGACGCCTGGTTTCTCCCGAGGCGGGAGTTGCCATGGTCTCATCGAAGTCGCTCTCGTCGCTTGGGTTCAACGGCGCGATTATGGAAGGGGAGTCAGGAAGGTCAATGGATTGCCTCGTCAGACCTTTTCGCGTTGGCGGCTGATCCGCTGAGTCTCAGCTGGTGTAGTGCGACAACTGCAGTTGACTTCTCGCTGACATCGCTGCGCTCGTCGCTCGCATGCTTCGGAAAGCTTCCGAAACTACTTGCCCGGCTTCGCGACGGCGTTTGAATTCGGCTTGCGCAGGGGATTGCCGGGAGCGGTTTCCTTGAAGATGTCCCGCTTTACCTTCCGCCGGTCGCGGATGAGTTCACGGAAGTCAACCTGCTGTTGCGGTTTGAGTTCGGCATCGACAGCTGCGAAGAGATCTTCGACCACGGCATCGCTTTCCGACATGGTGCGATTGCGGGTCTCCTTCAGGCGTGCGACGGCTTCGCTGAGGTGATGCTTGATCGCATCGCGCTGTTCATCCTCCAGCACCAGCCGTTCTTCCAACACGCGCATCGCATGAACATGCCAGGCTTCGGGATTCGCATTTTGCTGCATGCGTTTCCTGGCCAGCTTATATCCGAAGCGGGCTCCCACATAGGCGCTGCCCAAGGCAATGCCGACCACGCAGAGGAAGGCGGGCAGATACCGAAGTTTCTTGGAGCGGGCAGCCATGAATCAGAGCAGGAGAAATCTTTCGACCACGGTGTGTTCCACCGTGGGAACCAGGCTAGGCGGAGCGAGGTAATCGCTCAGCTGCAAGCCGCCGGCGATCACGACTGCCAGCGCGACACCACCGGCGAAACGAAACAGGAAGCGTTCGAAGGCGATGAACCAACCCGGCATGGACTGCTCGAATTCCTTCGCGCGCGCCACGATTCGGCCGGCAAAGCCATGAGGCGGCTCGGGAATCGGTGCCGGCTCCACCTGCCTCGCCACCTCGGTGGCTTCATGCCATTTGTCTTCAAAGTCTTTCATAGCTTTCCTTCAGCATTCATTTGTTCCGCGGCATTGCGCAGCTTCTTTCGCGCACGAAAGGCTTTTACCTTCACCTTGGACGCACCCCAACCGGTCAGGTCCGCGATTTCCTGAACGGAACGTTGCTCGACGTCCAGGAGATTGATCACCAGGCGATCGTCCGGCGAAAGAGTCTGCAAGAGTTTCGTCATCAGTTCGCGTGCTGCCAAGCCATCGGTTGGCGATTCGTCCGACTGAGCCGCGGTCATGTATTCCAGCCAATGCGCCTCTTCCCCGCCCAAATCGGCGAAGCGCCATTCGGGACGACGCTTTTCCGCACGCAGGGCGTCGAGACAGGTCGTGACCGCCACCCGGGAGACCCAGTGTGGGAAGGGTTTGCCTTCGCGTTCGCGATATTGATCCATCCGCGAAAAGACCTTGAGAAAGATCTCCTGTGCCAAATCTTCCTCGCCCATCCGACGAGGCAGATGGCTCCGGATGATCTTGATCACGAGCGGCCATAATTCTTCAACCAAATCGCGGGAGGCGCCGTCGTCGCCCTGGCGCACGCGGGCCAGACAGGCTGCCATGTCGAAAGGGACCTCATCCGCCATGATTGGTTCAATTAACTAAACGCCGGGGCGCGTCGGGTGGTTACCTTCCGCGCGTTAGTCTTATTCCTTCTCCTGCCAGCGTTTCCACGCCAATCCGGGCCGATCCACCCGGAATTGGACCAGTCTGCGGTGTTCGACCTCGGTCACGTATGCCGTCCTCCCGTCGAGCCCACCAAAGCAGATGTTGCTGGGGCGCCCGCCAAGCACATCGATTTCCTGAAGTGTTTTCCCCTTGGGCGACAGTTTGACGACTGTGCCTTTGCCGTAGCGGGTGACGTAAAGGTTGCTGTCGATGTCGCACCGCATTCCGTCGAAGCCATGATCCTCAAATTTCCTCACCAGCCGTTTGTCGCGGATACCGGACTCTGTGATCGTGAATGCCCAGATGTTTCGTTGAACACTCTCGTTCACATAAAGCGTTCTTCCATCCGGGCTGACCTCGACTCCGTTGGTCGTCCCCATGTCCTTCGCCACACGCTTCGTCTTGCCCTTGCGGTCGATGCGCCAGAGTTGCCCGGTCTTCTCCTTCCAATTCGGATCACTGGCATAAAGCGTCCCATCGGGCGCAATCGTCAGATCGTTCGGCTGATTCATCTTTGAATTGTGCGCGAAGACCTCGACGACCCGGGAGCCATTCGCAACGCGCAGGACGTTGTGCCCCTTGTAATCCGCGACGTACATGTTCCCCGCCCGATCGAAGCGAATGCCGTTGCCCGTACTCTCGCCGTCCAGCTTCACGAAGACTTCGCTCGCCCCGTCCTCCCGCGTGATTCCAATCGTCTGCTGTTCCTTGAAGTTTACCGCATAGATGTTTCCAGCACGGTCGCAGGCCGGACCTTCGATGCCCGCGGTGAACAGATTCGGTTCAGTCAAGGGCGTGGCGACGAACAGCTTTTCTCCGGCCGACACAAGGTGGCACGCCGTGAGGAACACAAACAGGTGGAGAAGTTTCATTCGGAAGTGATGCCGGTCTCCGTCTTCCATTGCGAGATCGATTTCTCGGATTCTTGGGCCGGCACCGGGTCAGCTGCCGATGGCAGCAGTGCGTCGGCCGCGCAATTGGATGCGGCCACTCACCAGGGCCTGGACGATCTCCGGATAGAGTTCGTGTTCCTGCTCGCGGATGCGTTCATACAGGGAATCCGCGTCATCGTCATCAAGCACGGGAACGGTGCGTTGTCCGAGGATCGGACCGGTATCCACGCCCTGATCGACGAGGTGCACCGTGCAACCGCTGACTTTCACACCATAGTCGAGGGCCTGCTCCCAGGCGCGCAGGCCTGGAAAGGACGGCAACAGCGAAGGGTGTATGTTGACGACGCGATCCTGGAAGGCCTTCAGGAACTCCCCTTTTAGAACGCGCATGAACCCGGCGAGGAAAACCCACTCTACCTGTGCCTGTTTCAACGCGTTGATGTAGGCGGCCTCGGCATCATCATCCAGCTTGGTGCGGAAGGAACCAGGTGGGATAAATCGTTCCGGGATTCCTCGATCCATGGCCGCCTTGCGAATGCCGGCAGATTCGACGTCGGTGATGACCAGGACGATTTCAGCGTTCGCATCCCCGGAGGAACAGGCGTCTGCTATGCCGGCGAAGTTTGAACCGCTGAGCGATCCCAAGACGGCGATCTTCGCTTTGGGAAGGTCACTCATGCCGTGGTTTGGGATCAGGCGCCCGGCAGGCCGATTTTCTCGATGCCAAGTTCGATGAGCTTTTCCGGAGGCGCCGGTTCGAAGTTGTGCCAGCCCTGCACGTAATCGACACCGAGGTCTTTGACCGCCTTGGGCACTTCAGGACTGGACACGTGTTCGGCAACCGTCTTTCGATTCATGATTCGCGAAACCTTGGTCACCGAACGAACGATCTCGCGATTCACTTCGCTGCTGTCGACGTCTCCAATAAAACTGCCGTCGATCTTCAAGACGTTCACCGGAAGGTCGCGCAGGTAAACCAATGAGGAAACGCCACTGCCGAAATCGATCCCGGCCGTCCGGACTTTTTCCAGGGCTTCCTCCCCGCTTGCCGCGCATTCGGTCTCGATGTCATCATCCTCCAACGAAATCGCCAGCAGATCGGCCATTTCAACGCTGTCTTCAACAATGAGAACCTCTGGTTCGTCCATTCAATCGGATCCCGGCTTGGGCAGCGCAAATTGTTTCGAAAGCGATTCCATTGTCCAACCCAAAACGGCGATGTGTGAGATTGAAAACAGTGGCAACTAAGGATCATAAGATAAGAAACCGCGCGATTGACAGTGGTCAGATCAGACCGTTTTTGATGCGTTCTACCTCACCCCAGCCCTTTCCCGCTGGGAGAGGGATTGAGGGTGAGGGAGAAGACGTTCGGTTTCCGTTGAGGCCTCTGTTGCCATTGCCACCACATTTAATTACACACAACGGTCACGTGATGACGACAAGCAACTTGACAAGCCATCGCAACAGGGGCAGGCGCGTTTTCCGCGGACCCAGCCCGTTGAGTTGTCTGCTCCTGCTTCTCACACTGACACTCGGGCAGATTTCGGGCATGACCGAAGAACCAGTCGCGCCGATTGAGGTGAAGCTGGTTTCCACCCAGACCGGGTTTGAAGCGGGAAAGAAGTTCACCATCGGCATCCACCAGAAGATGAAGCGCGGTTTCCACACCTATTGGAAGAACCCCGGCACTCTGGGAATGCCTCTTCAAATGGACTGGAAACTCCCGTCCGGTTTCAAGGCCGGCCCGATCCAATGGCCGGCGCCCATCGTAACGAAGATGTCTGTCTATAACGTCTGGGGCTTCGAGGACGAGGCCCTGCTGCTGGTCGATATCCAAGCACCGAAGAACTTGAAGCCCGGCCACGCCGTTCGCGTGGAAGGCGTGGCAATCTGGATGTGTTGTGGCGACCAGTGCTACCCAGGTCGCAAGGAATTGGCGCTGCAGATCCCAGTGGTGAAGAACGCGCAGCCTGTCCCGCACTGGAAAACGCTTTCGAACAAGACCCGCCAACAACAGCCGGCCCAATCTGAACGTTGGAATATTTCGTGCACGCGCAAAGATGAGGAATACCGCCTGAAAATCGCATCCACGGTTGCACCGATACCCGGTGACGTTCGTTTCTTTGGATACGATCGCCAGGTCAGTTCGGATAAAGCTCAGAGAACCATCCCCGGCGAAAAGGCCATCACCTTGGTGATGCAGCAGGAGGAACACACCGGTGAGAAGAAGGATAGCCTCACAGGCATCCTCGTCGCCAAGGGCGAATGGGAAGAAGGGCGCCCCGTGCTCGCGGTTGACGTCCCGGTCGTTGAATCGAGATAGAAGCTCCAAACTCCAGATGGGCTCCATTCTACAATCGGAGCCAGACTTACGGGAGCCAGCTGGATTGAAGCCTGAGTTTTGAAGCTTGGAGCTTGCTGAGCCATTATGCTGGCGAGCACTTGTCTCCCTTTCCGGCAGACGCTTTACTCCGCCCATGCTCTATCGCGTCCTACTCTTTTGCACGCTGCTGATCGGCCTGACATCGTCGGCTGAACAGAAACCCAACATCCTTTTCATCACGGTTGATGACATGAGCGCCGATTCAATCGGCGTCTACGGTTGCAAGTTGAAGGAGACCACCCCGCACATCGACGCGCTTGCCCGCGAAGGGCTGCGCTTCAAGCATGCGCATGTCGTGGTCGGCAATTGTATGCCCTCCCGTAACTGCATGCTCTCCGGGCGCTACCCGCACAACAACGGAGTCGAAGGATTTTACCAGATCAAGGAACCGGACTATCCCGTGCTTGCCGACCTCATGAAGGCCAACGGATACCTGACGGCGATTCGCGGAAAGGTCTCTCATTCCACTCCTTACTCACCGTTTCCGTGGGACCTGATTCTCGATGACGGTTCGGGCAAACGCGAACATCCCAAGGACGTCGAATCCTACTATCGCTCCACCATGCGCGGCATCGAAGCCAGCCGGGCCGCCGGCAAACCCTACTGCATGCTCATCAACATCTCCGATCCGCACAAACCCTTCTACGGCGTCGGCAAGGGCAATCGGCGCGTGGACGATCCACACAAACCCAGCCGGATCTACGAGGCCGATGAAGTCCCCGTTCCCGGATTCCTGCCTGATCATCCGGCCGTGCGTGAGGAACTCGCGCTCTACTACACCACCGTGCGAAGAGCCGACGATTGCGTCGGAGCTGTCATGCGCGCGTTTCGCGAAGTTGGAGATGCGGAAAACACCGCGATCTTCTTCTTGTCCGATCACGGCATGCCGCTTCCGTTTGCCAAAACCGCGGTTTACCACCACAGCACGCACACCCCCCTCATCGTTCAATGGCTGGGTGCGACGAAGAAAAACATCATCGACACCAGGCACATGGTTTCCGGCGTGGACATCCTGCCGACCTTCCTCGAAGTCGCCGGCATCAAACAACCCGCCGGAATCGACGGTCGCTCATTCGTCGACCTGCTGCGCGGCCATCCGCAATCCCGGCGCGATGCAATCTTCAAGGAATATAACGAAAACTCCGGCGCGGGCCGGCATCCGATGCGAAGCGTTCAAACCAGACGCTTCGGTTATATCTTCAACCCTTGGGCCGACGGCAAACGCGTTTTCAAGACCGCCACGACCGGCACGGCCACGTATCGCACCATGAAACAGCTGGCGGAAACAGATCCGAAGATCGCGGCGCGCGTGGACCTCTTCGAACATCGCGCGCTGGAGGAGTTCTACGACTACGAAAATGACCCCGACGCATTGAACAACCTCATCGACGACCCGAAATATCAGAAGCAGATCAACGAACACCGACGACGCTTGGAACACTGGCTGAAGAAGACCAGTGACCATGCCCTTGAGCCGTTTCAGAATCGCAACAAACCGGAACAACTGCTCGCCTACATGACTCGCGTCGAAACCGAGGCCGCGGAGCGACGGAAGGAAAAGCTGAAAAACAAACAGAAGAGCCCTCGCCGTAATCGCAAACTCATGGTGCTCATCGCGCCTGAAAAGATCTCCGCAGGCAGCTCGGCGACGATCGGGATTGAGCACAAACTGCCGAAGAATCTTGGCGAACAGATGTTTCACGTGACGCTCAAGATCGCAGGCAAACGAGCCGACCGAAAGGTGCTCAGCGCATTAGGTAAAGGCAACTTGGAAATCACCTTCGAAGTTCCCGAGAGCGCCAGCGGCAAATCGATCAGCTTTGCGGCCTTCGTCGGCAAGGACTACTCCAGCAACCTGCAGCACCTGGCGAGCAAGCCGATCAAGGTCAAATAAGGTTTATCGTTCCTGCGGATTTTACCTTCGCCTAACACTTTTTCACTGTGCGTGGCGCACCAGACGGGGGACCCTGAAATACCCCATGCAATCAAGCAGCAAGACCCTCTCCATGGCCCTCATTGCCTGCGCCATCGTGCAGGCATCGGCGCAGCGACCGCCAAGCCAGTCCGGTTACCGACCGTCCACCACCTCGTCCAAGAACGAAGTCAGCATCCGCATCAGCGGCAGTTACCGGACGATCTTCGCCAACGGCATACCTGATCACACGCCCGGTCAGTTCCCCAATCTCGGAAATCCACACAGCATTACTCCGCAACGCCACTCATTCCGCGTGACCGCACAACCAAAGGTCGCGAGTCGCACGACACCTCTTTCCATGGGCATGTCGTTTGGCGTGGCGCTCAACGGCGTGCCCTTTGATCCGGGCGCGGCTGAGTTCTGGCGCGGCAGCCGCGATTGGCAATACGAGGCCAAGGACGGCGCGATCAATCTCGGTTTGGACGAACACAACGCCCACGTGCAACCGACCGGCGCTTATCACTATCACGCCATGCCGATGGGACTGGCCCGCGCACGATACAAGGAAGATTCCATGGTCATGGTTGGTTACGCGGCCGATGGGTTTCCGATTTATGCGCGTTTTGGATTCAAGGATGCCAACGACGCAAAGAGCGGAACGAAGCGAGTGCAATCCAGCTTTCAATTGAAGCAGGGCAACCGTCCGGGCGGACCCGGTGGCAAATACGATGGGACCTATGTGCAGGATTGGCGGTTCGTGAAAGGCTCCGGGGACTTGGATGAATGCAACGGGCGATTTGGCGTCACCCCGGAATATCCCAAGGGCATCTATCACTACTACATCACTGATTCGTTTCCCTACATCCCGCGTCAGTTCCGAGGAACGCCCAATAGCAGCTTCCAGAAACGAGGCGGACCGGGGCGTGGTGGTCCCGGTCGTGGCGGACCACCCGGACGCGGAGGCAAACGCCCGCCACCCAGAGGCGGTCCGCGCCCCTTCTAACCGAGATCCTTCGTCCTTGCCCTCGTCTCAACAGTCTGAATTCCGGGTCATCGGGACAAATATTAAGACAAGACTTGGAAAACGAAACGGCGCGCGGAATTTAAGCTGAGCCAACTCCACTCCGCTGCTACAACTCCGCCATGTCCGACCACCTACTCAGCGGCTTGAAGATTCCCATGGGCCTCGGCCTGCTTCGGCTTTCGACGCAGGACCGGCCGGAGGAAGCCGAGGCGATCCGTGTGATTCATCACGCTTTGGGCAAGGGAATCCGATTGCTCGACACCGCTGACACCTACTGTTTGGACAACGGCGATCTGCACTATGGCGAGGTTCTGGCGCGCAAGGCCATCGAGTCTTGGGACGGACCGAAAGAAGAAATCAAGGTAATCACCAAAGCCGGACTATCACGCCCGAAGGGTCGCTGGATGCCAAGCGGTTCGCCCGAGTCGCTTCGCAAGGCAGTCGAAGGAAGCCTCGCTGCATTAGGGGTCGACCAACTCTTCATGTTGCTTCTCCACGTGAAAGATCCGAAAACACCGTTCGAAGATTCACTCACCGCGTTGGCGGAAATGCAGCGCGAAGGGAAGGTCGCCCATCTCGGTCTCTGCAATGTTTCCATCCCGGAAGTCCGTCAGGCGCAGAGGCATTTCGAGGTGTCCGCAATTCAGTGTGAATTGAGCGTGATGAATCGTAAGGCGGGCACCTCTGGCATGGTCGATCTTGCAGCGCAACTGGGCATCCCCTTCCTGGCACATCGGCCGATGGGTGGTTACGCCAAGGCAGACAAAATATCCAAGAATCGCGCGATGAAACCGCTCGCTGCAAAGTATGACGTGCCCCCCAATGAGACCGCTTTGGCGACGCTCTACGATCTCGATCATCCGGTCATTCCTCTGATCGGCGCGACGCGCATTGAGAGCATCGATTCCTCACTGAGCGCCTTGGAACTGAAGCTGGATGACGACGATCGCACGGCACGGGAGAAAATCACCTTTAAGGCAACCGAGGAAGCCCATGACAATCTTGAACCTCCTTCCATGCCAGACGGCCTGCGCGAACTGAAGAGCGACGAAGAGCCGGGCACGGATCCCGAAGTCGTGGTGATCATGGGTATTCAGGGAGCCGGCAAATCTTCATTGGTCGATGCCTACGAAAACGCCGGCTTCCATCGGCTCAATCGCGACCTGCTGGGCGGCAAACTGGAAGACCTCATTCCGATGATCGGCGAGCAACTTGCGGGCGGCAATCCACGCGTCATCCTCGACAACACCTATCCCACGCGCCTTTCGCGTTATCCAGTCATTCGCATGGCGCAGAAGCATAAGGTTCCGGTGCGCTGCATTCACATGGCAACGCCGGTCGGTGACGCCGTGATCAACATCGTCAATCGCGTGCTCGATCGGCATGGGAAGTTGCTCGGTCCGGATGAGATGAAGGAACTCGCCAAGACCGATCCCAATCTTCCCCCGCCCGCGGCCTTGTCCACCTATGCATCCAGCTTTGAACCGCCGGACCTTGATGAAGGATTCTCGGTCGTGCGGGAGGTTGGTTTCGAACGACGTCCCGGACCGGCACACCAGAACAAGGGGCTGCTGCTCGATGTCGATGGCACGCTGCGCATTACCAAGAGCGGGGAGATCTATCCGCGCCATCCCGACGACGTTGAACTGCTTCCAAACCGCCGTGAAGTCCTGCAGCGATGGATTGATGATGGGTATGAGCTCTTCTTCATATCGAATCAAAGCGGAGTCGCGTCCAAACAGCTCTCCTACAAAGACGCCGAGGCCTGTTTCGATCGCACGGCCGAATTGCTCGGATTGCCGATCAAGGAGATGGCCTTCTGTCCGCACAAGGCCTTCCCGGTCGGGTGTTTCTGCCGCAAGCCCTTTCCGGGAATGGGCATCGATCTCATGCGCAAACACGAGCTGTCGCTCGAACACCTCGTGATGGTCGGCGACATGGACAGCGATCAGAAGTTTGCCGAATCCTTCGGTGCGAACTACCAGGACGCCAAGGAGTTCTTCGGTGACTAATCGCCCGGTAGCATTGACGATCGCCGGTTCCGATTCGGGAGGTGGTGCCGGCGTGCAGGCAGACCTGAAAACGTTCGCCTCAGTGGGAGTTCACGGCACGAGCGCGATCACGTGCATCACCGCGCAGAATCCGAACCAGGTTCGCTCGATACAGGCGGTCGATCCGAGCGTGTTGCGGGATCAGATCGAATCGGTATTCGATGAACTGCAACCGACAGCCGTGAAAACCGGCATGCTGTACTCGGCAGAGCTGATCGAAGTTGTCGCAAACGCGCTTCACGATCGACATTGCCCCTTGGTGATCGATCCCGTGATGGTTTCCACCAGCGGATCGCGCCTGCTCGAGCCCGATGCAATTCAGTCATTGAGGGAGCGTCTCTTTCCACTGGCGACGCTTATAACGCCCAACCTGCACGAAGCAGCCCTCCTGCTCCATCGGGACGAGGCGATCACCAACCTTGAACAGATGAAAACCGCGGGCGCTCAGTTGAGCGCAAAGAATGACCAAGCATTTCTCATCAAAGGCGGCCATCTGGATGACGACGCTGATGCGACCGACGTCTTGATCGATGGTGATGAAGACTTGTTGCTGCGTGCACCGCGAGTGGAGGTGGAATCAACCCACGGAACGGGCTGTACCTATTCAGCAGCGATTAGCGCTTACCTCGCCTTGGGTTGCTCACTGTCTGAAGCCGTTCGCATGGGCAAGGTGTTCATCTCCGAGTCAATCTCGCAGCATTACCAGGCGGGCGGGCATTCGCATCTCAATCACTTCTGGGAGGAGTGAGTCGTCACCTGTTCTCCTTCCGCTACCTGCCCGGCGTCGTCTTAAGTCGTTTCCGAAAAACCACGCCCATATGCTCCTGATGCCTGAACCCGACGCGTTCGGCGATGTCGATCATGGTGAGGTCGATCTCGACCAGCAAATGACAGGCCTCCTTGAGACATGCGCTCAGGATCTCGTGGTGAATGGTGGTTCCCAATACCGAACGGAACCGCCGTTGCAACACGCTGCGTGACAGGCCCGAGCACTTCACGATGTCGTCCACCAGCACGGCCACGCGAGGCCTCCAACGGGTTTCATTGGCATCGGCGTCGCGCATCGCTGCATCATGATCCCGGGGAAATCCCAATTCAATTGCGAACCAGACTGTAAATCGCGGTCGGGGACAACCAGATGGCGAAGGATTTCTTGAGCATGTCCATCGAATCAATTTCCCGCGCGGATGAAATCGTCACCGAACTGGTCAGCTATTCCACGTCGACGAATCTCGATCTCACCTTGCTCGACCTGAATCAATTCGCAATCGATTCGCTCAATCTGATGAGTGAGGAGTTCGACACTTACGACGTGAAGGTGAACCGCGAGTTTGGCGACGACGTGAAAGCGCTCATCTCGCCCTCCGAGCTGCAACAGGTGTTTCTGAACCTCATGTTCAACGCGCTTCAGGCGATGGGTGCGGGCGGTGCGCTTGGAGAACCTGGCTCCGGGGACCGGTCTGAAAGCCTCCATTTTCCTCCGATGCGAGGAGACTGCGACGCTCTGATGCCGATGCGTCAGATCCGACTGATCAGCCGGATCTGACCGAAAAAAAGCGGGCCATCTGGCCCGCTTCGCAATTCGTGATATGCCGGTTGCTCAGTCCTTTTTCTCTTCCCGGGGCTCTTCTTCCTTCTTCTTTTCTGGAAGCTTCGCGTTCGGGTTGGTGCTCTTGACGCTGACCTTGAGCTTGCTGTGCACCTCGGCGTGGAGGTTCATTTCCACAGTGTAATCACCCATTATCTTGATGGGCTCGGGGAGGTGGATCTTCCGCCGGTCGAGTTCGATGTCGAACTGCTTCTTGAGTTCCTCTGCGATCTGCGAGTTGGTGACCGCACCGAAGAGCTTGCCATCGTCACCGGTGCGCACATTGATGTAGAGCTGGAGGGCCTTGAAGCTGCCGTCGAGATCCTTGGCGTGCTGGAGTTCGTCGGCTTCGCGCTTTTCGCGGCGCTTGGCCAAGGCGTCGAGGCGACGCTTGTTGGCCGCGGTGACGGGAATGGCGAGTCCTTCCGGGATCAGGTAATTGCGGGCGTAACCGGCGGCCACGCTGACCTGGTCGGACTCGGCACCGAGGTGCTCAACGGGTTTCAGGAGAATGATGTCTGTCTTTGCCATAACTAAACGGGTTCGGGGTTAAATTCTTTCGCCAATCAAAACGGGACGTCGTCGTCTTCGGGCGGGGGCATATCGTCTGCGGGAGGAGCCTGGGGGCGCGGTGAATCGGGACGTTGCGGAGGGGCGTCGGAATAGCCGCCCTGGTTGTAGCCGCCACCTTGATTGCCCTGCTGGAAGTTGCCACCACCGCCTCCACCACCTTGGCCGCCGTCACGGCCACCAAGGAATTGGACGGTATCGGCCACGACCTTCAGTTTGCTGCGCTTCTGGCCGGTGTTGCGGTCATCCCACTGATCCAGCTTGAGGCGGCCTTCAATCAAAATCGGGCGGCCTTTGCGCATGTATTGGCCGACGTTCTCAGCCGTGCGGCCGAACACGTCCACGTCGATGAAAGTCACTTCTTCCTGCTGCTGGCCTTCCTGGTTGCGCCAAACCCGGTTCACGGCAATGCCGATCTGCGCCACGGCAGTGCCGTTCGGCGTATAGCGCAATTCTGGATCGCGCGTCAGGTTGCCCATCAGGATGACTTTGTTGAAACTGGCCATAGCAATTCTTTCGTTGAGGTTGAATCGGACAGGTAACGCGTGGCGCTTCCTCGGAGCCCCAATTCAACGGCCTCGGCGAGCGACGGTCAAGCCGCAGCCTTGGACGCATTTGTGATGAGCATGCGGAACATCCAATCCTCAAGGTCGTATTTGGTCTGCAAGGCCTCGCTGATATTGCCGTCCGCCTCGAAGATGACGTTCACGTAAAAGCCGTCGGTATACTTGTTGTTGGCCACGCGCACAAACTGGCGCTTGTCCATCTTCTGCACCGTCTCAACCTTGCCGCCAGCCGCGGTGATGTCTTCGCTGAGCTGATCGACCAGAGTCTGAATCTGATCTTCCTGACCCGACGTGTTGAGGATGAATAATCCTTCGTAGCGTTTCATAGTTCTTTCTTTTCGTTCAGGCCCGCTATCGGACCGTTAAATCTGTTCATTGCCAGTTCGGCGCCGTCGTTCAACCAGCACTCGACCTGTGCCACCGCGTGGTCCAAGACCTTCGCGAAGGTTCCCGTTTCTTCAGCGGAAAACCGACCGAGCACGTGCCCGGAGATTTCCCGTTTGACGGGATCGTTCCGACCGATTCCCAGTCGCAGTCTCGGCCATTCGCGTGTGCCCAGATGCTGCTCCACGGAATCCAACCCGTGATGCCCGCCACTGCTGCCAACCGGCCGGAACCGAACCTTGCCCAGTGGCAAGTCTGCATCGTCCACCGCCACCACAACCTGTCCCGGCGGCACCCGGTAAAATCTCGCCATCGGACCTACTGCTTCGCCGCTCAAGTTCATGAACGTCTGCGGCTTGGCCAGGATCATCCGGCGACCGTCGTAAGAAGCCCTGGCCACCTCGGCCTTGAACTTCTTTTCCGTCTGCCAACCCGCGTTCCAACGTTCCGCGAGTTTTTCGACCAGCATGAACCCGGCATTGTGACGGGTTCGTTCGTAATCCTTCCCGGGATTGCCCAAACCGACGACGAGCCAAGTGGGTTCCACGGGAAAGGGAGTGCAATCCGGCGAACCGGACTACTTCTTCTCAGCGTCGTCTTCGGCCGGTGCAGCCGCTTTGGCTGCTTCGCCCTCACCCTCACCCTCGCCCTCGCCGGGTTCGGTTTTGGATGCCTTGGACTCGACCACATGGACGACGGCGAGTGATGGCTCGTTGGAAAGTTTTACGCCTTCAGGACAAACAACATCGCTGACGTGAATCGCATGTCCGGCATGCAGCTCCGTCACATCGATCTCGATTACCGACGGCAGCTTGTCGGGCAGACAGCGCACGGTGACCTCGTGCATGACGGTTTCGAGCAGGCCGCCTTCGGTCTTCACACCGTAGGCATCACCGACGATATCGATCGGCACCTGGGCCTCAATTTCCTCGTCGTGGCGGATCTCGTGAAAATCGATGTGGAGGATCTGTTGTGACAGCGGGTGACGCTGGATTTCCTTGACGATCGCGAAGCGCTGGGGGCGCTCATCTCCGGCTACCTCGATATCGCAGAGGAAGTTGTCGGTTCCGGCACTGCTGACGAGGTTGCCGAATTCCTTGGCATCAACGTCGAGGGCTTGGGGATCGGCGATCTTGCCGTAGATGACAGCCGGCGCGCGGCCTTCACGGCGAAGCTTCTTGGCGGCAGAACGGCGGGTTGCCGTCCGCGAGTTAACGGACAGTTTTGCTGATTTCATCGCTTAAATTCTACTTCGGACGCCTGACCAAGCCTTGGCTCAGCTGGTTCGCCCGCCCTGAAATTCAAACAGCGAGTTTACTGATGAATTGTTATGTATCCGCTTGATGGCTTCACCAAGCAGACCCGCGACCGAGAGGGTTGTGATTTTCACACCGTCAATCGGAGGGCGCGGGACTGTATCAGTTGTTATCAGCTCGTCAAGTACTGATTCTTTCAGCCGGTTGACGCCGATGTCGTTGAGGAGAGCGTGGGAAATACAGGCGGAAACGTTTTTGGCGCCACTTTCCTTGAGCAGGCGGGCGGCCTGGCAGACGGTGCCGGCGGTTTCGGTGATGTCGTCCACAATCAGCGCGTTCTTGCCCTCAATATCACCAATGATCGCATCGGCCTCAACGTCAACCGCACTGACGCGACGCTTGGCAACAATGGCGAGATCCGCCCCCAGCAGTTTGGAATAGGCGTTCGCCATCTTTAGTCCGCCGACGTCCGGGCTCACCACAACCAGATCCTGAATGTTCTTCTTGTTCAGGTACGCGGCCGTCACGGGAGACGCGTAGAGGTGATCCACCGGGATATCAAAAAAGCCCTGAATCTGCTGCGCGTGAAGGTCGAGTGTCAAAACACGGGTGGCGCCCGAGGCTTCCAGCAGGTTGGCAACAAGTTTGGCAGTGATCGGAACGCGCGGCTGGTCTTTGCGGTCCTGGCGTGCGTATCCATAGAATGGAATGACAGCCGTGATCCGGCTGGCGCTCGCCCGGCGAAACGCATCCATCATGATAAACATCTGCATGTAGTGATGGTTCGTCGGCGGACAGGTGGACTGGATGATGAATATGTCCTCACCACGCACGTTTTCGTTGATGCGCACGGAAGTCTCACCATCAGGAAAGGCCTCCACCGTGCAGTCGCCCAGCGGAATGTTGATGGAGTCACAAATCTTCTGGGCAAGTGGTTCGTTTGAAGTGCCGCTGAATACTTTCACCGTAAGTAAGGATGTTGTTCGGACCTGTCGCCGGACTCTAACGAGAGCCCCCTTCGAGATTCAAGACTCAAGGGATGCCGTGAGTAAGTTGTCAATAGCCGTGACGTCGACCAGCTCTCAGATCACCTTTTCAGATTTCCGACGAAATCCACGAATCCTTCCGCCTGTTTCCGCAGACGTTCGGACATCTTTTCGTCGTTCAAACGACCGTCGTCGCCGATGAGCTTGAACACGCCTGACATGAAAACGCGCTCGGGAAAGATATGCGCATTGCGATAGCCGAAGATCTGCTGGAGTTGCTCCACCGGGCGCAGCGCGCCCCGCATGCCCGCAGCAATGCCTACGAAACAGACAGACCGATTTTCGAAGCTCCCTGGAGAATCCGGCAAACGCGGCCGGCTTTTCTTCGTAGGAGCTCGGAGAGAAGATCTCCGCCGGCATCTGCGCGAGATGTACGACGCCGAGTGATTCGTAGATGCGGGCAACCTCGCCAGCCACCTTGCGGGTGTTGCTGTCAGGACGGTTTGTTCCGGAAGTGGTTGCGATCATAACTTGGAGCGGTTCAACCCGGGTAGTCTTCCAGCATGCGCTTGGGATAATTGCCAATCCCCGCAGCACGCACCCATACGTCTTTGGGAATGTCGGACAGGATGTCGAGCGCAACCGCGATGTTCATGGCTTCCAAGGCGACCATGTCGTCGTCAGTTTCCTTGAGGAGCTTGATGAGTCCGCGGACACCGGCCTTGCGATTGCCGAGCACAACAAGCGCCTCGTTGGCCGCGATTTGGACAGCGGGCACGGGATCATTCTGCAGCTTGCGGATGTCCTTCATCGCGGCCTTTGCCGACTTGCCACGGATGGTGCAGCCCAGCACGCCCCAATACCTCGCCACCGGGTGCTCCGCCTTCATTGCGCGACGAAGCCGCTTCAAGAGATCGAGCTTCACGTCGCCGGCACCAGCGGCCAGGGCCAGGAGCTGAGCGTGGGGGAAACTCTTGTCGTGCACGTAGTCGTAGATGGTGCCGTCCCTGGACAACTTGTTATACATGGACTCCGGAACGATGCCGCAGTCACGGATCTCGCCCATCTTGAGCATCAGGTAGGTTCGCATCTTCAACAGGCGCTCTTTCTGGGCCGGATCATTGGCGAGGTTGTTCACCTCCCACGGATCGTTCGCCAGGTCGTAAAGCTCCTCCACCGGCTGTGGAATGTTCCAGAACGAGGATTGTTCGGCTGAAGTCTTGCCCGCGGTTTGCAAGGCGTAGAAGGATCGCCAACCCGCCTGGCCGTGCGGGTAGCCCGCAAGGATTCCGTTGTGGCGGTGCGGATGGAAGTTGCGGATGTAGCGGAACTTGCCGTCCGTCAACGCGCGGACGTTGCGCGTCATTCGAGAATCAAAGCGTTGGCCAAAGAGGAATACGAAGGGCTCGGCTTTCTTCTGGTGATCGCCGAGGAAGGGGCGTCCCTGCATGTGTTCGGGCGGCTTGATACCCGCAAGGCTGAGCGCGGTCGGCGGCAGATCAATGAAGCTCACCGGACGGTCACTTACGGAACCCGACTTGGCCGGTGCGAGATGCGACCACTTTTTGGGGACGCGCACGATCATCGGAACGTGCGTGCCGGTGTCGTAAACGTAACGCTTGGCGCGCGGTAGAACGCCCCCGTGATCCGAGTAGTGAATGATGATGGTGTTCTCCAGCTCGCCGGCGTCTTCGAGTTCCTTCATCCAGGACCCGATCTGCTTGTCCATCGCGGTGATGACGTCCATGTAGATTGCCCAATCTTCACGGAGTTCCGGCGTGTCCGGCATGAAGGGAGGGAGCTTCGCGGTCGACGGATCGCGGCTGGGTTTCTCGGGGATCAATCCCTTCTTGCGATTCGCGTCGATCTTCTTCTGAAACAGACTGCTCTCGTGGCTGATGGTGGTGTTGAAGACGGCAAAGAACGGCTGACCCGGTTTCCGGTTCTTCCAATGCGCCCGGGGGCTGGACTCGTCCCAGTGGCTCTTGTCGTCCGTCTTGAAGTTGTAGTCGGTCTTGGACCGGTTCACGCAGTAGTAACCCGCCTCGCGCAGGTAGTACGGGTAGGTGCGGAACTTCTCCGGGATCGGATATCGGCTGCGCATGTTTTGCGTACCCATGCTGCAGGCATAGCGTCCGGTAATCATCGTGAAGCGCGCCACCGCGCACACCGGCGCGTTCGCGTAGCCGAAGCGATAACGGATTCCCTCAGCCGCAATTCGATCGATGTTCGGCGTCTTGGCATCCTTGTTCCCGTAGCAACCAATCCAGTGATAGCTGTTGTCCTCACTGGTCAGCCAAAGGATGTTGGGGCGATCCTTGGCAGTAACGTTTATAAACGCGGTGAAAGCGATTAGAGCGGAGAGGAGTTTCTTCATATCGGAATCGTTCGCGGGTGATAAAGGTTTGCGCTTCCAGGTTCAAGACGGGATCGGCGGTGCACGCATTCGCATGTCTCATCGACTCTGTCTCCGCTTGACGATTCAGGGGCCTGCCAGCACAACCATGCGCATGAAATCCGTCCGCCTGGTTGCGATCGTGCTCGCGTGTGTGTTCACCGTGAATGCATCTGCGGCAAGAAAGAAGAAAGCCAGCGGCCCGCTTCGCATGGAGGGCGCCCGCGTTGAGATCTACAAGACCATCGGCGACGTCAATTTGGAGATGCATATCTTTGAACCGGGAGCGCCACAGAAGGGGGAGAAACGGCCCGCAATCGTCTTCTTCTTCGGTGGCGGATGGAGAGGTGGTACGCCGAGGCAGTTCGAACAACAATGCCGCTATCTGGCCACTCGCGGCATGGTGGCGATGACGGCCGAATATCGCGTCCTCAGCAAGCACGGAACGAAAGCGGTCACCTGTGTGCGCGATGGCAAATCAGCCATCCGCTGGGTGCGGGCAAATGCGAAACGACTCGGCGTCGATCCAAAGCGTATAGCCGCTGGGGGTGGATCGGCCGGCGGACACGTTGCGGGTTGCACCGGTTCGATCAAGGGATTTGAGGACGAGAAGAAACCGAGTTCGCTGCCGAACGCGATGGTTCTCTTCAATCCCGCAATGGTCCTCGCGAAGGTCAAGGGCGAGAACCTGCCATTCGACGAAGACAAGATGCGTGATTTTCCCAAACGAATGGGCGTTGATCCCGTCAAGCTCTCTCCATTTCACAACGTGACGAAAGGTGCTCCCCCAACACTCACTCATCACGGCAAGGGCGATACGGTTGTTCTATACCGCACGGCCGAACTCTTTCATGAGAAGATGCTCAGCCTGGGCAATCGCAGCGAGCTGGCCGGCTACGAAGATCAGCCGCATGGATTCTTCAACTTCGGCCGAAATGAAAACGCAATGTTTGCCGCAACAATGAAGCGCACGGACAAGTTCCTCCAATCGCTCGGCTATCTTTCAGGCCCTGACGCGGTCGATGAGTTCCTTACCTCAAAATAATTTTCACAACTCAAGAACGCATGAAATTTGTTTCAAAAACCATCGTGGCCGCAGCTTGCGCCCTGGCTCTCACCACTTCAGCCGCCGATCCAAAGGACGGCCCGTTCGCCAAATGGCTGGAGAAAGCGAAAGGCGTCTTCAAGGACTCCCCGAACGAACTGGATCGCAGGTTGATCGAGATGAATCTGCCCAAGGCCACGGTCAAGCCGCTGAGAAAGCGACGTATCCTTTGCTTCTATCGCTGTGGTGGATTCATTCATCGTTCGATTCCCTTCGGCAATCACGCGATGAAGTCGATCGCGAGCCAGACCGGCGCGTTCGAACTGGACCTTGCCGACGATTACGCGGTGTTCACGGCAGACAACCTCGCGAAGTATGACGCCATCGTCTTCAACAACACCACCGGCTTGAATCCCAGCGAGGAGCAACGCAAGGCCATCCTTGACTTCATCAAGGGCGGCAAAGGCGTGGCGGGCTTTCACGCGGCTTCCGACAACTTCAAGAACTGGGAAGCCGGTGCGGCCATGATTGGTGGCATCTTCAACGGCCATCCCTGGGGCGGAGGTGGCACCTGGGCCTTCAAGGTCGAAGGGCCCGATCATCCGCTCAATGCCGCGTTCAAGGGCAAGGGCTTCTGGCATCGCGACGAGATCTACTGGTATCGCCCGCAAAGTTTTCAAGGACGTGACAATCTGCGAGTGCTCGTGAGTCTCGACATGGCCCTCCCCGAAAACCAGGCGCCGCTCAAGAACAAGAAGGAAGCCAGACCGAAAGAAGTCGATGTTCCCGTCTCATGGTGTCGCACACTTGGCAAAGGCCGGCTCTTCTACACCAACCTCGGCCACAATCAGACAACCTTTCAAAACCGCACAATTCTTCAGCACATGCTCGATGGGATCCAATACACGCTCGGCGATCTCAAGGCGGACGCTGTCCCAACCAAAAAACTCGCCAAGGCGCCACCCGTCGTCGGCGCTCCGAAATCCAAGCCGATGGACGCTGCAAACCCTGCCTCACGCGCCGTGGTGTTGAAGCTCTATCCGAACGCACTTAAGAACCGCAAGAAGTGGAAGCTCACCGCCAGCCACAAGTCAGACACCGCCAATCTCGCCACCGACGGAAACATCAAGACCCGCTTCACCACCGGCCAATCGATGAAGCCGGGCATGTGGCTCCAAATCGAACTCCCCAAGCCGACGAACATATCCGGTATCGTGCTCGACACGCGCAGGTCTCGTGGCGACTACGCCCGTGTCTACGAAATCCACTGTTCGGACGATGGCGAGAGCTGGGGTAAACCGGTGGCCATCGGGCAGGGCAAGACCTTCGACGCCATCAAGTTCAAGCCGCGCGAGGCGCGCCACATTCGTATCAGTCAGCAGGGAGAATTCCGATTCTACTGGTCCATTCACGAGCTGGATATCCTGGGCGCCAAATGAAGCATCGCACATCAACGCTCGTTGCGCTGTTGGCAACATTCGCCAACTTCGTTTGCCCGTTCGAATCAGCAGCCAAGCAGCCCAATGTGCTGCTGTTCATGTCTGACGACCTGACCTGGCATGACTTGGGATGCTACGGAAACAAGGAAGTCAGGACGCCAAACATCGACGCCTTGGCCCAACAGGGAATGCGTTTCGAATACTGCTTCAACTCTGCCCCTATGTGCGCGCCTACGCGGATGAGCCTCTACACCGGAATTCACCCGGTGCGCAATGGCGCCCATCCAAATCACAGCGAGGTTTATCCTCACATCCGAAGCCTGCCGCACTACCTGAAGGATCTCGGTTATCAGGTTGCATTGCTTGGCAAGAGGCACGAGATGCCGGAAAGCAGCTTTCCCTTCGACGTTCTCGGCGGTCGCCATCACGACAACGGCGACGGTGTGGATCTCAATCTCTCCCTCGCGCAGAAGTTCATGCACACGAACAAGGACAAGCCTTGGTGCCTCGTCCTCACCTCAAACCAACCCCACACGCCATGGAACCGCGGAGATGCGAGCGTTTACGATGCTGCGAAATTGGAGCTGCCCAAATACCTCGTGGACACGCCCGTCACCCGGGAGGCCATGACCCACTATTACGCCGAGATCACCTACATGGACGCGCAACTCGGCACCGCTCTGAAACACCTGAAGGAATCAGGCCAGGCAGACAACTCGATTGTGATCTACCTCAGCGAACAGGGCTCCAATTTCCCGCACTGCAAATGGACGTGCTACGATTCCGGACTTCGATCAGCAGCGATCATGCGCTGGCCGGGCGTCGTGAAAGCCGGTTCGGTTTCTCAAGCATTGATTCAATACATTGACATCCTCCCCACCCTGATCGACGCGGCCGACGGTGATTCGAAGAACTACGGCTTCGATGGACTCAGCCTGATGGATATCCTCCGTGGAAAGCAAACCGCCCACCGCGAATTCACCTTCGGTATCCAAACCTCCAAGGGAATCGGTGGTGGGCCAGACGCCTATGGCATACGTACCATTCGCGACTCACGCTACCGGTTGATCTGGAACCTGAACTGGGAGGGAGAATTCCAGAACGGCGTGACCCGGCGGTTCCCCGCCTACCAATCCTGGAAGCAAAAGGCCTACGCCGGCGATCACTTCGCCATGGAACAGGTTCAGCGTTACGTGAAACGCCCCGAGATAGAATTCTACGACCTGCACTCCGACCCGCATGAAATGAACAACCTCGCCACGATTCCCAGACATCGCGCGCGCATCGACGACATGCTCAATTCGCTCAAAGGCTGGATGAAGCAACAGGGTGATGAAGGCGATGCGACCGAACGCTCAGCGCTTTCGAGGAAGATCAAGCGAACTTATCGTTGAAGCTTGGATATTCTTCCCTGGCTCATGATGACAGGTCGCCTCTGGTCAAAATGATCACCCGTCGGCCACTGGTTTTTGGGCGAGCATCACCACCAGTTTGAAGCCGATCACGGTGGCTGCCGCGAGCAAGCCGGCGCCTGAGATTCGCGACATCCACATCAATTTGGTGTCGGTCATGTGTCTGTGAAGGACGGAGATCAGGTAGCTGAGAAGGGTGAACCACGAGAAGCCGCCGAAGGCGACACCAAGCACGAAAAGTCCTTTGCTGGTCCAGTTTGGCTGCACCCATTCGTGGGCGATGAAGGTTGCGGTCAACGCAGTCCAGATCAACAGCACGCCGGGGTTTCCGAGGACACGGACGAACCCCGTCATGTATGCCGTGTGAGGATCGAGTTTTTCCTCAATCTTCTTGGCCGCCTTGTTTTCCTTCTTCACCTCCTTCGTCATCAGGTAACGCGTGCCGAGCACGACGAGGAGCACGAAGCTGGTGAGCTGAAAGGCGGCCTTGGCGAAGCGGCTGGTGAATATGTCCGAAAAGCCGGCGATTCCGAGAAAGCAGTAGATTGCCTCCATGGAAACGGACCCAAGCCCGATCAGGACACACCACTTGAAGCCCTTGCTTGGGCCTTCGTTGATGATGGTCGCGTTGATCGGCCCCACGGGGATGGAGACCAGAAACCCCGCTATCAACCCGGTGAGGTATGCCTGAAGAAATCCCAGATCCATCGCTAGTCCTCGCCCGACGCTTCATTTTCCCCGGCATTCTCGAGGTCGCGCCGGACCTTGGCGCTGATGCGCGGCCGCACAAATCCATACACCAGGTAGATCGTGAAGAAGATCGGAGCCGTCACGGGAATCATCGTTTCCCAATGGATGGCGAAGAAGCCCACCACCAGCAGGATCAGGATCATCTTGCGGAAGGGATGTCGCGTCTTCCAGGTGATCTTCTTGAAAGACGGATACTTGACCTCGCTCACCATCATGAAGGACAGGAAGAGAAGTATGACCGGCAGGAGATAACGCCAGTTGCCCTGGGCGAAGTCCTTGTCCTCCCACCACATGAGAAACAGCGTCAGCGAAGCCACCATTCCCGCAGCAGCCGGAATAGGGAACCCAAGGAAGGCCGAGTTGTCGTCCTTCTGGTTTGGCATGTCCGCCAGGCAATTGAATCTGGCAAGGCGAAACGCACCGCAGATCAGGTAAACCGAGGCGATGAACCAGCCGAGCTGGGGCACGTTGGCAAACACGTCCTTCAATACCACCCGATGCACGAGGAAGGCCGGAGCCACGCCAAAGGTGATGATGTCAGCCAGGGAATCGAACTCGCGCCCAAACGGACTTTCAAATCCGCCCAGACGCGCCACACGGCCATCCAACAGGTCCAGTATGCAGCCCAGCAGAATCAACAACAGGGCCTGTTGAATCGCCGGATAAGGGGGTTCCAGGTCCGCCTCGACGATCTTGGTGATCGCCAAAAAACCACAGAAGAGATTGCCTCCCGTGAAAAGATTCGGGAGCAGATAAATCCGGAGTTTGTCCGGATCGTCGCTTGAATTTTCCGTGCCGTTTTCCATTGAAAGAGAGGCGCTGTGGACCTCACTCAACCCAAGGCGGACTATCCGGCAAGGGGGAGATCAAGGGAAGCGGATAATCATCGTGATCGCCCGCATCGAATCCACAACAACACAATCCAGAAACAGCCCGCGGCACCGAGCCAACGCACCGGACCGTCTTCGAAAACGACCGTGGCGTTGAACACGATGAAGCAGAAGAAGCCATGCCACGTTGGCCCGACCCAAGTTGCCCGCGCTTGATGATGATTCGGGTTCACCCACCACCAGACCACATCGCCGATCCAGATCAACGTGAACGCATAGTTCACATAGATGCCCAAACCAACACGCCGACCGACGACCTCTTCCGTCTGAATCGCCGTCGCTTCAAACGCTGCGGAATGACTCCAGGCATGGTGGAACTGAAAAGCGGCAATCACATGAGCCACATACGCGAGGCACCCCACCGACCACCAGATGCGCATCAGATTCGGTGAAGCCTCACGTCCGCGATACGTCAGGTGCATGAACGCCAACCAACACGCCAACGCAATCCAGATGGTAAAGCGGGTGGGATCGGTCATGACGTTCAATTAGGCTTGCTCAAAAAGCCACATTTGCGGAAATGCCCCGATGCGCAAGATGTTCCTCCTCGCCCTGTTTGTGATCGGCTTGGCCGGTTCGATTGAAGGCGCCAAATCGCGTCCCAACATCCTCTTCGTATTCACCGATGACCAGGCGCCATGGGCGCTGGGTTTGAGCGGCCATCCGCATGCACAAACGCCCAACATGGATCGCCTCTTCAAAGCGGGTGCGTGGTTGAAAAAGGCCTACACCGTCACGCCGGTCTGCAGTCCGTCGCGCGCCGCGCTGATGACGAGCCGTTACGGAACGGAGCTGGGCATCACCGATTGGATTCGGCCGGGACAGGAAGATTACCTTGGCCTGGACAAGTCACTTCCCACCTGGCCGAAGCTGTTGAAGGAGGCCGGCTACAAGACCGGACTGGTTGGCAAATGGCACCTTGGTGTTCTGGAGAAACACTACCCCACTCAGTTTGGCTTTGATTATTTCATGGGATTCCGCACCGGCGGAAACAGGGTCACGAATCCATCGCTCGAAGAGGTCGGAGATGAGGTGAAGAAATATCCCGGTTACACCTACGATGTTCTCACCGAGTATGCGCTGAAGTTCATCCGCAAGCACCAGCAGGGTCCCTTCATGCTCGCGCTGCACTATCGCGCCCCACACGCGGCCTGGATGCCGCAACCGGAGAGTGATCGGAGGCCGTTTGACAAGCTCGATCCCACGATTCCAAACCCTGACTATCCCGACCTGAACACCGCCTGGGTCAAACGAATCACCCGCGAATACCTCGGCAGCGTCAAGGGAGTGGATCGCAACCTTGGCCAAGTGCTGGATCTGCTCGACGAACTGAAGCTTGCTGACAACACCGCGGTGATTTTCAGCAGCGATCACGGATACACCATGGGACACAACGGTATCTGGCACAAAGGCAACGGGCATTGGATCGTCAACAACCCGCCTCCTGCCACACCCAACATTCCGCGCGGCCAACGACCGAACATGTATGACAATTCCATCTTCGTTCCCACCGGCGTTCGCTGGCCCGGCAAGATCAAGCCCGGCACTGTCGTGGACAAACCCTTCTCCAATCTCGATTGGTTCCCGACCATCCTCGCCATGGCCGGTGTCGAAGTTCCCAAGGGCACGCTGATTCGCGGTCGCAACGCGCTTCCCTTGATGCAGGGCAAGAAGATCAAATGGTCCGACGATGCGTACGGCGAGTATTCCACCCACCACCAATCCGTCACCCACATGCGCATGTGGCGGACCAAACGCTGGAAACTGGTTCGCGACTTCATGAATCCAAACCGCAGCGAATTGTTCGACCTGATGAAGGATCCGGCTGAATCAAAGAACGTCCTCAATTCCAAGCGTCCGGAGGTTCGCAAGGCGGTCAAGGATCTCGATGCCAAAATCCTGACTCGGATGAAACAGATCAACGATCCGGTGTTGAAGATGGTCTCGAAGAAGAAGTGAGATCGGCGCGCATCGGTGGGCCTAAACCCTACATCCACCAGTGCGTCAGCAGTGGTGCGACGATCAATGCTGGCAGATAATTGGCCAGGGGAACTTTTCCAACGCCGAGGACCACCAGAGTGACCGGGAAGATGAGCATTCCGCCCGTGACTTGAATCGATTCAAGCATTCCTTCCGTGAGCATTGGTTTGATGATGCCGGCACAGATGGTGATCGTGCCCTGATACGCCACGACCGGAACGACGGCCAGGGCGGCTCCCCAGCCGAACATCGCGGTGAACCCAATGGTTGCCGTTCCGTCCATGATGCCTTTCACCGCAAGGATCTTGTAGTTGCCGTGCAGGCCGTCGTCGATGGCGCCAAGGATTGCCATGGGGCCGACGCAGAAGAGAATTGTGCAGGTGATGAGTCCCTCGTTGAACTTGTTGTCGCTGCTGTCGCTCTTGGCCATCTTCTCCTTGGCGTATTGACCAAGTTTGTTCAGGCCCTTCTGCAGGCGAAGCAGCATTCCGAGCGCATTCCCTACGACCATTGAAAGCATTGCGATGCCCAACTGGCCCAGGCCATGGCCGATGCTCCCGCTCAGGCCTTCATAGATCATCTGTGTGGCCACAAACACCGTGGCCAGGACCAGGAAGAGCTTGATCTTGTTCTGAACCCCTTCACTCACCCGCTCGGCAGCGAAGGCGCCGAGCAATCCGCCGAGCACAATGCAGACTCCATTGATGATGGTCCCGATCACGTGCGCACTGAATCATGCTTGCCAAATCGCCGAAAGCTGAATTTGCTGCGCGCCAATGAACGGCATCAGAACGGGCAGACTACTTGCATTCATCCATGCACTACTCATGTGGATGATGGCCTCCTCAGTGCATGCCGACGAATCATTCCTGCGTGACATCCTTCCCGTGCTTCGCTCCCGCTGTCTGACCTGCCACAATGCGGAGAAGGCCAGGTCCGGTTATCGCGTGGATTCGATTGACGCTCTGATGAGCGCGGGAGATTCCGACGAACAGCCAATTGTTCGCAACCAGCCCGATCAGAGTCTGCTCTATCAATTGTTGATCTCGGATGATCCCGATGAACGCATGCCGCTTGACGCCGATCCGCTTTCGACGACGGAAATCGAAGCGATCAGGAATTGGATCGCTGGCGGCGCGAGGACCGGAAGATTGAACCGCAAGCTTTCGCTCGGACGACTCGCGGGTGAAATCGAATATCCCGATCCACCCAAAGATTACCCACGTCCTCATCCGGTCACTGCATTGGCCTTTGACCCGCAGGGGGAACACCTCGCCACACCCGGGTATCACGAGGTGATTGTACGCAACGTCGCGGATGGGAAACGCGTCGGACAAATTGCCGGCGTACCTGAGCGGATTCAATCCATCGTGTGGACGGATAGATCTATCATCGTTGCCGGTGGGACACCATCTGAGCGCGGCAACGTCGTGATCGTTGATTCGAAATCGCTCAAGCCGATAAGGCAACTCGGTCCGTTTGATGAAATCGTGACGGTTGCGCGCACCAGTCACGATTCCGCACGACTCGCATTCGCCGGTGCGGATCGATTGATTCGCATGTTCGAAACCGAATCGTGGAAGCAACTTCACGAATGGCTTCAACACGCGGACTGGGTTCTGGATCTGGCGTTTGATTCGAATGGAGAACGATTGGCCTCCGCAAGCCGCGACCGGACCGCGCGCATTCGTGATCTGAAAACCGGCAAGGTGATCCGGACGTATTCTTCTCACGGCGAGTCCGTGGTTGCCGTGCTGTTTCCCGCGAATGGAAAGAGCGGTCTGTCGATTGGCAGGGATCGCCGTTTGCATGAGTTCAATTTCGTGAACGACAGCAGCAGCGTCCCGAAACCGAAGACGCTCACGAAATTTCCGGATCAACCCGTGAGGATGGTACGCGCGGGAAAATACATCTGGGTGGCTTTGATGAACGGGGCGCTGCGGGTGATTGATGAAGACGGCAAGAACGAAAGCGAAGTCCTGCCGGCGACCGGTGATCAGATCTCGGCGTTGGAGTTGTCAGGGGATGGAACAACAATCGCCGTGGGTTTCCACGTGGGGGAAATCAAGCTGCTGGATACGAAGGATCGAAAGACGCGCCACACTTTCAACGGGACACCTTGAGGTTTCTTGGGGGGAGTTTCTCCTGGTTTTCGGTTGATTGTGTGGGGCCGGATTTTACTCCGGCCCCACACCCCAACAACCAAACCAACTTGCCGTGTTACCGGCGGGCTTAAGGTAGCTTGTCCCGGGGATTTTGCAAATACACAGATTGGAGTAATCGTGACACCTACAAAACGACCGGTGATTCCTACGACTTTTGGCGGAGTTTCACCACGTCTTCATACACGCCAGCAACCGCCTTGGCATTCTCGCTCCCATCGAATCTACGGGCGTTCTGCAGTCCTTTTTCCACCTTCGCATTGCGTGCGGATTCGTCCGTGGCCATGAGCGTAAGCTTGGCTTCAATGTCCGCAACATCCTCGGGCGCAATCGCTTCCGCGGCATCCCCCACCACCTCGCCCAGCGATCCGGTGGTGGAACTGATGACCGGTGTTCCGCAAGCCATGGCTTCCGCCGGGGGCAATCCGAAGCCTTCAAAAAACAAAGGAAGCACGAAGCGGCACGATAGAGATTGGCTATTTCTTCATCTTTCACGAAACCGATTGATTCGACTACTATCAAACGCGCGGTTTCTTATCGCGTAGTCCTCAGTTGCCACCACTCTTAATCGCACACGCGTAGGCCTGAAACAGTTCAACGCCTTGCCCGATTGTTTCCTCAATGTATTCTCGCCCCGGCGCGTCCAACTCCGCATGCACATGAACGCACTACTGCTCACCATCCTCCTTACCACAATCGCCGTTCCCCCATCCCATGCCGGGAATAAGAAAAAGAAGGTAAAGACAACCTCCACCAGCCTACTGTCGATCACGGGCATGAAATGCGAAGGATGCGCAGCAGGCTTGAAGATCGAACTCGACGACCTCTCCGGTGTTACCAGGACAAAGATCGACTTCGAAAAGAAACTGGTCCGGATCTTTTACAACACCAACCACGTGACCTTGGCGAAACTCATCGAGTTCATCGAGCAAGAGGATGCCTACAAAGCGAAAGTGGTTCCTGCGAAAGCGCCCAAGCCGAAGGATTAGCGAGCGAGCCTGGATGTTTTTAAAGCGACTCTGTCTCCTTCCCCTGCTTTGCCTGAGTTGCCTGGTTCAGGCGGATGACTGGGTTTACCTCGACAACGGAATCGTTCGTCTCGGCGTCCATACCAACTCCGGCGCGTGCATCGGTTTTTTCGGCGAGAGCAGGTCCGGCCGCAATCTGCTCAACCACTGGGACGAGGGCCGATTCGTTCAACAGTCGTGGTATGGAAATCGCGACGGCTCGTTGTGGAACAAGAAACCCTGGAAGTGGAACCCCGTACAAGGTGGTTCGTGGAAAGGCGCCAAGTCACGCCTGCTGCAATTCCACGCGACTGACACCAACCTGTTCGCCCGCGTCATACCGCGACATTGGGCAGCCGGGACCCTGCTCACGAACGTAATCATGGAATCTTCCATCAAGCTGGATCAGGCCGTGGCGGAAATCGCCTTTCGCATGAAGTATTCTGGACAGACCCGACATGATCATACTCAGCAGGAATTCCCCGCCGTGTTCGTCGATGCCGCGTTGAAGCGCCTGGTCTATTATCGTGGTGACCGTCCCTGGTCGAATGGCCCCGTTCATAAACGCATCCCAGGCTGGCCCAACCAAAGCGATCAACCCACCGAACCATGGGCCGCCTATGTCAACGACAACAATTGGGGAATCGGTTTGATGTCCCCCGGTTCCACCCACATGACGTTCTATCGATTCGGGGGCCCCAGTGGATCCGGAGGCAGTGGCTGTTCGTATTTCGCGCCGATTCAATGGCACGCCATCACGCCGGGTTTTGACTTGACCTATCGAGTCTACCTGACAATCGGAACGGTTGAAGAAATCCGCGAACGATTCCGAACCCGGCGAAACCTTCCGCTCCCAGAGTAGCTTCGGAAGCTTACCGAAGCATGCGAGTGACGAGCGAAGTAATGTCAGCGAGGAGTCACGGGCGTAATTGCAGGTGGGTGGTGGCGAACTCGATCAGCTGGGAACTGGTATTTCTGATCACAACACGTTCATCTCAATTGGTTTTCAATGCCTTCCCCCTCACCCAGTCTCTCTCCCGCTTGACCGCTGAGAGAGGGACAGGAGGGTGAGGGAGAGAACATTCAATCAAAGTTCGATCTGCAGACTCCGTCCAGGCGCATTGAGAAACTGTTGCAAATCCTTCACCACCCACTTGGAATCGCACTGGGGGCACCAGTCCCGTCATTAAACCTTACCCCTTACCCACATCCGCATTAACCTGTGCCTGTAAACAGGAGCGTCGGCTTGGAAACAGAATACGGCTGTCTGAGCAACGATTCATCAGGTCCGGCCGCAGCTGTCGGCCGCGTTCGCAACTGGGTGTTCGACGAGGGGAAATTCGGACTCGCCGACCTGCACCAACGAGACTGGGATGAACCCGTCGCATACGGGCATCCGATCGGCGAACGGCACGAGCCTCGGTGGATAAAGCGGATTCATGGCAATGATGCAGAGCTGGAATTGACTTAGCTAAAACTTAGTCCAGTATTATCTCATGAAGACCGTGTCTGTTCATGAAGCCAAGACGCATCTCTCGAAATTGCTCGCGGAAGTTGAGATGGGTGATGAAATCACGATTTGTCGCGGCACTGTGCCCGTCGCGCGTTTGGCGGGATTGGAATCCAATGACGTTCCTCGGCCGAAGGTTGGCGAAATTACTTCCAAACCGGTCACCTATTCTGATGACTGCTTTGCGCCTCTCACGGATGATGAATTGGAGGATTGGGGAATCTGATGCGTTTGCTGCTGGATACCTGCACGTTCATCTGGCTGGCCTCAGAGCCAGCTCGGATCAGCCCAGATGCGGCTGCGAGAATTGATGACGCAGCGAACGAGATGTTTCTGAGTCACGCCAGTGTTTGGGAAATCTGTCTGAAGCATTCCGCCGGCAAGCTGAACCTACCTGACGAACCGGAACGTTGGCTTAGCGACCAGTTGGCAGCGCGAGGGGTCAAGGAACTGCCGATCGAATTCCAGTCCTTGACCGCATCTGCCCGGCTGCCCGCTCATCATCGCGATCCGTTCGATCGCTTGTTGGTCGCCCAGGCGAAGTTGCATTCCATGAAACTGATCACCCCCGACGCGTGGATTTCCAAATACGATGCCGACGTGATTTGGTAAGTTCAACTTCTCGGCTTCTTGCCTGACGTGCGAGGAGAACACGATGCCCATCTTTGAAAAACCACCGATCGAAACCCTTGCCCCGGCAAAGGATCGGTGGACGCCACTGTTCCTCGAACACGGACGCTTGGAGGTGGATGACTCCAGTGTGAAATGGATTGGCGGGGATGGGTTGCTTTGCCGGATTCCGGTGGCCACGGTTTCTTCGCTGTTGTTGGGGCCGGGTGTGACGATCACGCATGCCGCGATCAAGGCATGTGCGGATTCGAACACGCCGATTTGTTGGGTGGGGCATGAGAGCCTGCGTTTCTACGCGGCGGGCATCACACCCACGCATGACAATCAGAATCCCAAAATTCACGCCACGGCTTGGGCCAATAAGAAACGCCGGACCGCCATCGCTCGCGACATGTTCCGCCAACGCTTTCCGGACCTCGCCGTGGACAAGTATTCGGTGAAGGAACTTCGCGGCATGGAGGGACTACGAGTCCGTTCGCTCTAAGCGCAACTCGGGCGCAAGGAAGGCGTCACCTGGAAGGGCCGCGACTACAATCCGAAGAACTGGAATCTGGCCAACGGTATCAACCGGGCCCTTTCCGCCGCCAATGCCAGCCTCTACGCGCTCACCGCCTCCGTGGTGTGTTCCATGGGCTACCTGCCGCAACTGGGTTTCGTGCACGAAGGCGGCACCTTGCCCTTCATATACGATATCGCCGATCTCTACAAACTTGAGACCAGCTTCCCCGCTGCCTTCGAAGCGATTCGACAGGAACCGGGCGACGACGGCGAAGTCACCCGCTCCCGGTTGAAGGCCAGGGTGGAGGATACGCGTTTGTTGCAACGGATGCCTCGGGACTTGAAGAAACTCTTCGCGGGGGAAACGTGACCGTCATCGTTGCCCAACAAACACCCGACGCCGTCCGCGGTCTCCTGAAACGCTGGTTCATCGAACCGCGTGGGGATGGTCCGGGTGCCACAATTTGGTTTTCGGTGAGGCTGCTTACGGAGGTAGGGATTGCGGCGGTTCGTCCGCCCTCTTCAATCTCTTGTTCTAGTCTTGCTCCTGTCGCTGCGCTTGAATGCATTAGCGAGACAAACCGAATCAATTCCCCCGCTTGAATTTCTATTGAGCTGTCTCGAACAACGGTTTGATTCGGTGGAGTAGTGAGAACCCACTGAATGTTCGTGTAAACTCTGCCGATTGGCCTAATCCTCGGGGTCTACTCATTTTTCAAACAGGCTCTAAGAAAAGTAACAACAACCTCATCCTCCGATCCTGTGAACAACCGGAGGACAACTAAATCCTAAAATCCCGACCATTGGACACGTAACGTCCCACCCTCTGTGGGAGAGTGGTCGATATGAGAGCGGTTCAGAGGACCACATACAAAAGCAGTTCTCCCCACACGCGTGGGGATGGTCCGAAAACACAGAGGTCAGCGGGAACGCAGAGGTCTACGGAGACCAAACAGCTAGAGCTGGCAACGAACAACACAGAGAACAACATGAACGACACACTAGATCAGATCCAAAAAGTTGGACAGGCAGGCACTCGCGTCTGCCTGTGGAACCGTCGCCTCGCGNNNCTCGGATTCCCGANCGGGACTCCGATCAAAATNCACGCGACACCNCGTCGCATCGTNATCACGCCCGTNACCGAGGCGCGGCGCAAGGTCGCCAAGGTGACCAACCACGGCAGGGTGTTGCCCGTCATCGACCTCAAGCAGAACAAGAACGTCCGCTTCGACGGATGGGGCGATCATGTTCGCGTTGTGGTCAAGCAGGACCGCATAACCGTCACGCCTTTCAACAATGTGGGTGAGGCATGAAAATCAAGGCACTCAAAATCGACGCCAAACTCGGTTGCGTCATTCCCGTCGAGATCGAGTCTGAGGACATCATCGACGAAATTCAACGCATGATCGGCGCGGATGTGTTCACCAACGCTGGTGAATTCGGAAACGGCAGACTCCACATTGAGCTGCAAGACAATGCGTTGCTCAAACCGATCGACCGGATGTTCTTCGCGGGGTTCTACCCCGCCCCGATGGTCGGCGACGGTCTGCTGGCGGCATGGGACGAAGACATCGATGTCACCGCTGCTGAACTACAGGCGGAACTCTCGTTCGTCCCAACCCCTGACATGGAGCAAAACTGATGACCATACGCGAAGAAACATTCACCCACCCCAAAACCAAGGAATCGCGCAAACGCTTCCGCGTGACCTACACCGCTGATGGGAAGACGCGCCGCACAAAACGCCGAGGCCCGGCTAGAATCATTGGCCCCCTGGCAGAACAGCGACTTTCAAATCAGCCAACGCGCCGACTACATCAACAACGACCTCTTCGAATGGGTGCAGTTCAATCGCGCCATCATCAACACCCGCGACGAACCCCTCGCCGACCCCAGACGATACCGGCGACTCCACCTCCTCCACGGAGATACCAGCGACCGTGCCCCCGACATGAGCGGGCGGCTGCTGATCGACAAGGACATGATCCCCGCGATTGAGCGTGGCGAGATGTTTCGCATCGCCGCGTGGGAGAAGTCCACGACGAATGGCGGCAGTCTCCTGTCCATCGCCGTGAGCGAGAACCAGAAGCGTGAGGACGCCCCTGCGGAAGGGAAGCCACAGTCTGGTGGCGTCTCGTTCCTCGGGAAGAAGAACCCGTTCTGATTCACCGGGAGCCGTCGCCTCGGTGGCGGCTCCCTTTCAACCTTTTGAGAATTTATGAAAAGCCTACCTGCACGAAATTACGTAGCCGAGAGGGACGGGAACTCCGTCATCGTCACGTCCTTGGGAAAAACCGGCCAGATCCCTGTTCCGGTCCTCGGGGCAGTGAAGCACCCCGATGGGACCATCGTCGTGGAGCCGGTGACACCCGCCCCGATATACGTCATCCGCGAATGCCTCGACGAAGTCGAACGCATCCTCGGTGACGCCAACCAGAAGGGTGGAGTCTGATGGAAAACATCGCACAGGTGGGCCGAGAACGGCTCATCTTTTTTTTACTCGTCCGGTGTAAGTTACCAAGGGGGAACCATGACTGAGGGTTACACAAAACTTTTCAACTCGATAGTGACGTCGTCGATTTGGTGTGAGCCGGATCAGGTCCGAATCGTGTGGATCACCATGCTCGCGCTCGCCGACCAGGACGGAGTTGTCCATGCCAGTGTGCCGGGACTCGCCCGAGTCGCCGGGGTTACCAACGACTCCACTGAGGAAGCCATAGAACGATTCACGAACCCCGATCCCCACAGCCGCACCATCGGCCACGAAGGACGCCGCATCGTAGCCGTGGACGGCGGTTGGAAGCTGGTCAACCACGCCGCGTATCGCGACAAGATGAACCTGGACGACAGGCGCGAGAAGGCCCGCCTGCAAGGGAACCCGCCTCCAGGAACCGCTGGTCTGGATCGAGAATTCGTGAACATTCCTTGGAACAATTGATCGAAGCACTTGTTTCGATACGTCATAGTAAAGTCATGCAAACCATCCTCCTGACGACGGTCCTTCTGGTAAGCGCTGGTGCATTTGCCCAGACCGTCCTCCCGAATCGCGCGAATGTTTCGCTGAAGCTTGAGATCGAACGTGCGATCGACCAGGGACTCAAGTTCCTGAAGGCCGAACAAAATAAAGGGGGCTGGTGGTCCTCTCCGGAACACCCCGCGCTCACCGCACTTCCCCTGACGGCATTTCATGGGCACCCGACGCAAGACTATCGCTCCAAGCCCGCTGGCTGGATGCGCAAGGGCTACGATTTCATCCGCTCCACCCAGAAGCCCGATGGCGGCTTTTACGTTCAGGGTTATGCCAACTACAACACGGCAGTTTCGATGATGGGTTTGCTCACGGCCGACAACCCGGAATTCAACGACACCCTTCGCACCGCGCGCGGATATCTGATCGGCCTGCAGAATGACCTCGGTGTGAAAGGTACAAACGACACCGTGTTTGACGGGGGCGTGGGCTATGGCCGCCGTTATCCGCACTCGGATTTGAACAACACCCTGCTCGCCCTTGAGGCACTCTATCACAGTCGGCACCTCGTGAAGACCGACGCACCAAAGCTGGCGTCCCGGCAGGAACTCGATTGGAAATCCGCCATCTCCTTCCTCCAAAATTGCCAAAATCTTCCCGCCCACAATCCGGCGACCGAAGGCATCGACAGCACGAACAAGGGAGGGTTCTTCTACTATCCCGGTTTCAGCCAGGCTGGCAGCATCACCAATTCACAGACCGGCCGGGTTTCGCTTCGCTCCTATGGAAGCGCGAGTTATGCGGGACTGCTCAGTTACGTCTACGCCGATCTCAAGCCGGAAGATCCGCGGGTGAAAAACGTACTCACCTGGCTGGGCGAAAACTTCACCCTCGAAGAGAATCCCGGCATGGGACAACAAGGGCTTTACTACTACCTCCAGCTCATTACCAAGGCGCTTTCCACCGCGCGAGCGGACCAACTGGAAACTCCCGATGGCGAAATCAATTGGAGGCGCGCAGTAGCACTCCGCCTGATCGCCCTGCAAAAGAACGACGGAAGCTGGGTCAACGCCAACAACCGCTGGTGGGAGAATGACCCCGTACTCGCAACGAGTTATTGCGTAATCGCCTTGGAAATGATCTACCGGGGCCTCTGACCATCGAACGCGATGCGAACCTGGATCAAACTCTTCATCTTTATCGGAATACTCGGCGGCCTGGCATACGGCGGCTACGTGGTGGGGGAACGAACCTAGCCGGAAGCGCCGGTCGAAGAGGAAAAGAAGGACGTCACCGACTGGATCACTCACAATCCGACCGCCACAAACTCTCCGCCCCCGAGCCTGACCGCTTCACCTTGGTAACCAATGCCCTCAAGCTCAAGGGCATGGTGATCTCCTCCCGCAATTCGGACCGCATTCAACTGCAGGACCAGACCGAGGAATTGCCGGCCGTATGATTCCGGGCTTCTGCCCCGGCAGCTGAGTTCGCTTGTACGAACCAGGATCGCGGCCGGGTTTTTCGTCTTTGTCCTCATCCTCGGCTCGATCACCAGACACTAATTCCGAAAATCCTCCAACATGATGCCGACCAGTTCGGAAGCATCTTCGTACGATTCAGAATCCACCAACAACTGTGCCTGCCGGAAGGCGTCCAGAATTGCTGCAAGGCCGTTCGAAACTCCCGCCAGGGCATACCAAAGCGCTCCATGGCGGAGGCGATGTTGATGTCGGGCAGATCGGGGACGGACTCAGACCAGGTTCACTCCTCGGGACGCGCTTGGATTCACCGATTCCTCGAAGGAGATCAAGCAATTCCCGATTGCACACCAACCGTCGCCTACAAATGCCCCGCCCAGACTATTTGAATCACCACCTCAGGTCGAATGCGGTCAACCGCTGTCGTCGCAAAATCCGACCACATGAAATAGGTGTCGCGAAAGTTCCGGCCAATGAACTTGATCGGCGCCAGACCAAAGGAATCGTGGAACACAATCGCCGATTTCCACTCGCCCGCATCACATTGCGTATGCAGGTTGCCCTTGCTGAATTGCGCCCGGTTGAGCTGGTCGAAGGTCAAAGGCTTTCCATCAACACGATGAACCCCGCGCGCATCGCTCAAGGAAATCGTCAGATAGCGTTCATCGACCTCGTCTGCCAGACCCAGAATCTGTGCCTCGTTGCCGCCTTTGATGGCTTTGCTCAAAACTGCGGCTGATACGAGTTCGGGGATGGACAATTCCGCATTGGATTCTCTCAGCCGAAGCAGCAGTTCCCGGTAAGCCACCAGGGCACCGGCCTCGTTCCAATGCGTGTCGGTCTTGAAGTAGGGTTCATTCCAGGACCTCGCATCACGCAAGGGACCAACCAAATCAATGGGGGACAGATCCACGCACTTCGTCTGCAGAAACCGCTGCACATAAGCGGTGCGCGAGCCTCCTGCCCTTCGTTCTTCAATCCCCCCCGGAAGCATGTCCGTGAGAACAGTTTCCTTCGCCGGCACGATCATAAGCGCGTATTCAACGCCTCGCTCGTTGCAGAACGATTGGTTCGTCTCAAAACGTCTACGCAGTCGTTCCAACTTCTCACGTGGAAGCGGATCTTCTCGCCGGTAATCCTGCAATACGCCAGCTTCAGTCAGGAACATCCATCCGTCCTTGCCTCTCAACACCCCGCCCGTGCGGATGCCTGTGCCCACTGCTTGCAGGATTCGGCCATGCATTCGCGCCAGCGGCTTCCTGGTTTCAAATCCATTGCCAAAGTAGTGTTCGAATTCCGAAGGAAACTCGAATATGCCAGCCATTCCGTTAGGCACGGGAAACGGAACATCACTCTTCC
>PBAL01000002.1 GCA_002715965.1 Verrucomicrobiales bacterium | reverse complement strand
CAGCGCGGGCAAAAGCATTCCAGCCAGGATCGCGATGATCGCGATCACCACCAGCAGTTCGATCAATGTGAACGCCGATTTTGATTGAGTCTTGTTCTTCATGTGATGCATGAGGCGCGGAATCCTACAGTTCAGGAGTTGCAAGTCAACCGTTCGTATGAAGTTTCCTCAAACTTACGTAGATCGCTGTAGTGCGTTCAGGTTACTTCGAACGCACCTACGTCATTCCGGGACGACTCCGCTCTCAAACCACGCATTCTTGCGGAGCCAAAGCCGATTCCTCGGCGAGGAATGGGACAGCGGGAAGGAAACCCAGCTCCTTGCCCATCAGTGTCACCAGTTTGATTCGGTCATCGAGCAGCGCGTCCAGCGCGAAGTGTTGCTCGCGATTGCGTGGGCGAATACCCCAGACACCCTCATGATAATCCAGGATCGGGATCAGGTTGCGCCGTTCTACGTCCACCTTCGCCAGCAGGGTTTGCTTGGAATTGTGCTCGTTTATCAAGGTGCAGTACTCGCCCAGATCAAACTCATGGTCATCTTCTGGTTCGATGGCTCGTTCGGATTTGAATTGAGCAATCTGCTCCGGAGTCACGTGTCGCAGATTAATGTCCTTGGGCACCAGAATAACGGGCACCTCCGGTTCGGCATCTCGCAAGGCAGGCGCGTGGGCAAGAATACGGCTGCCGGCGCACTGCCCATCGCCGTTGACGTCATTCATCAGGATTCGCAGACGCCCTCCATTCTCCAAGTCCACACCGACGTTCAAACTGCCACGTTCACGCAGACCATCCAGCAAATAACTCACCGCCCTGGCATTTAGGCCCTATTCTGAATGATCCCGCTTGAAGCGATCGATTTCTTCGATCACCTCAATTGGTAGGAGCACCTGGTTTTCCTGAAAATGGAGTGGGGAGTTTGGATCGTGAAGCAGGACGTTGGTATCCAGCACAAAGTTCTTCACCAAGACCTGCAGGTCCATGTCAGTGCGAGCGCTTGTGTTGTGTTGGTTTTGTCCGTTGCGACGAGGTTGGGTGACTTGGTCTTCCGGCGCGACCGGGGCTTCCAGCATCAGATTCCTTTTTGATCTTGAGCGGGTGATTGGTTGAGAATTTCAGCCGGTGTTCCGGCCACTGAAGAACGATCCGGGCAGATTCGAGTACGCGACGACTGGGCTTCCGATCGTTTCAGATCAGACACGGAATTGATTAGATTCGTGGGTTTTTCGGATTTCCGCCAGGAAAGGCGATTGAAGCTCCAGTTGTACTAAATCGGTTCGATCATTGCGAATCGCCGGGTGGGACGTGTTCCGTAACCGCAAGATAGTGCAGGGAGCCGATCGTCCAAACACAAGATCTTGTTTAAACGGTCCAAACCCCAATGAAGGGGCTACCCCTCGTGGTCCTTCGTCAACCCAACTTCCTCCCGCAACAGATCATGCAGCGTCACGATGCCCTTCACCTGACCAGCCTGCTTGTCGAGCAGGACGGCAACTCCAGTCGGCGATTCGATCAGCTTGTATTGGAGGCTGCGAATGTCATCTCCCTTCAGGCAGGTCGCCACTTTCTGAAGAACGGGTTTCTCCTTCTTCTCGATCGCGGCTACGGCTTTCTGACGGCTCAGGATGCCCTTGAGCTTTCCGCCGATCACCACCGGGAAGTAGTTGTATGGATGAGCGTCGATGACCGTCTGCATGGCTTCCGGTGTCAGTTCTGCGAGCACGACCGGGTCGTCTTTCATGACAACAGAGACTGGGAGTTGCTGCCAGGAGCGCAGATCGCGCGGTGGAATGAGATGCTCCAATTTGTGTCCGTCCTGTTCGAGAATCGTCTCGTAGAAGTTGTGCTGCAGGAATCGGCGGCTTACCGATTGGCTCACCAAAGCGCCAAGCATCAGGGCCGGGACAAGTGAAAACTCATGGGTCATCTCAAATACAATCAAGATGCCCGTGACTGGCGTCCTCACCACCGCACCGAGGCAGGAGCTCATGCCCACCACGGCCAACAAGGTGTAATGCGCGGCTGTGAGTTCAACGAATTGCCCAAGCACTGAAGCAACAAAGAAACCCGAAACACCTCCGAGGAACAGGGTTGGAGAAAAGACCCCGCCGCAACCACCCATCCCGTAAGAGGCGACCGTCGCGATGAGTTTTCCCAGCAGCAGCATGCCAGCGGCTTGAACCGTCAGATTATTTGCCAATGCATCAGACAGGGCCACGTAACCAATCCCGAACACGCCCGCACTTCCCGTTCCGAGGAAAACCAGGCAACCGACGATCCAGGTGATGAACGCACCAATCGCCGGACGGAATACCGGGTTGATCTTCTTGAGCCGTTTCTGCTTCCTCCGCACATTCATCGTCCATTTCTGGAACAGCACTCCCACAAAACTGCAGCAGGCGGCCACCACCGGGATGAGCAAATAAACGACCCAGTTCGGCTCCTCAACATCGAACAGCTTGAACGCCGGTTGCTCACCGACAATCCCATGAACGACAAACGCCCCGATCACCGAGGCGAGCAAGACGCTTCCCAGAAACCGCGAGTTCAGGTCCCCAACGATCTCCTCCAACACAAACGTGATTGCCGCCAGCGGTGTATTGAACGCGGCTGCCAAGCCAGCAGCTGCACCGGCAGCAGCCGCATTGCGCCGATTCTGCTTGTGCTCACCCAGGACCTTCGCGGCATTCGAGGCCATGCCCCCGGCGATTTGCACACTCGGTCCCTCACGGCCAAGACTGCTTCCCCCACCGATGGAGATGCAACCGGCAACAAATTTCACCCAGACCACCCGCCACGGCACTGAGCCGAAGTCTTTCCAAAACGCCACCTTCAATTGCGGAATTCCGCTCCCCGCTGCGTCTTTGCAGAACACATTCAGCAACAGCCCGGCCAGCACCGAGGTGCTCATGATCGTTACGAAACTCCACAGCGCGAATTCCTGGGGCGACCATTTTGCGAATTTGCCGTATGTGACGTGATAGATCCCCTCGATCGCCAGATGGAACGCGACCGCAGCCAGCCCGGCAGCCAATCCGTAGATGCAGGTGGTCAGAATCATCCGCGTCTGCCGCGGAAGTTTCTGGATCTTCTGACCAACCCACTGAACGTTCACACCACCTGTTAAAGGAATTTGCAAAAAGCAATACAAGCAGTTTCAGCGAAATCGGGCAAAAAGCAGGTTGATGATCCGCCCAGCAGGTAGCTTTGGATGCAATCCGAAGCATGCGAACGACCAGCGACGCGACGGCAGCAAGGAGCCGGTGGGCCGATTCCATCATTGCACTCTCGCATTCCCGAACTGATATTTCATTCCGATGAACATCTTCCCCGCTGACGCCACCCAGCGCACGATCACCCGGCGTGATCTCCTGCGCATCGGTGGTTTGGGTGCAGCAGGCTTGGCATTACCCGGATTGCTTCAGGCCGAAGCCGGCTCCCAAAAGCGGTTCAACGGCTCAGCCAAGAACTGCATCTACATCTTCCTCTGCGGTGGCCCGTCACAGCTGGACATGTGGGACATGAAACCCGATGCCCCGCGCGAAATACGCGGCCCGTTCAATCCGATCTCCACCAACGTCCCCGGCATACAGGTATCCGAACTCCTGCCACGCACCGCCAAGCACGCGGACAAGTTCTGCATCCTGCGTTCCATGCGGCACGACACGCCGAGTCACGACACCGGCATTCTCTATACGTTGCTCTCCACGATGCATCCGCCCAACAAGCGTGCCTATCCGCCAACGCGGCAGGATCATCCGGGGATTGGCGCAGCGCTGACGAATCTCATGGGTGCGCCGGGCGAACTCCCAGCCTGGGTGACGCTTCCCCGCCACTTCACCACCGGATCGCGTTTCTACAAGGGACAGACCGGCGGTTTCTTGGGACCTGCATACGACACCTTCTCTGTTGGAGAAGCCAAGAAGGATTCACTAGGTGCAAAGGATTTGTCGGTGAACTCCCTCGACCCGGTGTCCGGATTGAACTCGGATCGAATCCGCTCCCGCGCAGGGTTGATTTCCCGACTCGATGGCTTTGGCGAACGCACGATTCAAGACGCGACCGCGGACGAATTGACCGCCTACCGCGAAAAGGCGTTCTCCATGCTCTCCAGCGATCGCGCCAAACAGGCCTTCGATCTGAATCGCGAAACTCCCGCCTTGCGTGATCGATACGGTCGCAATGAATACGGACAAAGCTTCCTCATGGCGCGTCGCCTCGTTGAATCCGGCGTGCGCATGGTCAATGTTTTCTGGACCTTCTACGGAAAGGACGGATGCCAGTTCAATCTCTGGGACAACCACGGCAGCGACAAGGAAGTGTGCGGTGGCTACAACAAGGGATTCGACATGATCACCGCTCCCTACTGTTGCCCGTCATTTGATCTCGCTTACTCGGCCTTGCTCGAAGACCTGCACTCCAGCGGTCTGCTTGATGAAACGCTTGTCGTCGTGCTTGGAGAATTTGGCCGCACGCCCAAGATCAACAAGAACGCCGGTCGCGACCACTGGCCCAACGCCTATTCTATCGTGCTCGCCGGAGGAGGCGTGCAGGGTGGCCAGGTTTATGGTGAGACAGACAAGCACGCTGCCTTCGTCACCGAGAAACCAACTTCACCGGACGACCTCGGCGCCACGATCTACCACGCCTTCGGCATCCCCCCGGGCACGCTCATCTACGATCAACAGCGACGTCCCATCCCACTGACCAAGGGCAATCCCGTCACCGAGATTTTTACTTGAATGAAGAGCCTTCCCCCTGCCGTTGGAAGATTCTTCATCTGCGCCAGCCAACAAAGAACCTGGAACGAAGAACGTAACCAACTCCGATTGACACCCCCCAGCCCCGCCCCTATAAACCTGCCGCACTTAAGCAAGTAACCACTAACGAATACCGAACATGGCAATTGACGCAGGCTCCAAAGCACCTGATTTCACCCTCAAATCCAAACCCGTCGGAGGCGATCCCAAGGACGTCACCCTCAGCGCAAACTTCGGCAGCAAGAACACTGTGCTGCTCTTCGTGCCCCTCGCCTTCACCGGCGTCTGCACCCAGGAACTTTGTGACATTTCCGCAGGCCTCAGCGCTTACGCCGATCTCAACGCCGATGTCATCGGTATCAGCGTGGACAGCGCATTCTCGCAGGAAGCTTGGGCAGCGAAGGAAAACATCAGCATCACCCTCGCCAGCGACCTGAACAAAAAGACCGCTGCTGACTACGGCGTCCTCCTCGACGACCTCATGGGCTTCGGCTCCTGCAGCGCCCGCGCCGCATTCGTCATCGACAAGGACGGCGTCGTTCAATACAGCGAGCAAACCCCGACCCCGAAAGATCTCCCGAATTTCGACGCGATCAAGGAGACCCTCGGCAAGCTCCAGTAAACGATGCAGTAAATCGAATCTCAAAGGGCAGCCATCGCGCTGCCCTTTTTCTTAAATAAGCAGTCACTCAATTCATCTAACCCCCATGAAAATCACCCAAATGATCGTAGGCGCCATTGGCGCATTCGCCCTCGCAACCGGCACCCAGGCCGCAGACCTCAAGAGCGGCGACATGGCCCCCGACTTCACCGTCAAAGCCAGCGACGGCAAGACCTATTCCCTCAAGCAGTTCAAAGGTAAGCAGGCTGTGGTGATCGCCTGGTTTCCCAAAGCATTCACACCCGGGTGCACGGCAGAGTGTGATTCCTTCCGCACCACCGGAGTTGAGGGCTACACTTTCAGCATGCTTGGAGGTCGCAAGTTCGACGTCAAGTCGCGCAAGAAAGGTTCCGGCCTCGACAAGTACGACGTCGCCTTCTTTACCGCCAGCTGCGACACGCCGGAGACCAATGCCCGTTTTGCGAAAGAGCTGAAACTCGATTACCCCATCCTCAGCGACAACAGCACCAAGATGGCCAAGGCTTACGGCGTGATCAAAGGCAAGCGTCCGTATCCCGCGCGCTACACTTTCATTATCGGCAAGGACGGCAAGATCCTCGAAGTCGACAAGCAGAAGAACACTGCCGGACACGGTGCCGAAGTCGCCAAGAAGCTTGCCAAGTACGGCGTACCCAAGAAGTAAGGCCTGATGATTCCCAACAGCCCGCTCCGTAGGGGGCGGGCTGTTTGCATATTCGTAGCGACTTGAAGACACCGCGATGAGTGAAACAAATTCAACGCTCTGGCTCAGCAACGCCCAAGGACTGCCGCTTGCACTCTTCGCGTATTCCGTCCTGTTCAGCTTTGCGGTCAACACCTCCGCCGGCCCGGACTACGCCGAACTCAAGGGCCCACCACACAACTACTGGACCCGCCCCCTCAACGACCGCTTTACCGAACTCAAAGCCAAACTCGAAGCCGGAAGCGCCCAGCTTAAATACACCTCCGAGCGCGACACCCTCGCCAGCATCTTGGAGATCCTCGAAGTTCCCAAACATTCCCAGCTCCTGCTCTTTTCCACCACCAGTCTGCAACTCAGCCTGATTTCCCCGCGCAATCCGCGCGCCATCTACTTCAACGAAGACCTCTACATCGGCTTCATTCCACGCGGCCGCATCGAAGTCGTTGCGATGAATCCTGAGTTGGGAGGAGTCTTTTTCATCTTCGACATCCCACGCCGTGGCGAATCCATTCGTGTCGAACGCTCCACCCGTTGCATGAACTGCCACGCTTCAGAAGACACCGGCGAAGTCCCGGGACTGCTCATCAAATCCGTCATTCCCGGCCCGAACAGCGGCAGTCTCACCGCCTATCGCATCGAAGAATCCGGCCACGCCATCCCCTTCAGCGAACGCTTTGGCGGCTGGCACGTCACCGGCGAACACCAGATCAAAAAACACTGGGGCAACCTCGTCGGTCGATTCCAACAGGGCAAACTCATTACCACGCCAAACCCGCCGGGCCGCAAATTCACCTACGCCCGCTACCCGGTTCGCACCAGCGACATCCTCCCGCATCTGCTGTTCGAACATCAAACCGGATTTGTGAATCGCGTCCTCGAAGCCGGTTATCGCGCCCGCACTTACCGACATAGTGACGGCAACAAACTTACCACCGAACACGAACTCCAATTGGCCAGGCAGGCGGAAATCGTCCTGCGCTATCTTCTCTTTGCGGACGAGGTCCCGCTACCCTCACCGGGCGTCACCGGGGTCGATGATTACAAGACCCAGTTTCGCAGCAACCGACGAAGTGATTCAAAAGGACGTTCGTTGAAGGACTTCGATCTCAAGACCCGTATGTTCCAACACCGTTGCAGCTATATGGTCCACTCCGCCGTGTTCCAAGGCCTCGAGAAGAACTTCAAGCAACGGGTTTTCACCCGACTCAAATCCGCCCTCGCCGACAATTCCACCGACCTCGCATCCGAACATTTGCCACCGCAGGAACGACGCGCGATCCGCGAGATTCTCAGCGCGACTGTCAAAGACCTCCCCGCGACCTGGTAACTCCGAAATCAGAGGTTCTTTACTCCCATAAGTCTGCCCATGAAACGCCTGCTAGCCGCACTGTTAGTCCTTATCGCCACCCTTCACCTCAACGCAGCCCAAAAACCCTACCTCGCTGCGGGCGACAAGTTGACTGCCTACAAAGTGGACTCAACTACCGGGCAACTGAAACCACCCCAGGCACTGGAGCTCGAAGGAGCCGGCCCATTTACGCGATCTCCGGACGGAACTCGCCTGTACATCGTGTCTGCGAAGAGCCGAAACCCAACGCTCACTACTCTTGACTTCTCATCCGACGGTAAACTCAAGCTCCTCTACACCGCACCCGCCCATCTCCGCGACGGATATCTGAAAGTGGACTCGACCGGCAACCTCAATCGCGTCGCAAGATACGATGTCGGCTCCCGCCCGACCTGGGTTGAGGTTCATGACTTGGATCCGTAAGCCTTTGTCAAAGCGCTCTTCCAAACTCACCCCCCCACAGTCACACCACTTGAACACACTCAACGAAAGCAAGACTCTATCCCGTGAGTCCGGCGTTGCTCACACGTGATCTGTTCCGAAGTGACGCAATATCCAAACAGCTGATCGATGAAAACAAGAAACGCCGACCGGATTCCGGCCGACGTCTCAATCAAGCGGGAGAAGGTGATCAAACCTTCCACCCACCCTGGTAATCGCGGGTCAGCCACTTCGGGTCACCGCCTTCAGCAAAAGTGTTCTTCTTCGGATTCCACTTGATCGCCTTCTGATTGTAATAGGTCTGGTTCAACAAGTGGCAGGCAATCGAAGTCCGCGCTCCGATGACCTCGTGCGTGCAGGGCTTCTTGCGGGTTTTCACGGAATTGAGGAAATCAGGAACATGGCTGCTGCTTCGATAGAGCTTCACCTTCGCGTCCTTGAGAAACTCTGCCTCCATTTTCTTCAGTTCCTCATTCAAGTTGTGTTCCTTGTCGTTGCGGTCCTTCTTGCCGAATAGGAGCTTTCCATCTTTGTCATACAAGCCAACGAGACCTCGATGGCATTCGACCCTTCCCTCTGTCCCGTAGAACGTGGCCCCCTGCCCTTCTCCGTGCATCATCGGAATGTCACCCGGGTAGATCAATTGCGCGCCCCGGAGCTTCTTCGGATCATCCGCCTTGACCGTGGCAATCGGGCCGCTCTTGTCCATGCCCAGTCCCCAGTGAATGATATCGATCATGTGAGCCCCCCAGTCGCAGACCATGCCTCCGCCGTATTCCCGGTACTTGCGCCAGTGTGGAAAATGATTGTGCACGCCTCGTGGACTCAACACCGAACTGTAACCGCGCTTTGGTCCCGGACCGCACCAGTCATCCCAATCTAATCCCTCCTGCATCTCCTCCGTCGGCAGATCGCAGGGAATGCCCGCATTACCGATATTGACTGCCGTACGCTCGACTTTGCCGATAACGCCGTTGCGCACCAACTCGCAGGCGATGCGAAATCCACCGCTGGAACGCTGCATGGAGCCCGTCTGCAGAATTCGCTTGTTCTTCTTTACCGCCTTCATCACCGCGACGGATTCGTGAACGTTGTGTGTCAGCGGTTTCTCGCAATACACATCCTTGCCTGAGTTCAGAGCGGCAATCGTTTGAAACGCGTGCCAGTGATCCGGCGTGGCAATGCAAACCGCGTCGATGTCATCTCGGTTGATAATCTCGCGAAAATCGGCGTAGACCTTGCAATCCTTGTTCTTGTAACGGCCGTCCGCGCGTTCCTTGGCGGCATTGCGCCGATCGGTGTCGCAATCGGCAACCGCTACACAAACCGCTTCCTTCTTGCCCATGAAGTTGTTCTGCAAACCCTTGTTCTGCTTGCCCATGCCGATAAAGCCGACGGCGATTCGATCGTTGGGTTTCACTTCCGCCGACCAGATGCCAGAGGGCAGTATGAAGGGAGCAGCCGCAATGGCTGTCGAATGGAGAAAATTTCTGCGAGTCACTTTGGGCGAATTCATGCGAGAGGTGATAAGGAGCAAAGAATCACCGGTCAAGGACAGTGATTTGTCCAATGTGGCACATCGGTCCGATTCCGGCCTTTCCCGCCCAATGTCCCACGCTCTACAATAAAACCGCCGACATGCCGCTCGCCCCGAACAACGCCTATGCCCCGCTGTGGTGCAAAAGCAACTACTCCTTTCTCGAGGGCGCGAGCGATCCAGATGAACTCGTGGAGGAAGCCCATCGTCTCGGACTCCCGGCGCTGAGCCTTACTGATCGCGATGGTGTCTACGGGATGGTTCGCGCGCATCTGAAAGCGCAGGAGCTGGGTGTGCAGCTTCTCGTCGGATCCGAGATCACGCTTTTCGATGAGACAACGATTAAACTCCTCGCCACCAACCGAAATGGATACGCGAATCTCTGCCGTTTAATCTCCAAAGGGCGCCTTCGCTCAGAGAAAGGAATCAGCCATGTCAGCTGGGAGGAAATCTGCGCGCACGCCAATGACTTGGTCGCACTTTGGGGTGGCAAACGAAGTCTCATCGCGACCGGCAATTGCGACGGCTCTATAATAGACACTCTTAAAAACGCCTTTGGCGACCGACTTTACGCACTTCTTGCCCGTCATCGTGAATCGAGTGATCCCGAGCGCGAGAAGCTCATTCGCGGGCGTGCCAAACACCACCACATCAAGACCGTCGCCGGCAGTGAAGTCCTTTACCACACCACGGCACGTCGCGAGTTGCAGGATGTCATGACCTGCATCCGCCACGGGGTTTCGCTTCCGACTGCCGGCAAACTTATACATCCGAACGCCGAACATTCTCTCCGAACACCACGCGGTTTTCGCATGCTCTTCGAGGACGATCTTGCTTCCGTGGACCGTACGCTCGAGGTTGCTTCACGCTGCGAGTTTTCGCTCGACCAAATTCGCTACCGGTATCCGTCGGAACGTTTGCCATCGGGAATGACCTCCGCGGAGCGGCTTCGCGAACTGACCATCCGAGGAGCAAAGGAGCGCTATCCCGGCAAGCTTCCAGCAAAGGTCCGCGATCAGATCGAGAAGGAACTCACTCTCATTCGCGAACTCGATTACGACGGCTACTTTCTCACCATGTGGGAGATCGTCCGTTTTTGCCGCGAGCAGGACATCCTTTGCCAAGGCCGTGGCTCAGCCGCCAATTCGACGGTTTGCTATTGCCTGGGAATTACCTCGGTTGACCCGATCCGCCTAGGGCTTCTTTTCGAACGCTTCATCTCCCGCGAACGCGCAGAGCCGCCCGACATTGACCTGGATATCGAACACGACCGACGCGAAGAGGTCATCCAGCACGTCTACGCCAAATACGGCCGCACCCACGCGGCCATGGTCGCCAACTTTATCCGCTACCGGACCAAGTCCGCCGTCCGCGATGTCGGCAAAGCACTCGGCTTCACCGAGACCGCCATCGAACGCCACGTTCGCCACCTCAATCAATACGAACCACCAAGCGACGAGTCGTTCAGCATGGGCGGATTCGATCCGCATAATCAACAACACCAGAACCTCCTGCGTCTTGCCTCCGAGATCCAGGACATGCCCCGCCATCTCTCGATTCATCCGGGAGGGTTTCTCCTGGGACACCGGCCCGTGCATGACCTCGTCCCAATAGAAAATGCCACCATGGAAGATCGCACCGTCATCCAGTGGGACAAGGAAGACGTCGATGACCTGGGACTCTTCAAGGTCGATCTCCTCGGCCTCGGCGCATTGAATGTCGTCCATCGATCGTTCGACCTGATTGAAAAACACCTGGATGAGAAATGGACACTCGCCACCATTCCCGACGGCGACAAGGCCACATACGAAATGATTCAAGCCGCGGACACCGTCGGCACATTCCAGATCGAGAGCCGCGCCCAGATGTCCATGCTCCCGCGACTCAAGCCAGCAAACTATTACGACCTCGTCATCGAAATCAGCATTGTCCGTCCCGGCCCGATCAGTGGGGGTATGGTTCATCCCTATCTCCGTCGAAGGAATGGGGAAGAACCTGTCACCTATCCGCACGAATCACTCGAACCCGTCCTCAAAAAAACCCTCGGCATCCCGCTCTTTCAGGAGCAGGTCATGCAACTGGCCGTCGTCGCCGCGGACTACACGCCCGGTGAAGCCGACCAGCTCCGGCGCGACATGGCAGCCTGGCGACGTTCTGGGCGAATCGAACGTCATCGCGAACGGCTCATCTCCCGGATGGCGGATAAGGGCATCAAGGAAGAGTTTGCCCAACGCGTCTTCGAACAGATAAAGGGCTTCGGCGAATACGGTTTTCCGGAAAGTCATGCGGCCAGCTTCGCACTCATCGCCTACGCAACCTGCTGGCTCAAGCGCCATTATCCCGCGTCGTTCCTCGCCGCGATGCTCAATGCTCAACCCATGGGTTTCTACAGTGCGGCCACATTGGTTGAGGACGGCAAACATCACGAACTTGAGATTCGACCGGTGAACGTTTGCGAGAGTGATTGGGAATGCACACTAGAACCCATGTCCGATAGCGGGGAAGGATTTGCCGTTCGGATGGGACTCAAGTTTATCAACGGACTTCGTGAAGCTGCTGGTAATCGGATTCTCGAAGCTCGTTCTCGCGGACAATTCAGAGACAACCGAGACTTTACCTCGCGCACCCAACTCGACGACGGATCGCTGACACGTTTGGCCGAAAGCGGCGCGCTGGAGTGTTTCAAATCCACCCGGCGTGAGGCGCTATGGGATGTGTTCGGTGTGAAACGAGATTCCGAGACAGCCGAATTTGATTTGGAGATTCCCGAGGCGGAGACTGGTTTCGATTCTCTAAATCCGTTTGAAACCATCAGTTGGGATTACCAATACACCAGCCACAGTCCCCGCGGTCATCCCTTGGCTCCCCTCCGCGATGAACTCGAACGCCGTCGATTCCCCGATGCCGCAACCATTGCGCGCATGAAGAACGACACGCACCTCAGTTACGCCGGAATGGTCATCTGCCGACAACGCCCGGGCACGGCCAAGGGTGTCGTGTTCATGACTTTGGAAGATGAGACCGGTTTCGTGAACCTCGTAGTCTGGCAAAAGGTCTTTGAGCAATTCCGTATCATTGCCAAGACCGAGCCATTCCTTGCCGTCACGGGGAAGCTGCAGGTGGAATCAGCAGTGACGCATCTGGTGGCTCAAAAGCTATGGGTGCCCCGCCTGAAGCTGAGCCCACAGGAGACGAAGAGTCGGGACTTTCACTAGTGCCCGCGAGCGACGATTCGTTGTTGCGCGTTGCGTAGTAGACAATCGACGCAGCGGCCAGAAGGATTAGGTTGAACAGCCCAAGAGTCTTCACCACCGATTGGAAGTGCGGCATGAGGAAAGCCGTCACCTCGATCGGATCCACCATATTCTCCGGAAGCACGACCGGCTTCACCGTGTTGATCAGCGTGAATAAATAACCCAACGCAACCAGCACCAAGGCACTCGTCACCTTGAACTGCCCCCTCGCAATGAAGTGGCTGATGAACACGTTGTTCAATGCCAATGGGAGAATGCACCACGCGAACCACGGAACCAACGGTGCGATCGGTCCAAATCTCGCATTGAATCCCAACTTGATCGCCAAAGGGGCCATCACCGTCAGGCAGATTGCTCCAAACGCACCCACCGCCAGCGTTGTCAGCAAGGTCATCGGCAAGATGTTGCTCTTAGTCGACAAACGATCGCTGCGAACGATCTTCGGGAACATCACCAGCGCGATCGGAATCGTGAAGGTCACCAACGCATTCGCCAAGGTGACCACCGCGGTATAAGCCCCGATCTTGCCTTCGGGAAACCGACTGTTCACCACCATTTGATCCACGCTCATGAAGATCTGCACGGTCGTTCCAGCGAGGGCCAGGGGAACAAATTCCTTCACCCATGGCGCGATGCTGAACTTCACCCGCTCTTCGCTGAAGATGTCCCGCACCTGCCAACCGGCCGTCAAGGCGCTCACTGCGATCCCAAAGAATGCCGCAGACATGATACCCGTCGCCTGCATCTTGAGGGCGATCACCACGAGCCAGGCCACCCCCACCCGCCCGATACCGCTGATCATCTGCGCCCAACCGAACCACAGGAAGTTCTGTCGCCCCTGCAGGATCCCGATGAACACCGCCCACCAAAGCAAGGCCAGGCCGCTCGCGTAAGTCGCCCAGATGATCGCGGGATTCGCCACCTGCCAGGTCGCAATCACCCAATCCTGTCGAATCGCCACCCAGCCCCCCCCCAGCATCCAGACAATCGTGCCGAGTTTCAGGATCGTTCTCGCTTCCGCAGCCAATCGTTTCTTCTCATCCGAGGTGATTGCGGCCGAAGTATGACGCGCCACAATGATTTGAATCGCGGCCGCCGGAATCGTCATCAGCACGATGAAACGCAACATCGTGCCCATCAGTCCATATTCCGCAGGTGCGATGAACTTCGACAGCGGATGAACGGCCCACATCAGCACGCCGGTCACGAATGTGGCGATCATCATCCAGCCGCTTTGCCGGAAGAACGAACTCTTGCTCTCCTCGCTCACTCGGTCGCCAGCCTTTCCAGTTCCACCGGCACGTCATCGCGACGCTCAACTTTTTCCAGCTTCGTGAACAAGCCCTTCCAGAATCCCAGTCCGTAAAAGACGTGACACAACACAATCAACGGAATCAATCGCGGCAACGAACACACGATGCAGGTGTGTATCGGCAGGGCCTGAGCAATTACGGCAAATGCATAAAGAGCCAGCGGCCACAAAAGGATCGTCGGCAGGAAGGGCGTGAGCAGCAGATACAGACAGAAGAGCGGAGGAACAAAGTTGGGTGCCGAACCTAGTGTTGGATGCAGGCGAAACTGTTCAGCGCGTCCGCGCCCGTAAGTCATCAGCATCCGCATAAACGCGCGCATGGTCGAACGCGGCCGGCGGTGCACCACAAACTCAGGATCGTATATGAGTTTCCCGCCGTCGTTCTGAATCGCATCCATCAGCGCGTTTTCCTCATTCGGATACAAGGCCTCATCGAAGCCGCCTTTGTCGACGAACTCCGATTTGCGAATCATCATGTTGCACAGGATCAGCTCCTTCTCGCTGCTCTCACGGACCTTGCCGATCTTGCGATATCGGGCAGCACTCGGACCAAAGGCCAGCCAACTGCCCATCACGTCACCAAAGGCCCGCTCCAACTTCGGTGCGTCGGCGGGACACAGGTTGGGTCCACCCACCAGATGCACCGCGGGATCGCCAAAGTGTTCCTTCGCACGCTCGAGGTTCTCCTTCAAGGGAACAGAGTCATCATCCAGAAAATAAATCAAATCCCCTTTTGCCTTGGCCACCGCCCGGTTGCGCTGCACGGATGGCTGCTTGCCACGTGCAATAATGATCTCAAGCTTTACGCCCATCCTCTGCACCGCCTCCACCGATCGAATGAGTTCCTGCCCTGGTGGAGCAGCAACGATGACGGAGATGGAGGGTTTCTTCTTGCTCATGGAAGCGAACGGAGAAACTTCGTCAGTTGCGCCGTTGCGCGATTCAGCGACTTGATCGAGATCCACTCGTTCTCCGTGTGCGCCTGGGCAATGTCCCCGGGACCAAAAACGACGCTCGGAACGCCACCCAAGGCCAGGTGCGACGCGTCGGTGAAGAAGTCCACACCCAAAGGCTGTTTCTGCCGCAATGATTTGAGCAACGACTGTACCAGCGGCAAACCGGGATCCGTTTCCAGAGCGACCAATGGCGCGTCTTTGGCGTTGGAGATCACAACTGACAGACCCCGCGCCTTGAACAATTCGTTCAATTCAGCGCGAACGATCTTCTCTGTTTCTCCTGGCAAGGTCCGCCGATCGATCATCGCCTCGCAACTTGCGGGCACGATGTTTGGCTGTTTGCCCCCGCGCATCACGCCGACGTTCACGGTCGGACCGCCCAGCAAAGTATGCTTCTTCCTCGTGAGCGCCTTGGCGTATTTCGTTTCAATCAGATCAACAGCCTGGGCCATTTCGTGCACGGCGTTCTTTCCGTGATGCGGAGTTGCACCATGGGCCGCCTTTCCACTGGTCGTCAGTCGCAGCCAGAAGTCCCCTTTGTGCGCAGTGACTAACTTGTTCCTCGTCGGTTCCCCCACAATCGCGAGGTTGGCCTTCTTCTTTGATGCAGCGAATTTCCGCGAACCTTTCTGCAGGTTCTCCTCGTCCACCAAGGCCAAGAGCGCGATCTCGGTGTCCTTCGGACGGGTTCCGCTTCGAGCAAGATCCATTAGCGCCGAAAACATCGCAGCCACGCTCCCCTTGGTATCACAAGCGCCTCTGCCAAACAGACGATCGCCCACGAGCTTGGGCTTGAACTTCGAACCATCCACCACACCAACCGTGTCCATGTGCGGAGCGAGCAACACACGCTGCTTGGGACGACCTCCAGCAGGAGTCAGCTTGGCCAGAAGATTGGACCGGTTCGGCAGTACCTTCTGAAACTCCAGTTCCAATCCCACTCGATCCGCCTGATGCGCCAGAAAATCTGCCACCCGATGTTCGCCAATCCAGTCCGGCTGATCCGGCATGAACGCCGGATTCACGCTCGGAATGGAGATCAGTTCGCGAAGCAGTTTTTCAGGAGAGAGCATGAGGTTTTCGTGCCATGGATGGCTACGCGTTCATCGACTTGAACCACTCCACAAACTTCGGTATCCCCTCTTCAATCTTGATCTGCGGATTGTACTCCAGATTTTCACGCGCCTTGCTGATGTCCGCGTAGGTGATCGGCACGTCCCCTGGCTGGTTGGGCTGTCGATCGATGATCGCTTGCTTCCCGATCGCCTTCTCAATCAACTCAATCAGGTAGGACAATTTCACCGTCTGCGACTCACCAAGGTTGAACACATCGAACCCAAACTCCTTCTGCGTGCAGGCGAGGATGCCTTGGAGAGTATCCGTGACATAGGTGTAGTCCCGCGCAGTGGAACCATCGCCAAACACCGGGATCGGCTTATCCTCCTGAATCAAGCGTGCAAATTTGTGAATGGCCAGATCCGGGCGTTGACGCGGACCATACACGGTAAAGAACCGAAGCATCGCAATGTCCATCCCATAGACGTGATGGTAGACATGCCCCAATCCCTCATCCGCCAGCTTGCTCGCCGCATACGGAGAAATCGCCTTCGCAATCGGATCGTCTTCGCTGAAGGGAACTTTCGAGTTCACCCCATAAACCGACGACGAACTCGCGATGGTGAACTTCTTCACGTTTCGCGCCCGGCCCGCTTCCAGCAGGTTCACTGTTCCCTCCACATTTACTCGCTGATAGAGCGCCGGCTCTGCAAGGCTCGGACGCACCCCCGCCCGCGCTGCCAGATGAATCACCTGATCGAACTGTTCGCTGGCAAAAAGTTCCTCCACCGCATCGCGATCCGTCAGGTCCCCATGAACGAAGGTGAAGGGCTTGGCCAAGGTCTGGATATCACCGATGTTCCGCTGCTTGATCGCGGGAGAATAAAAATCATTCAGGTCATCAAACGCACAAACCGAATGCCCGTCATTCAACAGCCGTTCACAAACGTGGGACCCGATAAACCCAGCCCCGCCAGTCACGAGAAAATTCACGCGCGGATTTTGCGGGGGGGATAGGAAAGTTCAACGTGCAAATGCGCGGAGGTGTAATAGCAGGTGCTCGATCCGGTTAGAATCGCACACGTCGGTGCTACGATTATCACAAATGGCCCCGCGCTATTCGCAGCAACTCGAACCTGTGGCCTTTTCGCTCGGTTCAGCATCAACCGCCCAATACACCGCGTTGCGAAGCAGCTTACGGAAGGAGGTCACTCCGAAGTCATAGGGATGACCGAGCGATGTATAAAACACCTTGCCTCCTCCCGGGCCTTCATTTGTCCAGGCAACGGGTTCACGGCCGCTATCACCGCGAGAATGGCCCGTCATGAGAACGGTGGTCGATTTCTTCAAGGGGCTGACTTCATACAAGGAGCCGAAGGTTTGGAACTGACGCGTACCGATGCCGTTCAGGATCGGATGTTCGGCGTTCTTGGGTTCGCTGCGAGCAAACGTGGTCAATTTGGCGCTCATGTGGCCGTGATAGTTTCCGCCCAAGACAGAAGGATCGAAGTCGCGCCATTCGTCGAGCCCCTTGGGGGCAGCTTTGCGACTTTGATGGAAGGGATGGCTGGCGGTTCGGATTCCGACCAAGGCCTTGCCGGAGGCAATGTGTTTGCGAAAGAGGTCGAGTTGGGATTTGGGCAGATTTCTGCGTCGCAAAGAGAGCACGACGACGTCGGCTTGCTTGATCACTTCAGCGCCGGGGAGGTTGTTGCGATCTTCGGCATCGGCGTAGACGAGTGAGATCTTGAAATCTCGGGCCAGTTCTTCCATGGCGAACGCCGGAAGCGTTTCGGCGGTCTTGTATTCGCGTTCGCCCATCACAATCACGACGTGTTGGCGTTTGTCTCCGGGAAAGCGATAGGTCTTTCCATCGCGGAGGATATCCCCGCTGGTGATGGTCGGACACCAGTAGCGCTCGATGTGCTCGAAGATCAGGTCGTTGCCGGTGAAGTGGTTTACGAAAGGTTCCTCAGCGGGATTGTACATCGCGTCGGTCATATCCCGCATGAGGGCCACGTTTTGGCCGGCGCGGACCATCTGGCGAATGCCGAAGGGGCGACCCAGCACGCACATGTTCACATGCACGCCCATGATGATCACGTTCTCGATCCCGCGCTGCTCCATCAGGTAATAGGCCTCGGCACTGTCGGTAATCGCATCGCCCTTCTTGATCTCCAAGGTCTTGATCTGGCGATCGAAGAAGCGCACGGCCTCGCGCAACTTGCCCGCGTCGTCGCAGGGTTGATCGACCTTTACCGGCATGGGCGCTTCGGATTTCGGATCCAGGTAGCACCAGCTCTCCAGCTTGATCTTGGCCTCCACCTTCGGGGCTTGTTGGGCGAATTTGCGTTGCGGTGTATCCGCGTAGTGCTTCATGCAACCGCTGGGACAATGAATGATGAGCACGCCCCGCTTTCGTGCCGCCTTGAGAACTTCATTCATGCGCGGTGCCATCTCCCCCACCCGGCGCGCGGCATTGCGACAGTAGTGATCGTTCCACATGTCGCACACAACGATCGCGGTTTTCTTCGCGTCCCACTTTCCAGCCTTGGTGATGGAATGGTATTTTCCGGAATTCTCTGCCGTTTCCTTTTGCGAACGGAAATTCAGGTTCAGCGTTTCGGCGGAAAGACTCGATACAATGAATGCAAACGTGAGCAGTGTGTGGAACTTCATGCTGGGAGAGTGCGCAGGGAAATCAACGAGTCAACCTGTTTTCGGATGGGAGTCACGCATGATCTGTGAATGATCGACGCATGCGTTGGTTCTGCATGTTCCTATTCACCCCCGCCACCCTGTTCGCAGGTGAATGGACGGATCTGGCAAAACGCGTAACTGCATCCCGGTTACCGGCCTTGATGGAGTCAAATCATGTCCCTGGCGTTTCGATGGCGGTGGTTGAAGACCTGCAGATTACCTGGTTGAGCGTCTACGGCAAGGCTGACGTGAAAGCGGAAGCGCCAGTTACCACGAACACGCTGTTTGAAGCGGCTTCGATGAGCAAACCTCTGTTCGCGTATGCGGTGATGAAGCTGGTGGAAAACAAACGCCTGGATCTGGACCGACCGCTGGTGGATTACCTGGGCAAGCCTTACCTTCCTGACGCGCCGAAGCATAAGCAGATCACCGCCCGCATGGTGTTGAATCACACGTCGGGTTTTCCGAACTGGAGAAAGGGAGGTTGGAAGAGCGGGAAGCCATTCCCACTCAAGTTCGATCCGGGGACTCAGTATGGCTATTCCGGTGAGGGATTCCTCTTCCTCCAGCGAGTGGTGGAAAAGATCACGAAGGAGGGTATCTCCCCATATATGCGCCGTGAGTTCATGCTTCCGACAGGTATGCCGACCAGCAACTACGAGTGGGACGAGAAACATGGAGCGAAGGTTGGCGCGGGGCATGATGCAAAAGGGGAGGTAAAGAAAGCCGGCAAGCGCTTTGATGAGGCCAATGCCGCTTATTCACTGCTTACGACTCCGTCAGAATACGCTCGTTTTCTCATCGAAATGATGAATCCAAATCGAGGTGGCCACTCAATCAGCGCGGATAGCGTCACAGATATGCTGACAGAAACGAGTCGCTCGAAGAGTGGCGATCGGATTTACGGACTGGGTTGGGCCTTGTCGGACACTTCGATTGGTCGAGCAGTTTCACATGGAGGATCCAACAGCAGTGGATTTCGCTGCTATTCACGTTTCTATCCCGATTCCCGCAATGGAATCGTGATCATGTCGAATGCAGCAGGCGGCAAACGCCTGTATCAGGCTTTGCTGACGGAAATCGAAGGCAAGTGATTCCTTGCATTGAAACGGGTGACAGGAATCATCCCCGCATGAATTCCGCGAAACAGATCCGTTCGACCGCTCTTCTTACCGTCCTTCTCTCGCTGACTGCCAGTGCCCAGGTCTTGGATGTCTGGATCGGCACGCGCCATCGCACCAGCAAGGGCATCTACCATACGACACTGAACGAGAAGAACGGCCGGCTCGGCGCGGTGACAGTCGCGGCAGAGATTGCCGGACCTGGCTTTCTGGCGATGCATCCGGATCGCAAGACGCTGTATGCCGTTGGTGCACTGGACAACAAGCCATGCGTGGCGGCCTATCGGATTTCGGGCAAGAAAGGCTCACAGAAACTGACGTTCCTGAATTCAATGGACATTGGTGATGGGGGAGCAGCTCATGTAGCCGTCGACAAGAGAGGGAAGACACTCATCACCGCACAATATGGCGGTGGCAGTGTGGCTGTGTTCGCTCTGAACACCGACGGATCAGTTCGCGCACGCACGCAACTCATTGAACACGAGGGAGCATCGATGGCCAACGAACGGAGACAAAAAGCGCCCCATCCACACTGGACCGGGTTTTCACCGGACGACCGCTTCGCCTTCATCCCGGATCTAGGCTTGGACAAGGTCGTTGTTTACTCGGTTGAGAACGGCAAGCTTTCACCGGCCGGCAGCGCCACGCTTCATTCTGGTGCGGGACCGCGCCACATGAAGTTTCACACCTCTGGCAAATATGCCTACGTTCTGAACGAACTGGATCTGACCGTCACTGCCTTCAATTACAACAAAGCCAATGCCTCGATGAAACCGTTCCAGAAGATCGCAGCCGTTCCGGCAGCCGAACTTGAGAAGGAAAAATCCAAGAGCGCATCTGAGATTCGTGTCCACCCCTCCGGAAAGTTCGTCTACTCCGCGAATCGCGGACATGACACGATCACCGCCTATCGGGTCGATCAGCGAAGCGGCAAACTGGAGGTGGTCGAACGTGAATTCGTTCGTGGCGCCACTCCTCGCAATTTCAACCTCGATCCTTCCGGCAAATGGATGATCGCAGCCGGTCAAAATTCATTCACTCTGGCTGCATTTGAAGTGGATCAGCAGACTGGAGAGCTTGCGTATAACGGCAGCGTAGTGAATTGCCCGGGTCCGATCTGCGTGCTCTTCACCCACGAATAGGCCGCGATTTTGCTTGGCCCGCACTTCCCAACGGGCAGAATCGCCGCGCTGCCCACGCGACAGGCGATGCTCGAATCGGTCGAGAAAATCGAAAAGGTATCCAAATCGGATTTTCAGAGACGCGTTCCCGAACTTCGGTCGCGACTTCTGGATGCGCAGTTCGCGTTGCAACGCGCAAAGCGGCCGGTGATCGTGATCATCGCCGGCATGGACGGCGCAGGCAAAGGCGAGGTGGTTCACCGGCTCAATGAATGGCTTGATCCTCGAGGCGTCGATACGAACGCCTTCTGGGCCAAGACCACTGAGGAAAGCGAACGTCCCCGATTCTGGCGCTATTGGCGCGTGCTTCCCTCCCGCAATCGCATCGCGATTTACTTCGGGTCCTGGTACACCGGGCCGATCATCAGGCGGGTTTATGGCAAGGTCGGCCGCTCGCAATTCCGCAACCAGATGGAGCATGTGCGTTTCCATGAAAACATGCTGATCGAGGACGGTTATGTGATCGTCAAGATCTGGCTGCACCTTGGCCGCAAGGCACAGCGAAAGCGCCTCCGCGAATTGGAAAAGCAACCCATCGGCTTCTGGCGCGTCAATCCAACCAACTGGGAGCATCACTCGCTCTACGATGAGTTCGCGAACGTATCCCACACCGTCATGGAGTTGACGCACACCGAGGCGGCTCCCTGGAACGTGCTTGACGCCAAGAGCGACGCAACGCGCGATCTGGCCGTGGGCGAAATCCTGGCGGACGCCATGGAAACCGCAGCAGCCAAGCGCAAGTCAATACCCAAGGCCGAAGCACACACCAACGACCGCGACAAATCGGTCCTTGAGAACGTCGACCTCAGCAAGAAACTCGGCGCGAAGGACTACCAGAAACAGCTTCGAAAGTACCAATACCAGTTGGACCGGCTGATGTGGCAGGCTTATGAACGAAAGCGTTCGGCAGTGCTGGTCTTCGAAGGCTGGGATGCCGCGGGCAAAGGAAGCGCGATCCGCAGAGTCACCAATGCATTGGATCCCCGACTGTTTCGGGTCATACCGGTAGCGGCACCGACAGAAGAGGAACTTTCACAACATTACCTTTGGCGATTCTGGAAACACGTCCCTCCGGGCGGACGGCTCACCATCTTTGACCGATCTTGGTACGGCCGCGTGCTGGTTGAGCGGATTGAGCAACTCGCTTCACCAACTGAATGGCAGCGGGCATTCGCCGAAATCCGCGACTTCGAGCAGCAACTCATCGATCACGGAATCATGGTATCGAAATTCTGGCTGCACATCAGCCAGGACGAACAGGCCAAGCGCTTCGCCAAACGCGAAAACACACCTTGGAAGCGCCACAAGATCACGGAGGAAGACTGGCGAAACCGTGCCAAATGGTCCGAATACGAAACGGCCGTGAGCGACATGGTTGCGGAGACGAACACAGGGGCGGCTCCGTGGCACATCGTGCCGGGCAACGACAAGCGATTTGCGCGCATCGCCATCCTTAAACACGTGGTTGAAATGTTCGAACGTCAGCTGGCCACGAAGGGCGAAGATGAGTGAGGACACACAATCAACGCACGTGCACGAGTCACCGCCTGACAAATTCGAAAAATCGCGCCGATCATTGGAACGCGGCCGACGCATCGTGTTCCTCGCCTTCGTCAGTTGTTTTTTCGTGGTGGCGCACGAAATGTTCTTTCCCACCGTCACGCTGAATCGCACCAAGCCACTGATCATTGTGGGTATTGCGGTTGTGTTTCTGGCAGGGCTGATCCTTTCCATCGTTGCCGCCTTTCAACTGCGCAAAGCACCAGCACCCAGAGAGGAGCCTCGGACGCGCCGAGAACGGCGTTCGGAAGATTCCAATCTGCTTCCCTGGCAGCGTCGGAAGTGATGCAGCGCAACACCACAACGTGATCAAAACACTCGTTCTCTTTCTGGCTCTCTCAAACACCGCACTCGGTGTGGCAAGCAAACCGAACATCGTCTTCATCCTCGCCGACGACCTTGGCATTGGAGACATCGGTTGTTACGGCGGAGATCGTTGCAAGATCGACACCCCCAACATAGACACCCTTGCTGCGGAGGGCCTCCGATTCACCGATGCCCACGTGAACGCCTCCATCTGCAGCCCCACACGTCGGGCCATCATGACCGGACGCTACAACTGGCGATTCGGCCCGACGCTGAACAGCGGCCCTTGGGGATTTGTCGGACCGCGTCCCGGCACAGAAAAATCAACCTTGGCGAAAGTCCTCAAACGCGCCGGTTACCATACGGGCTATGTCGGCAAGTGGCACCTGGGCACGACCATGACCACGAGGGACGGCAAGCGGCAGGGCCCCGGCAACACCGACTTCACCAAGCCGCTCAAATACGGCCCCGTTCAATTCGGCTTCAACTACAGTTTTATCCTTCCCGGCTCACTCGACATGTTCCCCTACGCTTACGCACGGAACAACCAGTGGCTGGGCGAAGTCACCGCGCAAAAGGGATGGAGCGCGTTCAACCGAGTTGGTCCCGCGGCGAAGGACTTTCAGGATCACGAAGTCCTGGAGACCTTTTACAAAGAGGCAGAAGGATTCATTGCCAAGCAAAACTCAGACAAACCGTTCTTCCTCTTCCTGGCTTTGACAGCGCCACACACGCCAACAAGCCCCGGCGTCAAATGGCGCGGCAGAAGCAAACTGGGTGTCTATGGGGATTTCGTGATGGAAACCGATCACGCGGTCGAACGTGTCATGAACGCGCTCAAGGCAAACGGTTGGGACAAGGAAACACTCGTGATGTTCTCCTCGGATCACGGAGCCGCGCCCTATGCCGGAAACATCCTCAAGGCCACTCCAGCGCAGTTGAAGAAACTAGAGGCACGAGGCCACTACTCAAGCGGCCCCTATCGTGGTTACAAATTCTCGATCTATGAAGGCGGACTCCGTGTGCCACTCGTTGCCCGTTGGCCGGGCGTCATCCCACAGGGCAGTTCCTGCAATCAACTGGTGGGAATGAACGATCTCATGGCCACCTTCGCTGAAATTTCAGGCGCAAAACTCCGCGCGCAAGAAGCTCCCGATTCGATCAGCTTTGCCGCGCTCCTCAAGAATCCGCGCGCCAAGGGAATCCGCAAAGATCTCGTGATGCAATCCGTGGCAGCGTTCGCAATCCGCGATGCACATTGGAAACTCTGTCTCTGCCCCGGCAGTGGCACGCACGCCATTTCGCGGAACGCAGCCGGCAACGAACCCTTGGCGCAGGAGGCATGGTCAGCCGCACTGGCATCAGTGAAGGGCCCAGTAACCGAACCACAACTGTACCAGGCGCCGTTCGTTCAGCTCTACAACCTCTCGATCGATCCCGCTGAAACCACAAACCTCGCAGCCAAACACCCCGAGCGGGTTCGGCAGATGGTTGCCTTGCTCCAACGGCAGATCGAGAACGGCCGCAGCACACAGGGTCTCAAGCTCCAAAATGACAAACGCGTTCAGATCATTAATCCGCGTGATCGGCGACTTCCACAAATCGTCAGAGAACGACTGGGCGTGAAATAGCAAACGGACTGGTGACGCCAACCTTATAAACGCAAAAAGATCTTCCGGCGGTGAAGATACCAGCAAAACAACACGGCCAACCCGAGCCCTACCAAGGCAACCATCAAATCTCCGAAGCCCTTCGTCACCGCCTCGTTGAAAAAATTCTTCACGTCCCCTCCCACGAATCGTTCCGCCACCTTCCTGAATCCAGGATAACCGATGATGTTATTCGCAAGATAGATGGTGATTGAGTTCATCCCGATCCACACAAACGGCAAACACCACGACCGCGCCTTCCAAACATCCACCACCAGATAGAACAACGCCAGCAGCAGCAAGCTCCACCCGCCGGCAACCAGAACAAAGGAAGACGTCCAGATCTTCTTGATGATCGGGAACTGCAACCCCCAGAGATAACCAACGATCAGGCAACATATCCCGGCCAGCGCGAGTTGCTTGACTTTGCTCACGTCTTCCACCTCTTTCCGGCGCAGCAGCATCCCGGCAAGCACACCGATGAGGCAGGTGGAGACTGCCGGAATCGTGCTCAGATAACCCTCGGGATCCCAATACTTGTTCCACTTCTTCCCGGGCAGGTATTGGAAATCAAGATGGTTCGCGAGGTTGTAACCCATGTCGTATTGGCCCGACGTCGTTTTCTTCGTGTTGTGGAAGATGATCGCCGGATCCTTCTCGCCGAATTGAGCGCTCAATGCACCAAGCTGTTCATCACTCAATTGAATATCCCGAATCGGAACGAAGGTCATTATCGCCCAATAACCAACCAACAGACCGACAGCAATCCCGGCCAATCGCCTTGGCTTCGGTATGAAGCAGAACAACAGTCCGCCGAAGAAATATCCCAGCGCCAACCTCTGCAACACGCCCAGCAATCTGATCTCCGGCCATTCCTTCGAAAACCCTCCCGAGTAAAAGATGCCGATCACGAACAACAGCAATGATCTCCTGATCAAGCGCTTCAATGCAGCCGGCCGCCCATCCCGTTCGATCTCCTTTGTCAGAGAAAAGACCAGCGACACACCTACGATGAACAAGAACAAAGGAAAGATCAGATCGTAGAATCGAAAGCCCCCCCACTCGGCGTGCCTGAGCTGATACGTCAGAAACTGAACAACCGAATTATCGCTCATCCTGCCCAAGGCCCCCACAAGCGATCCCGCACCAATGATCCAGAACATGTCAAAACCGCGCAGGGCATCGACGGACATCAGGCGCGAAGGTGCTGGCCTTGTCGGCTGGGCAATGCTATCGACGGGTTCAGAAGCCATTGGAGTTGCATCAGACATCACCGCAGGTTCGAGCAGGTCAATCCGCGAAAGCAAACGAATAGTTGCAATTCTCGCCACGTGCCGGTTTCCGTGATGATAAACCGACACCCGGACGTCAATTACCGCCAGTGCGTGACCGATCAGAAACATTCGAAGTAGAGACCTCCCTCCCCCGCAAGCGGCTAGACCACTACCTCGGTGAGATTTATCAGGCGGTGTCGCGCGGAACGATCCAGCGATTGATCCTCGAAGGACACATCACCGTCAATGGCAAGACGGTCAAACGCACGTATTCGCCCCGGGCCGGAGATGAAGTCCACGTCGTCTGGCCCGAACCTCGCCCCGCGGAACCCGCTCCGGAAGACATTCCCCTGGACGTCATCTTCGAAGACAAGGATCTGCTCGTCCTGAACAAACCAGCTGGGCTTTGTGTGCATCCCGGCAACGGCCATGAAACCGGCACACTCGTCCATGCCTTGCTGCACCATTGTAACGGTCAGCTCAGCGGAATTGGAGGAGTAGCCCGTCCCGGTATCGTTCACCGCCTCGATCTCGACACCAGCGGCTGCATGGTCGTGGCCAAGAATGACTCCACCCACAATGAATTGAGCCGGCAATTTGCCGAACGCGAGACGAAAAAGATATATCACGCCATCGTTTGTCGCCGATTGACGCACGAGTCAGGCGAAATCCGCGTCGCGATCGCCCGTCATCCAACGCATCGAAAACGCATGGCGGCCTTGGACGACAACGATGGCAAACCCGCCCACACCAGCTATCGACGCATGGAAGTGTTCGAACATGCCAGTCTCGCGGAAGCCACGTTGCATACCGGCCGCACGCACCAGATCCGTGTTCACTTCCGATTCCTAGGACATCCCCTCGTCGGTGATGCGATTTACGGAAGGAACCAGAACAATCAGTTGCGTGAGCGAAGCGGTTACCACGCGCCGAGACAGATGCTCCACGCTGCCAGGCTGGGATTCACACACCCTGCGACCAAAGAGTTCACAGAATTCGAGGCCGCCTGGCCAGACGACTTCAAAGTGGCTCTGGGCGCCCTGAACCACAAGTAGCTGCAATGGCCTTTCAGGCCGTCATACATCAGCGGGCGTTCGCCAGCTTCGATTGATAGACCGCCAAGGCTCTTTGATACTCCGCCATCGCTTTCTCAGGAAGCACACCCGTCGATCGTTGGATCTGCGTCTTCATCCGGCCGATCAGAAACTCAATCTCTCGTTTCTTGGGGCGAAGCGGTTTGCCCGTGACAGAAAAGTGCCACGGGTTCGTGTGAGCAAACCTCAGTCTCCCTCCCTCTCTATGCTCGATGTAGCGCAGCGCGATCCAGGACGACTCTTCCACCTTAACGTTGGTCTCGAATCGAAAACGAAACGATCCGTCTTCGCGTTGTTCTGGCTGCGAAGCGATCCTGATAATCGCTTCGCCATTGCGCATGATCTCCACACCGCCAGGCATGTGATCCGAACACAACTCACCGGCAATCTTCAGTGACTTGCCAGTCGCAAGCGTGGTCTTTGTTCCAGCAGGTTTCCCGTCAATCGTCGCGAACAACATCGGACCGGTTGTCACGAAACTGCGTCCGGCATTCAGCCCGTTCACCCAGTCGTCGTAATCAAAGCCATCAGGCAGATTCACATAAACGCGGCCGAAGCCAAGTGGGACCGGATGAACTCCACTCGCGTTCCCGGCGGCAACACGCATGGGAAATCCCGAATTCAACAGCGCGTAGTAGTTCTTGAACCCATAAAGCAACCAATCACGTTCAGTCCACTGCCCTTTCGGGTTCAGCCCCATGTAGTTCGGTGCCTCTAAACCGAAATTACGAAATCCGAACTCCGTGCGCCACACGTGATTGTTCGAGAGTTCGAACAAATCCACATTCATCACCGGCACGAGCATCATGCTCCATTCCCAGTTGTGCTTGTCCAATTCAAGCAACGCTCCTTCCGCACGCGCCTGTTCCGCGATCGGAGTCACCGGTGGAGCGCCCATCTGGAACGGCTGCTTGTGATTGAGCACAAATATTGCCCCGAGTGCGTGGCGTTTACGATTCACGCTGAAGATCTCGTATTCCGTGTTGCGCGGATAAATCACATGCGTGGAATCCAGCTTGATCAATCCGGACGGAATGTTCCCTCCAAGATTCTTGTTGCCGGTCGAAGGAGACTCGTATGCGCGAGTGACCCAATACACCAACGGGAAGCTCACGTTCAGATCTTCCGCCCGCATCAGGTTCGGCAATTCTTCCAATGTACGATGCACATGCGTATCGCCAGAATACCAACCGCGCTCAGCCATGTTGATCCACCGCTTCAACGGCAGCTTCACTCGCGTCTCCTTGCCTTTCACCTCCACATCTTGGATCAGCGTGAAGTATTCCTTCCCGCGTTCAACGGTCAGCGTGTACTTCCCAATGGGGAGCTCAACTCGAAACGGATGCGCGGAGAGCGTGGTGTGCATTTCCACCGAGTTGGTGTTCCCCCTGCTTTGCTTCTGATAGCGAACGGCAGATCCATCTTTGTGTGCGGATTCAGGGAAGAACCATTTCCCTGTCTGATCTTGGACATAGATGCGTGCGGGAAGAAATTGTCCCGATTCGGAATCTCGGATTTCACCAATCAGTGACGCAGCCAGAAGCTGCGCGTGGAACATGAGAAACACTGCGCATGCGATGAAGATGGGCCGGAACATCCCTGAATCGTAACAACGCCTGTTGAGGGTTCCAGACGAATGCGGGATACGTAGCGTGACGAACTCCAACATCCCATCCACCTTGCAATCCGCCCTCCCCAATTACATCCTCCCGAGCGTGGAATCTCACGAGGTCTTACGCGAAGTGTTCAAGGGCTCCAGCCCGAAACAGATTGCCGACATTACCGGCCTGTCCCTTTCCATGATCTACAAGTGGTCCGAACCAGTCAGCGAAACCGGGAGTGGGGCAACGAATCCTCTGGACCGCATCCAGAAAATCATCGAAGCCACGGAAGACCCGCGCATCATCGATTGGATCTGTGAAAAGGCCGGTGGCTTTTTTGTCCGCAATCCGAAGGCACAATGGCCGCACCCGCATGAACTCATGCCGGCGACCAATCAGATCCTGCAGGACTTCGCTGACCTGCTGTCGGTCATCGCACAAGCCGCGGGCGACAACCATATCTCGCCGGAAGAAGCCAAAAAGATCCGCCTGCAGTGGCGTGAACTAAAATCGGTCGCAGAGGGATTCGTGAATTGCTGCGAACAGGGGAATTTCAATCAGGTTAAGGAGCAGATGTCCGGCAAGGGCTGAGGCGACTTTTTCCAGACCACGCTTACCTTCGCATTGACACCCGCTTTGCGGAACGTCACACAATTTCCAATTCATGTCTGAATCCAACCCGGACAATACTTTGCCCGTCGATTCTCCCGATCGCAAGCGCCTGCCTCCCCTGCTCCGGCGGGCTTGGTATAGCCTGAACCAGGCGCTTCGCCGACGCATCGCGCCGACCGGCGCAACACCAGACCAATTTACCGCGCTGCGGACGCTCACCGAGGCAGATCCCAAGGGCATAACCCAAGGCCAACTCACACGCCTGATGAGCAGCGACCCAAACACAATCGCGTCGTTGCTGGAGCGAATGGAGAAAGCCGGCTGGGTCGAACGCAAGCGCCATGAAACCGACCGGCGGGCGTATCGCATCAAGATCACCGCGAAAGGGCGAAAGCTGTTCGAAAACCTACGTGATGTTGCAGTGAATCTTCAATCCCAGGTGCTCTCGGTGCTGGATGAAGCCGATCGGGAAGACTTCCTGAAGAAGCTGGCAACCGTCGCGGACGCCTGCCGCGAGGCTGCTGACAATTCACCAAAGCGAAAGAAGTCGTAACACGAGTGATGGGACCGTGGTTCCGACCAGGTTCTATGCCGAGCCAAATTCAGCGGGAAACTTATCCCGCAAACGATCCATGTGAACAGGCAACTCCTCACGTCTCCATCGCGGCCAGTCAAATGTGTGATCCACCCGATTGCCCTTCGGATCGCGCAAGCATAGGTTTACGGCCACCAATCCTTCGCCGACAAACGGATGTTCGCTGCAATCCAGCATTTGATGAATTCGCACATCGGCCTCCGGGGCGCTTGCTTCACCCCGGTCCGGATCGGTATCCGTTGAGTAACGCAGCTTCAGCTTCGGTCCGTTCTCCAACTCGAACCGTTCAGGCGCAATTTCCGCCAGCCAACCAATCTTCGTCTCTCCGACAAACTCCACCAGGGCCTGCACCAGATCTTTGCCTTCTGCTTCCCCACGAGTCTCGTCGCCGGTAAACGTGGCCGCCAGAAACGCTTTCATCCCAGCGCACCCCAATTCCGCGTAACCAAGATCAGGCGATACCACGCACACCAAGTTTATCCGCGCGCGCAACGCCTGAAACACATCATCTGCATGCGGGGGATCAATGCCTTGCTCGATCGCGGCCCGAAATTCCTCCTGCCACCAATCGTCATCCATACACTTCGCTGCCCGATATTCCCCCGTCACGCACGTCCACATCCACATCAAACGGCCGGCAACACACTTCGCAATCGGTCGTGAACCGCTGGGTCCCCGCCGAGAGGTCAATGCTCAACTCCTGCTGCTGGCCGCAGTAGGGACAAAAGACGTGTTCACACTCTTGCATGTTGGGAATCGCTGGACGGGCGTTTTGCGTTCCCCTAGTTTCCCGCCCATGGCGAAAGCTGGCAAGCAATCCGAGGATCAGGGTCTGTCCTTCGAAGAAGCGATGGAGAAACTGGAATCCGTGGTCGAATCCATGGAATCGGATGATCTGCCTTTGGAGAAACTGCTAACCCAGTACGAAGCCGGGACCAAACTCGTTGCGAAGTGTCAGGAGAAGTTGTCCGCCGCAGAGCTTCGAATCAGGAAGCTGGAAAAACTAAACGCCGAAGACTGAATCAGTCACACTTTGAACTCCAAGCCCTCCGGCCACATGTCTTTCGGTTCCCAGTGCAACAACGCCTTCGCGGGACCAAGATCAAACCGCTCCATGTCCTTCGGTTGACTCGTCGCATAGAAGATCTTGTACTTGATGTTTTCCGGAGCCTGAACGGCCGCGGCAAAGAAGCGCCCAGCATCTCCCGGACTGAGATAAACATCCTTCGCCCAGAACTCCTTCTTGCATTCATCGGCATGCGCCTTGTCGCGAGGAACCCAGCCAAGCCGCACGACGAATACGCTCATCCCATACATTTCTGCGTAACTCCTTCCGATCGCTTCCGCGAAAACCTTCGTTGACGCGTACCAGGAGTACGGCGTTACCGGATCGTCAGCGGTAATCGTCCGTTCCTGCTTTTCACGTTGCCAGTGATTCACCTGTCCCGTGCTGGTGAGGATCAGGCGTTTGACTTCCGCATCACGCGCGCACTCCAACACATTGTGTAATCCCAGAATGTTGTTCGGCACAAGATCCCGGCGGAAGTGGGATTCATCAGGCGTCGATGCCAGATGTATCAACGCGGACACGCCATGAAACGCGCTGTTGAGCGCCTCCATGTCTTTCATGTCGCCGACGATCGCATTCGACAAACCTGGTGTAGGCCTTTTGTCAAAGCCAACCACTGGAAGCTTCTGAGCCAGAAGCTCTTTCACCACCGCTTGGCCTACGCGACCTGCTGATCCTGTCACTAAAATCATCTGCCTTGCTGGACCAGCGAATCTAACTCGCATCCCTCAAACGAAGAAAAGTCAGAAATTCCCTCTACAATACATACTTTAGCGTAACGATTTTTCACCATTCCATTAATAAACGCTCGCTGCGAACTGTTACATTAAAACTTTTTTTATCTGTTCACAGGTTATTGGCAAGGCTAAGGAATCGCACTGACGTCCTCCCGTGTTATCAGGCAGTTCCAACACCTGCTCGCGGATAGACAACCAAGTGTGTGATTGAAAACGTTGGCAACTGGGGACCACACGACGAGAAAAATCGCGAGCAGGCATTGAAATGCAGTGAAGCGCAAAAGCGTGCGGTCTTCGAAGGCGCATTGGACGCGGTCATATCCATGGACCACGAAGGACGCGTGTTGGAATTCAATCCGGCGGCTGAGAAGATGTTTGGCAAACCACGTTACGAAGTCATCGGATAACTTCTGGCAGAATCAATCCTCGCTGTTTCAGCGCGTGAAGCGCGCTACCAGAAGCTGCACCAATACCTCGCCACCAACTCCGGAGAAATCCTCGACGAACGACAGGAAATCGCCGGTCTGCGGAGCGATGAATCCGAATTCCCGCTCGAAGTCGCCTACTGCCGTGTGCCGGTCTCCGGTCAGCCAATCTTCACCGTTTACGGACGAGATCGAAGAAAAGAGCCTTCGAGTTTGGTCGAAGGAGCTGAGGCGCATCTGCGAAGACTGAGGGCTACCTCGCCGGTTGCGGATTCCGCCAGTGATGACCGCTGTCAGACAACAGTTCTTCCGCGGCAACCGGCCCCCACGTTCCAGCTGAATAGAACTCGCGATTCGTCAGCGACTGCCCTTTCCATCCCGCGCGAATCGGATCGACGATGCGCCACGCCGTCTCCACTTCATCACGGCGAATAAACAAGGTCGCATCTCCCGCAATTGCTTCCAGCAAGAGCCGTTCGTAAGCCTCCGGTGTGTAGGCGCCGAATTCGGAATCGTAACTGAAGTTCATGCGCACCGGGCGGATCTGCGTGCTTGTCCCGGGAACCTTCCCGTTGAATCGAAGATAGATGCCCTGGTGCGGCTGGAGACGAAGCGTGATTGCGTTCGGATCGTTCCCTCCATCACGCTGCGTGGCGAAAAGCACGTGTGGTGTTTGCTTGAACTGCACGCGCACTTCACTCGCGCTGAGCGGCATGTTCTTGCCCGTGCGAAGGAAGAAGGGGACCCCCGACCAACGCCAGGTATCAATGAACAACTTCATCGCCAGGAAGGTTTCCGTGTTTGAATTCGGTTCAACCCGCTCCTCTTGTCGATACCCGGGACGTTGTTCGTTGTTCACCTGACCGGCGAAATACTGTCCACGCACCACTTGATTCGGAATATCTTCGGGCTCAATCGGACGTATCGATTTCAGCAGCTTCACCTTCTCATCGCGAATCGCTTCCGCTTCCAGAGAGACCGGCGGTTCCATTGCAATCAGCGACAAGATTTGCAGCAGGTGATTCTGCACCATGTCACGCATCGCTCCGCTCTCCTCGTAGTAACCACCACGCGAACCGACACCCAGACTCTCACTCACTGTGATCTGGATATGATCGATCGACTCACGATTCCAAAGCCGCTCAAAGATCGCATTCGAAAAGCGGAACATCAGGATGTTCTGAACCGTTTCTTTTCCGAGATAATGATCGATGCGATAGATCTGCTTCTCATGCGCGTAGGTGATAAGTTCGTGATTCAACTGCTCCGCACTCGGCAAATCCGTGCCGAACGGCTTCTCAACCACCACCCGTTGCCACTGACCCTCACGCTCCTCCCGATCGAGCAATTTCGCATGATGAAGCTGTTTGACGACTGTCCCGAAAAGGCTAGGTGAAATTGCGAGATAGAACAGGAGGTTGTTTCGCAACTTTTCGTCACCAAATCCCTGCAACTGCTTCCCCAGCGTGTCGTAGGCCCCGGCGTCGGAGAGATCACCCCGGCAGTAGAACACCTTCTCCTCAAACTCAGCCCACCTTTCCTTGTCCAGTCCGGTCCGGGAAAACTTTTTCATCCCCTTCTTCAACTCCTCACGCCAGCTCTTGTGCGTCTTCTCACGACGCGCAAAACCGACGATTCGGAACGGATCAGGCAAGGCTCCTTCGAGGTGCAGGTGATACAGCGCGGGAATCAACTTGCGCACCGTCAAATCCCCGCTCGCACCAAAAATCACAATTGTGCAAGGCTCCACGGCTTTCTTGCTCTCGGAACTTCGGCAATCCATCAACTCGTCGAAACCGGTCAATTCGTCCATGCCGCTACCTTGCCGAAGCCCCGGTGGTTTTCAAATCACGAATTGTTTTCGAAAGCCTCTGATGTTTCACTCGTCTGCCAAATCTGTCATGCGAATCGTTCTACAACTATTTCTGTTGGCCGTCCTCACCGGACCGGCCCAGCAATTGCGTGCGAACGACCCGCTGCTCTTCGAGGACGTGATTCAACCAATTCTCCAGAAAAACTGTGTCGAGTGTCACCAATCCAAACGACGCAAGGCAGACTTGGACCTCAGTTCTACACAAGGATTCCTTCGTGGCGGAGACTCCGGTGCCCTCTTCAAGGCGGGTGATCCTGAGCACAGCCTGCTCTACGAAGTGATCCACCGAAGTGAAATGCCCAAGAAAGGGGGTCCACTTCCATCCGCAGATCAAAAGTCCATTTACGACTGGATTGAAGCCGGCGCGAAATTCAGGAACGCGCCCAAGCTCGCCGATCGAGCACTGAACCAGCACGACATCATTCCGATCGCCCTGCTCCGCTGCAACACCTGTCATGGCCCGCAAATGCAACTCGGTGGGCTCGTCATGAACAACAAGGCCGCCATGCTTAAAGGCGGCAAGAGCGGACCCGCGATCATTCCCGGCAATCCCGATGAAAGCTTGGCGATCAAGCGCATCGAAGAGCTGCTCTGCCCCCCTAAGGGCCAACTCTTAAAATACTTCGTAAAGCGCCCGACCGCTGAAGAAACCAGGAAGCTTCGGGAGTGGATCGCGAATGGCGCCCCCGAGGCAGACATCAAGCCCGATGTTGCTTCGCACGAATCAGATCCCCTCGTGAGTGATGAAGACCGACGGCATTGGTCCTTCCAGCCTCTGAATGCACGCAAGGTCTCCCTTCCCAACGACGACTATCCCATCGACGCATTTGTCGGTGGGAAGCTCAGGAAGAACGGTCTGGATTTCTCTCCTCGCGCAAATCGCATACAGCTCATTCGTCGCGCTTACCTGGATCTCACGGGGCTTCCGCCGTCGCCTGAAGAATTGAAGCGTTGGCGAGAACATCGGGCACACACCTGGTACGCGGCCATGGTCGATCACCTGCTGGAATCTCCGCGTTATGGCGAACGCTGGGGCCGCTACTGGCTCGACCTTGCTGGCTACGCCGATTCGGAAGGTGGCGTTTCTTCCGATCCCTTGCGACGCGTGGCGTGGAAGTATCGTGACTACGTGATCAAGTCCTTCAATGACGACAAACCCTACGATCGCTTCCTGCTCGAACAAATCGCAGGTGACGAACTGGCCGACTACGAGAACACGCCCGAGGTAACCGGTCAGATGATCGAGAATCTCGTGGCCACCGGCTTCCTGCGCATGGGAATGGACCAGACCGGATCACGAACCATGAACTTCGTACCGGAACGCATCGGAGTGATTGCCGATGCCATCAACGTTCTTGGATCGGGCGTCATGGGCTTGACCCTCGAGTGCGCGCAGTGCCACTCACACAAGTACGATCCGATCCCACACCGCGACTACTACCGCTTGAAAGCGACACTGCAGGGTGCCTTCGACGAACATGATTGGCTGAGCTTCAGGAACCGGCACATGCAACTTGCCACGTCCGCGCAAAAGAAGGCGATCAAGAGCCACAATCCGCCACTCGAACGAACGATCAAGTCACTCGAGAGCAAACTGAGGAAGGACGAGCACAATATGCGCCTCCTGACGTTGCAATTGCACTATCCCGACATGCCGCTGGCCGAACGCAAGGAAGCACTCGTTGCCGAACGCAAGGCCGACAATCAACGCACGCTCCGGCAGCAGGTTCTGGCCGAAAAAGTAATGGCCGTCGAGGTATTGCCAGATTCGGCGCAGCCGCCCGATGTGGTCAAGGCGCGCAAGGAAGTCACGGCCTTGAAACGACAGATCGCCGGCGAAAAGACCAAGTTGATCCCGTCAATGGAAATCCGAGCTCTGTGGGATCGCGGGCGTCCTTCCCCAACGTACATCTTGAGGCGTGGCGAATACAACAAACCGGGGCGACTTGTCGGACCAGGTGTGCCCGCGGTATTGACGGATGGACGCACACCATTCGAAGTCAAGCCGCCCTTCCCCAATAAGAGCGGGCGACGTCTCGCCTTCGCGAAATGGCTGACAACTCCGGATCACCCCTTGACCTCCCGGGTGATCGTGAACCGCATCTGGTTCCATCATTTCGGCGCCGGCCTGGTCGGAACTCTTGAAAACTTCGGCCTCAAAGGAGACCGCCCAACGCATCCTGAGCTGCTGGATTGGCTCGCACAGGAATTTGTCCGGGAAGGTTGGAGCATCAAGTCCATGCACCGGCTCATCATGCGCTCGCGAACCTACCAGCAAGCCAGCGCAGTTTCCGATGAACACTTGAAGCGCGATCCACAGAACAAGCTTGTCTCGCGAATGCCCTTGCGCCGAATGGACGCGGAAGCCTTGCGGGACTCACTGCTGTTTGTATCCGGCCGCTTGGACACAACCGCCGGTGGTCCAGCCGATGCAATCTCCGTGGATCACGAAGGTCAAGTGACCGTGAACGCCACCAAGACCGGCAATTGGCGTCGCAGCGTCTATTCCCAATACCGTCGCACGGAGATCCCGACCATGATGGGGACATTCGACTATCCGGTGATGGGACCCAATTGCGTGGAGCGCAGCGTGTCCGTGATTTCACCGCAATCGCTGATGCTGCTGAACAACAACCGCGTGCGGGAACTTTCCAAATCGTTCGCCGAACGCGTCAGCGAGCGTGCAGGAAAAGATGCAGGCAAACTCGTGGACGCCGTTTACGAGCTCGCCATCAGCCGCCCCCCTGCCGCGAGCGAACGCAAACTGGGCGTCCAGGCTCTCAGCGAACTTCACGCTGCTTGGCATGACAAACCAGAGGCCGCGTTGGAAACCTACTGCCACACGATCCTGAACTCTGCGGCCTTCATTTATATTGACTGATGAGTGACCCGATAAATCGTCGCGACTTCTTTGCCCGCTCCGGCGCCGGCCTGTTGGGCGCAGCTTTCGCACAATTGTTCACCGAGGATCTTTTTGGCCAGCGCGTGGAGAGCCTCGACCCGCGCGACGGGCATCATCCGGCAAAGGCGAAATCGGTGATCCAGTTGTTCATGAACGGGGGACCGAGCCAGATGGATCTCTTCGATCCCAAGCCCGTCCTCAATCGAATGGATGGCAAGCCTTACCCAGGGGATCCCGAAACGATCGGCAACCAGGGCACCTCGGACATCGGTGTGATGATGGGCGGGCAATACAACTTCGCCCGCCACGGCCAGTCCGGCATGTGGATGTCGGACGCCCTCCCCCATCTCTCGACCATGTGCGACGACATCGCGCTGGTAAACTCGATGTGGACCGATCATCCCAACCACGACAACGCCCTCTATAAAATCCAGACCGGCCGATTGTTCATGGGCTATCCGACCTTGGGCGCATGGACGGTCTACGGATTGGGTTCGGAGAACCGAAATCTGCCCGCCTACGTCGTGCTCAACGATCCGCTGGGTCCGCCAAAGAATGGGGTGCGCAACTGGAGCGCCGGTTTTCTGCCGCCCCTCTATCAAGGCACGCCTTTCCGCCCGACCGGTTCGCCGATCCTGAATTTAAAACCCCAGTTCGAGCAACCGAGCGAAGTCGCCAAGACCGCCCAGGCACTACTCAACCGGCTCGACGACATCCATCGGCACAAGCGCACGAACCAACCCGCACTCGATGCTCGAATCGAGTCCTACGGGCTTGCAGCCCGAATGCAGTTGTCCGCTGGTGAAGCGCTGGATCTCTCCCGAGAAAGCAAACATACTCAGGAACTCTACGGGATCGGCGAAAAGCAGACCGATGCCTACGGCCGTCGTTGTCTGCTCGCACGCCGGCTCGTGGAGCGTGGTGTCCGCTTCGTGCAGATCTTCCTCGAAGAACAGCCATGGGACAGCCATGTGGATCTCAAGGACCGTCACTGGGACGTGTGCGGACGCACGGACAAGCCCGCAGCTGGGTTGCTGCAAGATCTCAAACAACGTGGATTGCTGGATTCAACGCTCGTGGTTTGGGGTGGTGAATTTGGACGAACTCCCACGTCACAACGTTCCGGCAAGATCTACACCGGTCGCGATCACAATATGCAGGCTTTCACGTCTTGGATCGCCGGAGGCGGAATAAAGGGTGGTGTCAGTTACGGTGCCACAGATGACTTTGGCCACGCGGCCGTGGAGAATCCGGTGAGTGTTCATGACTTCCACGCAACCATTTTGCACTGCCTCGGCCTGCATCACCAAAAGCTCTACTTCAAACGCAGCGGACTTGAGGAACGGCTGACTGGTTTCGAACCACCGCGCGTGGTCTCTGAGTTGCTTGCTTGATCGATCAGATCAACCGGATCCGACCGATCATCCAAACCCCTTGAAAAACCCCTTCGCTGTCTCGCAGCTCACGCGGCTCAATTCCTCCAGCGAGCATCCCTTCACCTCGGCCACTTTCTCAGCCGTGTATTTCGTATACGCCGGTTGGCACTTCTTCCCCCGGAACGGCATCGGCGCGAGAAACGGCGAATCCGTTTCCACCATCAGTTTGTCCAATGGCGTCTCGGAAACTGTGTCTCGCACCTCTGCCGCATTCTTGAACGTCGCAATTCCCGTAAAACTGACCAAGCCATCCAAGGCCAGCACCTTGCGCATGTTGTCCGGGGTTTCCACAAAACAATGGAACACCGCTCTCAACTTGCCGTGGTATGGCTCCAGGTGCCCCAGGGTGTCCGCGAAGCAATCCCCCCGGGTGTGGATCACCACATTAAGCCTCGCTTCCTCCGCTATCTGCAACTGCTGATCAAACAACACAGCCTGCCTCGCCTTGTAGGTCTCATCATCCGCTTCCGTTCCTCCACGCGTGCTTGGTAGACGATAATAATCCAAACCCGTTTCACCAATTGCCACCACCTTGTCGCGCCCCGCCAGTTCCTTCAGTTCCTTCCGAACATCATCCGGCGCAGCATCGACATCCCCCGGATGCCATCCCACGACCGCAAACACTTCATCGAACTCCGCAGCGATCTCAATCGCCCTCTCACTGCTCTCCAGATCCGTCCCGATCGTGATGATCCGCTCAATCCCATTGTCCTTCGCACGCGACACCACACCCGCCAGATCATCTGCAAAATCCGGCCAGGTGATGTGCGCATGCGTGTCGTAAAAAACAGCCATCCGCGATCAGTAACGAAACGCACGTTTGGAAACCAGCCAATTGAGATCGACTTGGCGTGGATTCACCGAAATCGTTCTGCGAATGAGTGAACGCCTTCCCATCATTGGAGTATTCGGAGCATCGGCACGGCACGTGGAATCGCGCGAAGATCCGGCAAGTTTTGAAGGAACCCTCAAGCGAGTGCATGAGTTCAGTGCATAGCTGGCTGAGCTGCCGGTGATCCTACTGACCGGAGGGGGCGGAGGTGTGATGCAGGCCGCATCAATTGGCTTTGCATCCGTGGACGAACAAGGGCTGTTGGGTCTCGCCCGATGTGGACGCCGTGTTGGAGACGATCTCAGATCGATTGGCCCACTAAACCTGCACGCCCGCTTCAGAGCGGCTTGATCTTGACGTTCTTGAACCAGACGTATTGTCCGTGGTTTTGCATCCCGATGTAGCCATTTCGCGGAAGATCCTTCAGAGCGGTTTTGAACTTGTTGGCCGTGCCGTCCGGATTCTTGCCTGCAGTGTCCCAATCATCGACGTCTACATTGATGACCTCCACGCCATTGATTGCGATGCGGATATTCGAGCCATTGCAGGTCAATTTGAAATCATTCCATTGACCGGCGGGTTTTGACGGATCAGATGAAGGCGCCTTGGCATCGTAGAATGAGCCATTGAGTTTCTTGCCTTCCTTCTTCCCGTGGGTTTTCTGGAATCCCTCATTGTCCATCAACTGAACTTCGAAGCCGCCTTGCACCGGGTTGGTCTTGTCTGTCCGATAGAACACACCGCTGTTGGCGCCTTCGGAAAGCTTGTACGAAAGCGTGAGCACAAAGTCGCTGTATTGTTTCTTGCTCCAGATATAACCCATTCCGCGTGTGCGTTCCCTGCCCTTTCGGTCTTTGACCTTTGTCATGCGGCACGCCATTTCGCCGGAGTCGTTGATGTACCAGGCACGCTCGGGAAACTCCCATGCCTTCAGGTTCTTGCCGCTGAAAAGGGTCTGTTCACCCGCCAGCGAATTTGAAAAGCCGATGGCGAGGGCAATGAGAATGGGAGAGATGTGACGCATGGTTCTAAGGAGTTACTGCAAGTCGTTCTTCGGTTTCTTCGTGATGCATCAGGACGCCCTGTTGCTTGTAAGCCTTCAACATAAAATGAGTCGAGGTTGAGACGACACCTTCGATGGTCGCGAGTTTTTCGGCAACGAAACGGGCGACGTTCTGGAGATTGTCACCTTCGATCACAACCAGCAAATCGTACGCGCCCGACATGAGATAACACGCGCTCACCTCACTGTACTTCGCAATCCGGCCGGCCAGGCGATCAAACCCACCACCTCGTTCGGGAGTCAGTTTCACTTCGATCACCGCCCGCACACTGTCGGAATCTATCTTCGATTCATTGAGAATCGCATGATAGGCAAGAATGGTCCCGTCGGTTTCAAAGTCGGCAATCCGCTTCGAAATTTCCTCTTCCGAGGAATTGAGCATGCCGGCGAGTTGCACGGGTTTGAGCGAAGCGTCTTTGCGAAGAAGTTTTAAGAGTTCGTCCATTTCGATATCAGACCGGGAAGATTGCTGCATTGGGCCGGGCGGTCAACCGGGAACACGAATGCGCATTTGACCTCAACAACCGTTCGCGCATTCTTCCCGCTCACCAAACCTCATGGATGACGCACTGAAGCAACCGACTGCCACGGACGCCACGCAAGAGCCGCCTGCCAGTTTCGGGCAGATTCTGAAGTACATCGGGCCCGGCCTTATTCTGACCGCGTCGATTGTCGGATCCGGAGAAGTGATCGCCACGCCAAAGGTGGCGGCCGAAGCAGGCTTCCAATTGCTGTGGCTGATCATCTTGGGCTGTATCATCAAGGTCTTCGTGCAGGTGGAACTCGGGCGCTTTGCTGTTGCGCAGGGAATGACCACGCTGGAAGCGCTGGACAGCATGCCCGGACCAAGATACCGGGCATCGTGGTTGGTCTGGCTGTGGGTCTTCATGTACATCGGCACGCTCTTTCAAGTGGCGGGAATTGTCGGAGCCGTCACGCAAGTGCTGACGTCAGCCGGGTTGACGATGGATGGCAGACTACTCGCGATCTTGATCGGCTTGGTGACGATCGTGCTTCTCGTGCTTGGGCGGTACAAAATGGTGGAGCGGGTCTCCATCGTGATGGTTGCAGCCTTCACGTTCTGCACCATTATCGCGGTGGGTTCGCTGCAGTGGTCGGACTTCGCAATTTCCGCCAGCGACATCATGAGCGGTTTGAAGTTCCAGCTTCCGGATGATTTCACAACCGCCTTTGGCGCATTCGGAATGATCGGCGTGGGAGCGTCGGAACTGATCTTCTATCCCTATTGGGTTCTGGAAAAAGGCTACGCGAGAAAGGTCGGACCAAACGACCAATCGGATGGCTGGTACAACCGCGCCAAGGGTTGGATGAAGGTCATGCAGACCGATGCCTGGGTCTCGATGGTGATTTATACCGGCGCGACCGCAGCCTTCTTCCTGCTCGGCGCAGCCGTTCTGCACGCGGGCGGGTTGGAAGTGAACGACGAGAAACCGATGATCCCCGTGCTCGCGCAGATGTACAAGGAGAGCTTCGGGGGAATAAGCCTGGCGATATTCCTGATCGGAGCGTTCTTTGCCTTGTTCTCCACGACCTTCGTCGCCACGGCATCAAATGCCCGGCTGTTTGCCGACGGGTTGCAGATCTTCAAGATCACCGAATACAAGAACGAAGAAGCCCGGCAGAAAATGATCAAAGTTGGTTGCACCGTGCTGCCGGCGTTCTCGGTGATCGTCTTCCTGATCATGGGGACGCCCGTGCAATTGGTGTTCATCGGCGGGGGGGCACAAGGATTGATGCTCCCCTTCCTCGCCATCGCTGCGCTCTATTTCCGATACAAGCGGACGGACCAGCCTCTGCGACCAGGCAACGCGTGGAGCTTCTGCCTGTGGGTGGCAGCCATCTTGATGATATTGGCAGGCGCCTACCAATGCCTAACCAAGCTCAAGGTTTTTTGACCGCTCAATAGAACGGATTGTTCGCCTTCTCCTGTCCCACCGTGGTCAATGGGCCATGGCCCGGGCAGATGAGTGTATCATCGGGTAGCGACAGTATCTGTTCTCTCACCTTTTGTTTCGCCAATTCGCCGGCATTCGGCGCACCGCCCATCGAACCTGCGAAGATCGCGTCCCCCACGATTGCCACTGATGGCGCATCCTCAGGAAAGTTCCCCACAATGTAGGTCACACCATCCATCGCGTGTCCGGGAGTGTCGCGATTCGAGATACGTAAACTGCCCAGGTGATGAAACTCCGTGCGATTGTTCCGGCAATGACGCGGCACGGTCTCAGACTCCGCTTTCATCTTGATCTTCGCGAAGCGATTTTTGATTGGCGCAAGTCCAGCCACGTGATCGCCGTGCATGTGCGTGATAAAGAGGCAGGTCGGATTCAATTCCTCCTTTTCAATGATTTCGAAAACCGGCTCCGGCGTGAAACCTGTGTCAAAGATCGCAGCCTCCCGCGTGACCTCATCCCAAATGAGATACGCGTGCACATCCATGGCCGGCCCATTTGTCGTGATCTGACGAAACTCGCGCCACGTCTCAAGCCGGGGCGGCTCCGGCACCCAACCTTTGGCCACGCGCTCCAGCTTGGCCGCATCAAGTTCCAGCAACCCCGCAACCCCTGACCAGTTCAATTCCTTTTTCAAATCCCCGGCATCTTCGTAATCGCCCAACTCAGCCACACTCAACCCAGCAGCCTCAGCAACCGCATTCTCTGAGATCTTCAACATGCGCCGCGACTTGGCGATCACATCACCTGCATGGTCTTCCAAACTCATGTCTGAAGAATGTGGAAGTGGGCCAATGGAGTCCAGCCGTGAAGAATCAAACATAGGGGTTTCATCAACGGACCGTTCCCGCTAAGAATCGCTGCGGCGAATGAAGATCAGGGAACCGGAGTCGGTAAAGGTGTTGCTCGCGTCGGGCGCGAAGATATTCGACCTGTATGACCTCATGGATCGCGCCGGGACGGTGACGTTTCGTTTCACCAAACGGTATATCAACATTCCGTTGACGGCCGCAGCGACGGGTCTGTTTGGCAATCAGTTTGCCGGCGACGGCACGTTCGACTGGAACGCGCTGATCTACACCCCGCTCATCATTGTCGCTGCGATCGGCACGGTTGGCTTTGCGCTGAAGCTGCCCTCGATGCTAAGCGCGGCCAAGCGCACCTACGCCCGAATCCAGGGACAAATCAACATGATGCAATTGAAACGGAATCGGCGTGACGAGCACGCGACGGTTCTCTGGGAGCGCCACTTCAAATATCACACGCTCGCAGAACACAAGGAGGCAGCTCTCGCGGACAACGAGGCCGATTACCTGAAGACTCGCAACAAGGTCGTGGAGGAACTTGAGAAGGGACTTTCATTCGATTCCATCGATCACCTCGAACTGGAGAACACCTCCGGTCCGGCGCGCCGCCAGGCATTGCACGATCTCGTTCTGGCCATGGAATATGAGACACCCACCTCTGCGGGCGTAGAATCGTGTGAAGCGGCTTTTTTCAGGACGTTCATCTACAGCTTGCGCTCGGACGAATCGCAGAAGAATACTCAGGAGAAGTCCGGCTACGTCTTCCGCGAATACAAATCATGGCTGCGGAGAACATTCTTTGATCCGACCGACGTCCCCCTTTCCGCCCGGCTCAAGAAACACATGCGCCTGAATCTGGTCACCAAGCAGTTGAAAGGAGACGGGGTCACGCATGACCCGCGGGTGAAGTTCAATTGGTATGTCTTTCCTGGCACGTTCCAGTCCTTCTGGCATTCAAACACGACGCGCAAGGTCAGCATCATGGTCGGCGCCGTGTTGAGCGGATTGGGCAAGAAGTACAACACCCACCTCACCGTTCAATCGGTTCTCTGGCCAGGGAATTACCGTCATGACTCGTTTCAGATCAAGGCCAAGGACGGCAAGATACTTGGGGATGAACTGCACGAGGCTGGCCGAATGATCATGCGCTCGGTATACGGCCAGGACGCTGACAACGCGCGCCATATGCTCGATCGCGCGACCCTGAACAACTTCGTCCAGGTAAAAGGCCTGCGCGTCCTCTGCGACTCGGCCTATTGCACGAGCGAACTCGGACAGAATTACCTCGACGACCTCAAGGCAATGAATTGTTCGGAAACGCTTTTCGAGTATCACCAAGAAACTGTGAAGAACGCGACCGCTGCGATGAAACAATTCGAAGAATGGCTGAAGGAGAACAGACCTGAGATCCTCGAATCTCAGCAACAGCTTGCCGCGCTTCGGGACGCCTTTCATCGCAATTGGAACGGACTCCGGGAGAAACTTGGATTCCCGGCTCCGAGCCGTTTCAACATCAACCGCTCACTGGCTCGATGCCTGCGCCGTTGGCTGCGCTGCAAACTTCGCAAGGTGGACGCCTTGATCGATTACATCAGTAGCGACGAAGGCGTGCGTTCATTCAACGAGGACCGGGATGCCATTCGCATGTATGACTGCCTGGCTCACCTGGAACGAGACACCTACGAGGACCTGATCTTTGCGCTAGCCGAATATGACCCGAAAGAGGTAGCGAAGACCGAAGCCGCCAAACCCGAAGTCAGATCAAGCCAACCCGCTTCCGAATCACCCACTCCAGCGCCAGCAGAAGGATCGCCGGAATAAACCACCAGAAGCTGTTCCAGAGCGGGGTCTGTTCTTCAAGCACGCGACCGCGGCTCATCGAATCCAGCAATTCCACCAGACGTCCCAGTTCTTCCTCGGGCAAGTACTTGCCGCCCGATTCCTCCGCAACCTGCGTGAGCAACTCCGTGTTGCAGTGAAGTTGGGACAGCTCCATTCGCGATTGCGGTCCCACGAGGAAACCCGTCTTCACTTGAATCAATCCGTCGGGAATCTTGTCGATCTTCACACGCGTTTCGTATTCGCCATTCACCAAGGCGCTGCTCTCTCCGCGATAGATTCCACCACCGCCCTCATCGCGCGTCAGTTCTACAGTCGAAACACGTTGCCCCTGACGATACAACTCGACCTGCACCTTCTCTGCATTCGGGTTGCGCTTGAGCGCTTCATCGCGCAGGCGAACTCGCAGTTTGGCCTTCGCCCCGCTGTCGTATTTCAAGTCGCCCGAATCCACGGCAACGAACGCATCCTGCACTTGGAAGGGCGGTTCCATGATCCAATCCGCAACCTGATTCCAGAACTGCCCATGGAAACGATCGCCAACATTGTAACGCCAGCGCCAACTCTCATCGAACCCGAGATAGAGCACCTTCCCGGCTCCGATGCGCTGATACACGATCGCCGGCACTTTGACGGCGCCATTCTGGGCCGTCGCAAGAACTTCAGCACCGGGCTTGGCTTCAACCTTCTGAACCCAGTGCGGGCCGGGGAAGGAATTCCAAACCGAACGACTCACCGTAAAGTCCTGCGAAAACCCCATGGGTGTCCTCAAGGTACCGTTATTGACCAGATCAAACTTGATGGGCAGCACTTCGAGTTTCGGAATGCCGGGCTGCCAGGTCACGGGCAGCAGGACGCCCATAGGTGTATCCGTAAACTGCGCCAAGCCCTCCCGCTTGCCATCGATGAACACGATGCCACCCGCACGCTGCTTCACATAATCCACCAGCCAGGGCAATTCCTGGTGGAGGAATGTTCCCACAGGAAGATCCCCAAAAACGATCAGGTCAAAGCGCTCCAACTGATCCTTGTCCGCAGGGTACTGCTTCGGCCCGGTTCCACGGACCCATGGCCGATAGCTGCCGCCTTCGCCTGCCTTCAAGGACTTGACCTCCCAGCGTTGATCGCGCTCCAGCAGATTGCGGATATAACGAAATTCCCAACGCGGCCTGCCGTCCACAATCAGCACCTTTGGTCGACGCGAGTTCACCGATACGTGGAATGCGGACACGTTGTTCTCCTGATCCAGATCACCGGGCAACACTCCAGCCAGGACATCGAGCATAAGAGGAATGCTCGAAAACTGCTGCGCGCCACCGACGCCGGTCAATTGACTGGCCAACGCCTTCACGCTGAAATCGAACGGGATTCGACGCACACCTTCTGCCCGGGTTTGCAGGTTCGTCATCCACATCTGCCGACCGCCGTATTGAATGCGCAGAGGGAAGCTCTCGCCCGCCTCCATGTCGTCCTTCAACACAATCTCACCCGTCACCCGGCCTTCCTGCGTGATGTCCTCCGGCGCTTCAACGTCCAGAACAGCGACATCCGGCGGACGCTGCTTTGGTCCGAGTCCAACCGTGTAGACCGGCACTCCACGCTGTCCAAACATCCGTGCCATTCCCACCGGCGATTCACCTCTATTGTGATGTCCGTCACTCAAAATCACCACGGCAACCCGCTCATTCTCGTCAATCTCAAGGGTTCTTCCACGGACAGGCTGGGAAATGTCCGTCAACATGTTAGTAGGCGAATGTCCCAGCGATTCCGGAAGCGCCCGATCTTCTCGCAATACCTCAGGACTGCTCGTCCACATTGACCGGGCCTGCTGTCCATCGACCAAGACCAATTCAACGCGATGACGATCCGCCAGTTTCTGCAACAGGGCCGACTCCCCGCTCATCAAGTAGCGCTCGATCCGTTGCAATCGAGTCTGTCCTTCAAAATCCGCGCGTGCACGCTGAAGCGCATCCGCCGACCGGCCGACTTCGTTGGCAACATGCTGATGCCATGCCGCATTGAGAACCTCCCCCCAACGCGCAGCCACATTCAGAATCGTTTGCAGCTCCCGATGAATGACCTTTGGGTCCCCTCCCACCACGCGGCTCGAAAGCAACTTCGCGGGATTCACCACTTCTTCCATGAATTTCGTCCGCTGCAAACTCACCTGCTGCCAGACCGACGGATCAATCTTCTTCAACAAATCGAACACATCCGCGGCCAGGTCGGCATAAGCCTTGACCCCCTGGTGAAACTGCAGGCCCGCGATGTCCGGTCGCAATCTCGCAGCGGTATCACGTCCCGCCTCAAAACGTGCACGCGCCAGCTGCAGGTCCGCGTCGAACAGATTGGCCGAAAGCCCTCCGACCTGCATGGCGGACAACATCTTGCGTGAATCAGGCATTCGCTCGTCAGTCAGCCCCATGCTCGCCGATCCATCGACGAAGAGAAGAATCTGCGCCACCTCACCAATGCTCCAACGGCGGTTGCGCACAGCGCCAGCCAACATCATCACCAACCAAAAAACCGCCAAGGCGCGCAAGGTCGGCAGGACGTGGCGAAAGCGTCCGCCGCGCCGACGCAATTCGTTGAAGTAAATCAGCCAGGCCGCGAGCCCCAAGGCGAGTCCCAACCCGCCACAGGTCCACCAAGTCCACTCGCCCGCAAAGACGATCTGCGTTACTTCGCTCTGGTCACCCATTGTTGAAAAAGCAGTTCAACGAACATCAGGGTCAACACCAACCACAACAACGTCTTCCATACCTCACGACCGAAGCGACGATCCCGGTCCAGCTGCTCGAATTCTTCAACACTTCTGACGACCGATGCGTTGAGATGATCGGCGATCGTGTTCAATTCGTCCTCAGTGACCGGCGCCAGATCCGACTCAGTGGGATCCGGCTGGACGCAAAAGTGGACCTGCTCAATTGCGTCCTGCTGCAAGATGTAGGTGCCGGACTGCCAAGTCTCCATGAACTCAACCACACTATATCGCCCGACACCCTCGGCGATCAGTGGGACTTCCTCCCCAGCGGGCGTTTCCAGATTAAAGGATTGCCCGGCCATGCCGACCGGGAAAAACGCGGTAAGTTTCTGCCCGGGCTTCAGATTGCGCGGAGGCAGAACGTCGCTGGCAAGATACATGATCAATCGTTGCATGAGCGGAACGTAAAACGCCCGCATCGGGAGATTGCTCCAATCCGCATCGCAGGGCACGGCACATTGAATGACCTTGCCCTGCCCGAAATTCTTCTCCGCCATGAACGGTTCACCAGTCTCAAACTGCGAGATAACCTTCCCCTTGTAGAGTTCGGACGACGGTGCGATCTCACAATTGAACCAGATCTTGATCGAGGCCTCTGCGAGACTGCCGTTGTCGGGATTGTTGAAAAAGTCCAGTGCGGGATGCGAATACTGCTGGCGTGCCACCTTCGTCCCCAACGCAGACTGCTGTCCCTTCAAGTCGCGATAGATCAACGGCAGCAATCCATCCACTGCCGCCAGTTCCTTGTTGTACCAATCCGTCTGAATGCGGTTACCGGGAAACACCAGTAAGCCACCTCCAGCCTTCACGTAGTCTGTCAGCAAACCCACCTGATCCGATGACAAACGGGGCACGTTGGCAAGCACGACAATCCTATGGCCGTCCACTTCCGTGCTGCTCAGCTGGAACGGTGAAACAACCTTTGTCTCGATTAGATTCGTCATGCCTCGCCCAGATCCGAAAGGCCGCAGAGCCAATTCCAGATAATCCGTTTCATTCTTCAAGGCCTGATTGGATGATTCCCCGTTTACCAGCAGAACGGGCAGACGATCCCAGACAGGGATGCTCGCGAAGCGCGAGTTGTCCGAAACCAACGTGTCGGCATCCACAAAGATTTCGATCACGTGTGAACCTGATTTGGCGAAGGCGTGATCGAACAAGACCTGACGCTCCTCGTTTGCACCCAGTGGGATCTGTGTTGTGCCACGCTCCTCACCATTGACGCGCAGGAAGACACGAAGCTCGGCATACGAACGATCGCCAAAGTTCTTAACCGTCGCGCGGATTCTCAGATTTTGTCCGGCGCCGATGACCAGCTTGGAATAGTTGATTTCCGTAACGGCGACATTGCCTGCCGGCCCGCTTGAAATCGGGAACAGCACCACCCGCGGCTGCACCGGTGATTCCTCAGCGAGTTTGCCAATGTTCTTCAGTGCCGAGATCGGATTGCGCTCGAAATTCACCTTCTGAAAATCACTGATCCAGATGAGATCGCGCACGGGTTGCGACATTTCACTCAGGCCGGTGAGTCCGCCTTTCAAGGCATTCGGCCATTCGCCGACGCCCAGCTGTGGCCTTGACTGAGCAAGCAGACGATTCACACGAACCGGGTCGAACGTTGGAGTCGGAAGCAATTCCCGAGGCATGCCTCCTCCCATCATCACCGCGATGTCCGATCCCTGCCCGGAAATGTCGATCAAGCCAGAAGCTGCCTCGCGCGCTTCGTCAAAACGCGTCTGCCCTTCCCCTCCCGCAGCCATAGAATAGCTGTCATCCAACACAATCTGGATTGACGCCTGGGACATTCCCAGAAGGCTGGCGAATTTGGTGAACACCGGCCGCGCCATGCACAAGGCCAGCAGCACCGGAATCGCGCAACGGATCAACAGAAGAATCAATTGCTCAATGCTCAGACGCCGGCTGTTCGACTCAACAGCCTGCGTCAGGAAATGCATCGCCCCCCAATACACCACCTTCGGCTTGCTCCGATTGAACAAATGAATGATCAGCGGCAATCCAACCGCCGCAATCCCCCCCAACAAGATGGCATTGAGGAAAGTCATTCACACATTCTCTCTCGGAATGCGCGGACTATGCCCGAATCCGCGGCTATCGGGAATCAGGTATTGGGTGGAGGCGAGTTGGTTGGTTGGTGAGGTTGGATGGATCAAAGGTGAAATTCCGCCAGAATCCGTTCAACCAATTCATCTCGCATTCATGAACACGACGAGATTCTTCGTCGCACGCCCGGCAGCGATGATATCCAACTTCCCGTCTCCATTCAGGTCAGCCACCTTCAGATCTTCGATCGCGATCCCCTTGCCGGAAATCTTCTGCCCGTGCCACTTGCTGCCGTCTTTGTTCGCCGGGGTGAAGATCTTGATACCTGGCTCGGCCTTCCGCTGACCGCGCCAACCGACAACAATCTGATCATTGCCAAGTCCAAGCAGATCTCCCACCTGCAAGGCATGTCCAGCGACCAACTCGTTGTCCAGGACCGACGTGTTCTGCCACAACCCCTCCTTCGTCTCCACGTAAACAGTCGCAGCAATTCCGTGGTGCGGTTCAATCGTGACGATGAACCGCTTACCATCCGGCAGTCGCCCATCCCGGATCTCTCCTGCGGCTTTGTCCGTGAGTTGCCTCTTCTCCCACTTGCCACCGCGCTCGTTGAAAAACCAGATTCCTTCCTTGCCGGCAATCAGCAGTTCCTCTTCACGATCGTCATCCCAGTTCACCGGATGAAAGTTGTGCGTCAGGTGCATGAAGTCGCTGACAACCTCGGTGGTCCAGTCGGAGCGATTGTTCTTCGGCATGTGATACTCGAGAATCAACCCGCCTCTGCCGACACCTCCCTTGTTTCCACGGCCGTGCAATGGCTTCACTACCAGACTGTGAACACCGTCACTCGACTTGATCCAATGCATTCGATGAACGGTCGGCTCGTTCTGTAGCTTCGTCGGCGTCCACTTCTTCGTGCGATTCGAACCAGGCACAAGATAGAACACCGCCCCACTGGCATCCGCATCGGTGGTATTGCCCGGATTCCATTGCGCCCCAACCGCAATTTCACACTTCCCATCACCCGTCAAATCTCGCGCGGTGATGCAGACATTATCCCGCTCGGTCAGGTCCTTCGCAATAACGTGCTTCTCCCACGAAGGATTCTGATACCACTGAATCGACTTTTTGTCCGCGAGCAGAATGTCCACTTTTCCGTCGCCATTCACGTCGGCGATCTGGACTCCGTAGCCGATTTCAATTTCACCCACATCCACGCGTTCCCACTTAAACTGTGGTGCGGCAAAGAGAGCAAGCGAGTGGAAAGCAAATGCGGCAGAGAGAATGCGAGCAGTGATTTTCATAGCGGTGACCGGAGTGTGGGAATGCACCCGTCGCCTGACAATGGAATTTCGAGCTGGGAACAAAGCGTGTGTGAAGGTCGAGCGCCAAGCACTGGTATTGGTCGGCATTCCCCTTTGATCCAATGGCGCTCGCTCAGGTCTTTTCACGCCTGGAGAAGAGAAAACCCGGTCAGTCAAAATGACCAGCCGGGTTTGGGAGGACTCTACCGACGACTGTTAACGGACCGCCGGAATGCGTCGTGCATTGCCTTTCTGCAACGCTTCATTGAAAGACTTGAGGATCTTTTCCATCTGTTCCTTCTTCACGCCGGCTTCGATCAATTGTTTCCGAACCTGTTCCCGCACGAAATTCACCTGCTTCTGGATCTGCTGATCAATGTTCCGTCTCTCCATCACCCGGGCCTTGCCCTGGGGATCGACGACCACAGCGCGTGAGTTCGCGCTCTTGTCCAAGCGAATCCGCGGATCAGCCACTTTCTGCTGCAGGAGGGCGCGGATCTTTTTTGCGGTCTCCTGTTCAGAAGCAGAAGGAGTGGCAGATCGCCGGATCATCTGTGTGGCATTGGCCGGCGCCCGCACCAGCATCTCCTGCTGGGTCAGTTTCGCTTTCACTGCCCCCTTCTTGCCCTTTCGAAAGTAGGTCACTTCAACCACCGAGCCCGGCTTGCGGGAGCGAATCAAGGACTGGACCTGTTCCTCATTGAAAATGATCTGGTCGTCAATCTTGATGATCAGGTCGTCCACTGCGAGATCGATGTTCGCAGCCGGTGACTTTGGAAGAATGTGGCGGACGCGGAGACCCGCACCTTTCGGAATCGGCAGCTGGGTGGCCACGTCGTCGGAAATGCGCGACATCGCAATCCCCAGCCAGGTGACCTTCTGTTTTGACGGAGCAACGCCCAGCTTGAGGTTGCGAACCGTCCCAAGATCTCCAATGCGCCAGCGCCGGGTTTCAACCTTGCCGTCGTTGTTGACCGTAACGACTACTTCGCCGTCTGGTTTGCCGTTCTCTGTGACGACTCGCGCCGACGTTGAGGTCGAAGACCGCCGGACAGGTTTCTTGTTGTCTGCGTCATTCGCATTCGCAGTGAACGCGATTGATGCGACCGCCAATAGGGTAGGGATGTATTTCATGTTCATGTGTTTCATTCAGTTGAATTCCAGGGCTACAGGGACAATTTGTTCACGGGTATCGGTGAGGAAAAGTTCGGAGCCGTCAGCGGCTTCGGAGCGGGAGTAGTCGAGCCAGACCTCGCGCATCAGACGAACGGGCCGGTTGTCGGGACCATTGACGAGCGTGAGTTCCTCGCTGCCAAGAAGCACGCTGTTCGTCTCAACGGGCGTGTAGACAAGCGACAAGGGGTTCCGTTTGGCGCCGGGATCAGGTTTCTGAATCGGTGCGGGTTGCAGATGCATGGACATCCAAGCCCAAAGGAGAGCGGATGACGCGGCCACCGGCAAGGCCAACCGCCTCAGCAGGAGCATCCACGGCGCGGACGTTACGTGGAGCTCCGGTTTCAGATCGATCTCCGGCATTGATTGTTCGATGTGGATGCGGAACTGCTCCGGTGCCTTTGCCGGTTTCATTTCGTCCAGCAGTATTTCCAATGATTCGTCTGATTCTGGCAGGTTCATCGCAGGACTCCTTTCAAGGCCTTCCGCAATTCATCGAGTGCGTATCGATGACGGGAAGCCGCGGTGTTCAGGGGAATGTCCAAAGTCTCGGAGATTTCTCGAAAGGTGAGGCCACCCCAGTTTTTCAAGGTGAGAACCTCACCGTATTGCGCGGGAAGTTCGTGAATGGCGTTCTCCAATAAGCGTGTCTCCTCGCGCTGTTCGAACCGTGGTTCAAACCAGCGGGCTTCCGGTCCAGTGGCAAGCTCGCGCTGGGTCCGGCGAGTCGTGGAACGGCCCAAGTCAATCGCGCGCCGACGTATGGTTGCGAATACCGCCACGGATTTCGGGGCTGATTCCCCTGCCCGCTTCCAGGATTCAATCAGGGATTCCTGGAGGACATCCTCGGCATCGGACTCTGACCGCGTCTGCTGACGGGCAAAGAGAAGGAAGCGATCGAGATTCGCTTCCAGCCACTCATGCCACTTGTTGTCACGCTGCTTCTGCACAGTCCGGGTGTTTTACCAAGTATAGCGGAGCAGAGAGTGACTTTTGTCTAAGAAAATGTGACGCAACGGACGTTGAGCGCCTATTGAGAGCCGGTTGCTCAAGTCATCTTGTAAGAACGGATGCCGTCGGCGACCGGATCATCGATGACGGCGCGTCCGTTCTCGATTGACACCGCATCAGGAAGAAGGGTCCAGCTCCCGCCCACAAGTTCGGAACGCGCATAAACTTCGAGGCCGGCGATCTGCTCTACGGTCACTGGCGAGCCATCGGCATTTCCAAAACTCAAACGGGCAGTTCCAGCGACCGAAACGCTGGATGAAGCGCTGAATGAAATCACCGGCAAAGCGAAGTAGCCCGACGTAGCAGCGAGCGTGAGCGAGCAGAGTGTTGCAATGCGGACTGCTCGTTCTCGCGATGTCGTTCCATCAAACGCTCGGACGACGGTTTGGCTGGTTTATCGGCTTCGCCCATGAAAGCGCCGAAATTACAAACCTACAGCCATCGGCCAACTGCAGGACAGTTGACCACTCCATCGTCAAACGCTACATAGCCGCATGCCATTCCGTTCACTCGCCGTTGCGCTGCTGCTGGGAGCATTCTGCCGTGCAGATGACTTCCCGCCTCCAATTAACAATCAACGGGGCGAACATGTGTTCACTTCCCCACAAGACGCGCTAAAAAAGTTCACCCTGCCCAAGGGATTCAACATTTCCCTGTTTGCGCACGAACCGGATGTTCATCAGCCAATCGCCATCACCACCGACGCTCGTGGACGTTTGTGGGTAGCCGAGTGTTATTCCTACGACGATCGAAGCAACAACTACTCCGCTAAACAACGCGACCGCATCGTTATCCTCGAAGACACGGACAACGACGGTCAGTTCGACAAACGCACGGTGTTCTGGGACAAGGCGTGGAAGCTCACGAGCGTAGAGGTTGGTTTTGGCGGGGTCTGGGCTTTGTGCGCGCCAAACCTGCTCTTCATCCCAGACAAGAACGGTGACGACGTTCCCGATGGCGAACCAGTGGTGGTGCTTGAGGGATGGGATGACGATAAGATCCGCCACAACATAGTGAATGGATTGAAGTGGGGACCCGATGGCTGGCTCTACGGACGCCACGGAATCACGCAAGTGTCTCCGGTGGGGTCGCCCGACGTTCCGAAAGCCAAGCGCACCCAGGTAAATTGTTCGATCTGGCGCTATCACCCCACCCGTAAGACGTTCGAGATCGTCTGTCAGGGCGGGACCAATCCATGGGGACACGATTGGAACGAGGTTGGCGAACTCTTCTGGATCAATACGGTGATCGGTCACCTTTGGCACGGCATTCCCGGCGCTTACTTCGAGCGCATGTTCGGAGAGCATTTGCGCAAGAACCTCTACGAATACATCGATCAGCACGCCGATCATTTCCACTGGGACACTCGCCGCAAATGGAGCGAAGAGCGCACGGCAACCGGCGTCACCGACACCGCAGGCGGAGGTCACGCCCATTGTGGCATGATGATCTACCTCGGCGACAACTGGCCGAAGGAATACCGCGGTGAACTGTTCGCACTCAACCTCCTTGGCCGCCGGATCAATCACGACCACCTCAAACGCGAAGGCACGGGTTACGTGGGCGAACATCGCAAGGACTTCGCCCAGGCCAACGACAAGTGGTTTCGCGGAGTGGAACTGATCTATGGAAACGACGGAGGCGTCTACATTGCAGACTGGTGCGACGTCGGCGAATGCCATGAGAACGACGGCATCCATCGAACATCCGGCCGCATCTTCAAGATCACCCACGGCAAGGCAAGAAAGCCGTGCGCAAAAGACCTCAGCAAGCTGTCCAACCAGGAACTCGTCCAACTCCAATTGCACGCCAACGAATGGTATCCGCGTCAAGCCCGCAAGATCCTCCAGGAACGCGCAGTCGCTGGCAAAGACATGACCTCCGCTCACGCGGCACTCATGAACGTCTACCTCACCCGCAAACCCGTTCATGAGAAGCTTCGCGCGATGTGGGGACTCTACGTGACCGAAGGCACGACCGAACGTTGGCTGGAGGAACAATTGAACAATCCGCTTGAAAACATCCGCGCCTGGGCCATCCGCCTCTTGACACAGGAGGCCAAAGTTTCACCGCGCACGCAGATGCTCCTTGAGCGCATGGCCTGGCGCGAACCATCTGCACTCGTCCGCCTCTATCTCGCATCGGCCGTCCAGGAATTGCCCGTCGACCGTCGCTTCCGCCTGGCTCTCGCATTGTCCCAGCACAGTGCGGACGTAAACGATCACAACCAGGATCTCATGCTCTGGTATGGAGTGGAACCGATGGCCCGGGAACACCCCGGCAAAGCGCGACAACTGATCGCCAAATCGCTGTTCCCCAAGACACGCACTTATCTTTCCCGGCGACTGGCCGAAGCGCATCTCGAATCCAATCCGCAACAAGTAAACGCACTGTTGAAACTCGCCTCGGCAACCAAGTCAACGGCGCTGCAAAAGGACATTCTCACCGGCCTATCGTCCGCACTGAGCGGTTGGAGCAAAGCGCCCAAACCCGCCGACTGGAATGCTGCGCAAAGACAGTTCGCCAAATCCACCGACGCGGAAATCGTTTCCCTTGCCCGCGGGCTCGACGTGGTGTTTGGGAGCGGACGAGCCATCGAGGAGTTGAAGAAGATCGCCAAGGATGGCCAAGCCGATCCCGAAAGCCGGCGCGCCGCGCTTAGAACTCTCATCGCCAACAAACCCGATGATCTCGCGAACCTCCTCATCAGCCTGATCAATGCGCGGGAGACCCACGGCGTGGCAGCACGCGGAATGGCGGTCGTTGATCATCCGGAAGTCCCGCGCAAGGTGATTGGCCGCTACTGGCGACTCAACGCGGAAGATCGTCCGGGCGCAATCAGCACACTGGTTTCACGCCCGCACTACGCCAAGAAGCTCTTGCTCGCACTCGCCGACGGTTCCATCGCCCGCAGCGAGGTAAAGGCATTCCACGCGCGACAGATCCGATCCTTTGATGATGAGGAACTGAACGGTCTGCTCATCAAACACTGGGGTGAAGTTCGTGAAAGCCCCGCGGACAAAGCACGGCAGATGGATCAGTTCCGCAAACGGCTCACTCCGGCTGCACTCAAGACTGCCGATCTGTCGAAGGGACGCGTTCTTTACAACCTGGCCTGCGCAACCTGCCACACGCTCTTTGGCGAAGGAAAAGACATTGGTCCCGATATCACCGGCGCCAATCGTGACAACCTCGAATACATCCTGGAGAATCTCATCGATCCGAGTGCGATGATTGCCGGCGACTTCAAGATGTCCGTAATCGATCTGAATGATGGCCGAACCATCAACGGCGTCGTTCTGCGACAGACCGATCGGGTGGTCGAAATCCAGACGCCGACAGAGAAGCAGACTGTCGACCGCGCTGTGGTGAAGTCCATCAAGACCTCTTCCCTCAGCCTCATGCCTGACGGCTTGCTCGATGCCATGAATGCGGATCAGGCACGGGATTTGATAGCGTATTTGATGTCCCCAAAGCAGGTGCCGTTGAAGAACTGAGCATCCGATCCCGAAGCAGGATGGGCATTCCGACAGGCAGAATACCCCTGCTCCTTTCACTGCTCAATCGAGCCGTCGATCACCGTGAAATCATCCGGCAACTTCACCCCTTGATTCGCCACCACGATTACCCGCAATACCTTTGATATCTGTTTCAAATCCCGGCACGAAAGAGCTGCACAGATGGACTCGTGTCCCACGTACTNCCACACCCCGTCCNTGGCTGCAAGCACGGTTCCTCTCGGTTTCTGACAGGCAAAAGGACGAGCCCATCTGCACCCAACCCGATTGGAGGATNCATTTCCTGNCCACAGGTCAATTCGAGAACGGATTTATTCNAGAGGAAATAGAGTCTCGAATCGCCCACCGACGCGCCGGCCAGCGTTTCCCGATCCAAGGCAAAGGCGATCAGCGTTGTACACCCGCTGCAACTGCTGCTCACAGGAGAATCCGCCTCCGTGAAGATCTCATCCCAGATGGCCGGCGAGGACAGTTCGGTCCAACTGCGTTTCTACATGGCGGCCATCGCGGCATCGCATGCGGCTTGGGCCGCAAAGGCGCAATGTGGCCGTCCGCCTCGGCCATCCGCAAGGCAACCAAGTCGGCGATCGTTCCCGCTCGGATGATCCTTGAGGAGGAAGCAGTCATGGCTCTCGGCGTGCTGACTTCCACGCTCCATGTATGAACACGTGCGTATCATGCGTGACTGACGTTCATTCATCCGAGTTGGACGTCTCAAGGATCAATCTCCGTGAAATTGGCTCATCCGCTTTCGCTGCCTACTTCAACACCTGGGCAACCGGATTGCTCACCCGGCCAATCTTCCGCAAGCCCGGACCGGGTGCACCTTTGTCCCCAATGTCCTCCCGTGCCAGTGAAGCGAGAACCTTCAATCGTTTCACGACATCCGGATTCTTCTCGGCCACGTTTTCCTTGCAACTGATGTCGCGATAGAGATGGAAGAGAAGCGGCTTGTCTCCCTGCCCTTTCTTGAAATGCGGATGCCGGTTGTAGGTTTTGAGCGGCACAAAAAGTTTCCATGGCCCGCTGCGAACGGCCTGAAGCTGATCCTGATAATAGTAGTAAAACGCGTTGTAGGGCGTGCGCGCATTAGGCTGGTTCAGAATCAACGGCGCGATGTCGTGTCCGTCAATGATGCGATCCTTTGGAGCTGAACCACCGGCGAGTCCAGCAAAGGTAGGCAGGAGATCCATCGTGGTCGCCAGTTCCGTGCAGGTAGTGCCGGCTTTGATTCTGCCCGGCCACCACATGATCGTGGGCATGCGATAGGCGCCTTCGGATGTCGTGTAACCGCGCCCGTGATAAGGCAGGTTGCTTCCACGTGTCGGGCTCGTCATGTCACGGGCCAATGGCGCTCCATTGTCGGAGGTCCAGATGACCAATGTGTCTTTCTCAATCCCCAACTCGACCAACTTGTCCAGAATGCGGCCGGCCGACCAATCGAGTTCTTCAATCGAATCTCCCCACGGTCCGTTCTTGCTCTTGCCCTTGAATGCAGGACTCGCGAAGGGAGCCGAAGTGCTGCCCGGCATGGCTTCCGGGAAGTAGAGAAAGAAAGGACGATCCTTGTTCTTCTCAATAAACTGCAAGCAGCGGTCGTTCAGTTTCTTCGTGAGCAGATCGCGATCCGCCGGCGCCTCGACGACCTTTTCGCCATCCATCAACGGAAGCGGTGGCCAAAGTTTGCCTTGAAGTTTGTCGTAGCCCTTGCGCTTCGAAATGCGAATCCCAACTGCTTCGGTCATATCATCACTGTAAGGCACACCGTAATACTCATCGAAGCCCTGGCGGGTCGGCAGAAACGGCGTCTGGTCGCCAAGGTGCCATTTGCCGACGCAGGCAGTTGCGTATCCCTGCTTTTTCAACACTTCAGCGATTGTGACTTCATCCGGGTGCAAACCATAGGGCGACACCGGTCGCAACACGTGGCCGTCACGCGGATTGTGATGCATCTGTACGCGCTGCGGATAACACCCGGTCATGATACTCGATCGCGAGGGGGTGCAGACGCCGGCCGTCACGCAAAAGTGAGTGAACTTGCGTCCCTCACGCGCCATGCGGCTGAGGTTCGGCGTTCGATGAATCTTTGAACCAAAGGGCTCGATATCTCCGTTTCCAAGGTTGTCACAGAAGATGACAATGAAGTTGGGTTTCCTTGCCGCATCAGCACTGTGCGTGGTTAACGCCAGTGCGAACGCGAACAAAACGATGTGTCGGGACAGTTTGTTCATGTGCGGGCTACTTTTTGAGACGGTCGACGTTTTTTGCGAATCCGGCAATCTGGTTTTCCACCAGTCGAATATCCTTCGTATCGGCACCGATGCGGACGCCTGTACGCCTGGCCGGGGCTCGGGTTTCACGGATATGATTGTTCTTCAAAGTTATAGCTTCCACCCAGCCTTTGACATCCACCGCTGCACCGTCCTCGGGTCCGTTGTTCACCATTTGATTGTCTTCCACGACGTTTCGATGCGGGGCGTAGGACTTCCCACGTTCCGGTCGGAAAATCAAACCGGTGGTCGTGCTGCCCACGATCTCGTTGCGCCGGATCAGATTGTCGGTATCGCGGTGACCGATCGAGATGCCGAACTTGTTTTCCAGGCATCGGTTTTGTTCCGCCAGACCGTGACGCACGCCCCAGCAGAAAAAGATGCCGATATTGTTTCGCTCCAATCGGTTGTTCACGATGATCGGGCGCTGCGAACCCGATCCGGGATGGAGACCCAGTCCGGCATTGTCGTGCGAATGACAATCCTCCACCCGAACGTCGTGGCAAATCTGCCAGCTCATGCCGTCACCGTTGTAGTTGCGGGAGGTCACGCCTCGAAAGGTCAGTCGGCTGCAATCCTGCGCGAAGATGCCCCCGCCGTAGTTGCCATTGAGGTTCGCGTTGTTCTCGCGATTGCCGTCGAGGGTCAGGTTTTCGATCACCACGTCCTCGACGAACTCGCAGTTCAAGATGGGAAAGAGACTGAAGACACTTGGCTTGCCGGGAAGCCAGTAGTTCTTCCGCAAAGCCTTACTGAGTTTGAAACGATTCCCACTGCGCGCAATCAAAGTGCCCTTGTAGACGTCCTTCCCACCGTGATGCGGGTTCTTCGCCTCAATGAAGATTCCGTCTCCCACCTGAAACCCCTTCGGATCGGCAAGCGTAATTTCCTGATCATACCAATCACTGTCAGCCGCCATCAACGTGCTGAACGAGGGTTCCTTGAAAAGCACGCTGTCGGTTCCCGATCCCAGCAATCGCACCTTGGATTGGAGATGGACCGCGTTGCGCATGTGATACCTGCCCGGGAGGATCTTGACCGTTCCCCCACCCTGTCTTGCGACCCAATCGACGCCGGCCTGGATCACGCGTTCGGAATTTCCAACCAAGTCTGCCTTCTTGTTCCCGACGGTGATGCTCAACCGCTCCTCCCAATCAGGTTCAACGGCGCCGTCACCGGAAGTGGCCCGTGGAGCATTGATCTTGGGAACACGTGCGAACGCAGGAAGAGCAATCCCCGCTCCAAGGATGGACGCAAAGCGACGCCTTGAATGAAACTGTGATGGTGCTGGCATGGCGCGATAATGCGCGAAAGCCGTCGCGCGTAAAGCAGCTTCGAATGCATCCCGAGGCCAGCGGGCGACGATCGTCGCGATGTCAGCGGAGCTCCGAGTTCACTCTGGCGGCTTGGGCGAATGCCCGGACGGTTCCGCGCCCGGCTTCAAGGGAAGAAACATAAGACGCTCGATCACCTTGCGGCCGTCCCCCGCGATGTTCTCCACCTCACCAAGATGCTCAAATCCCATGATCCGGTAGAGTTTGAACGCAGCCTCATTCTCCGGAACGGTCGTGAGTTCGATTCCGTCCCGTCCCGCATCCTTTGCGTCGTCGATCAGCACCTTCATCATCTGCGGACCGAGGCTTTTCCCTTGAAATTCGTCCGCAAGGCCGATCCCCAACAACGGCACGGGTTGCATAAAATTCCAGAGGAAGAAATATCCGACGATCGCGTCATTCACCCGCAGCACATAGGCGCGATCATCGTCGGCTTCAGCTCGCGCAATCATCCGGGCGACCGTTTCGTCGTCATACGCGTGCGGCAGGAAGCGGGCACGAACGTCGTCGGACAGGCTTGCATTGAAGGCCTGTAGTGCCGGGCCATCGCCGGTCTTCAAGCGCTCAGCTCCGATGCGCTCCCCGTGTTTGGTTGTGATGAACTGAGGCATGCCTTCGCCTCAGGTTCGAAGTGAAGCCCCGACAGTTCAAGAGTTGTTTGCGAATCCAACAAACTTCACCCCATCGATTCCCTAAACCACCACATGACGCAGACCATCCTTTACCCTAACGCCTCCGCCATATTCCGTAATTGTAATCTCAATCGCATTGCCCACAATCCCGATCCGTTTTGGATACTGAAACAACAACCTCCCCCCTTCTGGTTCATCTGGAACAGTTTGCCTGGCTGTATCTCGCCGGGGTGGTGGTGCTGTTCCTCATTTCCCTGTTCCGCATCATGTTGATGCAACAAACCCAGCTCAAGCTGTTGGAAACCTTGACCCGCGAGATTGTCGAATCTCGAAACGACGCGCAGAAGTCCGTGGAGAAACCGGATTTACCTGGAACTGAGGCTGATGAATCTCCACCCAAATCTGCCGATGTGCTCGAACCCGCACCGGCCGCCAAACCCGATGAGCCAGAGCAACTCCCGGTGGCCGAAGCGATTCAGAGTCAGACGACCACTGTGGCAAAAGCTCCCGCATCGGATCGACCAACTATCAAGGGATTGGCGACAGAATCCGGCAGCAAAGTTTCCCCGAAAGTCACGGTTGGCAAACAAGCATCCAAAATCTCTCAGGAGGACGCACCTGTTGTCCAAGCGAGCGGCGCCACAACGACCACCGGTGACGCTGCAACTTCAGAGAGCGGTGTGCCCGGCGCAGCCGTGGCCGCCAAATCTGCGCCAGATCCGAAGGTAAAATCCGCCCCCGTATCGCCGAAGCCTGATCCCGAGACCATTCGCAAACGACTCGGCAGCGTGGAGGCAATGCTCGAGGGTCTGACCGACGAGGAGAGCACGCTGGAACTGAATCGCAAGCTGGCCTACCTGCAAGCCGAGCTGGATTCGCTCCAAGGTGATGATGCGCTCGATCTTCCCGCCGACGAGCTGCGCAACCAGATGCAGATGGCGACCCGGCTGAAGAAGTTCATCCAGCAGAAACACGCCGAAGGGATGGCCGCGGAGAACCCTACGGAATTCGCCCTCGAGGAAATCAATCGTCTGGAGAAGGTCGTCGATGACATCTCCGATTGTGTTGATGAACACATGGCCGTTGGCTGTGAATTGGCCAAGAAAAAGCCGGTGGAAGAAGGCGCGGGAGAGGACGAAGAATCGAAGGTGAGCTTCGGTGGCAGCAAGGTGGCACACACCGCTTCAGGCAAGTTCGAGATCGGTTTTGGCACCGACATCAACCGGGTTGAAAAAACGCTGAACGACATCAATGAATACGTCGAACAACAACTGGCCATCGGATCGGAAGTCACGGGCTTGGAACATCATGAGCTGACCGAAGCGGTCTTGAACAAGGTTGCAAGCCAGGCGAAGGAAGCGGCTCAAAATCTCTCCGACCGTCAGCATGAGCTGGCGGCCGGCTTCCTCAATCGCGACCTCGCCTTTGTCGACGGGCAGGTCGACGTTTCGTCCGATCTCATTGGCTTCTGCCGACACCGGAAACCTGATTCGACGCTCATGACACCGGAGCGCCCGTCGCTCTGCCAGTTCGCCAATCGCGAAGGCCCGCTTCACAACCAGGTAATTTCGCACCTTGAGGCCGTCGGCCGAAACTGCGAGACGCTGCAAGCCCAGCGGGAAGAACAGAAGGAACTCGTCGACCAGGCACGTGATCTCCTGCAAAGGGGCAAGGCAGGTGACGCTGAAAAATTGTTGAACAAGGTCAACCCTGCGTTCACCGACTTGGGTGCGGAAGATCTGCGCAATCAAATCGACTCCTGGCAAAAACGCATCAGTGCAGTCGAAACCCATCTCGAGAATCTCAAGACCCGCGTCAACAACCCCTGGCCCGCCCCCTTCGCCAAGCCTTGGCAGGTCACGGAATTCCAGAACGAATTCTACGACGAGGCCGAGGCAATAGGTCAGACGATCTACACCTTCCAACAGGAGTTGATCGAGGCCGAGTGCACCTACACCGATGAAGGAATCAAGCGCTGCCGGCGCCTGGACACCCGCCTGCATTCGATTGGGGACAACATCGCGGAAATGGGCACGCAAACGCGCGACAAGTCGATGATAGGTTTGCTGCTGCTCCTGCTGCTCGTTTTCGGAGTGGTCAGTTATGTCACCGCCGACGAATACGACAACACCAAGTATTACCTGGCCGCCGGGGCATTCCTCATACCCGGCCTGTATCTTTTGCACACTCAACTGCTCAAGCGCACCTCGGTCGTTTTTGAACTGGAAACCAATGGACGAGCGGTCGACGACGACGACATCGCCTTCATCAAGCTCAACGGCAAACGTTTCGTCTCGGGCAACCGACTCGCGCCGGGGACCTACCAACTCACACTCGACAAGTCGATTTACGAACCGATCGCGCAGCGCGTGAAGATCCGTTACGGACGGCGGAACGTCCTTGGCGCCATCCCCGTGCGACTCGCCCGCGACACCTACGTGAATTGCCTGGAGATGAAGTTCGTTCCGATTCCCGGCACCACCGTGATGTTCAGCATCTGGCAGACACGAGTGAAGGACTTCCGGGCCTACGTGCGGGACAAGAACGAAAAATGGTCCGGACCGCGATTCATACAGGACGACCTTCATCCGGCGGTCAACACCAGCTACGAGGACGCCCGCAGATTCTGCATCTGGCTGACGGAACGAGAACGCAAGGCAGGCCGAATCGGGCATCGGGACGAGTATCGCCTGCCCACGGACATCGAATGGAGCGCCGCCGTTGAACTCCCACACGAAACTGGAGAGACTCCCGCCCAACGCAACGGCAAGATGAAAGACATCTTTCCCTGGGGTCAGGGCAAATGGCCTCCCCCCATGGACTTCGCAAACCTGGACACCAAGTTGGAAATCGATCCCTTCGATCACACCTCAAAGGTTGGATCTTTCGCCCCAAACCGGCACGGCCTGTATGACCTCTGCGGCAACGTCTGGGAATGGTGCGACGATCTTTTCGATCCGCGTCAAAAGAACCGCACCGCCCGTGGAGGCTCCTGGCACACCGCCAAGCGCGAAATGTGCCTCAGCTCCTACCGACTCTCCGACTCACCAGGCCACCGCGTCGATATCATAGGGTTTCGTTGCGTCCTCGAGATCCGCAAGCCCAGCCCCCTCTTCCGCCTTTCCGCCCATTCGCCCGAGGAAGAGATGGACTCCAAAGGTTGAGCGGGAACGGCCACCGATCATATCCTCTGCCCGCCCGTTTTGGTCGATTCTCCTACTTCGTCTTCCGGACGGGAGCCCCGACAGTCACGCTCTTTCGCGCCACGATTGGTGGACCTTGGATCCCGTTTCGATCCACCGCGGATATGGCGATGTATTCAGGAAGTTGCGGAACGAGTTCACCCCGAATAAAGAAAGTCTTTTGGGTACCCGGCAGGACTTTTGACTTCCACTTGCCCTTGATCTTCTGCTGCAAAACCCAATGCCGGGCAGGCTTCGTCGAAGCGATCTTCCAGTGAAATCCCGCCAGCTTGGCGGCCAGGTCCAAACCGAAACTCATCCGTGGCTTGGGTGGCTGCTTGCGGCCCAGCCATGGCATGGCCGGTGGCAGGACGTCGACATTGTAAGAGTGCTTTGCCAGTAACGAGGCGATGCCGAGTGAGTTGGTGAGCAGGCCGTTCATTCCATAGATCACCTGTCCATGGACTTTCGGCTGCCGTCGAGTTGCCGCGATCTGGTTCACCACCTCGCGCGGATTCCGGTCCATCTTGGTTCCCCATACGGAGATCCCCGGCCAGAGATGCCGGTTGCGTAGGTTTTGGGCAGACCACCAATTCAGCAGGACTGGAAAGCTCTGTCCGGGCGAATCAATCGGCCAGTAAAGCTGCGGCGCAAAGTAATCCACCCAACCCTTCTGCCACCACAGCAAGGCGTTTGCGTACAGCGTCTCGTAGGCATCCATCCCCTTGATCTGCTTGGGATAACCGGGACGCCAGATGCCGAACGGACTGATGCCGAACTTGACCCACGGCTTGGTTTTCTTGATCGAGAGATAGAGGCGTTTGACGAAGCGGTTCACGTTGTCCCGTCTCCAGTCGCTGACTGACAGCTTGCCGCCCAGCCGCCGATAACGTGCGTAGGTCGATTGATCCGGGAATGGCATGAGCTTCCCACCGCGGGTCTTCTCCGGATAGGGATAGAAGTAATCGTCAATGTGAATTCCATCCACATCGTAGCGCTTCATCACATCCAGAATCACATTCAACGAGTGCGACTGAACCTCTGGATGGCCGGGATCCAGCCATTCCAGTGAACCATACCTGCGCACCAGATCTGGACGCTTCCGCGTGATGTGACTTGCCGAAACCTTCCCCTTGCACGAGGGATGGCGCGCGCGAAAGGGGTTGAACCAGGCATGAAATTCAATCCCGCGTTTGCGTGCCTCGACAATCGTGAACGCAATCGGATCATAATACGGATTTGGCGGCTGCCCCATATTGCCCGTGAGATACCAGGACCAGGGCTCGTTCTTGGACGGATACAGTGCATCCGCAGTTGGACGCACCTGCAGGATGATTGCGTTCATCTTCAACTGTTGGAGACGGTTGAGGATGGCGATCATCTCGGCCTTCTGCTGCGTGACCGGCAGGCCCGGCTTGGAAGGCCAGTCGATGTTCCCAACAGTTGCAACCCAAGCCGCCCTGAACTCCCGGGGAACCACTGGCGCGGCAACGTCCTTCACCTCCACATAGCCATAACGCGTCTGCGCCCGAACGCCCATGACTGAAAGAAACACAATCGCCGCTGAAAGAAACGCGAACCAACGATCGCGCGAGCTGCGGGGTATTTTCTCAACCAGGGGAGCCACAGGCGTCGGCATTCTCACAATCAAATCGATGATGACAAGGAATGTCTGCGTCGGACTGCATGCACGCCTGAAATCCACTTGCGACTGCAATGCCAAAAGAAATAGGCTGAAACTCGTGTCATTGACGGATCGACAATTCTTTCTGATCGCCGTAGCTGCCTACGGACTCAGCATGATTTTCTCCGTCTTCGTGTGGAGGAAGAATTTTCAATCCGACAATCGGGTGAACTACTTCCTGTTGTTCGCCGGCATGATTCCTCACACAATCGCGCTCGCCAAACGCGGATTCTCCTTTGAACGCTGCCCGGTCAATAATCTGTACGAAGCCACTTCGTTCCTGATCTGGGCCTTGCTGGCGGCCTATCTCGTGCTTGGCATTTTTTCACGTCTGCGATTCCTGAGCGCATTCGTATCACCACTTGCCTTTGCCGTTGGAGTATTCGCCTTGATGCCTTCCCTCGATCCCCCACCCGGCCCGGAACCGCAATTCACCGGCGGTTGGATCAGCCTGCATGCCGCGTTGATACTCTTGTCCTACGGCGCGTTTGGACTGAGTTCGGTTGCAGCAGTCATGTATCTGACGCAGGAGCACGATCTCAAGCTGCACAAGATGAAGGCAATCTTGTCAAAGTTCCCGTCCATCGAACGAATCGAACAAGTCGTCGGGGGCCTCCTGATTGCGGGATTTGCATTGCTCACAATCGGCATCCTGATCATCCCCTTCGCGGTGGACAAACCCGAGGGCATCTCATTCTCGAAGGACTCCAAGGTATTGTGGGCCATATTAGTATGGCTGATCTACCTGGCCTTGATCGTCTGCCATTGGCGATATCATCTGGGGGGCAAACGCTTCGCGTGGGGGGCATTGGGCACTTTTGTTTTTGTGCTGCTGACATTCTGGGGAACGAACCTCATGTCGCAGTTGCACAATTAAACGCATGGAAATCGTCGTCATTGGAATCAGCCATCACACCGCTCCAGTCGAATTGCGGGAGCGCTATTCCATTGCGGATTCGTTCCTGCCGGATGCACTCACGCAACTGCGTGAAATCGACGGCTTCGAGGAAGCGGTCATCCTCTCCACCTGCAATCGCACGGAAATCTACGCAGCAGTCACGATTGATTCCCTGCAAGCCACGCGTCGCTTGCGTGAATTCATATCTTCATTGAAAGACCTCGGTAATCCAGATGCAGAAGAGGTTTACGAACTGACTCAACCCAAGAGCGTCGAGCATCTGTTCAAGGTGGCCAGCGGCTTGGATTCCATGGTGCTGGGCGAAACGGAAATCCTGGGCCAGATCAAACAAGCCTATCAGACCGCCTTGGAGCACAAACACACCGGCAAGGCACTGAACAAGGCATTCCAGTCATCGTTCAACGTGGCCAAGAAGATTCGAACAGACACCAACATCCAGCGCGGAAGCGTCTCCGTCGCATCCGTCGCGGTTGAGTTGGCCCAGAAGATCTTCGAATCCCTAGATCATCATCATGTGATGGTCATCGGCGCCGGTGACACAAGCGAAAAGACGGCGCGCGCCCTGCTGAGCCGTGGAGCAAAGAGCGTGATGGTGTCGAATCGTTCGTTCGATCGCGCGGAAGCATTGGCAAACGAGCTCGGCGGACGAGCGATCCGCTTTGATGATTGGCCGACAGAGTTTCCGTCCGTGGACATCGTGATCAGCAGCACCACGGCACCGAAGTATTTGATCACACGCAAGAAACTCGAACCGTTGATGCACAAACGAGAGGGCCGCCCCTTGCTCCTGATAGACATTGCGGTGCCACGCGACATCGAGCCGGAGATCAATTTTCTCGATGACGTCTACGTTTTCAACGTGGACGACCTGCAGGCCATCGCCGACGAGTATCTGCGGTTGCGGAAGGAAGAACTCGCCGTGTGCGAACAGATCATCATGGACAAAGCCGGCGAGCTCACTCACCAACGCACTCCGCGCACTGGGGGGGACGTGGAATTTGGCTTGCAGGGAGGAAGCGCCTGAGCATGGACGCAGAGGGCCGGCAGGCGAACATGATCACCATGATTTTGAAGACCACGCTCGGCGTGGTGATCCTTCTGGTCGTGGTGTTTTGCTGCGTGTTCGGTTACATCGCCTACACCAAGAGCCAATATCATCGCCTGACGGACACGGGGGACTTGAAGCAACGCATCGTCGACTTTGGTGAGAAATACATGGAGAAACGGCCACATGCTGCGCTTGCCATCGGTGTCATTCAACGTGGTGAGACATTCACCAAATTCTTCGGCAGTAACGTAATCACAAATTCCCCGGAGCCTGATTTGGACACGCTTTTCGAAATCGGCCCCATCACCAAGGTCTTCACGGCAATCACAGCCGCCAGCCTGGTGGAAGACGGCAAGCTGAAATGGAATGATACCGTTCGTGACATTCTACCGAAGGAGATTCCGGTTTCCAAATCCGCCGGAAAGATCACCGTCAAGCAGTTGGCCACACACATGGCCGGACTGCCCCGGTTACCGGGAAATTTTTCGATGGATCCAGCGAAATTTGACAATCCATACGACGAATACGGTGAGGCAGAATTGAAGGACTTCCTTGCGGCCTATCAAGCCGCCACTCCGCCCGGTGAAAAGGTGGAATACTCAAATCTCGGTTTCGCGCTCTTGGGTTTTCTGATCGAGCAGCGGGCAAAAGTCCCCTATGAGAAACTGGTTGCGGAAAGGGTATTCCAGCCTCTGGGACTGACAAACTCCCACTTCACGATTTCTTCCGCGCTCACCAACACAATGGCACAGGGACATACCAGCCTCGGTGCGCCCACGCAAAAATGGGAATGGCAGGCCTTCAAGCCAACTGGCGCCATCAAATCATCACCGCGCGAAATGCTCGCCTTCATTCGTGCAAACATGAACCCAGCCACGACCTCCATCTCGAACGTTCTCGAGGAATGCCAGACGCTGCAGGGTCAATCATGGGTCGGTCACATGGGACTGGGCTGGCAACTATTGACCACCTTGCAGGGCGATTTGGATTTCGTGTGGCACAACGGTGGCACAGGCGGCTTCATCAGCTTCATCGGCTTTGACCGCAAAAACGAGATGGGAGTTGTGATGCTGTCCAGTTCCGGTGATGCCATGAAAGGCGACTTCTATCTGGACAAGCTCGCGATGGAAATTCTGAAGCTCGGGTCAAAGATTTCCTTCGAGAAAACCACGGAGGCCGCGAAGGCAAATTGATGCTTGGATTTTGATCCGTCGATTGGACAGACTTTGTTCATGGGCATACGACGTCAGGGCCGCGAACGCGCGGTGCAGTTCCTCTTCCAGTGCGATGTGAATCCACCGGATGAACTGGACCCTGCGCTCGATGCCTTCTGGGTATCGCAACGAAAAGCATTTCTGGAACGCGAGAAAGGCAGTGCTACCTGGGGCGAATCACCGGACGAACCCGATCCCGACCCGGAGGAGACAGCGCTTCGCATGTTCGCCGATCCACTCATTCGCGGCGTTCTTGAGAAACGCCCGGAAGTTGATGAGTCCATCGCCAAATATGCACAGAACTGGTCGCTCAATCGAATGGCCGGCGTCGATCGCAATGTGCTCCGGCTCGCAGTCTACGAACTGCTCTTCCGCGAGGACATCCCCCCCGTCGTCACCATCAATGAAGCCGTCGATATCGCCAAGCGCTTCTCAACCGATGAAAGCGGCAAGTTCGTAAATGGAATCCTCGACCGCCTGAAACAAGACCTCCTCCGACCAGCCAGATCCGCAGCCGAGAAGTAAGTTTGACTGCGAGTCGAAGCACACCAGCGCAGTGCGAAGCCGCGCATTCGACAACCAACGCACTTCGCCCCATGCTGCCGCCATGAATCCTTCGTGGCTCCTCATCGCCTTGCTGGCAACCCGTCTGATTTCATCCGCGGCCTAAAAATTGATCCCGGACGAGCCCATTCGCTACAAGCGCCAGGTGTTATGCCCCAGTCGGAATGACAGTTTGAAGGCCCGGAGCTAAGCTACTCGCAAGATGGAATCCACTGGCCGGAATCTGCCGATCGCCTTGTCACCCACCTGCACAGCGATCACCCCAACACCCTCGTCTACGATTCGGACCGCGAAGAATACGTCCTCTACTGCCGCGCGAAACACATCTATCGAGCGTGGGGTGAGACGATGTTTGATACCGGTGCGTCACGTCGCATCGCCCGCTACGCCAACAACCAACTCGTCGGCGGCGGGGATCAAAACGCCCCGCAAAACATCCTGATCCCCGGCCAACGCGACAACGAGAAGCACTTCAACCTTTTCTACGGCATACCCGTGCGACTTCACTCAGGTGTATACTTCGGCTTCCTCGAACCCTTCTGCATGAACGACTTCATCTACACAGAGCTCGCCATCAGCCGCGACGGCTTGAACTGGAATCGTTTTCCCGAACGCAAGAAACTCATCGAATACGGAGCCGACGGCACCTGGGACGACGAAACGATCTTCGCCAGCCCCAGCTGGGTCAAAGTGGGAGAAGAATGGTGGATCTATTACAGCGGTTGGGACGGTCCCCACGGCACACCGATCCGGGCGGGCACGATCGGCCTCGCGAAGATACGCAAGGAAGGGTTCGCATCCTGGCGCGGCCCGCAAGGCGGAGGCATAATCGCCACCCGCCAATTCACCTCGCCCGGTGGCGACCTGAATCTCAACGCGATCGTCGGCGATGGCGAAATCAAAGTCCGCGTCAGCGATGCCAATCGAAAACCGATTGCAGGATTTGACTATGATGACTGTGACGACTTATCGGGCCATGCAACCAGGATGTCGGTGACCTGGAACGGCAAGTCATTGGATAGAATGAGGGAGAAAGTTTTGCAACCGGAGATCTTCCTCAGGAACGCGGAGTTGTTCACGCTCGCAGCTACTACCACGCGCTGCGTCCGCCCAGGAGAACGTCCACAACGTTACGGACGTAGTTTTCATCCGAGATGCCTTCTGTGACTTCCTCCGGAAACTCGACGGCATTTCGGTAATGCTCGGCCAGCTCTTCGAAGAGTTCCACGCGGGAACTCGCGTCCATCTCATCGCGCCGTTGGAGGGCGCGAAAGCCGAGCATGGCTTCATGGGGAGTGATGCGTTGCTGGAGGCGGGCGGTCAGATGCGGGAACTGTTTCAGGGAATTGAATTTGCCGGCGAGAATGCAAGCCGTATCGCGTTGGAGGACTTCCGGGATTCGAATGACGACTGTATTGGCTGCCAGGTCTCCAAGGCGCTGTGCGTGGCGGTTCAACAGGCAGGTGAGGCCTCCGACGAAGTACAACAGAGGCAGGGCATCGACGAAGCGCATCAGATTGCGGAGGACAATTTGATGGAATTGGAGTTGGAGGCCCTGCGCATCGATCACGCGGAGTTTCACCATCTTCTTGCCAACCGTCTGGCCGTGCCAAAGCCACTCAAGCGTCATGGAATAGCCCAACTGAATGACGAAGAACAATAGTCCCTGAATGGCCGCTGCCATGTCGTCGCCGATAAGGAATGCCGAGTAGAGAACGAAACTGGCCAGAGCCATCAATGCCGCGATGATCAACACATCAACCATCCAGGCGAGGGAGCGGGTGATCGGACCGGCCAGCAGATACGAGAATTCAACGCCCTCGGGCGTTTGAATCCGCAATGCGTTTTGTCGGTGGGCCGCCACGATCAGGTTGCCGATTCGTCCGCAGCGCGTCCGCAGCGCGCGAGGAAATAGATCAGCGCGAGAAGTTCCAGAGTTCCAAAGGCGATCTTGAGTGAGTAAGGAAGAACCGGTTCGTGGTACTGCGAGAAGAACGCCTCGATAATCCCGGCCCAAACGAGCATGAGCGATACTCCCGCAATCAATGTCACCAGGTCGGGGGCGATTCTCCGCAGACGGGCACGCAATGAAACCCGGTCACCCCAGCCAATGATTGCGCCACCGAGCACAAGTCCCGCCTGTCCGGCCAGCAGGATCGCGGGAATTTCGATCGAGCCGTGCGGCAACAGCCACGCGAGCAGAAACTCGGTCTCCCCAGAGTTGATGTAGTCGAACACGATTCCGCCCATGATGATGCCGTTGTAAAAGATGATCAGGATCGTGCCGATTCCCCAGGCCGCGCCAAAGGCCATCGCGCGGATCGAGACGGAGATATTGTTCTGCATCAGATGCGATGAGAACTGTGCCTTGTGTCCGGCCAACCGGTCCTCGTGCTTACCCATCTGTTCCTCCAACCGCACGCGTTCACTCGCGTCGCGCTCGCCGTGACCGAAGGGAAGCAAGATCGCCTTGGCATCGGGATCGAAGGCCACAGTGAACCAGCCAAACAGGCAGCCGACCGCGGTAACCAGCACAATCATGTTGAACGCCTTGATATGCCGGCGAAACGTGCAGGGAAAGGTGTTGAAGAACCAGTGCAACGGACGGAACCCAACCTGCCGAACTCGGCCCACATGAACCTCGCTGTAGGCGCGCGCCACAAGATTCTCGAGGTGGGCCCGAGTTTCACGTTCTGCAGAAAACGTAATCAGCTTGTTGAGATCAGATGACGCTCGTTCGTAGAGATAGTGCAGGCGCTTGGCATCCTCCAGAGTCCGCTTCCGTTCACTGCTGGCGAACTTGATCAACAGTTCGTCCAGTTCCTCCCAGAACGGAGTCTCGCTTTTGATGAACTGCTCGAGGTTGATGATCATGCGTCAGATCGCCTGGCGCCGTTTTACGCTGAGGTATTGGGAAACGAGTTGCGCACTCATTTGTTCGTTCTTCAGCAGAGACAGATCGACGCCGTGATGACTCAGCCTTTTTTCCAATCCCCGCAGTTCCTGCCAACGCAAATGGCCGCCGAGGTCGCGATAAATATCGTCAACAGAACTCACGTTATTACCGGTGAACAAGGGCTTGACGTTCGGAGGCGGCAGCATGTTGACAAGGATCAAGTGCTGGCGACTGAGCAACTCCATCGCGCGATTGAATTGCTCGGCGAGAACAGGATCGTCCAAGGAGGTCAGAAATACGAGCAATGCACGCCTGCGTAGGCGCACGCGAAGGAAGGCGGCCATTTCATCGAAGTCCGGAGACACCCGTCGCGGCTCCAGCGTGTAGAGCGCATCGCGGCAGTGGGCGTAGTGCGCCTTGCCGTTCTTGGCCGGGATAAATCGATCGGTCTGATTGCTGAATGTCATGAGACCGAACAGATCACCCTGCCGTTCTGCAGCCAGGCCAAGAACCAATCCCGCGGTAATGAACCGCTCCAGCGTGGTCACATGTTTCTCACCCTGTTCAACACCGGGCACTTCCATTTCACGGGCGGACAGGCGGGATGAATCCACGATCACGTACACCTCCTGCGTGCGTTCGATCTGAAAGATCTTGGTCACCGGCTTGCCGCGCTTGGCCGTGGCTTTCCAATGAATCTCATCGTAGCTGTCCCCAGGGATGTACTCGCGCAACTTCTCGAAATCGCGCCCTTTGCCGACCTGGCGCTGGGCATGAATGCCAAATGTCCCACGATTCAGGAAAATGGCCGCGACCTGCCTCCGCTCGCCGAGCAGGTTTGGATAAACACGGATCTCGGAGGAAACGACAGACGGGCGTCGGATGTTCCAGAACCCGATGGGCGAAGGTGATTCAAGGTAACACCGATCCATCCGGTAGTTGCCACGCTTCCGCGGGGTAAACTTCCACGTCACGCGGGCTGTTTCCGATGCCGCCGGCAGTCGGGTCAACAGTTCATCATTTTCTGTTTCAATCTCCCTCGGCCACGGGAAGCCGCACTTGAGAGGCCGGGCGCGCTTCGTCGAGTTGTGAAAGGTGATCTCGAGTTCGCCAGGGCGATCTTTGGAAACCCGAACCACTTCGCTGGTTTCCACCGATAATCCATCAAACACACGCGTTCCCATCGCTGCATCGACCGCGACCAGGAAGCAGAAGAACGCCACACAAGCCCAGCCAATCGGCCCATACGATCCCGGAAACGCCGTCAAGGCCGCGGCTGGAATCAGCCAGAAGACCGTCCAAAGCAGCAATCGATTTCCGGGAGAGATCATGGATCAGCGCGGAACGGGAACATCCTGGAGAATACGAGCGATAACTTCGGAGACCGACAAACCTTCGATCTCGAACTCGGGGCGAAGAATGAGGCGATGTTCCAATACCGGAACGCCCATGTCCTTGATATCGTCCGGGGTCACAAAATCACGACCGGACATGACCGCCAATGCTCGGCTGGCAAGCAGCAGCGCTTGAGTGGCACGTGGACCGGCGCCGACGAGGATGCTCTCGTGCGACCGGGTGGAACGAACCAGATCAACGACATATGCCACAAGATCATCATTCAAGGTGATCTGATCCATCTCTGCCCGCAGCGCCACCAGATCGTCCGCGGAGATCACCTGTTCAACCGAACCGGCATCCAGCGTGGCTTCGGGCGATTCCTTGCCCAAGGTGCGCTGCGCCAGCACGAGTTCATCGTCCCGGCCGGGAGCCGGCATGCTGATCTTGAGCATGAAACGATCTTTCTGCGCCTCCGGGAGAGGATAGGTGCCCTCGTACTCGATGGGATTCTGCGTTGCGAACACGGTGAAGTTGGCAGGCAATTGATGCGTGTCCCGATCGATCGAAACGATTCGTTCCTGCATCGCCTGAAGCAGTGCCGACTGTGTCTTCGCCGGAGCGCGATTGATTTCGTCCGCCAGCAAAAACGAGGTGAACACCGGCCCTTTGATCAGCGTGAATTCGTTCTTCTGCAGGTTGAAGACATTGGTGCCGGTGATGTCAGCGGGCATGAGATCGGGTGTAAACTGCACCCGGGAGAATTCTGATCCCAAGGTTTTTGCCAAAGTGCGCACCATCAATGTCTTGGCCACTCCGGGCACGCCTTCGATCAACGCATGTTGTCCGGTGAAAACGCAAATCAACGCGAGATCGATGACTGTTTCCTGCCCGATGATGACCTTCCCGACTTCGGCACGGGCCTTCGACAGGACTTCCTTGAGGCGTTCGGTTTGTTCACTCATGAGATTATCTTCTGGGTTTCAAGTGTTCTTGCAGTTTGCGAAATCGATGGACGAGATGTTCCCGGGAATTCGATGCCGCAACGCGCAACTCGACCGCTTTCTTATCCCGGTGCGGATTGGAGCGAAGCCACTCGTCGATGCAGGTCGACAGGAGTTGCGCGGGCCGGACGGTGCGTCGAAGGAGACTCAGGAACCCAAGATTCGAATCCCGCCCGGCAACCGCTCCACCGCCAAGGGACCGTTCTTCCAATGGAGGTGTGAGGCTCGAAGCGTTCTTCCAGACGAAGAGCAGCGCCAGGACAAGGAGGCCGGCCATCAAGCCATGCAATCGGTACTTCCGCCCAAGCGTGGCCACGCCCTCGCTCGTCACCACACCGAAATGAGATTCATCAAAAATAATCCGTGTACCATCACCGAACATCCAGGCGAGCAATCCGGTTTGCCGGTCTTCACGTAACGCTTCATTGCTGAAAATGTACGGATCGCTCGAAACAATCAGCGAGCCCTTGCCGAATTTCCGTTCAATTATTACCGGATGTTCGCCCTGCCAATATTCTTCGCCCCGCCAATAGAGGACCTTCCAATCCCTTTTCTCAAAGCGGTTGAAACTGAAAACACCGGCACTATGCCAGTTCAATTCTTGCGGAAGCTCAATGGGCGCGTCCATCGAGCGTGACACAGACTCGGGAACGACCACGGAGTCCCGATCCACTGCAAGATCCTCCCATTTCAGATTCACTCCCCAGCGGTGGAAGAGGGACGCGAAGACAACATCCGTATCGTCCTTCAACCGATTCAAGCGCTCCTCAAGGTTTTCGAGCGCCTCATCTTCATCCCAGGGCGACCATTCCTCGGCGTCTTCAACTTTCCGGGCTTTGCCCTCGCCCTCTTCCTTACCGTCCTCGTTTCTCCGCTTCCGTACCTCCTCCTCAAGTTCGTCGGCATACTTCTGAAATGATTCAGCCATCGCCTTGTCGAGGAAGGACCGTCCCGGATAGGGATACAAGCCGATGACAATGCGACCGCCTTGATCCATAAACCTCTCCATACTACGGAGTTCCTTGCTGCCCATGAACCTGAGCTTCCACGGCTTGACACCCAGAATCAGGACCGTGGTCTCCTCCGGTTGCCCGTAGTCAACGTTTAAGAAATAGTGCCGTGAGGGATCGAAATCACTCAATCCGTCAAGTGATTCAAATAGGGCCTTGGAACCAACCGGATCGGCACGGAGCGATGAATACGGCGGGTAGATGTCACCGTGACTGAATCGCAGCTCAAACAAGCGTTGCAGGCCAAAGGCGAACAGCAGCATGAGCGCCGGGAGCAGGAACAGATTGACGCGTCGTCTCAGCATTCGCGGATCTTCTGCAAGTTGCTCTCCACCTGATCGAACACAATACGCGTCACCTCGTGCAGCCCGTACCAGGCACGTTCGAATGCAAGCACGTTTTGATCGAATGCAGCGCGGAGTTCCTCCATCAAGCGGGCGCGGCGATTCAATTCGCGCTGATACTCCCGGTTGGATTTGGCACGTGAAATCGTCAGCAACTTGCGCTCACCCAGGTGCGCAAGGCAAGCAAGGTAAAGCGCTCTCAGCGCGAGTCGGGATTCGCCCTTGGCCATCAGGTCGCCCGCCAGGCCCAGCCACTCATCTTCAGGCAATTGATCCGCGGCAACATCCTCGTCCGTCAAATCCGGCACCACTGTTTCCGCGGTGGCAACGACAATTGGTTTCTGACGCCACAAACGACACAGCATCATACACAAAGCAATGACCGCGGCTGCGATCAGCAATTTGATCAGAATGTCCAGAGCGTCAGTCCAGTTGAACCCGGATCCGTTCTTGTCAAAACCACTGAGATCGGGGCGCGGGCGAAACTTCTCTATCAGCCACTTGATCACAGCCTTGATCTTGCCACCAATCCAACTCATGGCGTCGATGACTGCCTGCGAGATGTATTCTCCCAGCACGGATCCATCCTTGTCCGAATCGGAAATCTCACGAGGCGAACGCCAGGAGAACTCCGCCTTTTCGAGAACGCGATCAATCTCTTCATTGAGTTCGACTTTGGTTCCGGTGTTCTCAGAACCTGCCTCATTCGCCTGTGACGACTGAGGGGCGCCAAAGAGCAATAAGATCAAGCCAACTTTGGCAGCCAATCGCGAGAAACGCAGATCTGCCCGCAAGTCGGCTCCGGACTTAAGTGACTCGCCATAGAAACAACGAAGCGTATACACAGCCCGTACGAGCGGGCTGACTGAGATCCAAGTGAGCATGATCACAACCGCAAGGTAAGTCGTGTTCAACACCGAATTCCAACCCGCCCTTGAAAAATCGGTTTCAACTCCCGTCAGAGTCTTCACGAACATCGGCAGCATCATCAAAACCAGGAACCAGTTTAGGAACACAAAGAACACAAACTTCGACATCACAAACAGGAATGCAACGTGGCTGCTCACCCACATTCGCGCTTGTCTTGCTGCACGCGACGCATTACTGCCAATCGAGGGATCTTCCCCATCCCCAAGGATGGTGAGGTTGTGAAAGAAAGCGTAAGCGAACGGAAAAGGAAACGTCAGTATGACGCAGATGGGAAGTATTACAAGCGCGAGCGGCTGCAGGGTACAATTCAACAGCAGGACGTTCCAAATGCGCCGAAACGTCCAGGCGGGTGCCTGATCGCCCGTCAACGTGGCGCGCATCGTTTGTGCAAACGCAACCTGCCAGAATTTCATCCACACATAGAGCACGGTGAGGAGCAATGCCGAGAACCCAAGTCGCGCGTCTGCGTGAGCGCCTCTGCTCATGTCCGCGGCGAAGAACAGAAAGCACAGCGCAAACGGCACTGCCCCCATCAGGAATTGTATCCATCCCTCCGACGGAACACTTCGCAGCAGATGAACACCTTCCTCAATCAGATCCAGGCTTTCTGGTCCGGTGTCCTTCTTCCTCTTTTTCTTCTTACGGGCGATAGGCGTGTGAGATCAGCTCGTGCACCGAGCGGTTTCAGTGATCAAAAAAACCTCGCTGCCACAGGTCTGCGTCGTGGAATTCCGAAGGAGCCGCCAACAGCATCTGTCCCACCCAGATGAATATCACCCAGCAGAATACAAACCCCATCACTCCGGATACGAATCGGAATAGACCGCGGATCTGAAGCTTCTTCTCTTCCGAAATCTCAGTCTGGCTCTTCAGGCACGCAGTGCAAATGACGACATCATCGTGCTCGGTAACACACTCCCGGCAATAGAACTGCCGGCATTCAGGACAGCGAGCCGCTGCTTCGCGATTGAGATGTACGTGACACCGTTGGGCGACGAGTTCGGCCATCATTCCTCCTTGGGCGTTTCAATCGGTGTGGCGTCCACTGCCTCATTCTCAACTTGTGCGGGAACCACCGCTGGTTCGGGTCCGGGAGCAGGACTATTCGCACGTTCGAAGTCATCGGGATCAAAGGCCCCTTGCTCTTCTTCGATCAGTTGGCGGATTTGAGACAGAACCTTCTGAGCATGTCCCAGGCGTCCGAGCGATGGCAGATAAACGCTGCTCACGGCCGTCTTGAGTTCACAGTGGACCGTGCGCCCTCTCAACAAATGAACGAGGAGAACCGCCCCAACAATTCCAGCGAGCGATCCAAAGACTATGTTCGCAACATCATCGCCGGGCGTAATCGCCAGCCAAAGCAGCACCGCAACAGCCAGTGCCAGGGTAATCATCCATCCGATGTAGTCGTAGGTGCGACGCAGGGTGAATGAATGGATATCGCGGAAATTGTAGAATTTGTAAGTCTCGCTGTAACTCGAACCTTCAACCACCAGCAAATGATCCGGTCCCAGGTAAAGGGTCCGGCGCTTGTAGAACAGCAGAACGAAGATATTGAAAACGAAAAACAGGAAGAAGAGCACCAATTCCGGCGCATCGCTGTAACGGCCACCGCCACCCAGTTTCCGATAGTTCGGTTGTTCCTTTTCTTCCATTTCGATCACGTATCAAGGACGCCCGTGTAGGAAAGTATCAAAAAAATCCCGATCAGGATCTGAAGCACTGAAAACATCCAGGCCACCGAAAACCTCCACCGACTCTTCTGCGTGATGCTGATACTCGTGGGATCCTTCCGGTAACGAGTGGTGAGGTAGAGCGCAGTAATGCCCGTCAAAAACAGCGGAACGATCGAAAGAACGAGCGCTTGTCGATCACGAAGGAGTCGTTTGTTCTCCAGTTTCTGCATCTTGCCCTTCTTTTTGCCGGACTCAATGCATGTTGCGCAGATGTGCTCGTTGCCCAGCTGGATGTCACAGAGTCCGCACAGGAAACGGCCGCAACGGTCGCAGGCAATCGAAGCCTTCTTCTCAGCATGGAAGAAACAACTGGATTCGCCCTCCGCCAAAACCGCATCGCCTGTCGAAACCACATCCGCCTTGCGATACACCGCCGGGAAAAGTGCCACCTCCATTGGGCAACCGCAATTTGGACAGGGAGCGTAAGACCGGTTGAGCAACTCCGATGGAAGCCTCCATCGACACTTCGGGCAGTGGACGTTGCGCTGACTCACCGACATCAGGACACTCTCAAAACTCGTCCTGAGATTCCAATGGCCCGAACACCACGTCGTAACGGTAGGCGTAGGCACAAATACCCCAAGGAATCGACAGCAACATCACCGGAGCCAGCACTATCAACATGATGAAAGCCACCGCTGAATCACCACCGCCGGAACCGGCGACCGCAGCGAGCGCGCCGCCGGCAATTACGAATACAAAAATTACCCCCCAGATAATCACACCGAACAAGAATCCGATCCCTAAAGTGGACCACCAGTGCTTGTTCACCATCGATCGACCGAAGCTCATGGCCGGCCAGAACTTCATTTTCTTGTCGATGATGATCGCGCAAGTGAAGAACCAACTGATCGCCAGTCGAATGAAGAACAATGATCCGACCAAGGTGAGAATCACCCCCATTGCAATCAACGCCACGTTGGCCTCTCCCGCATTGGCAGAAGCAAAGCCTGCGATGAGAAGTAATACTACGCCGGGCAACAGAGGAAGTGGCGCAAGAATGGAAGAAACGATATAGCCCAGCATGAGATTTCCGAATCCGGGACCGAACCCGGCGAATGCGTCTCCGATGCTCGTCTCCTCGCCCCGGACGCGACGGATCACATAAAGCCAGTAACCGCCGATGATCGGCCCGCTAAGCACGAGACTGAGCAGAGCGCCGAGGAACGGAACGACCTGCATGGCGCCCATCACCAGAAAGACTACGATCGAAACGCCGATGATCGGGAAGAAATGCGCCCTGAAGACCGCCCCGCCTCCTCGGATGCAGGACATCACCCCGTTGTCATAGTCACTGTCGAGCATCTGATCGATCGTCATTCCCGACTTGGATGTGAAGCTCACGCCCTCCTGCATCTTCTGCACGGCAAATGGTTTGCACTCCGCACAGACATAACGGTCGCCGAGGCGGATGACTTCATCAAAGCTGAATCGGTTGTTGCACTCGACGCAGGTGATGTTTCCACCCGACGCCGGCTCATCTACCTCAGTCACGGCCGCTGTTGCAGGAATTCCCTGAGTGTCCGGCGGAGATGGATCTCCGGCTACGGTTTTATACGCGACCCAGTCAGCCATCCCTTCCTTCCACACCAGCGTTTCACCCGAAACCTTGTGTGCGTCGATCAATTGCTGAAATTCCTCGTCCGAAACCGGCCCGCGCTGCTCATCACCATCTGCGTAGTACCAACTCATCGATTACCCTTGGTTGCTCTAAGGTTCCTGTCGTTCCCACGCGGCAGACTGTGAAGGCTGGCAGTCGGGTTGCAAAGACCCAAAAGGCGACCAGCGGCCGCCTTGCAGTTCCAGGATGTGGAATGGAATTATTCCTTCATGCTGTCTGGATCGATTCCGTGCGATTCGCAGAATTTCACGTATTCGATCGGAGAAATCTCGCTGGGCTTGATCTCGCTTCTGCCACCCCAGAAGACATTGGTGTAACCGACCTTGATTCCCTCTTCTTCCAGGTGCTGGTCGATCGCTGCCTTGTGCGCCAGGACGCGATCCTTCTCTGTTCCATGAACGACCCCCATGACGTTGACGTTCTTGAACTCAGGCCCGCCTTCGCGCCAATACGCGTGCGTCATACAGTAATGTCGGCCCACTTCCCGGCCGGCATCGATTTCGCGGCCCGGAGGAACGGCCCAGTGGAACAGCGCGTTGAACTTGGTGACGCGCTCTCCGGTAGCAAGACGCTTCACGTGCTCAAGGAAAGTGGAGAAGCGACCGACGACTTTCTTTTCGTTCAAACCGCGGGCGACGGTCAGGAATTCATCCAGAGACACACCTGCCTCATCGGCCCGCGCGTGCCAGATGTTGTGCACCAATTCGTCCGGCTCAAACTCACGCTTAAGCGAAGTCATGATGCGCCATTCAAGATCGCTCAGTTCCACCAGCGTTGTGTCCATGGGTTCGGCTAGTTCGTCCGCGCGTTCACCGGGTTCGAGTTTCTTGCGCCGCATGTGTCCAACGCCCAATGCGAAAAGTTTTTTGGCGGACATGGTGCGGAAATGCTTGGCACCAATGACCGGTGAGAGCAGCTCGCAGTGCTTGGCGAGAGAATAGCCCTGAGGAACCTTCAGCGTGGTCCAGAGCTTGTAAGTCGAACCGGCGCTGACCGTGTCCGTTGTGCGGGTGACGACGTGTCCGGAAAACGGATCTTTCTCGAAGAGATAATTGAATGCGGAATCAAGCTTGTCCTGCTCAACTTCCCACGCCACCAGCGCGCCCTTGGCCAGACTTGTAGCGAGCATGGTTTGCCGAATGCGACGAATCACACCCGCTTCCAGCATCGCACGGACTCGCTCAATCACAGTGTCGATTTCGAGATCCGTCTGCTTGGCGATTTCTCCGAGCGGATCTTCCTGGAAGCCTTTCAACTTGTCCTCCGAGATCTCGAGGATCTTGGCGTTGGTCGGATCGGCGATTTCAACCGGGATGGTTTCAGTGCTCATTGGTACTTTCTGAACGTTTCAATCAACGAGGTCGGAGCAGTGCTCGCGCGGGCGCACCGTCGCTCCCTGCGATCTTCAGTGGCAGGCAGATCAAGTCATATCGACCCGGCTTGATCTTGCTGAGATTCAATCCTTCGATGACCCAGATTCCCGCACCGAGCATCACCTGGTGAACTTCCACTCCGTCCTTATCCCAACCGCCAATGCTCAGGTAGTCCACGCCAACCGTCATAATGCCTTTGTCCGCGAGGAACTGGCCCGCATCTTCACGAATGGAGATGAACTTCTTGTCGAATGTGTCGGACTTCCAGCTCTTGGTGGAGTTGCTTGTCTTGAAAATGACACGCTCATTCTTTCGCAGGCGCAGTTTTTCCAGATGCTTCGGAGTGATCTGGTCCTTCGCATTGATCTGGATGACCCGGCACGGACCGATCACAGCTTCCAGAGGCATTTGCTCCATGGTCTCGCCGTCGTTCACAAAGTGACGCATGGAATCCATGTGCGTGCCGGTGTGCGCGCTCATGGAGAGGTGCGTGAGATTACAGGGCGCACCGTCCTCCATTTTTACAACGCGTTTGATGATGCAGGCCGGATCCCCCGGCCAATGCACCATGCCGTCTTTCATCAGCACGGTAACGTCGATCCATTGTTTGCTCATGGGATTGATTCTGGAACTCAGTTGTCGAAGGAAATGACGTGCTTGATACCGCCGGGTTTGCCTACCAGCAGTTCTTCGAAATTGTCCGGCAAATGACGCCCGGAAATAATGCCGTCCAACGCGTCAGGCCAGCGCTGCTTGAACTCGCCCAAATCGGTGATCGCATTCTGGAATGCCGATTTGTCGGCGTTCACCGTGCCGATGATAATTTGGTTCTTCAGGACGACGTTGCGCATGAGGTCGTTGCCCGGGATGTCAATTTTATCGCCAGGAGCTGGAATGCCGGTAAAGCAGAAGATCCCGTTCAATCCCAGATGCATCAACACATCAAACGACACCTTTGCGACACCCAGCCCTTCGTAGACCAGGTCGATGCTCCCAATATGTTTGGCAAGTTCTTCGGTAGACACCTGGGTATTGGAAATGTATTCCGCACCAATGGCCTCGACGATTTCGGACTTGGGATTCGGAGCCGGTGAACGGGTGTAGACGTAGGTCTTGAATCCTTCCACGACGAGTTTCATTGCACCAAGAATCCCAATGGGGCCCGCGCCAAGGACGACGGCGTTCAGTCCTTCACCGGGTTTCTTCCCCGGCTCTTCATTTTGCCACGGCAGGCGCTTCTGAATCTGCCACACCTGATCCACCGCCTTCTCCGCAATGGTCAACGGTTCGGCCAGCACGGCGTAGTCGCGCAACTCGGCCGGAACCAGGTTCAGGTGTTTTTCATATTCCACCCAGAACTCGGTCATGTAGCCGTGGTCCCGCTTGATTCCGCGTTCGACGAAATTCTCCGTCTGGCAGAAATCCTGCCGGTCGATCGCGCAGGGACGACAGGTGTCCTCATAGCAGGGACGGCGCACGCTGGGAACGACCAGATCGCCCACTTCGAGTTCCTTCACGTCGGTTCCAACCTCCACGACCTTGCCCAAAGATTCATGCCCCAGCACCAGGTAATCAGCTCCCTCGGGTGGCGCGCCGTAGACGAAGGTACAGATCTCCCGATCCGTTCCGCAGATACCGACATCCAGCGACTGGACCTTGACCTGCGTGGGGGCGGTGATTTCCGGATGATCGTGGTCGATTATCGCGACCTGTTTCTCTTCGGGCCGGACACCGATCGCTCGCATTTTCTTCTGACTCATGGGATGAGGTCGCCCACCGATTCGTTCCGCAGGCGAGCGCGAATGGTACATCAGGGCCGGTGAATCAAAACAAGGAAAAAGGACGAGCGGGAATTGACAGCACGGCAGGTTCGGGGGGATTTTCATGGCATGACTAAATCGAATATCGATGCCTGCGAAGGCGCCAACCGCCGTAAGACTCCCTGGCTGATCCTCGGTGTTGGCATCGCGATTCTTGGCTATGGGCTGATTGAGCCGAAATACGTTGCATACCTTGCTGCGGTGACAGCTCCCATTATTTTTTTAATCGCCCTTATCGCGGCTGCGCTCAGTTCGTTCGTTCGGTTGTTTCCAAGATAGTGATGATTGAACACCCTCCATTACCGCGCCGTGATTTTCTTGCCAGGTCGGGCTTGGGATTTGGCGCACTGGCGCTAAACAGCTTATTGGAGCGGGACACGCTGGCAACCGACGCTCCACCAATCACCGGGCATCCGCACTTCGCTCCCAAGGCGAAAAACGTAATCTGGCTCTTTATGCGAGGCGGGGTCAGCCACATGGAGAGCTTTGACCCGAAACCCGAACTGAACAGATACGCGGGGCAATCCATCGGCGACACGCCTTACAAACACACGCAGGAATCGGATCGGCTGAAGAACGTCCGCGTGGTCGTGGTAAACGACGCCAACGGCCAACGCCGAAAGACGATCTACCCCTTGCAGGTCAGCTATCGCAAGCACGGGCAAAGCGGCATCGAGGTCAGCGACTGGTTCCCACACATTGGATCATGCATCGATGACATCGCAGTGCTGCGTGGCATGTGGACAACGGATGACAACCACGGAGCGCAGGTGCAGTTTCATTCCGGGCGCCACACTTTGGACGGCCGATTTCCGACGATCGGTTCGTGGGTGACCTACGGGTTGGGTTCGCTTAACGAGAATCTGCCCCAATTTGTGAATATCGGTCCGCGCTATTTCGGCAAACGTGATTCCTATTACCTCGGCCCTGCCTATGACGCGGTCACTCTCAAGGTTGATCCCAACGATCCCCTGCCCTTCGCCAAACCGGAAGGCGATCTCACCAACCGCGAACAAAGACTGGAATTCAATCTGATCAACCGACTGAATCGAATCACCGCCAGGAAGTTTCCCGACGACGCTGCGTTGGAAGCCAGGATCAAGTCGTACGAACTCGCGTTCCGAATGCAGACTGCCGTGCCCGAGGTGTTGAGCACGAAGGAAGAGTCAGACGCGACAAAGAAACTCTATGGATTGGACAACAGCGTCACCAAGCCCTTCGGTGAACAACTGCTCGTGGCACGAAGAATGGCCGAACGCGGAGTTCGATTTATTCAGCTCATGCATGGCACCGGAGCCGCGGGAGCCTGGGATGCGCACAAGAATCTCAAGTCAAACCACACGAAACTTTCCGCTCAGGTGGATCTGCCTGTGGCCGGTCTGCTCAAGGACCTCAAGCAACGCGGCATGCTGAAAGAAACAATGGTGGTCTTTGCCACCGAGTTCGGACGCACACCCGGATCACAAAGAGCGAACGGCCGGGATCACCATCCTTTCGGCTTCTCCGTCTGGATGGCTGGTGGTGGAATCAAAGGCGCTGTCGTGCACGGCTCGACCGATGAGATCGGCTTTCACGCTGAAGAGGGGCGCCACTACGTCACCGACGTGCACGCAACCCTCCTGCATCAACTCGGCCTGGATCGCCACTCAATGGAAATCGCCGGCCACAAACGGCTGGAACGGGACTTCGGAAACGTGATCGATGAGATCGTGGCCTGAGCTTGCTCTTCACCAGTCAGTCCATTCGGACGAGAACGAAGAATAATGCGAACTATCATCCTTGCCATTGGGATCCTTCATTCGGTGAGTTCAGCTGAGGCCGAATCACTCTCCCAATTGATCGACGGCAGAGCGCCCGCCTCCCATGATGAACTCTGGGCAGACTTCGACCCGCGAGCCGAGCCACTCGAAGTTGAGGTGCTGAAGGAATGGGAGGAAGATGACATCCTGTTGCGCGTCGTCCGTTTCCGGATCGGGATCTTCAAGGGACAACGAGCAAAACTGGCTGGCATCTATGGATTTCCGAGAGGCGGAGAGAATTTGCCCGGTTTGCTCCAAATCCACGGGGGCGGGCAATACGCCGACCACAAGGCCTGCCTCAGGAACGCCAAGCGTGGCTACGCGACCCTCTCTATCGCCTGGGCCGGACGCATCAGCGCACCTGGGTATCGGGTCGGTCCCAACGAGGTGAAACTCTTTTGGGAGGGCAAAACAGACAATCCCAGACATCTCCAAACCACAGATTGGGGCGCCCTTGATGCCTACCATGCACCCAGCCGCAACGGCAAAGACGCGTTTGTCACCATCCGTAACGGATCAGAGGATTGGACTCTGGACGATGTTACATCACCTCGAAACAGTTCCTGGTTCCTCTGCACATTGGCCGCTCGTCGCGGACTGACATTCCTCGAACAACAGTCTGAGGTGGATCCCGGGCGACTTGGCGTCTACGGCCATTCAATGGGAGGCAAGCTGACCGTTGCCACAGCTGCTACCGACAAACGCGTACAGGCAGCAGCTCCGTCCTGTGGTGGAATCAGCGATCGTTACAACAAGACCCCGTTGCACAGGGTGACCATCGGAGATTCCCCCGCCCTCAAGAGAATCATCTGCCCCATCATCTTTCTAAGCCCGGCGAATGACTTTCACGGACGCCTCGGCGACCTTCCGACCGCAATCGATGAAATCAAATCAAGCGATTGGCGCGTGACATGTTCCCCACATCACAACCATCAAGACACGCCTCCCTACGAAGTCGCCACACTGTTGTGGATGGATCAGCATTTGAAAAAGTCGTTCACGTTTCCGGAAACACCCACGACGGAACTGAACCTGAAAGCAGAGGGAGGTGTCCCCGTGTTCTCTGTCCTGCCCGACGATTCCCGAACGATTGAGTCGGTCGATGTCTATCACACGCAACAGGGAACCCCTGGTGCCGAAAACATTCACGATGCCAAACATCGATTCTGGCACCACGCCGCAACAAGGAAATCCAATGGACGCTGGAGCGCCAAACTTCCCCTTGCCGACACGGAGCGACCGTTGTGGGTCTATGCCAATGTGAACTACGCTCTGGACGAACCAGTTTCCGGAGCCGGCTACTATTACGGTTCCTTCACTGCGACAAACTTCAACATCTCATCACTCGTCACCCTCGTCGGGTCCAGGCAGTTAAGAGAAGCAGGCGTGCGTCCCACCCTTCGCCGACAGCACACTATCGAAGACTTCAACGGTGATTGGAAAAAGGAATGGTTCACATATCGTCCGGCTGAGTGGGCGCTTTCAACATTGAAAATCAATGCCCTCCCATGGAAAGCGCCAGCGGGTGCATCCCTGGCATTCCGCGTCCAGTCTCCAGAGACCAACACGCTGGTAGTCCGCATCGACGAGCATGCCGCCGAGGTGAACCTCAAGGGAGGCACAGCCTGGCAGTCAATCGAACTGACACCTGCTGATTTCCTCAGCGCAACACGCAAACCACTCGAAAACTGGAACAACGCCCGCCTGCTAAAACTCAGCCACGCCGACCGCCTTCGTCCTCGTCGTGGCGAGAAAGGCCAACCGCGTCGCGTTGGAGCAACCTGGACAGGTGAACCTCCAAAGTTTCGACATCTGCGCTGGAAACATCGCCGCTGACCCGAGGAATTCCTCAGCGCCAGCCTCTCATGGGGGCAAAATCATCGAATCACACAATGACCGCACTCCGGTATAAGGTGTTTATGAAACGCCTCCCTCTGTCCTGCCTCCTGACCGTGGCCTTGAATGCCTCGGCCGTCACCCCGATGGAAATATTTGAAAATCGCATCATGCCGATTTTCAAGTCCCCTAATCCGAGCAGCTGCGTGCAATGCCACCTCTCCGCTGTGGATCTCAAGGACTACATCCTGCCGTCATCAGATGCCACATTTGCATCTCTCTGAGCGCAGGGCTTGATCGATCTCAAGACTCCTGAGAATTCCAAGATCCTCAAACTCATAAAGATGGGCGAAAAGGATTACGACAAGGGCCAGAAGATGATCCACGCGAAAAACCGTGAGGCCGAATACGAAGCCTTCGCAGCGTGGATCAAGGCCGGCGCCAAGGATCCGCGTCTCGTATCGCTTCCCGCTCCCAAGGAGACAGCAGGCCCCGACAAGGCCCACGAAATTATTCGCCACGCGCGAATCGACCGGGTGCTGGATTCCTTCAAGCGAAACGTCTGGTCGCAACGCATGCGCTGCTTCCCCTGTCATACACCTCACGAGATTGACGGCAACAGCCAGAAGCACCGACTCGCCCGCGAACGGCTCAAGAAAATGAAGCACAACCTCGGTAATCTCTTCACCGAACGCATGGACATTTTCAAGGAAACCCCAGAAGCCACGATGGAGTACCTGATCCGGGACAGCAAACGAAAGAGCCGCAACCGCCTGCCCATGCTCAACCTCAAGGATCCCGAGAAAAGCCTGATCATTCTCAAGCCCACCGCCCGGCTTCCGAAGAAGATCGGTGACAAACAGTTCGAAGAGCCTTCCTTCCTCGAGCCCGTTTCCCACATGGGCGGAATCAAGATGCACCCCGACGACTTTTCGTACAAGGCATTCGTCGCCTGGATCGAGGACTACGCGAAGGTGATGTCCGGCCAATACACCTCGGAAGATGAACTGCCCGCGGACAACTGGTATTTCACCCAACAGATGATGCTCATGCGCGAGGCCCCGTCCGACTGGCCTGAAAAAGCACGCGTTCAGTTCTTCATTCATGGCTGGGACAAGGCACACAAACGCTGGTTCAGGGAACCGATCGCCTTTACCCAGGGAACCATGAATCCCCGTCGCGCCGTATTCGGAACGCTCTTCCTGCTGCGCAGCAAACAAAGCGAGAAAAAAGTTCACTGGGATAACGATCCCACACTTGCCCCCGGCGAATACCTTATCAAGGCATACGTCGATCGACGCGAAGTCCTGGCCGACAACCCGACAGCGATTCTCGGTAAAGAAGATTTCTACGGCCAGGGTGCGATCAATGCCAAGTGGGGCAAGCTCTTCAAAAACGCGCAGAAATTCACCGGAGCATTGCTCAGAAAACGCGCGGCCCACTGATCCGGCACTTACCCGTTCTCCGAACCGAACAAGCTCTTCAGTTCATCCGGCAATTCCGGAGTCGCACCCTTCTGTGAACAAACATACGACGCCAGCTCTGATGCCCGCGGACCAATCTTGCGCAACGGAACATCTCCAAACAGCCCCATCGCCAGCGCGGCCGTAAACGCGTCCCCTGCCCCAACCGTGTCAACCACCTCAGTCGGAACACCCGCGCACTCGATCACCTCTGATTCCGTGATCAGAACAGCGCCGTCTTCTCCCCGCGTCAACGCCACGAGTTGGAGTTCAAACTTTTCCCTCACGTCTTTAAGCCTCTCAATCTGAGATCCATCACCCCGACGAACCGTATCCACCTCTTCATCGTTCAGTTTCAGGACGTTGGAAATCTCCAGCGACAACCGGATGACTTCATCCGAATAGAAGTTCTGCCGGAGGTTCACGTCAAAGATCCTCAGCGCATCTTTACGAGTCGCTTCAACAAACTTGCAGATCGTCATTCTGGACGAAGGACTCCGCTGGCCCAATGAACCAAAGCAAACGACATCCGTTCTCTCCGCCTGCGCACGTAACTCATCTGTGAACACGAGATTGTCCCACGCCGTATTCGGCGCAAAGACATAGGAAGCATGCCCTCCCGAATCCACCTGCACATCGACAGTTCCCGTTGGAAAATCAGGCTGCTGAACGAAGTCCGTTGAAACGTTCCTCGACCTGAGCCCCTCGATCGCCCGATCACCCAACTGATCCTGTCCAACCGCACTGACCATCGAAACATCCGCACCCAGCGCAGCGCAATGCACAGCAAAGTTCGCCGGTGCACCGCCAAACTTCGCACCATCCGGGAACACATCCCAAAGGATTTCCCCCAAGCCAACTACCAATGGCGCAGACATGGCCAAAGAGTGATTCCTCCAGCGAACATCCGTCAAGAAACCGTCCGGCATGCCTGACGTGTCCAACCAGTTCGACGAATTTCGAAAAATTTCTCACAAACTTCACCCCTAGACACCCTGTGTCCCACCCCGCGTGTCAGATTGGTCCACGTAAGAAACGAAAGACACGACATGATAGCCACAAACCAGATGGAACTCGGAATCGACACCAAAGCCAAACTCTGCCCTTCACGCCGTCGTCAACGACGCATGGCCGGCGCCCGTTGGTGGTTCGAACAGATGCACCGCACGGTCGACGAAACGCCCGATTGGGAGACACAGAAGCTCAACGAAATCCGCCAGACCAGCTTCGCATTTCCGGGACGCCATCACTGACAGATTTCCCCAATACCACTCGGTGCAACACAAGGGAGCGCGTACTCCAAGGAGGTGGGGCAGCCGTCACTGGACGCAGTGGCGGCTTTTTCATTTCATGGCGTTTTTTGCGGTTTGTGGCGGTTTTGCGCATTGAACCACGACTTGCATTGCCGTAGAACCTCCCTTCCCGCAAATGGCGGGGATGACAGATGAAGCCCAAAGTCGAGATCTATGACACTACTCTGCGCGATGGAACGCAGGGAGAAGGCATCAACTTTTCGGTCGGGGACAAACTTCGAATTGCCGAAAAACTGGACGCTTTTGGGGTTCACTACATCGAAGGCGGTTGGCCCGGGAGCAATCCCAAGGACATCGAATTCTTCGCCCAAGCCGCGAAGCGAAAGTGGAAACACGCCAAGATTGCGGCCTTTGGTTCAACCCGGCGCAAAAACGTCGAAGCCTCCGAAGACAGCCAAGTCCGCCTCCTTATCGAAGCAGAGACTCCCGTCGTCACCATCTTTGGCAAGACTTGGCTCCTGCACGTGAAGGAAGTCATCCGCACGACCGCGAAGGAGAACCTTGCGATGATTGCGGACACCGTTCGCTTCCTGAAATCCAAGGGTAAGATCGTCATCTACGATGCCGAGCACGCTTTCGACGGGTACAAGGATGATCCCGAATACGCGATGTCCACTTGGAAAGCCGCAGAAGAAGCCGGTGCAGATTGGGTCGTTCTTTGCGACACCAATGGCGGTTGCCTCGCCAGCGAAGTCGCTGAAATCACCAAGACCGCATTTGCTAATCTGAATTGCAAGGTGGGCATCCACACCCACAACGATATCGAACTTGGAGTGGCCAATGCGCTGGCAGCAGTTGACGTCGGTGCCGGTCAAGTGCAGGGAACGGTAAACGGATTCGGCGAGCGCACTGGGAATTGCAACCTGATCAGCGTGATTCCAACGCTTCAGTTCAAGATGAACAAGAAGGTGTTTCCCGCGGCCGCCCTCAAGAAACTCACCGAACTCTCCCAGTACGTCGACGAGATCGCCAACCAACGACACAACCATCGCCAACCATGGGTGGGCGCGTCCACCTTTGCACACAAAGGCGGTATGCATGTAAACGCCGTGCAAAAAGTCGCCCACAGCTTCGAGCACATCGACCCGACGAAGGTCGGCAACAATCGCCGTATCCTCGTCAGCGATCTTGCCGGCCGCAGCAACATCGTGATGAAGGCCCAGGAACTCGGCCTCAAACTCACGAACGACACTCCGGAATTGAAGGCAATCCTCGCCAAGGTGAAGGAACAGGAACACGAAGGCTACGAGTACGAAGCTGCCGAAGCCTCACTGGTGCTGCTAATCCGCGGCATACTCGAACACAATCCCGAACTCCTCTTTACCGTGGATTCCTATCACGTATCCATGCGTGGCAATGGAACGAAAGGGGTTTGCGAGGCGAACGTGAAAGTGCGCGTCGGCGATCAAATCACTCACACAATTGCAGAAGGTGACGGCCCGGTGAACGCCCTGGACGGCGCCCTGCGCGACGGATTGAAGAAACACTTCAAACAGATCAGCAAAGTCGAACTCACCGACTACAAAGTGCGCATTCTCGAATCCACCACTGGAACCGGCGCCAAAACCCGCGTCCTCATCGAATCCACCGACGGCAAGGAAGAATGGGGAACCGTTGGCGTCAGCGAGAATATCATCGAAGCCAGTCTCAAGGCCTTGGTGGACAGCCTCGAATACGCACTTCTAAAAAAGAGGTAAAACCACAGATTAACGCAGATGAGCACAGATTCTGATGTGGATCTTCATGGAAGCCAGCCGTTGCCCCACCAAGAGGAAACTCATTCAATCATTGACTGCGGCTTTGAAGTCTTGAATGAGCACGGAGGTGGATTGCATGAAAAGATTTACGAAAACTCATTGGTTGCGCGAATTTGGACTTCGCGCAATTCCAGTAGATCAACGACGTCAATACATCGTCAGATACAAAGGAACTGACATTGGCACATTCATCCCTGGCCTGCATGTTTTCGACAAGATCATCGTGAACACGAAAGTGATTCCGAAGATTGGACCACGCGGGAAAGGCCAAATGTTAAACCACCTAAAAACCACCGGACTAAAGCTCGGATTAATAATGAATTTTTACCATTCGCGCATGGAATATCAGCGCGCGATCAACTGACACTGAGCTTTATCTGTGAATATCTGTGTCCATCTGTGGTTAAAAAACTAAGAAGAAATGGCTGAAATACCCAAGGCATACGAACCCTCCGCCGTGGAGGACAAGTGGTACGAATTCTGGCAGACCAACGGCTGCTTCACCGCCGACCCCGACCGCGTCAGCGAAAGCCGACCTGCCTATTCCATCGTCATTCCCCCACCGAACGTCACCGGTATGCTCCATATGGGGCATGTCCTGAACAACACCATCCAGGACATCCTCGCCCGCAAGGCCCGCATGGATGGCAAGGAAGTCCTCTGGCTGCCCGGCACCGACCACGCAGGCATCGCCACGCAGGTGCAGGTCGAAAAGAAGCTGAAAGAGGAAGAAGGCAAATCACGCTATGACATCGGACGCGAGAAATTCCTGGAGCACGTGTGGGATTGGAAAGAGAAGCACGGTGGCATCATCATCAACCAACTGAAGAAACTCGGCGCTTCATGTGACTGGAGCCGTGAGCGCTTCACAATGGATGATGACTATTCCCGCTGCGTCCAGAGAGTTTTCGTGGATCTCTACAAGAAGGGCCTCATTTACCGCGGCAAACGGATGGTGAATTGGTGTCCGGTTTCACTCACCGCTCTGTCTGATGAGGAAGTGCTTCCGACTGCTCAAAAAAGCAAACTCTACTACTTCACGGTTGAGGTCGTCGAAGAGCCCAGTACGAAACTGGAAATTGCGACCACGCGTCCTGAGATGATTCCCGGGGACACGGGCATCGCGGTGAATCCCAAGGATCCGCGTTACGGCCACCTCGTTGGCAAACACGCCAAGCGCCCTCTGCCACTGGAAAACCAGGCGCACATTCCGATCGTGGCCGATGAACACATCGATATCGAATTCGGAACGGGTGTACTCAAGGTAACCCCCGCACATGACAAGGCGGACTTTGACATCGGCCAGCGGCACGGCCTCGAAATCATCGATGTTCTCAATGCCGACGGCACAATGAACGAACTCGGCGGCAACGATCTCGCTGGTCTGGACCGCTTCGAGGCCCGTAAGAAGTCAGCCGAACTCCTCGAGCAAATCGGGTCCCTGACCAAGGAAGAAGATTACGAAAACAATGTGGGCTTCAGCGAGCGCGCCAAGGTGCCGATCGAACCGCGGCTCTCGCTTCAGTGGTTCCTCAAGTATCCCAGCATTGAGAGATCTCAGAAGTGCGTGGCCGACGGACAGATGAAATTTTATCCGAACCGTTGGGCGAAGACCTACGACCATTGGCTCACCAACATCCAGGACTGGTGCATCAGCCGCCAACTCTGGTGGGGGCACCAGATCCCTGTCTGGTATCACAACGAAAGTGGAGAGATTCACTGCGACCTGGAAGCGCCTGCTGATGAGGAGAACTGGACCAGAGATCCGGATGTACTCGACACCTGGTTCAGCTCCTGGCTCTGGCCATTTGCCACCATGGGCTGGCCGGAGGAATCCGAAACGCTCAAGAAGTTTTACCCGACTTCCGATCTGGTGACCGGTCCGGACATTATCTTCTTCTGGGTCGCCCGCATGATCATGGCCGGTTACGAATACATGGGGCACCTGCCCTTCAAGAACGTGTATTACACCGGCATTATTCGTGACAACAAGGGACGCAAAATGTCAAAGAGCCTCGGTAACTCTCCCGACCCCCTCATCCTGATGGACAAGTTCGGCGTGGACGCCATCCGATTCGGAATTCTCCGATCAGTGCCCCTCGGGCAGGACTTGATCTTCCAGGATCGTGAGATGGAGAAATACAAGAAGGACGACCGATATGACTTCACTAAGATCGAGTTCAATCCCACTCGATTCCCGCAACTGGATCTCGGGCGCACCTTTTGTAACAAGCTATGGAATGCGCTTCGATTCCGCCAAATGCAAGGCGGCGAACGCGAAGGAGAAATCAACCCGGAACTGCAGACCTCCGACGACCGATGGATACTGCGTCGTCTCAACGACGCGATTGGCGAAATCGATCAATACTTCGCCGACTACCGCTTCGACGGAGTGACCAAGACATTCTATCGCCTTTTCTGGACCGAATACTGCGACTGGTACACCGAAGCCTCAAAAGCCGTGATGAATGGCAACGACGAAGCCCGCAAGGCCAACACCCTTGCGGTGATGGACTTCGTGCTCAGCAACATGCTCCGCCTCTTCCATCCCTTCCTGCCGTTCATCACGGAAGAACTCTGGAACGGCATGGGCTTCAACTCCGATCTCCCGGAAGAGCAGGGCGGCAAGACCATCATGAACGCCCGCTGGCCAAAGCCCTTCGACGATCAGATGAAGGAACACTACGGCCTCGACAAAACCGTTGATAAATTGGTCAACGCCCGCAACGACCTCATCGGCCAAGGCCGAAACCTTCTGCGCGAATTCAATATCAACCAGAAGGCCGCGTTCAAATTCCACCCCACCGGCGACATCGATCCTCACGAGATCAACGTCCTGCGAATTCTGCTCAATGCGAAAGAAGTCGAACGCATCTCTGACAGCAGAGACCTCCAAGGCACGCCCAGTGTCGCCTCACTCCTCGGTGAACTCTACCTGCCCCTCGAAGGACTTGTGGACGTCGACGCAGAAAAAGCACGCCTGCAAAAGGAACTGGGCAAGGTCGAGAAGGAAATCGAGAAGGTCGAAAAGAAACTCGGCAATCCCAAGTTCGTGGAAAAAGTTCCAGCTGAAGTGCTCCAGGAACACAAGGACCGGAAGGTCAGTTGGGAAGCGAAGAAGGAATCGATCCTCAAGAACCTCGACGCCTTGGGCTAAGAGATCTCCCCGATGCATGCCTATCTGATCGACCGGGACAACGACCGGGGTTTGATGAAATATTCGGCTTCTTGTTTCAGGAATCTGGAGAACGACGAAAGGCGACGACTTGCCGGAAGAACCAACCGTTTCCTCCACCACCAGTCCATGCTCTGGATGCACGAGAACAGATTGGAGACCTATGATTTCGGCGGCCATTCGTACAACACCACCGACGATCAGCTGCGGGCCATCAATTACTTCAAAGACAACTTTGGCGGGGAGTTGGTTGAGGAGAGCAACGGCACCTCGATGGCGCTCGCACTGTCGCCGAATTTGAAACAGCTGCTTCCCAGATCGAGATAGTCCCTCGTTCCCAATTACCAACTTGGGGAGCATCTTGGCGAAGCTCTGCTTCGTGCGAAGCGGAGCTTCACGGATATCCCGTCCCAAACAGAGTTTGGGGCGGAGGTCTCGATGGGACGCGAAAGTTCGACCGGGTGAGCTAGCGGGTGCGACCGGCTTCTTTGTGTTTCGACAGAAGGGCCTGCATTTCTTTCACGCGTTTGCCTTGTGTAGCGTAGAGGTCATTCTTCTCACTCGGATCATCCTTCAGATTGAACAACTGCCCTTTCGGCTCCCCTTTGCCGCCCTTGATCCTGTTTGGTTTGGTGAAGCCACCGGAACCGAGATTGTCGACGTACTTCCAATCGCCTTGGCGAATGCTGAGGAAACCACGGGAGGAAAGATTGATGATGGATTCGCGTTTTTGATTCTCACCTTTCAGCGCCAGAAAGAAACTGTGGCTGTCTTCCCCGGCATTCTTCGGGAGTTTCTGATCAACGATGTCGGCAAAGGTGGCGAGAAAATCGCAGAAGGTGATCATGGTCTTGCTGGTGCTGCCGGCGGAAACTGCCTTGGGCCAGCGGACGAGAAAGGGCATGCGATGGCCGCCTTCGTAGGCGTCCCCTTTCATGCCACGGAGATGAGCTGTGGAGGAATGACCGAAACGTTTGACGTCTTCGTCATACCAGACCGGGCCGTTGTCGCTGGTGAAGAGGACGAGGGTGTTGTCGGCAATCTTCTCCTTTTCAAGAGCTGCCATGAGTTGGCCCACGGTGTCATCGACCTGCATTACAAAGTCACCAAACATCGGCACCTTGCTTTTCCCCTGCCATTTCTTGATGGGCACCCAAGGCGTGTGCGGGGCGGGTAAGGGAACGTAGAGAAAGAAGGGTTTGGTTTTGTCGCGATCGTGGATGAACTTCACTGCGCGTCGGGTGAAATTGGGCAGCACATCATACATTTCGAAATCGGAGCCAATCGGCCCTTCGCGCCAGAACTCGCCTTGGATCTTGGTCCAGCCTTCAGTATTTCGCGCAGGAAGCGTTCGATTCGGAGCCTTGGTGACCGTGCGATTCTCGATATAGAAGTAAGGTGGAATATCGGTGGAGGCATGAATCCCGTAGAAGTAGTCGAAGCCGCGATCGACCGGGCCGCCCTTGAAGGGCTTGTCATACTGGTATGGCATTCCGCCGTCGAACCCAAGGTGCCATTTGCCGATCATGGCCGTTTGATAACCGGCTTTCTTGAGCATGGATGGAACGGTCATTCGCCCCTCCTTGATGCACGGTTTGCTTTTCCAACGGAGGCTGGCACGGAAGGGGTATTGTCCGGTCAATAGTCCATAACGTGAGGGGAAGCAGACCGATCCGGGCGCGTGGGCGTCCACAAACTTCATGCCTTCTGCCGCCATGCGATCCAGATTAGGCGTGTCGATCTTCGATTCGGGATTGAAGGCGCGGACATCGCCGTAGCCCATGTCGTCAGCGAAGAGGATGACAATGTTCGGGTGCTCGCCTCGCACCGGGGAAAGCACAAGCAACAGGGTGCCAGCGAGCAGGGATAGCGTATTTGACTTCATTTGCGGAACGCGAAATTATGCGCGCCGATTTCAAACGACAACCCTTTCCAAACACATGATGGCAACCCTCACGCATCGATTCTGGCAAAGCGCACTCCTGCTCGTGCTCGCGTTCTCCTCACTGGTGGGGACCGGTTGCCGGCGGAAGGGAAAGACGGCTGAAGTTGTCTACATCAATCGCGCGCAGAACCTCGGACTCGCCGAGCAGCGCGCCTTGGATGCCGCAATGGGAGAGGTTCAGAAGTGGGACACGGGAGCAAACGTTCGGGATTCACGCGTTCAGCGTCATTCCAAGGGCTGGAATGTGAGCCTTCTCCTGCAAGAGGGATTTGATGACAAGGGCGATCCGACTTTCAGCGACATGCCGGTCCGGAACGTCGAGATCGATATGGATGGAAACGTGATCGGGTATCACACAAGTCGCTGAACCGCGACGCGCCCGTCAGCAGTCACTTCTGCTTTCTTTTGCTCGCCGGCCCGAGACCCTGCGGCCGGGTTGTGCGCGGCCGATCGATCATCTTCGCGCTCTGGGGAATTTTGAACGAAATCAAGTTCGCCTTGGGTAGTACCTTGAGGCGAATGTCTCTCAGTTCGACCCGATTGGCATTGCCCCGATGGAGTTGAATCGCGACAAGACCCTCCGATGCCCGACCTTCGTGATGGTCGATGAGTTCGGAGGTGATCTCGCCGTTGACTTTGTGGATCAGATGATTGCCGCGGGCGATTACGGTGAACTCGTTCCACTCCGAGGTATCGGCCTTCACTGGTTCGTGCTGGGACAATAGCCAGCGTTGGCCATCAGCATCGAGCAGAACTTTCTTGCCATTCAGCCCGAACAAACCACGGCCGCTCTCTTCGTATGTCATACCGGTGTGTTCGATCGCGGGATGCACATCGTGCTGGTAACCGGAGATGACCCACTTGCCGATGTCTGGTCTTTCGCGGCTGCGGTATTGGATGCCCGAATTATTGTCGCCAACTACGCGAATTGTCGCGCTGAGCTCGAAATCCCTCACTTTGCCACCGCGCCAAATCAGGAAAGAATTGTGCTCCATGGCATCTGGCCCGGCGCATGTACCAACGATCACTCCATCCTTCACCGCCCAAAGCTTCGGATCGCCGTCCCAACCGGACAGATCCTTGCCATTGAACAGAGATTTGAACACGGGGTTACTCGCTGCCTTCTTCCCCTCCCATTTGAGCGCGGCCATCAGAAAATCGGTCGAAGTCTTGTATCGGACATTCCTCGCCCCCGGGTAGACAAGCTGACAGCGAACTCCATTAACCCGACAATGCTCTTGAAGTTTTGCGCCGAAATTCGCGGTGTGCGTCGGATCGCGTTCTTCTTTGCCCAGGTTCGGTTTGCGACCGTAAATCATGTAGATTGGCGGGTCGTCCCTGGTCACATTGTGATAAGGCGAATACTCATCGATCCAATCGAGAACCTCCTCCCTGCCTTCCAGAAACTTCGTGAAGTTTCCGAACCCGAATGCATGCCCACCGTACCTGCTGTTCGGCGTCCACTCCTTCATCTGCTTCGGATCCAAGGTGGTCTGTGCTCCCGTCACCGCAGCGCACCAAAGCCTGCTCGATTCACGTGCAACCGGATCATCGCTCTTC
>PBAL01000001.1 GCA_002715965.1 Verrucomicrobiales bacterium | reverse complement strand
CAGGTGGTTGAACTGGATGCGCGGCGGATCGAACGGATCGGTTGAACGCAGCTTCACGAACCCCCGGCTTGTCGGGCGCATCTGGCTGATGTGGGCCTGAAAGCCATGGGCCTTCTTGGGCATCGTACCGTCGTAGTTCATGGCGACCGCGACGAAGTGATGTTGGATGTTCGGGAACTCGATGCCCGGACGGCTGCGGAAGTAACCGCCTGCCTCGAACAGGTTCGATGCGGCGATGCCGGTCTTCGAGGTGAACCACTCCATGCCCACCTTGAGCTGCCCCAAGGGCGTGGTGGCGCTGTAGAGCGAAACCGGCTGCGTGCATTCGTACTGAATCGGCCAATCCAGATGATCCTGGAGATTCTCACCGACTCCCGGCAGATCCTGGACCACCGGAATGCCCATCTCCCTGAGATGCTCGGCATTGCCGATGCCCGAGCGAAGCAGAACCTGGGGCGAGTTGAACACGCCACAGGACAGGATGACCTCGCGGTCCGCATAGATTGTTCGCGTCTGGCCGTTCTGGATGAGCTCAACGCCGACCGCCCTGGTGCCTTCAAACAGGACCCTGTTGGTCGTGCAGTCGGTTTCGACCGTGAGGTTGGGACGAGACAGGGCAGGGTGCAGATAGGCTCGCGCCGTGCTGTTGCGCACGCCGCCGAGGACAGTGCGCTCCATGAAGAACACACCTTCCTGCTGAAAGCCGTTCACATCCTCCGTACGCGGATATCCGGCCTGCTGGGCCGCCTCGATATAGGCGGCATAGAGCGGACTTGAACCGGTCGCGATCGAAATCTCCATGGGTCCGTCGCGGCCGCGAAAATCGTCGTCGCCGAGATCGGTTTTCTCCATCTTCTTGAAGTAGGGCAGGCAGTGCGCAAACGACCAATTGTTGAGCTGATTGGTCGCCCAGCCGTCATAATCCAGCGGATTGCCGCGCAGGTAGACCATCCCGTTGATCGAGGAGGATCCACCCAGGACCTTGCCACGGGGATAGAAGATGCGCCGACCGTTCATGTGCGGTTCGGGCTCGGAGTGGTAGTACCAGTTGAATTTACGTCCGTTGATGATCTGCCACGCGGAGGCCGGCATCTTCAGCAGGTAGAGGGAGCGGTCGACCGGACCCGCCTCCAGAACCTTGACGCTTGCATCGGAATTTTCACTCAGTCGGCTGGCCAGAACACAGCCCGACGAGCCCGCCCCGACAATGAGATAATCGACCGTCTCGGTCATGCTTCATCCACTACGACGGCGCCAAGCGCCGAAGGAACTACTAGAGATAATCAGGAAGCAACGATTTCTATATCACCGGGCCCCATCTGACCCATTTCGGCAACGGCTTTATAGCCGGCGGTCGACCCGTTGGTGTCATAGAATAGGATACCATTGGACTGAGAATAGATGAAGCTGTCGAGACCCGAGGCATGGTTCGAGTTGGTGCCAGCATTCGTTCCGTCATAGTTATCAGCAATGACTGAAAAGTTAGTTCCCTCAGTCAGTGTACCCACGGTGAAATTGTCAAAAACAGACGAAAGCAGCTTTAGTGTATCGGTTCCACTTTCGAAATCAGTGATATCTTCCACGCTACCGGCATTATTTTCGTTCGAAAACGCCCCATTCGCAGACACAGAGAACAAAGCGTTTCCGTTGTTGATGAAAAAAGTATCCGCGCCGCTGCCACCGGTGAACTCGTCGATGCCATCTCCGCCAACGAGTTCGTCATTCCCATCTCCGCCTAAAAGAATATCGCCATTTGAATTACCAGTGCTAAAGGCGACTAGCGTATCATTACCAGTGCCGCCATCCAGCGTCTCTCTGGTATTTGCCTGGCTAGCCCAGATACGGTCGTTGCCGGCGTCGCCATCAATCTGCGTCTGTCCCACCAGTGCGGCCAAAGCATCATTGCCAATGCTGGCGTCATTAATCGAGGTTATCCAGGAAAATGTAATAGATGCGCCCGCTGCCAGCGTCAGCGCCTCAAAGGTCAGGTTGATCCCGATATCAGCCAAAGCCCCGTTGGGATCAGCTGGCGAATTGAAGGCACTAGAAGCGAAAGGATCAAGGTTTTTGAAACCAAACGCCGAAGCCCTGACCTTAACCGTGTCCTGAGCCAAGCTATTGTCGTTGTTGATCGCGGTCTGGTCGGCCAACATCAGGATGTTGCGCCCAAAAGTGGCGCTCGATGCGTTGACAGCCGCGACGCCTAAAGAACTAGGATTAAGTAACACATCGTTAAAAGTGGAGAAATTAGCTGTAGAATCTGCTTCCTGATCGGGATCGGCATTGCGCATGTAGCGTATGTTAGACATTGTGGCGCTACCGTTATTCGTTAGCTTAACGGTGGTCGTGTAAAAAGTGTCATCCAATCCCATCGAGACGGTCTGTTCGACACCCATCCGTCCGCTAATACCGCCGGTATTGATCACAGTCCCAGTGGAAGCGGTCGCAGTCGCAGAGCTCAACGTTAAGTTGAGGCTATTCTCAACGGCCGCGTTCTGGTTTGAATCTAAGAATGTGCCGCTACCATCAGTGAAACCCAAGGTCATGGTCTCAACTGGGGTACCTGGCAGGAAGGCGTCACTCAAACCGTGCTGAACACCCTCCGCATCGCCGAAGAACGAGATATTATCGCGCCCGAAAGTCGCAAAAAAATCACCGGGCGCTGAGGACGACGTCCCTATGGTACCGTTGTCTGCGACGCCCAACTCGGCGAACGCGCCGCGCATGAATACGTCGTCATTGCCCCCGATCGTAAGTTGTAAGGAAGTGATCTCGAAATTAAACACTGAAGTCGCAAGATCGGCGATTTCCGGTAAAGTTATGCGGCCTGGGTCGTCGAAAAAGCCGAGGTCGATGCCGACGCCAATGCCGAAGACGGCATCAAAAACTGGAATACCAAAAAACGGATCAATACCAAAAAACGGATCAGGGCCGCCAAAAAACGGGTCAGAATAAAACGGGTCAGAATAAAACGGGTCAGAATAAAACGGGTCAGAATAAAACGGGTCAGAAAAACCACCAAGCTCTGGACCAAATACAGAGGACCCGTCTGCAAAAACCGGTGTGAATGAAACCTCGTAGAAACCCGTTGTGAATGTTGAATCTGGCTCGAATGGGGAGGGACCCAAATCTTCTTTAAAATCTGATGACGGGTCAGAGAAAAATTCTGCTTCAATTCCTAAAAAATCGGCCATAGGTAAAAGGTATTCATCCTCAAATTCTGTTGGAGAATCCGAGAATTCACCTTCAAAACCGGGGCCAAATTCAGAGAATTCACCTTCAAAACCGGGGCCAAATTCAGAGAATTCACCTTCAAAACCGGGGCCAAATTCAGAGAAATCACCTTCAGCTTCGAGAGCATATTCGAAGAATTCATCTGCAAATTCTGCTGCNAATTCAGCGAACTCACCTTCAAATTCTGNTNCGAATTCAGCGAACTCACCTTCAAATTCTGCTGCGAATTCAGCGAACTCACCTTCAAATTCTGGTTCGAATTCAGCGAATAACTCTTCAAACTCTCCTGGAGAGAGTTCAGCAAATTCCTCTTCTAATTCTGCTGTCAACTCCAAGATTTCGCCTTCGAAATCTGGTTCAAATTCAGCGAAGAACTCTTCAATCTCTTCTGGAGAAAGCTCNGCAAATTCCTCTTCTAATTCTTCTGGAGAGAGCCCAGCAAATTCCTCCTCTAATTCTTCTGGAGAAAGCTCAGCAAATTCCTCTTCTAATTCTTCTGGAGAAAGCTCAGCAAATTCCTCTTCTAATTCTTCTGGAGAAAGCTCAGCAAATTCCTCTTCTAATTCTGGTTCTAGTTCAGAGAGATCTTCATCAGAAATTTCTGACGAATCCGTGTTCTCTTCCGCCTCACCACCTTCATCCTCTCTGCCATCACCCTCTTCACGGTCAGTTGGGGTGGCGTCGCCGTCACCGCCTGTACCAACAGCGCGTCCGTCCGACCCACTCGACCGCATAGTGGCAAGTGTCGAACTGTAGAGCGTCTCAATCTGCTGGGAACTTAGGATTTCAACTGCACTGGGGGGCTGGTTATAGGCGGTCACGGATGTGCTCGCGCCAAGCGTGTCAAGAATGACGCTCGAAACACCAGTCGAGATTTCAATGATACCTACACTGCCATCAGGATCTTGAAGCAGGGTGATCTGATTTTTCTCGCCTTCGGCCGCAGCCTCGATGACCGCCGACGTGCCACGAATGCCAATGGTCGAAACCGGTGTATCGATTGTCATCTCGCCAGTTTTGGAAACATCCCCAGAGATCAAGACAAACAGGCCCTGCACCAAAGAGAACGATGCCGTATTGGCAGACGAAGCTGGATCATAAACCAGTTCATCAATCACCATACGGGCACGCTCAGAAAGCGAGAAACTAGTTTCGTCAACAAAGTTAACCAGAAGTGCGCCGCCCGAACCAGTTTCAAGGACATCGCCCATGAAGATGTCGCTGCCCTCTTCCAGCAAAACCCGCGTACCATCGATCCGGGTCGCCCAGGCTTCGCCATCGACAACCTCCGCGCTCCCGATCGTAATACCCATCGAGACATCAAGCTGGGCATATTGGCCATCAGTGGAAGGGCCTGCGAGCCGTTCAACAACGGCTCCACGGATTACTCCTTCACCGCCATCCAGACTGAGGTCGGCCAGTTTGGCCTGCGCAAAATAATCACGGATAAGAAGCTGCTGACCGTCTTCGCCTTTGATCTTTAGGTCAAATCCCTGACGGTCGAAGATGGCACCCGGAACCCAGCCCGCATCGCCAATGTCCACGGTATCTCCATGAGCCGTGACATGATCGATGACGGCTTCACTGCCCGACATGCTCTGCGCACCATCGTGTCCAAAACCGATTTCGAAAGTTTGAGCGCTGTGTAACGACATGGCCTTACTACCTTGTATCCCAGTTCAAGGACGGGCCCCGATTTAGATCATAGTACAGGTAAGGAAGCCTTCCAAGCGCTGAGATGCGTCAGCTGCATGACTAAAATCTTAGATTTTAGAGAGGTAAAACAAGTGCGAACTGGACAGATCTGGTTCTAAGCGGCGTGAGTGCCGGACTGCCGTGGGGGCCCAGCAGACATAATCTCCGGGCGCGTACCCCGGAGCTCTTCCCAGAAGCAGAGAACCGAGCGGAATGAGTCAGATCCCAAGCCATCGTCGCGGGATCGCGCAGACCCGATAGTGCCTCCGACGGCCGGTCGCGCGATCACCGAATTGGTCGTGCCGAAATCAAAGCCAGGGCTTGTGGGTGGCCCTGCTGCCCGCTCGAAGTTCGTGTCGACCTGAACCATGAACACACCATTGCTACTGAGGCACCCAACACCGGCAGATTACGGGGAAGGGTTTCTAGCCCTTGTCTTGCAAGGAGCGCAACGATCATTGAAAAGGTTTCGGTCGGGAACCTGCAACAGGTGAGTAAACTGGCGGGGCCAAAAGGGCTGTTGTTACTGGCCAAGCCCAAGGAAGGTTTCTCGGACAGAATCGTCCTTGAGCAACTGATGCCCTGGACCCTGGTTGGTCACGCGACCGTTTTCCAGCACATAGGCATGTTCAGCTGCGCTCAGTGTGCGCCCGATGTTCTGTTCGGCGATCACGATGGTGATGCCTTCTCCAAGCAGGCTGGAAATCGTCTCGAATACGGCGTCGGCCATGATAGGTGCCAAGCCCAGAGTGGGTTCGTCGAGCAGTAGGACCGACGGCTCGGCCATCAGGGCCCGGCCGATAGCAAGCATTTGCTGCTCGCCGCCCGAAAGGTTCCCAGCTAGCTGGCCGCGACGTTCCGCCAACCGTGGAAAGCGCTCGAAGACCTGGCCCAGATTGGCTTCCACATGTTTGCGAACGCGTGCTGGTAGTGAGGCGACCCGGAGGTTCTCCTCTATGGTCATGGCTGCAAAAACCATGCGCCCTTCGGGTGCCATGACGAGGCCGCGCGCGACCCGTTCGCTTGCCCTGGACCGGGTGATATCTATCCCATCCAGCATGACATGCCCCTCGTTGGGGGCAAGCAGGCCCGAGATCACCCGCATGGCGGTTGTTTTGCCGGCGCCGTTGCTGCCGATCAGGGCAGTCAGCACGTTTGCCTGTGCCTGGAATGAAAACCCGGAGAGGGCCTGAACGCCACCGTAACCGGCGTTGACCTGCTCAAGTGAAAGGGCCGACCTCATGACTCCAGCCCCAGATAGAAAGCACGTACGGCGGGGGCTCGGTCAATCTCGTCAGGTGTTCCTGAAGCAATGACCTGTCCATGGTGGAGAACGACAATGGAATCGGACAAGTCCATCAGCGCGCGCATGACGTGTTCGATGACTAGAAGCGTGATGCCAAGATTGCGACGCAGGGATGTCAGGGTTTCGAGCATGGACATAACCTCGGCCGGGGTCAGGCCAGCCATCACTTCGTCCAGCAGCAACAGGTCCGGGCCGGTTGCAAGAGCACGAGCTACCTCAAGACGCTTTTGCCCCGATAGTGTGAGGGCCGCTGCGGGTTTGTCGGCCATGGTAGCCAGGCCGGCAAGTTCGATGCTCTCCCGGCAAACCTCAGTCAGTCGGGAACCTCGTGCGTTCTGCCCGAACCGTGCGCCGATCATGACGTTCTCGCGGACCGTGAGACTACGAAACGGACGCACGATCTGAAAGGTGCGCGCAATTCCCATCCGGCATATCCGTTCGGGTTTGTTGCCGGTGATGGCATCGTTGCGAAACGTGATGTTGCCGCTGTCGGGGCGGGCATTGCCGGCAATTAGATTGAAGAGCGTGGTCTTGCCTGCACCATTGGCACCCATTAGGCCGACAACGCTGCCCTTGTCGACCGCCAGCGAGACGTTATCGAGAGCCCGCAAACCACCAAACGTTTTGGTAACGCCCTCGACCGCGAGCAGCGTCATGATGCCTTCCCCCGGCGCGAAAGAAGTCCGGCAAGCCCGCGGGGAAGAAACAGCACGAAACCGATGAGAAGAACGCCCAGCAAGATCAGGTAGATCTGGGGCGCACGGGCCCAGAGGAATTCCGAGATCAGGAGCAGAAGACCGGCACCCAGCACGGCGCCCCTGGGATCGTCACGGCCTCCAATGATCGCCATGGTGACGATGGCAAAGGAGATTTCGGCGTTGAACAGCTGTGTCACGTCGAAGTAGGCACTGCGCAACACCATCAGCGCACCCACCATGCCGGGAATAATGGCCGAGAGGGTGAAGGCCGCCAGTTTGTAACGCGCGACCGGAACACCAACGGTCGCTGCAGCGGTTTCATCATCACGCAATGCGATCAGGCCATGGCCCAGGCGTGTTTCCCGTACGATCAGCAGGATGACGATTGCCAGCGTGGCCAGAGCGAGAAGCGCCCAATAGAGCGTTTCGTTGGATGGAACACCAAAGATGAGTCGGCTGCTCTTGCCCAGTTCCTTTTCGCTCAGGAGCACCAGGTACTTGACCAGTTCAGCAATGCCCAGGGTGAGAATGACGAAATAGGGGCCACGTACACGCAACACCGACGCGCCGATCAGCAGGGCAAAAAGCCCGGCTGCCAGACCACCGGCAGGAACCGCAATCCAGAGCGGAACCACCTGCCACATGAGCACGCTGGTGTAGCCGCCGATCCCAAAAAACACGACATGGCCCAACGAGATGTAGCCGGCCAAGCCGCCGCAAAGTGTCCAGCTCGCGGTTAGAGCGATCCACTGGCAGAGAAGAAGTCCAACAATCAGCGTGTAGGAGCCGGCCCAGGAGGGAAATACAATCCCGAACCCAAGCACCAGCAACAGCGGAAGAATGGTGGCCGTGCGGTTCATCGTGAAGCCACACGTCTTGCAAGCAGGCCTTCGGGACGCAACAGAAGCGCGCCCACAAAGACACCGTAAAGCAGCACGGAAGCATAACTTGAAGACGTGAGGGTGACGCCATAGACCTGCACGAAAGCAAGCATGAAGGCTGCGGCCATGCCACCACGCAGGTTACCCAGGCCGCCGAGAATAATGACGATGAAGGACGCGATGGTGACGGGAAAACCCATAAAGGGAGATATCTGTTCGCTCATCGAGATCAACCCGCCCGCGACGCCTGCCAGCGCAAAGCCTGTCATCAGTGCCCCCAGCCTGAAACGCCTGACATCAATACCAACGACCTCTGCGGCCATAGAGCTCTCGATCATGGCCTTGATGGCCAAGCCATAGCGACTGAAGTGAAGAATGGCGAGCGCGGCAAGGCCGATCACGGCGGCGATGGCCAGCGCAGCTAGGCGGTGCCCGGTCATGGAAACGCCGGCGAATTCGATGACACCGTCGAGATAGCGATAGGCGCGAGGAGAGCCAGTGAATGCAAGCGCCGCAACATTCTGCAGGATCACCGACAGCCCGACGAAAATGAGAAGAGAATTTGCTTCAAGGCGCTGCAGAACTTCACCATCGAATGCCCTTGCGGCCAAAGGCCCACGCGTCAGAAGGCCTGCGTGCACCAGCCAGGCGGCCAGGGCGCAGAGGCCTGCAGCAAGTGGCAGGCTCAGCAGCGGGGAAAGGCCCAGTAAGGTGAAACACCAGAAGGCCGTATAGGCGCCCAGCATGGCAAGGTCGCCATGGGCAACATTGAGAAGCCGCAGAGTGCCATAGACAAGATTCAAGCCCAGTGAGGCAACCATATAGAGGCTGCCCAGCACGAGAGCGGAAAACAGCAGCTGGCCGGAAAAGATTTGATCCATGAAGGGGCTATCGACGACAGCGCCCCGGCCTCACAGAAACCGTGAAACCGGGGCGCTGAACGATAGATAATTGCGCCTTGATCAGCGCGGCATGTAATCGGCAGTTGCGATGGATGCCGGCCACACCAGGTGCATCTCACCATCCTGTAACTGCAGGAAAGCTGTTGGCGTGGTGTCGTTTTCCACGCCCGTAAAATGAACCGATCCGTTGATCGTCTCGAAGGTGCCGCTGGAAATCACTTCGCGCAGCTTGTCGTGATCAAGGCCCACCTCGGCGACAGCCTGCTCGAGAATCTCGAGCGACATATAGGCCAGCGCGGTATCGAGATAGTCAGGGCGCATGCCAAATCGCTCGACATAGGCATCATAGAACGGACGCGCACGGGGCCATGCGTCCTGATGGGGGCTCCAGTGGCCCAGGGTGATAAGACCACTTGAGCCTTCACCAAAGGCATCGGCAAAGGCCGAAATTGTGGGGCCTACCATCAGAAACTGGAATGGCGCATCAACACCAAGCTCTGTCGCCTGGCCCTGATAGAGGAAGCTGTCTGCCGGGTAACTCAGCGCGATCACGCCATCGGCATCGCTTTCCTTAATCTCGACCAGGAGGGTGGTCATGTCAGCAATATCGGGTGGGTAACTTTCGTTCACCACGATCTCGATACCTTCTGCCTCAAGCGCGGGAACGAGAAACTGTAAGTTCTCCTGTGCAAAGGGCAACAGGTTGGCAATTACGGCGACCTTGGTCACGCCGGATTGTTTGGCCAGAGCAGCCAGGTTCGGACCGATGTGATCGGGGATGGCCGAGGTTGGAAACCAGATGTTGCCTGGGGCAACTTCACGGATTGCTACCGAAGCTGCAGTGTTGCCAACCATGGGGAACTGATGGGCCTCGAGTACACCTGCCAGAGCGAGATGGCTGGGCGTGCCCCAGGGCGCAATCAACAGGTCCACCTGATCGTCGGTGATCAGTTTTTCATAAATCTGTGCGGTCTTGGAGGGATCACTTTCGTCGTCATAGAAGACGAATTCTACCATGCGCTGCTCGCCAGCAACGTTGAGGCCGCCGGCTGCATTGACGTCGTCGCGCCACATCTCATAAGCCGTCATCTGTGATGGTGCGGCCTGCGAAAAAAGCCCTGTCTGGGCAATTGAAAATCCGATCCTCACGGGATCGGAAGCCATGGCGGAACCCAGCCCCATTGCTGTAATCACAGCAGCAGCTGTGGCCGCAAAAAAACGTCTCATACCTTCGTCTCCCTGATTTTACCGGCCTTTGTAGCCAGAACTCCTTTTTACATGATCAGTGGTTGTGCATCCACGTAACCGCATTTTCAAGCCATGGCCCCTTGGTTTGGCCACTCACATAGCTTGCCTCGAAATGGTTGCAGTCGCCAAGCACGATGCGGCTTGCATCACTGCCTGCCGCCAGGAGTGCTGATTCCATGGCGTGGGCCTGCTTGATGAGATGGGGAAAGTCCTTGCCACCATGGGCAAGAAGGAAAGGCGGTGGTTTACCGGAAATCGCCGCCAGCGGGCTGGCCGCATGTTCGTTACCGGTCTCGCCAAGGAATCGTGGATTTTGTGATAGTCCCGAGCCCTTGCCAAACAGGAATACCCCAGAGATAGGCAAGACGCCGCGCACGCTGGATGCGCTGTTGCCCAGAGCGATCAGGCTTGCGTAGTGCCCGCCTGCAGAATGCCCGCCAATGAAGATGCGGTCCGGGTTTCCGCCGTAGTCCGCGATGTTTCCGTGAACCCATGCCAGGGCATCTCGGGCATCTTCGGGCCCTGCGGGAAACAGGTGCTGGGGCGCCAGGCGGTATCCCGCGCTCACAAAAGTAACGCCGGCATCGTTGAGTGCCGGAGCCATGAAGAAGAGCCACTCCTTGTAGCCATTGGTCCAGCCACCGCCATGCCAGAACAGCAGCACATCTCCGCTTGGCTCGGCTGCAGGGAAAACCGCAAGCGACTGATAGGGATCGGCACCAAAGGACGCCTTGGTGGCTGCGACAACGCCGGACCCCAGGCGCGAGACTTCCTCGTGATATTTCCGGCCGACTTCCGAGAAGGGCTCCTGTGGTGGATAGTCAAGAACCATGAGCGGCTTGTTCCATGGCATTGAGGACCCGTTCTGGTTTCATCGGTAGCGTGGTCAGGCGGATGTTACAGGCATCTGTAATGGCATTGGCGATGGCGGCGGGCACGGGCACCAGCCCGATCTCTCCCACACCCTTGGCGCCGAAGGGACCATCGGGTTCTGCGGCTTCAATGATGATGGTGTGGAGTTCATGAGGGGTGTCGAGGGTTGTCGGCACCTTATAGTCGAGCAAGCTGGGATTGATCAGGCGGGCATCGTCCCAGACCATTTCCTCGGTCAGGGCAAAGCCCATACCCTGAACAAAGCCACCTTCCATCTGTCCTTCGACAGAACCGGGGTTGATTGCACGGCCAACATCCACGGCCATCCAGGCGCGGGTCACATCGGCCTTGCCGCTGGCTTCATCAACTTCGACTTCCACGACAAAGGCGGCGAAGCTGTAGACCCCTATCTGGGGGAAAGGCAGGCCATGTGCAACTGCCCGCTTGGGGTCGATGGTCGGCTGATCGAAAACCCAGGTGTGATGGCCCACGATGGGACCACCTGCGCGCCAGTGCGCGCGCAGCGATATCTCATGAAAGCTGACCTGTTTGCCGGGCACGCCCTTGATTCCGATCAGACCACCGGGACGCAGTTCAAGATCTTCCTGGGAACATTCCATCATTTCAGCTGCGTGGTCGCGCAACTGGCGCTCGACCTCTGCCGCAGCACCAACAACGGCGCGCCCGGTCGTATAGGTGACACGGCTTGCGGTGGTGCCCCAGTTGTAGGGCGAGCCATCGGTATCAGGGCTCGCCACACTGACGCCATCTACGGGAACTTGCAGAGCTTCTGCACACATCTGGGTGAGTACGGTATCGGAACCCTGCCCGATATCGACTGCGCCGGTGTTTAGAGCAACCGAACCGTCTTCGAGCACACGCACGATGGCGCCGGTACCCAGAAGGCCTGAGATGTGGGCAGCACAGGCCACACCCATGCCGCGTCGCTTGCCTGGCGTCTGGGGTAAGTCGCGCTGGTCCCAGTTGGAAGCTTCACGCGCTGCATCGATGCATTCCCTGAGACCACAGGAAGCCAGAACGCTCCCGCCCATCCAGGTGTCACCGGTTGCAACGATGTTCTTGAGGCGCAGGTCGATAGGGTCCATGTCCAGATGTTCTGCGATCTCGTCAATCTGCGTTTCACCGGCGAAGTTGACCTTGGGACTGCCAAAGCCACGGAACGCTCCAAAGCGCATCTTGTTGGTGTAGACGAGCCGCCCAACGCTGCGAACATTGGGAATGTTGTAGGGACCGCGCGCCATGAGCAGGGAGTAGCCCAGCACGCCGGGGCTATCGTCCCCATAGGCTCCGCAGTCGAGCAGAACTTCGACATCGCGGGCAACCAGCGTTCCGTCATTCCTGACGCCGGTCTTGCAGCGAACACGCATGGGGTGGCGCGCGCGCACACATTCGAAGTCCTCTTCGCGCGAGAGGATCAGCTTCACGGGACGTCCCGTTCGCATGGCTAGTGCCACCACAATGGGCTGCACATGGGCCTCCATCTTGTTGCCGAATCCGCCGCCGATACGTGGCGTCAGGCTCCGCAACTTGGACATGGGAAGGCCGAGACTTTCACAGACATTGGCCTGGACCCTGAACACCGACTGATTGGCCGACCACAGGGTAACTCGCCCACTGGCATCCATCTCTGCCAGGGCACCACAAGGTTCGATGGCCAGATGAGCCTGGGCCGGGGTTTCATAGGTGCCTTCAACAATGAAGTCGGCTTCGGCAAAACCCTTGTCGAGATCGCCCTGGGAAAGCTCGGTGCGTGACACGAGGTTGCCGCCGCAAACCGCCGGGAACACCTTGATGTAATCATCAAGGTGTTCGTGGATGATGGGTGCATCATTGGCCAGCCCTTCATCGGGCGTCAGTACAGCGGCAAGCTCCTCGTATTCAATCTGGATAAGCCGGACGGCCCGCCGTGCGATGGTTTCGGTTTCTGCAGCCACGGCAGCAACGGGCTCACCGACATAACGCACCTTGTGTTTGGCAATGGCATGTTCGTCCTTGATGAAGGCGCCCATGCGGCCATCACCCAAATCATCACCGGTCAGGACATCAACAACGCCCGGCATCGCGAGGGCTTCCGACACGTCGTAGCTGAGGATCCGTGCATGAGCATAGGGGCTTTGCAATATGGCACCGTGCAGCATGCCTGGCGAGCTCATGTCGGCAATGTACTGAGCGCGTCCGGTTGTCTTTTCGCGAACCTCGAGGCGCGGAATGCTCTGTCCGACTGCGCCAGCTTCGTTTTCACCGCTCATGATGCGGTCCTCCGGGCAGCCAGGCTCACGGCTTCGACAATCTTTCGATAGCCCGAACAACGGCATAGATTACTTGATAGTCCCTGCCGAATGGTTTCGATATCGGCATCTGGATGTTCTTCCAGCAGTGCTGTCGCCGCGATTACCATGCCGGGCGTACAGAAACCGCACTGAACAGCACCGGTATCGATCAGTGCCTGCTGCACGGCGTTCGGCCGGGCTGGGGTGCCGACGCCTTCAATGGTCGTGACCTCGCGATCCTCGCAATCGGTTGCCAGTGTGAGGCAGGCGCGAACGGGTTTGCCGCCGACCAGGACCGAACAGGCTCCACAAACCCCCTGATTGCAACCGCGCTTGGTGCCAGGCAGCTCGCACTGATCACGCAGGACAGTGAGCAGCGTGGTGGCGATGCCGGCGCGGCAGGGGTGTTCGCGTCCGTTGACCCGCAGGGTTACCATTTCTGTCATGCTGCCTCACGGGCTGGAGCGATCTCGCGCATTGCCTTGGCCAACAGGCGGGGAATGACTTTGCGTCTGTAATCGGCACTGGCGCGCACGTCATCGACTGGATCGGCAGCTTGTGCCAGCAGAAGGCCGGCCTTGCTCAAAGCATCACTGTCAGCGCCCGTGCCGATAAGCATATCATCGGCTTCGGCAAGGTGAAGCGGTGTTGGGCCGCTGCCGCCAATGGCGATGCGTGCTGCTGCGATGCTATCGCCAGACCACGTGACCTGCAGGGCGACGGAAGCCACGGCAAAATCTCCGGCAATACGGGCCAGTTTTTCATAATGACCGATGCTGCCAACCAGCGCGGCAGGGACACGTACACCGGCAACCAGCTCGCCAGCTTCAAGTGCAGTCGTGTACCAGTCGACAAAAAATGCTTCTGCGGAGACCTCCCTGGTGCCGGTTGCTCCAACAATCAGAATGGTGGCATTGGCTGCAACGAGGGCTGCGGGATAATCGGCGCCGGGATCATTAAAGGCGATGGAGCCGCCAAGGGTGCCCATGTTGCGCACTGTGGGGTTGGCAATCTGGCTTGCTGCGTAGCTCAGAACGGTTTGCCCGTCCTTGAATGGAGTTTCCAGAGCTGTCTCACGGTGACGCCGCATGGCGCCGAGTTCGATGCCGCCGTCATCAAGCTGGCGTGTGCCGCGCAAAGTATCGACATGACGCAGGGCGACCAGGCTGTTTGGTTCGACCAGACCGGCATTCATCATGGCGACCAGGGTGGCCCCGCCTGCAAGGGCCATACTGCCTGGTTCCGCATGCATTGCGGCAAGTGCGTCTTCCAGGGTTTCGGGCGCGATCATGGTTTGTGTCATCATGCTGCCTCCACCTGTACACGGAAGTTCTCGGCAAAGGTGCAACCCAGGCTTTCTGCCTTCTTTTTCATGACGCCCAGTCCGAACTTGCCGAGCCGGCCTGTCACGGAAACATCAGAGTCATAAGCCACTTCGGTCGAAGCGCCATCGATGTCCCGCAGGGTCAGCTCGCTGGTTGCTTGCAGCATGCTCGCGCGGGTGCCTTCTTCGCCTTTGGTGATGCACCGCACGAAATTTGGCATGTCCTGATCGGTGAGCTCAACCTCTACACGGAAGGTCGCCTTGATCGGACCAACCTCGACACGGATGCCCGCGCGGTATGACGTCGGCGACAAGGCCTCGATGTCTTCACATCCGGGCAGGCAGGATGCAATCACACCGGGATCGGTGATGGCACGCCAGACGTTGGCAGGAGAGGCGGCAACAACAAAGCTGTCTTCAAACTTCATGCCGATTCCCTACCGACGCACACGTTCAACGACCATCCTGGGATCAACAATGCGACCCTTTTCGATGATCACCTGATTATCGAGCATCATGGTGCAGTCACGCATGGGAACATCGTAATGACCTCGGGTGTTGCGCTTGCCTCCGCCCTGAGTGTTGGGGCCCGTGGAGAAAAGGAAGTTGCCGGGGAAGGTGCGTGCTGCGGCCCGGCTGCGTTCAGGCTCATCACCATTGAGGCCCAGCCCATGCCAAAGGGCCTGTGGGTTGAGGCCCCATCCAAGATGCGAAATGGCATAGGGGTCCTGGTCGTCAGGGCTCTCTTTGTTGTCGTTGAGCCAGTCGGTCATGAGTTTAGCATCAAGGCCGCCCTCAACACTGACAATGAAACCGTCCTTGATTTCAAGCCGCACGGGGTCCTGGACATAACGGCAATAGGGCAGAATCACGATATCACCGGGCTGGAACACTACAGTACCATTGGCCGAACCTTCGTTGGGGAAGGTATGGATATGACCGCCACCCCAATGATCGAAATGACCGGGCTCATCGGCAATGCCCCATTGGCTCATCACGGGATATTCGCCGCAGGAATAGGTAAGGTCGGTTCCGGCCTCGCTGGTAACACGAACCTCACGGGTTTTCTTGTAGAGGCCGTCACCATAAAGCACGGCTTCCTTCAGTCCTGGAGGTGACATGAGCTGTTCAAGGTCATCGGGCGCATCGATGATCATGAGCACCCGCACACCCTCGTCCATCACGTCCTTGAGCCAACGTGTAAAGAGCGGAACATGAAAGACCACAATCAGGTCGGCAGCTTTTGCGGCCTCCAGCGTTCCCTTGCACTGGCCGATTGTGGGCACGCCCACCTTGGTCCACGAAGGTACGGAGTTGACGCACATCTCATAGGCATCGGCACCCAACTCGTCACAGGCAGCAAACGCTGCAGCGATGAACTCGCGCCGGGTCTGCAGGTCACTGACCAGCATCACGGTTTCGCCCTTGGCAACCTTGCTCATGCCGAACTGTTTGAGAAACAGCATTGCAAGCTTGGCAGGATTGAGTTCCTGCACACGAACGGCAGAGTGATCCATGTAACCTGGCTCCTGATGGTGGTTGGCGGCAGCGCTTGGCACGGCATGGCGGTCAAACTCGAGCCGGGCGAGCAGATACTATGAGCTTGGGTTTGGACCGGGCAAGGCCCCTGGACAGTGGAGTTGAGAATTTGCCCAGAAGACGTTCAGGATCACCGGAACGTTGATCGCACGCTGCGCCTGTTCGGGATCGCCGAAAGGCTGGTTCTCGCGCGTCATCTCTGCCGCACGTGTGTAGCGTTCGCCGGGCATGATTGGCGCGGCAATGACCACCGACCTCAGTCACCACCGGACCACGCTCACTGCCGGCTCTGGTAGTCCTCCCACCACTCAGCGGCCAGCCGCTGGGCTTCTGCGATTTGGTCGTGGGCCGTGTCGTTGCCGATGCGACCTAGTGCCTAAACACGTTCTCGCGGTGATAGTCTAAGTACTTCTGTTGCGCTGGACGAAATTGCCCGACCAAGTTTGATGCGCCGCTATCGATCCCCAATAGTAGCATTTGGCTGTCATCGATCCTTCTTGAGATCAAAATTGCACCTTCATCTGAGAAACTGATGAACCCTTTATCAAATAAGTGGTCGATATTCGCGGCCAACAACAACCCGTTGTTTCCATCAAGGCGCTCATGGGCAGTCTCGCATGCGCGCCAAGGTTTGATGTGGCTGGCGCGCAGTAATCGGTGATCGGTTACGCCGGTGACCCGACAGTGGGGTTCGAGTTTTGAGACGTTCTCACGGAATTTACCCTGTCCTTTGCGAGCAGCTACTAACGCCAGCTTCTCAGTGTCACTGAGGCTTTTGTCGTCTTCAACGGATTTCTGAACAGCATCTTCAATCTGTTCGATCGGCGCCTCATCCTTGACAGAAAACGACCCAGCGCCAGGGATAATTGGTTCTTTCATCAATTCCAAAAGGGTTGCCGCCATTTCGTCGGGGACTTCAGCAAGATAAACAGATTGCAGGCCGTTTCCGGTTTTATGCTGAATAGGCGAGTACTTCATGGGTAGAGTGGGTCGAATGAGTTGGATGTGATCTTTAGGGCGTATTATCTCATCGAGCGAATGCCAAACGACCGCAACGAACCAACCATCATTAGACCAATATTCACCCGCTGAGCCGAACGCTTCTGGCTTGGCTGCAGGCACCGCATGGTGTTGAACAACGCCAATGTAAGGGATGCGAGTGTCGATGTAGGAGAACACCATGTCACCCGCCGTCACGAGTTTCATGTTCTCGTAAAACTGATTGAAAGCACCATTCTTGTTTCGCTTCGGGGACCACATGTATCGGCCCGCGATTTCATGCTTTCCGGTCTGGTTTTGATTGACCCACCAGTACTTCATCTCTGCCGCCTCCAGAGAGCTGGAAACAGCTTAGTCACAGCAGTGGATCAGCGGCAATGAGCGCGCAAACTCATTGACCACCATGGCAACACCTAGGCCACATTAGCGTTCGCCAGCGATAGTACGTCTGTTCCGCAATCTGAACCTGCCGGATCGCATCATTCCGTGGCTGGCCTTGCCCGACAAGCACATCAACCTGCCGCAGCTTCGAGACAATCTCCTCCGGTTTGTGTCGCTTCGTTCCCATCTTTGATCCTCCGAAAACTAAAATACACGGTGGACCAATTCAGTGGGGGAGGATCAGATGGTGATGCACAGTGCTGGACATAGAGGTGGCGGAGGGAGTGTAACGAATACCGAACTCTCTCCGTTCTTGGCGAGTACAATTTTGATTGCTGGCACCTTTCCGCTTCGATAGCGTGTAAGCAGCCCAGAAATCGGGCGCGCACAGTTCGCGTGCGCGCGGGGCTGGACGGGATCGCAATGTGGACAGGGACAAGGCTGAACTTCGCTGGGGGATCGAGCAGCGGCTCGAGTTCATCGAATTCCGCCTGTTCTGGGAGGGGCACGTCAACCGCATCGACGTGATGCAGCAGTTCGGCGTTTCGGTGAACCAGGCATCCTCGGACCTGAATCGCTACATCGCGCTGGCGCCGGACAACATGGTCTACGACAAGAGCGCACGCACCTATGTCCGTGGCCCGGACTTCGACTGCAAGTTCCGCCCGCCAGACGCAGCGCATTACCTCGCCCAGCTCCGCCTGGTTGCCGACGATGTGCTGGAGCGCGACGACTGCTGGATCCCTGACCTGCCACCATATACATCCGCGCCGGCGCCTGTG